>CADCLG010000001.1 GCA_902802305.1 uncultured Spirochaetaceae bacterium
CTCTGAAGTGCTGCCGCTATAGCGGCAAAATATATAATTACAAGGCACTTCAGCGTCTAGCAGTCGAGACTGCGGTTTCGCAAAACCAATTTCACTCCTTTAATTATTTTTTTATTTAATCTTTTATAATGTGTTTGCCCTTAAAAAAAAAATAACAAAAAAAATACTTTTGCTTTTTGTATTAAATTGTAGTAAAGTATAAGGTGGGTCTTATCGCGAAGATTTTTCTTTTGGGGTGATGAGGGTAAAAAAAAGTAGTTTTGAAAGTTTCATTAAATATTTGTTAGAATTCTTCCGATAATGAGAGAGTAGAATTGTATATTTTTGCTTTTCAAGGAGTTCTAGTAGAATGAATAAGAAAATAACTGTTTTTTTATCATTATTAATATTTACCATATCTTCGGTTTTTGCACATGGACGGAGCGATATTGAAGAAATAAACGTAGAGAATCTTAACAGTTGGCAGGAATCATTCGATTTGGAAGGCAAGGCTGATAAGAAAGCTGTAAAATACAATATCGTTATTACTGCCTCAGATTTGAGCGGCAATAAATATGTAGAAGGTCCTTATAATCTTTATATTGACCCGAATTCAGACTTACCAGTTTGCAGTATTACAAATCCTTATGAAAACATGAGGGTAGCGGGAAACTTGAACATCGTTGGAACTTGTGTTGATGATGATGCCGTTTCCTATGTTGAATTAATTTTCGATGAGGATATAGATCATCCTGTAAGAGCGGAAGGTCGCGAATTCTGGTCTTACTACCTTGATACAGTTAATTTGAATGAAGGAATGCATTCAATCAGAGTAACCGGCTATGATGTAAACGGCGTACCAAGTAAACCAATTACACTTAACTGGCAGTTGGACCGTAATCAGCCTGTTACCGAAATCCAAGACAGAACAATGGGTATGCTGGTTTCCGGTAAGGTTAACTTCCAGGGTATTGTATCGGACGGAAACGGAATCAGTGAACTTTATTATTCCCTTGATAATGGAAAATTTTTTACTCCTATTAATTTAGGAAAGACAAAAAAAGATACAAGTTCGCTTCCATTCTCACTTTCTGTTGATACAAAACAAATTCCGGACGGACCTGCAATCATCTGGTTTAAAGCAATCGATAATTCCGGTTCACAGGGAGTTTATTCTTTCCTTTATTTTGTAGATAATACAAAACCTGAGGTTCAAGTAGTTTATCCTGAAACTGATCAGGCCTCAAACGGTATATTTACTATTGCCGGTTATGCAAAAGATACAGTGGGAATTACAGAATTAACCTGGACTTTTGGAGAAGAAAGCGGTGAATTTGAATTAATTCCTGGAAACCCATATTGGGCAATAAAAGTTGATACAATTGGAGCCGTTAAAGAAAAATCCAGAAAATTCACTATTCATGCCGTTGATAAAGCCGGAAACGTAGTAGATAAAAGCGTTAATATTCTTCTGAATCAGGAGGAAGATAAACCTATTGTCGAAATTGACGAACCTTACAATGCGCAAATCTTTAATGGTGATGATGAATCAGTATTTGTTCGTGGTATAGCAAAAGATGATGATAATGTTAAGTCTGTAAGAATTCAGCTTGATGATAATGACCCTATTATTCAGTCAACAAGAGGTGTCTTCTATCAGGAGGTTTGCAAGGCTTCTGATCTTTCTGCTGGAAATCATAAAATTACAGTTACTGCAATTGATGAAAACGATATAGAAGGAAATCCTACTGTCGTACAAATCAGTTCAAAAGGTCTTCCTCCTAAGTTCGAGAATCCTTCTGTTGTAAAGGGAAAAGAAAGCATTCCGTTTGCAAATGGTGATGAAATCCACCCTGAAGGCGGATATTCTCTTGGTGTAACAGTTACATCTGAAAGTGGCATTAAATCCGTACATACAGAAATGCTTTATGGAAAAGGCGGAATAACTGAGAATGATGTTGAACTTAAAAATGTTTCTTCTTACAATGCTCTTTTCCCTGTTACTCCAGATTCTCCAAAAGGCGTTGTTACTTTTGTAATAAAAGCAACTGACTCAATAGACAGAGTTTCAGAAACTAAATTCTATGCATATATTACTAATACTTCTGTAGTAAAATCAAATGTCGCTCAAATTGTTTTTG
This sequence comes from uncultured Spirochaetaceae bacterium, assembly GCA_902802305.1. GTDB lineage: Bacteria > Spirochaetota > Spirochaetia > Treponematales > Treponemataceae > Treponema_D. Next base: position 2,121 of record CADCLG010000001.1, read on the forward strand.
ATGACAGCACGGTTTCTGAAAGTGGAGTCATTATAAACAATCCTGCTTTCCCTGTTACAGGTTATCTGATTGGCGCAAATCTTTCGGCTGTTGAGCTTGTACCAGAAACCCAGTTTGCCCGTGTTGAAGCTTCTGGTAATCTTATTAAATTGATTCCGGGAGATGCCATTGGAAGCTCTGAACCAATTGTTGTTACTGTAACAACAGATAAAGGCGAAACAATTGAATCAAAGCCATTGGTTTTCAAGTATGACAAGGTTCTTCCAACTCTTAAAATCGACAATCAGTCCACAAGTACTTCTATTAACGGAAAGAGCGGTTATGTAGGAATTACCGGTTCCGTAGAATGTGAAACAGGTGTCGGCGGTGTAAGCTATAGAATCTTGGGTGCAATGGCCGAAATGAAGGCAGGGCTGATTAATGCAATGAAAAATGTTCCTGAAACTTCTCTTACTCCTGTTGCAGTTTCAGAAGACGGAACATTTAAAATCAATATTGATACAAGTACATTTGGCGGCGGTGTTTTTGTAGCCGAAGTTATAGCTGAAAGTGCAGGTGGAAATAAGGTTGCAAAGGCTGTAGCTATAAATACAATTCCTGATTTGCCGGAATCTGATGGAAAAGTTGTAATGCCAAAAGCTCCTATTGTTGTATGGCTTGAAGGCATGGATGTTTATGCTCTTGGTGCATACCAGGGAACTTTGGACAGAGATTTCTATGTATTCCCACGCAGCGAAATGACAGAAGGGGCAAATCCGCTTATGGCAGGAGTTAGTCCTGACGGAGGTAAGGAAGTTCTTTCAAAATACACAGCCTTTAAAGAGCCGACACTGGATGCAAACATTGTAATGGTTGACGGAAAGAATTATTACAGCGGAATGACAGTTACTCTTCCTTATGGCGTTCAGAAATTACCTGAAAATTATGTAACAGTTTACATAGACACAGGTGCAACCGTAAGCTCTGTTAATTATGAAATTACCGGTGAAGAAGTTCCTGGTGGTGACAATATTCAAAAAGGTTCAGTAAAACTTACAAAACCTTTCCCTGGCGAAACTCGATGGACTGCAGAAATCCCATTGAATAATCTTCCAAGCCGTGTAAATCACATTGCTGTAACTATAAAAGCCGGTTCTCTTGAAAAGACAATTACCGGTTCCGTTACTGTTGTAAGAAGTAATGAATCATATCTGATTGAAGATACAGAAAAAATCTTTACATTCACAGATGCTGATACTGTTTTTGATGAAGAGAATGGCAACTGGGTTTTGAGCAATAATTCAAAATATTACCTTTACCCTAACATTCCAGCCCCTGTTTCCGCAGAATTAGTTTGTGATGTTCCAGGCCTTCTTCTTACTTGTGATTTAGACAAGCATTTCTATTCTCTGTATGCAGAAAAAGACGGATTATATAGTGACGTTAAAGTTGTATTTACAGATTGCAATGGTGTAGTTTATGAAACTCCATATATGAACTTCCTTGCTGACTCTGAATCACCAGAAGTTAATTTGCAGACACCTGCAATTCATCAGTGGCTGGGAGACTGGGTAAAAATCTCTGGTACAGCAGCTGACTCTCTGGGTGTAAGGTCAGTTGAATATTCTACAAACAAAGGTGTAACCTGGACTCCTCTTGTAATCCAAAGTTCATCAAATGAAAATAACCTTGGAATTACATTTAATGAAGATGTTGATATTACAAATCTGAATGACGGACTTTTCAGTCTTGATATAAGGGCTGTTGATAATGCTGGAAATATTACAAATGTTAAGACTGTATGTTTCAAAGATACAACTCCTCCAAAGGCAACTGTAATTCTTCCACAGGCTCAGGATGTTGTAAACGGTCATACTCTTATTGTATTTAAGGTTGAAGACGACGGTTATTTCAATGATGCCCAGTATGTAATTAAGCCGGAAGACAGAGAAGAAGAGGTAAGACGTTCCATTGACATTCAGCCTCTTGTTTTAAGCTATGTTGGTACAGCAGATATGCCTATCGACAACTCAATGAACTTTGTTTTCTCTGATGAAGCTGGCAATAGAAATGTTGTGGATGCCTGGTATTATACTATCGATAACGAATCTGACCTTCCTGTAGCAGAAATCCATGTTCCAGAAGAGCTTGAAGTAGTAACAAGAGACTTTACTATTTCCGGTATTATTTATGATGATGATGGCGATTCAACAATCTGGTATAGAATAGATGATGGTGAATACATACAGATTCCAGAACCAAACTCAAGCTTCTCAATCGATGTGCCAATCATTACTATGGCAGATAATGAACATACAATTTCTGTTTATGCAGTTGACGTAAACGGAGTCAAAGGAAATGAAACAACAAGAACCTTCCGTGTTTCTCTTGAGGAACCAAAGGGCGAGGTTATTGAACCTGCTATTGATGTTTCTGTTTCTGGAGTTATAACTATGACTGGTGTTGCCAGCGACAAGAACGGTATAGCAAAAGTAGAAGTTTCCCTTGATAACGGTAATTCTTACAACGATGCAGAAGGTGGAGAAGACTGGTCTTACACTGTAGATTCGCGTGCAATTCCTGGTGGTACAGAAGTAGTATTCCTTAGAATTACAGATAATTATGGTATTGTGGGACTGTATTCAAGTCTTATAAACATTGATAACGATGCTCCATCAATTACTCTTGATATGCCTGTGGATGATTCGACAACAACTGGTGAATTGTTCTTTGCTGGTTCTGCTTTTGATAACGTAGAAATTACCCGCATGTATGTTACTATCCGCAATATGGAAGAACCGTCTTCTGATGTTATCGTTAGAGACCTTACTGTTGATTACATCATCGGTGAATATCTTGATATTACAGATTTGGATAACGGTTATTACAACATTCAGTTTACCGGTGAAGATATGGCTGGTAATAAAACAAACATAAGCCGAAACGTTCATCTTGATAAAACACTGCCACCTGCTCAGATTGATATTCTTTATCCTATGAACGGTGAACATAAAAACGGAAAGTTTAATATTTATGGTCAGGTTGCTTCTAATCAGAAGAGTCCAATCCGTTCTCTGCGACTCTTTGTTGATGATATTTATGTAAAGGATGCAGAACTGTCAAATACCGGCTTCTTCAAGATTACTCTTTCTCCAAATTCTCAATATGACTCTGGTGAATTCGATATCGATGGTAACCCAATTAAAGTTACAAGAGCCGATATAGCTGATGGTGTACATAAAATTCGTGTAGATGCTATGCTTGAAAATGGACAGCAGTATTCTTCACGAGAGCAGACTTTAACCTACAAAACTTATGGACCTTGGGTAACTCTTGATAATTTTGCTTATGGATATTTTGCTATAAATCGTCCTTTCCTTAGAGGAGCTGCCGGTTATACACTTTCTGAGGAAGAAATCTTCAAGCTAAAGGCAAAAGATACCAAGAAAGAAGAAAAAGACATGATTGCTGCAAAATCAGTAGCTAAGATTGAAATAAGCTTGAACAACGGTAAAACTTATGAAACTCTTTCTACAAAAGAAAACTGGGCATATCGTGTTGAAAATGAAGATATTCCGGAAGGCTACCACTTTATGCTGGTTCGTGCCACAATGAAGAATGGAGAAACTGCAATAGAACGCTTTGTTATTCAGGTTGATAATACTTCTCCAACAGTCAGATTGATTACTCCAAACCGAGGTGGACATTATAATCAGGAAATGATAGTTTCTGGACTTTCACAGGATGATGTTGCTCTTCAAAGTGTAAATGTTGCTCTGCGTAAGGGTGATAAGATGGGATATGAGCTTCCTTCATTTGTTCAGGGCTTGTATCTTGATTTGCGCTTCTTTGGTCCAATGCTCTTTGACTTTGGTGCCGGCTTTACCTTCTTTGATGATAACGTAAAACTTCAGGTTGGATGGGGTATGTATACTCAAGAGCAGCGCGATGCTATGTCTGTACTCAAAGGTGAAGAACCTCAGTCAATGCGTTATGGTGGAAACAACATCTGGAACCTAAAGATTATTGCTAACGTTGCTTCTATTCCATTCCGAAGCTTCCTTGGTCGTGACTGGGATTGGCTTTCTGCAACCTTTGCAATTGGTGCCGAGTTTGCAAGATTTAATCAGACAAGCAGTGGTTCTCCACAGATTCTGTCGGCCTTACTTGGTCAGATGGAATTCCCTAGAGTTCATTTGTCTGAGCTTAAATACTTCAGTACCTTCTCATTCTATACCGAAGGTTCTCTCTGGTTCATTCCGAGTGATATTTCTTCTAATCATATTGCTGGTGCTCCTACTGTTCCTCGTATTGTTCCTCAGATTGCAATTGGTATAAGAGCAAACGTATTCTAAAGGTATTCTAAATCTTACCTCAACATATTCTGATTATCTGCCGATAATCAGAATATGAAAATTTTACCTATTTTAATAACGTTAATACTTACTGCATCTAATATTTTTGCAGATGAAATAAAACCCTTATATCAATTGCCGGAAAAAATTACCTCAAATCCTGCTCAAGATGAAAATGATGTATTTCTTGTCGGTTCTGATTCTGGACTTTTTAAAATAACTGGAAATAATTATGTTCTTTCTCTCTGGTCTGAGGGCAGGGTAGATCAGATTGCTCCCCTTGAAATTTATGATGAAGCTTCACACACTGCGAAAAAAGCCTGGTATTTTAGAACCGACAAAGGCGTTTTCTATACAGAAGACTTAAAAAACTTTGAAGAAAGGAATAACGGGCTTCCATTTTTAACAATAAAAACCTATGAAAATGGAGAAACAACTCTACAAAAACAGATTCAGGAATTAAAAGATATTTGTGTAAATCCGCTTAATCCTCTGGAATTAGTAACAGCTACAAAGGATAAGGTTTTTTATTCAGCGGATGGTGGACTTTCCTGGAAAAATCTTGGTTCTATGAGTAAGGCAACGCCTGGCATAAAAGCAGCTGCGGTTGCAACAATAGACGGCGAACCTGTTGTTTTTATGTCTCACCCAATTTTTGGCTTGTCATATATCTATCCGGCACGGGCAAAGGCTTCCTGGGAGGACGTAACCGATGGATTTGAAAAGATGCCATCCTTGTCTTCACCAGATGAAATTGCGGATATTTTACCTGTCGTAAGAACCCGTGCAGATGGAAGTGTTTATACCGAAATCTATTTATCACAATCATTTATTCCACGCCTTTACAGATTTAATTGGGCAAATAAAAGCGGGGAGTTGATTTACAAGGGTACAGAGCCCGTTGATTCTATTGACGGACTTTCAATGATTGATAATGTTTTGATTTATTCTCACCTGGAAGGTTTAGGTTCTCTTGATATTGATACCTTAAAAAGTCCAGGGGTGCCGGTTCAGTTTAAAAGCTGGAATAATACTTTTGCTTCTGTACCGGGAATGATAAATACGGCCTGGATTCCAAAATATGCGAGTGGTTTTTCGTCAGGAGTTTTGTTAAATGAACTCTGGCTTTTGTATCCGGGAACAATCAATACTCCTTATGCAGAAAAAGCTAACGGCAAAAAAAGTATTTATGCTTCTGCCTATCAGTGTCGTAATCAGGAGGGAATAAATAAGTTCAAAAAGGTTATAAAAGACCGCAATATGAACAGTATTGTAATCGACATGAAGGATGATTATGGTTTCCTTCGATATGATACAAAAGACCCTCTTGTAATGGAAAAAGGCGTTGTGTCTCAGTATGCAGTTGATTTGGATCACTTTATTGAAGAGTTCAAAAAAGAAAACATTTATCTGATTGCCAGAATTGTTACTTTTAAAGACCGTTCACTTACAAAATATAAAAACGGAAAATACGCGGTTTGGGATAGTGCTCTGAACAAGCCATGGGTGGGAATCCGTGGATATGAAGATGTAACAGATGAAGAAGGAAATGTCACTGGTACAAATACCTTGTATTTTGATGAAAACTGGTGTGATCCTTATTCAGAAGAAGTTTGGGAATATAATGTGGCGGTTGCAAAAGAACTTGTGAGCCGCGGTTTTGATGAGATTCAGTTTGATTATATAAGATTCCCTACTGATGGAAACAATCTGAAAAATGCCCAGTATCGTTGGAAGAGTTCGGGAATGGACAAAGAAAGTGCCTTGATTTCTTTCTTATCGTATGCAAGAAAAAATATAGATGCTCCGATTGGAATTGATATTTATGGTGCAAATGGCTGGTATAGAAGTGGTACTCGTACCGGGCAGGATGCAGAAATGCTCGCGGAATATGTTGATGTTATCGGTCCTATGTTCTATCCGAGTCACTTTGAGCAGTCTTTCTTAAATTATTCGCCTTATGCCGATAGAACTTATCGTATTTATTTTTACGGTTCTTTTAGAAATACAATTTTATGCCGCAACCGGGCAATAATTCGTCCCTGGATTCAAAGTTTCTACTTGAATGTAAGCTACGACAGGCAGTATTATGATTCGGACTATATTAAGAAAGAATTTTTTGGTACCAGGGATTCTATAAATCGTGGCTATATGTGCTGGAACAATTCCGGTGAATATGGTGTTACACCAGCTGATATAAGTGATACTGAACCCTTTATTGGAACAGATTCCGCAGCTGGAGAGCAATTCAAAAAACCGGCGATTGGAACGACTATGAAGCCGCTTTCGCTAAAAGAGCAGTCGGACCTTTCTATTCTGGACAGTATTTTGTATCCAACTTATGATGAAGCCGAAATTGTACAATCCTTTTTACCATTTTTATTCGTTCAGCCTATAAGGGGTAATTAATGGCATTGAATCAATATACACCTGAAGAGCCGATTTCTTCGATTGCAACGGCTTTGGCTCCTGCTGCTTTGGGAATTGTACGTGTGAGTGGTAAAAACTGCATTGAATTAATTTCGAAAGTTTTTTCCCGTCCTAAGGCTTTACTTGAAGCAGCTGGAAATACGCTTGTTTACGGGTGGATTCAGGATGCTGCCAGTCAGAATGAAGGTGAAAAAAGCCGCATTTATGATGAGGTTATGCTTGGTGTGTATCGTGGGCCTAAAAGCTTTACCGGCGAAGATATGGTAGAAATCTTTTGTCATGGTGGCCCGGCAGTGGTGACTTCGATACATTCTCTTTTATTGAAAAATGGATTCAGGCAGGCTTTACCGGGTGAATATACTTTCCGTGCCTATATAAACGGCAAAGCAGATCTTACAAAAGCAGAAGCCGTAAAAGAAATCATAGACAGCCATACAAATGTTTCGCAGCAGCGTGCCGCAGGAAGACTTTCCGGTTCTTTACGACAGGAGATAGACGATATAAAAAAACTGATTGTGGATACAATTGCTGCAATTGAAGTTGAAATTGAATATCCTGAAGATGAAGAGACAATTGCAGATTCCTTTGATTCTTCTGCACTAAAAACTGCAATAAAAAGGCTTCAGTCACTTTCGGATTCTTGGAAAGGAGAAAAGCTTTATCAGGATGGAGCCCGAGTAGTTTTATGTGGTCGAACAAATGCAGGAAAATCTTCTTTATTTAATGCAATTTTGAAGGAAGAACGCGCTATTGTTTCTGAAATTGAAGGAACTACACGGGATTGGCTTGAAAGCTGGGCCAGTATAAATGGTATTCCTGTTCGTTTGTTTGATACAGCTGGATTGCGTAAAACAGATGATGTAATTGAAGCACGCGGTGTTGAACTTACAAAAAATCTTTCACAGGAAGCTGATTTGGTTTTATATCTGGTAGATTCTACCGGCGGTATGAATGATGAAGACCGTGATTTTATAAAAAATTGTGCCGAGCCACTTGTACTTGTATGGACTAAAGCCGACAAAAATGCTGCAAATAATGATTCAAAAACTCAAAGTGACGGACTGAAGGGTGATTTACCAGTCGCAGAAGTATTGTTGTCATCAAAGACAGGAGAAGGCCTTAAAGATCTTTTTTCAAAGATTTACTCTATTCTTACTCAAGGAATAAAAACAGACCGCGAGCAGGCTGGAATTGGTTCTTTGCGTCAGAAAAAAGCTGTGGATGAAGCCCTTGAATGTGTTAAGCACAGCCTTATTTCGGCAGAAGAGGATTATGCGCTTGATGCTGTAGTTCAGGATTTGGAAGATACTCTTGATTGCCTTGCTGAAATTGTAGGTGAAGTAACTCCAGATGATGTTTTAGGCAGTATTTTTGCTAATTTCTGTGTTGGAAAATAGATGATTTTGTAGGGAATATTTCTGAAAGAAGCGTATTTTTGAAAAAGAATTCGACAGAATTATTTCTATTATGTTATAATTAATCGTTATACGCTTTTCCCTTAATCAGAGGTTATTATGAAAATAAAACAGAAACTCATTGTGAGTTATGTTTCAATCGTTATTTTTTCAATTCTTGTTGTATCAATCCCTCTTTTCAGCTTACAGTTAAAAGAATTGGAATCTCAGTTACATAAAAATTCCGAAGCTCAGTTGAACATTGCCAGGCTTTCAATAGATTCTTTTTTTGATCTTCCTTCAAGAATTGTAAGAGACACAGCACCTTTTGTTAATAAAGGTAATCTTGATTTGGAAACAACTCAAAAAGAATTACAGAAAATGATTGATGGCCATTCCGCCCTTGCCTGTCTTTATTTTGCAGATGATAAGAATATATGGGATGGCGGAATGTTCTATTCCAGTGATGAATGGATTCCTGATAATACTTATGATAAATTGACCCGTGACTGGTTTGTTGAGGCAAAAAATACTTCTGATGTTGCTATTACGGAGCCTTATGTTGATGAAGATACAGGTGATTTGGTAAATACAGTTTGCTGTGCAATTTACGGAAATGACGGAAAATTTGTAGGCGTATCGGGTATAGATATTCATCTTACTGAATTGAATGGAATCATAGAAAATATAAAGCTTACAAAAGGCGGTCAGTCATTTATTCTGGATAAAGACGGCAATTACATAACAAATGATTCCCTTGATAAAATTCTTTCTGCTAACTTCTTCAAGGAATATAAGGAACTTGCGGGCTACAAAAATCAGATGGGAAAAGAAACTGTAGTCAACATGAATGCCGGAAATGGTTATTATTTTATGTCCACCAAAATAGTAGACAGCAAAGGCTGGATTTTTGTAACAGTTGGAAAACAATCTGAGCTTTATGCTTCAATCAACAAGGGTTTTGTTATTTTTATTACAATTGGAATTGTCACTTTGATAGCTTCAATCCTCATCTCTCTCTTTATATCTTCGACTCTTGTAAAACCTATTATTGCTGTTGATTCTTCTGTTAATGAAATTGCTTCTGGTAATGCAGATTTAACCAAACGTCTTGAAGTTGTCAGTAAAGATGAAGTAGGAAGTCTCGGCACAGGGTTCAATAAATTCGTTGAAAAATTACAGGCGATTATTTCTCAAATTCAAGGATCAAAAGCCGAGCTTGGAAGTATTGAACAGGAGCTTAGTGGTAGTGTTTTGGATGCTTCCAGTTCAATTACAGAAATCCTTTCAAACATCGAAGGAATAGGAACTCAAATCAGCAATCAGATTAATGCAGTTTCCCAAACTTCTTCAGCTGTCACAGAAATTGCAGAAAATATTAACAGTCTTGAAAATATGATTCAGAAGCAGGCTGATGGTGTTGAAAGTGCAAGTACGGCCGTTGAAGAAATGATTGGAAATATCCGTTCGGTTAATAATTCTGTAGAAAAAATGGCTGAATCATTTGAAAAACTGCAGGAGAGTTCTGCAAGTGGAATAGAACAGCAGTATGTTGTAGATAAGCAGATTAGCGAAGTTGCTGTTCAATCAAAAACTCTCCAGGATGCTAACCAGGCTATTGCTAATATTGCACGCCAGACTAATTTGCTTGCTATGAATGCAGCAATTGAAGCCGCTCATGCGGGAGAAGCTGGAAAGGGGTTTGCCGTAGTTGCTGACGAAATCAGAAAGCTTTCCGAAACTTCTTCGGAGCAGTCAAAGAAAATTGGTATGGAGCTTGGTGTAATTGTAGAAACAATCAATGGTGTTGTAGCTGCTTCTTCTAAGAGTAAGCAGAATTTCAATGATGTTTCAAATCTGATTGTCGACACTGATGAACTTGTCCATCAAATCAGAACTGCTATGGAAGAACAGCAGGAGGGTTCAAAACAGATTCTTGAATCTCTTAAACTGATGAATGACAGTACTTCTGAGGTTAAGACTGCAGGTCAGGAGATGAAGGCTGGAAATCAGATGATTCTGTCGGAAATTCAGCATCTTCAGAATACTACAGCTGTCATTAAAGATAGTATGAGTGAAATGTCTGCTGGTGCAAAGGATATGAACAAAACTAGTGCCAGCCTGTCTGATATTACTGGAAAGGTTCACTATTCTATTCAGAAAATTGGTGCACAGATTGATCAGTTTAAGGCATAAAAACATTTCACGTTCAAGTTTCTGTCTCTTCTATAAAATCGCTTTTGTAGATATTAACAAATCTTTTTCTTCTTGTTAAACTATCTTACTATTATTTTCTGGAGTGTTTAGATATGTGTGGAATTGTTGGTTACGTTGGTAATAAAATGGCATCTCAGGTGCTGGTAAATGCACTTAAAAAACTCGAATATCGTGGTTATGACAGTGCCGGAATTGCTGTTTTAGACGGCGAAAATATACTTGTTAGAAAATGCAAGGGAATGCTTAAATTCCTTGAAGAAAAGATTGCTGACGAAACCATAAAAGGCAGTATGGGAATCGGTCATACAAGATGGGCAACTCACGGTGAACCAAGTGATACAAATGCTCATCCTCACACAAGTGAAGACGGTTCTATTTCTATCGTTCATAACGGAATTATCGAAAATTATGCCGAATTAAAAGACAGGCTTCAGTCTCAGGGCATTGTATTTAAAAGCCAGACTGATACAGAAGTTATCGTTCATCTTATAGATCAGAACTATAAAAAAGAAAAGGATATTTTCAAGGCCGTTATTAAGACTTTACATACTTTGGAAGGTTCTTATGCGCTTGGTGTTTTGTGCAAGGATTATCCAGACAGAATTATTGCAGCCCGCAAAGAAAGTCCTCTTGTTGTAGGTCTTGGAAAAGGTGAAAACTTTATTGCCTCTGATGTTCCTGCCCTTTTGGAATATACCCGTGATGTTTATTATCTTGATGAAAAAGAAATTGCAGTTTTGTATTCTGACCATGTAAATCTCTTTAATTTTGAAGGCGAAAAAATTGTTAAAAAGCCTAGTCATGTTGAATGGGATATGGAAGCAGCAGAGAAGGGCGGTTATGAGCACTTTATGATTAAGGAAATCCACGAGCAGCCAAAAGCTCTTCGAGATACAATGCGTCCTAGAATCGTAAAAGACGGAAATGGAAAGCCTACAGATGTTTATTTTGAAGAAAATAAAATTGATGATGCATGGAAAAAAGCTAAGCGTGTTGTAATTACTGCGTGTGGAACAGCTTATCATGCTGGTGTAGTTGCAAAATATGCTTTTGAAAAAATTGCCCGTCTTAAGGTTGATGTCGATGTAGCCAGTGAGTTCCGCTACAGAGATCCAATTCTTGAAAAAGATGATATTTTTATTGTTATAAGCCAGTCGGGTGAAACTGCTGATACTCTTAGTGCTTTGAGACTTGCAAAAAATCATGGGCTAAAAGTAATTGCAATTACAAACTGCGTTGGTTCTACTGTAAGTCGTGAAGCTGATGATGTTATTTATACACTTGCAGGACCAGAGATTGCTGTTGCATCTACAAAGGCTTATACAACTCAGGTTTTGTGTCTTTTCTTGCTTGCAATTAAAGCAGGAAAATTGAAAGGCACATTAAGTGATGAAGAGGCAACAAAACTCCTTGCAGAACTTGAAACAATCCCGGAAAAAATCCAGGAGATTCTTGATAACAAGGAAGTAATTCAGAAGTTTGCAAGCCGTCAGTACAATAAAGATAAGATTTTCTATATTGGTCGTCAGTTTGATAGTGCAACCAGCCTTGAAAGTGCGCTTAAATTAAAGGAAGTAAGCTATATGCATTCTGAAGCTTTTGCTGCCGGTGAATTAAAGCATGGTCCTATTGCCCTTATAGACCCACAGACGCTGGTTGTTGCAATTGCTTCAAAACCTGATTTGTATGACAAAATTGGTTCAAACATGGTAGAGGTAAAATCCCGAGGTGCATCTGTTCTTGTTATTACCCAGGATGATAGCGGTGCATTTGACGGAAAAGCAGATGAAATTGTAAAGATTCCTGCCTGTTCTGAAACTTTGGCTTCCTTGCTTACTGTTATCCCTGCCCAGTTATTTGCATATTACTGTTCAATTTTGCGTGGTAATAATCCAGATAAACCAAGAAATCTTGCAAAGAGTGTAACGGTTGAGTAATTCGTTATTGTAAAAAAATCCTGCTGGGTGCTTCTTATTCGAGGTATTAGGAATTAAGTATCCGTATCTTGACGAAACACCCTTTTTTCTGTTAAGATATTTAACAATTCGGGCCATTAGCTCAGCGGTTAGAGCAGAGGACTCATAATCCTTTGGTCCTAAGTTCAAATCTTAGATGGCCCAGTATTTTCGCAACGAAGTGAGAAAATACACGTAAATCACTTCCTTTCGGACAAAAGATGCAAAGCATCTTATGGCCCATATTATCTTTACAAGAGCTGTCTGATAAGTTATATGCATGAGATTATTTCAATATTTTGAAAAAATCCTGTATCTGCTTTATTGGACAGTTTTTTTATACTTTTTTTCTAAAAGCAGACATTTCACTGTTAAATATTTTTTCAAAATCATATATTATTTAAATAATTAATCAAAGAAAAATTAACAAAAAAAGGAATTAAAAATGAAAAAATCACTTTTATTCAGTTTTCTTGCATTGTGTGCCCTGATGTTATTTGCATCATGTGCAACTCTTCCTAAAAAAGTAAAACCTGGTGATTCACTTGTAATCGGTCGCGTAGAAATTAATGTTCATGATTATGGCACATTTGATGGTGTAAATTTGAATGAAACTGATATTTCAGAAGTTGAACTTGTTTTAAAAGATGTGATATACGGTAAGGAAAAAATAATACGTCCAAATAAAGATGGCTTTCTTTATATAACAGGACTGACTCCCCACAGAACTTATGCCTTTACTCATTTGAAATTTTCTGTTGTAGCAAATGATGGTCATGGAGGAATATTTAACACTGATCTTCCCCAGATAAGAAGTTTTATCGCCTATGATAATATAATTGTAAATATTGGTTGTACGTCTTTTGATTACAACGGTGCAAAAAGTTGGGTGTCATGGAAAACAAGCAATTATTATTATATAAAAGAAAACTTTGAATCTTTGGATGAAGAGTCAGAGTGGTTTGATAAAGAAATTGTAGAACAGCGCTAAAAAAAATTGGTGGTCTCAATTAGATTCTTTTCAACCACCAATTTTTTTATTATCAATTGTCAATTCTCAACTGTTAATTGTTTTTAACGTCTCCCCAATCTGAGGCTCGATAAATCTCGCCCCTGGCTGTTTTGTGGATGAGACTAAACTAATGCTGGCGCATTAGTTTTTAACGTCTCCCCAATCGGAGCCGTCTTCAGTGATGATTCCGCCGTTGGCGTCGAAGTGGATTTCGCGGAATTTAACGTTGCGTTTTTGGTTGATACCATTAGAGCGTTCGCAGTCGTGGTAGAACAAATACCATTTTCCCTGATATTCAAGAATAGAGTGGTGTGTTGTCCAGCCGAGAACTGGAGTTAAGATTTTTCCGCCGTAGGTATATGGACCGTAAACATTCTTACTGGTTGCATAGCAGAGGAAATGAGTTGTACCTGTTGAATAAGTGAAATAATAGGTATCACCTTTTTTGAACAACCATGGGTCTTCAAAGTAGCGGCGATCTTCATCACCACCTGTAAGAGGTTTTCCATTTTCATCTGTAATTACTAAATCGCGGTAATCTTCTGCAAGCTCAGTCATATTGTCTTTCATTAATGCGATTTTTGGTGTGCAGGCTGCTTCATCACCTTTTGGTTCTTTGTTATCAGCTGACCATTTATTGTTTTTATATTGATCTAACTGTCCACCCCAAAGTCCGCCTGCTGTAAGGTAGTATTTACCGTCTGTATCAGGGAACATACAAGGATCTATTGAATAAGTGCCTTTAATATAATCTGCTTCTGGTTTGAATGGACCTTCCGGTTTATCACCGATTGCAACTCCAATTCTGAACATTCCGGTTTTGTCGCGGGCAGGGAAGTAGAAATAGTATTTTCCATCTTTTTCAACACAATCAGGAGCCCAAAGCTGTTTGCTTGCCCAAGGTACATCGTTAATAGTAAAAACACAACCGCAGTCTCTTGGATATGTTTCTGTATCTGGCATTTCGTAAACATGATAATCTTTCATGTCATACTGATCGCCATTATCGTTACTTTCTACGTCGATATCTTCATCATGTGATGGATAAATGTAAATTTTTCCATTAAATACGTGAGCAGAAGGGTCTGCTGTGTATAAATCTTTTACAAGTGGTCTTTTCTGTATCATAAAAATCCTCAAAAATAATTAATAGATATATTTTTTAGCATACACATTCTTTTTTCAATAAGATATTTTACCTATCATTGAATTGTTCCCGGACATTCATTTTCTGCATTACGAGCAGCACACCAGGTTCCTTTTTTCAGGGCTTTTTCAAAATTACTAGAATATGTGTATTCATACAGAAATCCAGCATTGAAGCTGTCGCCACAGGCAGTTGTATTTACAGCTTTTACAGGAATTATAGGACATTCTGCAAAATCACCATTTTTCGCTGCAAAAGTTGATTCGGTTCCTCTGGTTACAATTATGATATTTTTTAATTCTTTGCTTTTCTGAATAATCAGGGATTTTAACTGCTCTTCGGATTCAGATTTTGATTCGGATTCTGAATGTTTTTGTTTATCACAAAATGTAGAAAGAAATTCTTCTTCATTTATTTTTATGATTGTTGGAGTGCATACTTTTAAGGTTTCAAGCAAATCTTTACCGTGATAATCAGCAAGAAAGATTTTCCCGGCACCCACAGCGGCTTTTGCAATTAAAGGATAAGCTTCATCGCTCCAGACAGAGGGGCGGCTTCCTGCAAGAAGAACTGCATCATTTTTACCAATATAAATTGGAAGTTCAACTTGAAGCAGCTGTCTTTCCTGCCTTTTGAATTCTTTTGTAGGTTTGAAAACAGGTTCACTAACGACAAGCTCTGTTGTAGTTCCTTTTGTTTTATCCAGGAGTGTCCAACATTCCCGTGTATTTCCGGGGATTTTCATGAACATTAAGTTAAGATTATCTTTTTTTGCAAGGAATTCAAAATCTTTGTAATTATTTATTCCAAGAGGACAGAAGGTCGTAACGCAATCCCTCTCCAGCTGAGCAAGAATTCGCGCGGAATTTACAGCTTTGCCAGATGCATCTATTCTGTATTGCTCGGAACGGTTTACGTGTTCAAGTTGTACACTGTTGAATGTGATTGTGCGCTGGAGAGTTGAACTAAAACAAATACAAAAAAACTTCTTCATTTTTTCTAACGGTTCTTGATTGACTGTTCTTCTATTAACGGTTCTTCGATTATCGTCTGGAGCTGACTAAAACCAATTATCACTGGTTCAAGTCCTAAAAGTTCGCTCGATAAATCTCGCTCAGAGACGTTTTTTCGTTGAACCTAAAATGACCGCTTCCGCGCTCATTTTTTAACGGTTCTTCGATTATCATCTGGAGCTGACCGGACTTGAACCGGCTACCCTTTGATTGCGAACCAAATGCTCTACCAGATGAGCTACAGCCCCAAATTAGAGTCATTTTGCCATACTGATTGAAAAAAAGCAATATTTGTTTTAATCTATCCCACATGAAAGAATTAGAACTTAAATACGGATGCAATCCGAATCAGAAGCCTGCAAGGGTTTACATGGAAAATGGCGATCTTCCAATTACAGTATTAAATGGAAGACCGGGTTATATCAATCTTCTTGATGCATTGAACGGCTGGCAGCTTGTAAAAGAATTAAAGGAAGCAACTGGACTTCCAGCAGCTACAAGTTTCAAGCATGTTTCACCGGCTGGCGCTGCTGTTGGACTTCCTCTTTCTGATACTTTGAAGCAGATTTATTTTACCGGCGATGTAGAACTTTCACCTCTTGCTTGTGCTTATGCCCGTGCCCGCGGTGCAGACCGTATGTCTTCATTTGGTGATTTTATTTCCCTTAGTGATGAATGTGATGAAGCAACGGCTCTTTTAATTAAAAAAGAAGTTTCTGACGGAATTATTGCTCCTGGATATTCAGAAAAAGCTCTTGAAATCTTAAAGTCAAAGAAGGGTGGCAACTATTGTATTATTCAGATTGATGCTGATTATGTTCCTGCAGAACTTGAAAAGAAACAGGTATTTGGCGTTACTTTTGAACAAGGTCACAACTTTCTTAAAATCGATGAAAAATCAGCTCTTTCAAATATTGTTACTAAAAACAAGAGCCTCAGTGAAGATGAAAAACGCAATCTTGTAATTTCTCTGATTGTTCTTAAATATACTCAGTCTAATTCTGTTTGTTTTGTAAAAGACGGACAGGCAATTGGTATTGGCGCAGGTCAGCAGAGCCGCGTTCACTGTACGCGACTTGCCGGACAGAAGGCTGATAACTGGTGGTTGCGACAGTCTCCAAAAGTTCTTGGTTTGCAGTTTGTTGATACAATCAAACGTGCTGACCGCGATAATGCAATTGATGTTTATATTGGTGAAGAATATATGGATGTTCTTGCTGAAGGAAAGTGGCAGAATATTTTCAAGGTAAAACCAGAAGTATTCACCCGCGAAGAAAAAGCAGAATGGATTGCAAAAAATACTGATGTTGCTCTTGGTTCTGATGCCTTCTTCCCATTTGGTGATAACATTGACCGTGCACATAAATCTGGTGTAAAAGTAATTGTTCAGCCGGGTGGAAGTGTTCGCGATGATATTGTAATAGAAGCTGCCGATTCTTATGGAATGGTAATGTGCTTCAACGGAATCAGATTATTCCATCACTAATTTTTTCTATCTCTAATTGTTTCTATCGCAAAAAAACAGTATAATCTTCTTTTGCGATGAATTATGAAAATCCATTGATTGTTCAGGGCGATAGAACTCTTCTGCTTGATGTCCATGCACCTCTTGCAGAAGAGTGCCGTAATGCACTTATTCCTTTTGCAGAACTGGAAAAATCCCCTGAACATCTTCATACATACAGACTTTCTCCCCTTTCTTTGTGGAATGCAACCAGCGCTGGTTTTAAGCCCGAAGATGCAGTAAATGTTTTACAAAAGTTTGCCCGCTATGATATTCCTCAGTCTATCATTATGTGGATTCATGAAACTGCCGGAAGATTTGGAAAATTAAGACTGATTTCAGGGCCAGAAAAAGAAGTGCTTTTGAATCCAGAAAAAGCAATAAAAGATGATTCCGAAAAAAAGACTCTGGTAGAAAAATATCTTTATCTGGTTTGCAATTCCCTGCCTGTATATAAAGAAATCCTTGCTAATCAGTCTCTCAAAAAGGTGCTGACAGCCTGTGAATATGAAGGTGAAGATAAATCTGTTTCTGAAGCAGAGCAAAAACAATGTTTTATTCTTCCTTTGACTGACCGTGGAACAATAAAACAGCTTTTATTAAAAGCAGGCTGGCCGGTAAAGGATGATGTTCCTCTCACAGACGGCGAACCTCTTGAAATATCTCTGCGTAAGACTACCGGTAATGGAAAGCCTTTTGAAATCCGTCAGTATCAGATTGATTCAGCAAAAGCACTTGTAGGTGATAAAGGTCCGGGAACAGGCTTTGGTACAATCGTTCTTCCATGTGGAGCTGGTAAAACCATAGTTGGAATGCAGATTATGGATTTACTTAAAACTTCGACGCTGATTATCACAACGAATATTTCTGCTGTTCACCAGTGGATTGACGAACTTTTGGATAAGACCTCTCTTAAATCAGAAGATATTGCTGAATATACTGGTGAATCAAAAAGCATTAAACCTGTCACAGTTGCAACTTATCAGGTTTTGACCTGGCGACCAAACAAAGAAGGTCCTTATCCTCATTTTTCTATTTTCCATGAACGTCCCTGGGGCCTGATTATTTATGATGAAGTTCACATGCTTCCTGCTCCAGTTTTTAGAGTTGTTGCAGAGCTTCAGGCAGTAAGACGTGTTGGATTGACAGCAACTCTGGTTAGAGAAGATGGCTGCGAAGGCTATGTGTTCAGTCTGGTTGGTCCTAAGCGTTACGATGTTCCCTGGAAAGAACTGGAGCGGGATCACTGGATTGCAACTGCCGAATGTATTGAAGTTCGAATAGATTTATCTGTCGAAAAAGAAATTGATTATGCAGTTGCCGGAGCTAGAATAAAGCACAGAATTGCAAGTGAAAATAAAGCAAAGCTGCCGGTTGTAAAACAAATTATAGAAAAATATCCTCAGGACAAAATCCTTATTATAGGTCAGTATCTTTCTCAACTGGATGAAATTGCAGAAATGCTCCACGCGCCTATAATCACTGGAAAAACTCCTAATGCCGAACGTGATAAAATCTACGGAGATTTCCGCGCAGGAAAAATAAATGTTCTGGTTGTATCAAAAGTAGCTAATTTTGCAATAGACTTGCCGGATGCTTCACTTGCAATTCAGGTTTCGGGAACTTTTGGAAGCCGCCAGGAAGAAGCTCAGCGTTTGGGAAGAATATTGCGCCCTAAAGAAAGAACTTCCAGATTTTTTACTTTGATTACAAGAAACACAATAGAAGAAGAGTTTGGCTCTAATCGTCAGAAGTTTCTGGCAGAACAGGGCTATGAATATAGAATTGTGCGTTATACAGACGATGGAGAGTTTTTAGAAAATTATGATTGATAAGAATAGCATAGATGACTGGTGCAATATCATTTCCTCTCTCCCTGATGAAAACTTTTTTGAAATTATCAGGTTGTATCTGGGAGAAGTGAAAACTCCTTATAATAAGCATCGTCTTGTAGAACAGCTTGCAAGCTTTATCAGAAATGAAAAAAATCTTGAAACAATAATATGTTTTCTGGATGAGTTTGACATTAAGATTCTTACGGCAATCCATTTTATACCGAACGCGACAACAAAGCTCCTTGCCGATTTTTTTATAAAAGATTATTCCCTGAGCGACATCTATTCTCAGATATCAAACCTTACTTTAAGACTTTTAATTTATTCTGAAAAAGCAGGAGATTCAGAAAAAAAATATTTACGCATAAATCCCCTTGTATTGGATAAGCTGGAGCCGCTTTTAAAAATCAGCAATATCCTTATGGAAGAGCAGGTCGTGTCTTATTCCATGGAGGATGTTTTCTGCCTTTCCCCTGATTTTCTGGCGGCTTTTATTTCTTATATTCATACAAACGGCTGTTCCTGTAAGCAGGACGGTACAATCAAAAAAAATGATGCAAATAAGCTGGAAAAAGTTTTTCCGGGAAAAGGGGCCTGTCTTCAATCTTTATTTACGGCTTTTATAAATCTTCACCTGCTTTTTGAAGGTGAAAAAACTTATGAGCTTGATAAAAAAAGACTGGAAATGTTTGCTGAACTAGATGCATCTAAGCAGTATGCCTTGTTATGTGCGGCTTCCTCTTCAAGATTGAGCAGAGACGGGCTTAAAAAAGAAGCTCAGCTCTTTCTGGATTGCATTTCATCTATTCCAGAGAATGGTTATAGCCGCTCAACTTTAATAAAGCTGGCATTTCTTGTAGCGTCTAAAAGCTCTGATACGGTTTTTGATAAAAAGAAATCAAGATTCAGTCAGATTCTGGAAGCAGCAAAGCCCAAGTCTCTTTCTCTGGATGATGTTCAGGCTGGAAATATCATTGACCGCATGATTGATTTTGCCGTTGAGTTTGGACTTTTGCAAAAAAAAGGACTCAATGCTGATGGCACTGAAGTTTTTATCCCTTATCCACTTTTGAAGGAGCAGGAAAATCAATCTTTACAAAATCCTAAGGTTGTTAATATTGAATCAACTTTTACCGTAACTATAATGCCTGCACTTTCTTTAAGCAAGCTTCTTAATCTTGTTTATTTTCTTTCTGTTAAGAGCAGTGGGATTGTTTCGGAATATGAAATAAATCGGCAGACAGTTTCTTTGTATTTTGATATGGGCTTTACCCCAGATGATATTTTTTCTGAGCTGGAAAAATATACCTATTACGATTTGCCTCAAAATCTAAAAATCTCAATAGCTGACTGGTATAATTCTTATACTTCGGCAATGATTTATCACGGATATGTGCTCAAGGTTTCTGAAGCTAATGTCACTTTTGTAGAAAATAATCCAAATATAAAAAAATACATAAAGGAAAAGCTTGCTGATGGCATTTATCTTTTGAACATTCCTGATACGGTTGATATTTCCATATTTATTAAAAGCAGTGGCCTTGAGTTTATGGGAAAAATTAATAATTCCAGTCAGAATGAAGAAAGAGTGCCTTTCCCCCTGCTTAGAAATGGTATAAATCTTGCGCTGTCTAAAGAACTTGAGCTTTCAAAGGTTTCTAAGGTTTCAACTGAGACTGCTGTAAATTATTCAAAGGCAAGTGAGCTTTTGAATAATCTTCGCAAAGAGCTTGAAGCAATGAAGCTTTCCGATAATCAAAAAGAGTCTTTAATGAACAGATTGCGCAATCGTCTGATTCTTTCTAAGGAACAGCTGGAAATTGCGAGCGTCAGAACAGAAATCCTTGAAGCTGATGGAATGGATTATGCCGGGAAATTACGTCTTTTTGAAGCTGCAATGAAAAGTCAGGATATGCTGGAAATTACACTTCCTCATTATGTTCAGAATGGTCAGTATTGTACCTGGGTTGGAAAAGCGCTTGGAATTACTAAAGAATATGCGGATGCAATTGTGAGATTTGAAGTTCAACCGTCTGCGGATATTCTTAATGTTTTTGTGAGCAAGGTAACTCATATCAGGCGTTTGAGATTCTGATGATTTAATAGGGTGGTGATTTATGGAATTGTATTTAATCCGTCATGGTGAAACGGAATGGAATAAGCAGAATCGTTTGCAGGGAAGTATTGATGTTCCTCTTAGTGCAGAAGGCATAAGAATGGCGGAAGGTGCGGCTGAAAGATTATCAAGCCTTCATTTTGATAAGATTTTTTCTTCACCATTAAGCCGTGCTTTTACAACTGCCGAAATTATCTGCAAAAATCAAAAGGACTTAATCAAAAAAGATGAACGTCTCCGTGAAATCAGTTTTGGAAGCGGCGAGGGAAGTTATTATTCTGACTGGATTAAATCTGATTCTCCTTTCAAATACTTTTTTTCGTATAATCAGGCAGATTTGTATGTACCTCCTGCAGGTGGAGAGCGACTTGAAGAGTTATACTTGCGAACAACTAATTTTATTCAAAAGGAAATAGAGCCTTTTGCTAACGACGATGGAAAGATTCTTATTGTTGCTCACGGGGCTTTACTTTCATCTATTATGTGTTATCTGGATAAACGTGATATTGCGCATTTTTGGGGAGATGGACTTGCAAAAAATTGTCAGGAAGTGATTTACGATTATGACAAAAAAAATCAGACCTGGCAGAAAAAAGTTAATCCGCAGGTCTGAATACTTTAGGTATTCTAAGGAGTTTTGCTCCTTATTCCTTATTTTTTAAGCAGTTCCATATTTTTTCTGATTAATTCACATCTTTGTTTTACACAGTCAGGGCTTCGGTGCGGATCTGACGGAGTATTGAAAGTATAATCAATCAGTTTTTCTACGCTTGTTGTGGCGACGTGCATTCTGGTGTCGCTGCTTGCATAGTAGATAAAAACTTTTCCCTCGTGTTCAATTGCTCCGTTTGAGAATACAACATTGCTTACATCTCCGGTTCTTTCTGCTCCAAGTGGCACTAAGAAAACTCCGCTTGGTTCTGCAATTACTTTTGACGGATCTTCAAGTGAAGTTGCATATACATAAAGTACATAGCGCAATCCATCAGCTGTGTTGCGTACTCCGTGAGCAATATGAATCCAGCCTTTTGAAGTTTTGATTGGCGTTGCTCCGGCTCCGTTTTTTGCTTCTGTGATTGTGTGGTAAATGCGCTTTGATATGATTTTTTCTTCATCAATTACTGCATGTGTGATATCGTCGCAAAGTCCAAAGCCTATTCCTCCACCGCTTCCTGTGTTAATAAAATCATCCATTGGGCGGGTGTAGAAGGCGTATTTTCCGTTGACAAACTCAGGATGAAGGCAGACGTTTCTTTGCTGCGGTGAGTTTTTTGTTACAAGGTTTGGAAGGCGTTCCCAGTTGATTAAATCTTTTGTGCGGACAATTCCAGCGGCTGCAACTGCGGCTCCCAAATCTGGATTGCTTTTATCTTTGCTTTCGGAACAAAATACTCCGTAAATCCAGCCGTCTTCATGCTGGGTAAGACGCATGTCGTAAACGTTGGTTTCTTCCGGGCAGGTATCTGGCAGCTGAATAGGGTAGTCTGTAAATCTAAAGCCGTCTACGCCGTTATCACTTTGTGCGACTGCAAAAAAGGATTTTCGGTCGTTTCCTTCAACACGGCAAACGAGACAGTATTTGCCGTTCAGGTAGATTGCCCCTGAGTTCATCACTGCGTTTATTCCAAGGCGTTCCATGAAAAAGGGATTTGTTTCCTGGCATAAATCGTATTTCCACTCAAGAGGGATTGAATCGCGGGTTAAAATAGGGTTTTCCCAGCGGTCATAAATGCCGTTGTAGAAGCTTGTGTTGATTTTATTTTTTCGGGATAAAAAGGCTTCCTGCTCTTTTTTCATTTCATAGTATTTTGGATGAATCATAATCTTCTCCTCTTCTCTTTATGATTACACTATAGGAGTAATTTAAGTAAAAATCAAGTTAAATTTAAGTAAAAAAAAAACGCAACAGACAGGAGCTATTTTCTGCGGACTTTGAACTCTAATTCTGTATTTTTGCTCTTGTTGTCATCGTATTTTTTATACTTGTTGTAAAGCTCCTGCTGGGCGTGGAAATCTGCCTGATTTTTTTCTTTTTGAACAGGCTCCCATGTTCCGTTTGGCAAAAGATTATGGGCATTTGTGTTGTCCATAAAGTAGGTATCCAGAATAGATTTTATGTCGTTAAAGGCATTTTTATCCAGAATTGGGAACATGAGTTCTATTCGACGGTCTAGATTGCGGCTCATCCAGTCGGCACTTGAGCAGTAGAGTTCCGGGGCTCCTCCATTCTGGAAATAGAAGATTCGCGAATGTTCAAGATAGCGGTCAACAATGGAAACTACTTTGATATTTTCGCTCATACCCTTTACACCTGGAACCAGCATACAGATTCCGCGGATATTGAGAAGGATTTTTACTCCTGCATTGCTTGCTTTGTAAAGTGCCTGGATTATTTCCTGGTGAGTAAGACTGTTCATCTTTGCAATGATTAATCCCGGGTTCTCTGGGCTGGTGCGGTCTATTTCGCGCTGAATCATTGAGAGCAGCTGCTGTTTTATGGTTACTGGCGCCATTGCAAGGCAGTTCATTTTCTGGAGAATAGAATAGCCGGTTACAAGATTGAAAAAGTTTGTGGCATCATTTGCAATCTGCGGATTTGCGGTAAAAAGCGACAAGTCAGAGTAGAGTCGGGCGGTTTTTGGGTTGTAATTTCCTGTTGAAAGATGGACGTATCGTTTAATCGAATCTTCTTCCTGGCGGATAATCATAAGGATTTTGGCGTGAACTTTAAGGTTTACAAGTCCGTAGATTACCGTAACGCCGGCCTGTTCCAGTTCTGTTGCCCAGGCAATATTGCGCTCTTCATCAAAGCGGGCTTTCAGTTCAACGAGGGCAACAACCTGTTTTCCATTTTGAGCGGCACGTTCAAGGGCTGCAACAATCGGAGAATCTCTTCCGGTTCTGTAGAGCGTCATTTTTATTGACAAAACCTTAGGATCATCAGCGGCATCAGATATAAATTTTACTACCGGGTCATAGCTTTCGTAAGGAACATGCAGAATTTTATCACGAATTTTAAGAGTATCCCAGAAAGGTTCGTCATCCGGTAAATCATGAGGATAAAAATGCTGCCATTTTTCAAAGCTCAGAGATTCTGCCTCTTCTGTATCACGAAGTTCAAGCAGTTCCTGAGGATTTACTATTCCGTCAACTTTGTAAACGTCTTCATTTTTGAGTTCAAGTTTTTCCATCAAAAAGTTGAGAAGTTGTTCACTGGTCGAATTGCAGGTTATCTGTACCGGGAAGGAGGATTTTCGTTGAATCAAAACATCTTCCATTGCGTGAATAAAATTCTTGCCGGAATCTTCATCAACGGCGAAATCAGCATCGCGGGTAACTTTAAAAATCATTGTTTCTTCGACATCAAGACCGGAAAAAAGCTGGGTTCCGAATTCTGTGATTATGTCGTCTATAAGGGTAAATTCTTTTTTGCGGCCAGTTTTGCCGGGAAGCCAGTAAATTGCCGGAATAACAGATGGAATTTCAACAAATGCAATTTTTGGCAAATCGTCGGAACCGCGTAATTCTTCGGAACCTGCCTGGGTTTTTATTCCCCGAATAGGTTTTAGTAAAAATGCTGCATAAAGGGTAAGATTTTTTATGTGAGTAAAGGTTTCGGTATCGGTTCGCAGGGGTGTTAATAAGGGGAAGATATTCTGGCGGAAGACGGTTTGGATATATTCACGCTGCTGAGGGGTGTAGTCTTGCGGGCGGACGTATTTTAAGCCTGATTTGCTCAGCGCGGGGAGAAGGTCGGTCATGAGGCAGGCTTGCTGGGCGCGGATGATTTGATGGGCGCGTACAGAAATGCTGGTCAATTGCAGGGCAGGAGATAAGCCGGAAATATCAATCTGCTCAGGATTTTCATAAAGGCAGCGTTTTACGGAAGCAACCCGTACCTGAAAGAATTCGTCAAAATTACTGGTAACGATTGATAAAAACTGCAATCGCTCCATAAGTGGAATATCTTTTCTGAGTGCCTGATATAAAACTCTGGCGTTAAATTCAAGCCAGGAAAGTTCCCTGTTAAAATATCGTTCTTCCATAAAAGCAAAACCTCAAATAATTTTTATTTTATATCAATATAACCTTATAACCAAAAGTAGATTCAAACATTTCTGATTTTTCAGAAAGGGCCATTTTTTCAAGAACAAGGTTGTTTGAATTCTGTGTATGAATTTCCAGCGCATTTGGCAAAATTTTTATACTTAAATCTGTAAATTTCTGAAGATGTCCTCTGTCCAAAGCATCTGCAATTCGAAGAATGGAAGTAAGTTTCATAATCATCATTCTGTCTGATCGCGGCAGCATCTGGAAACTGTCATCATCCTGAGGCATTATGTGCCCCTTGTGATATTTTACAATTTCAGAAACGATTGAAATATCTTTGCGTGACAGTCCAAAAATCTCGGAATTTTTTACAATGTAACTGCTGTGCAGGTTGTGATTGTCATAACGGATAAATACACCGATATCGTGAAGAAGGGCTGCAACTTCCAGCAGAATCTTTGCCTGTTCTTCAAGCCCTATTTCATCTTTGAGTGTATCGTAAAGTTGTGTGGCAACTATCCTCACATATTCAGCATGATTTTCATCACCATGATACTTTCTCAAAAGATTTTTTGCCGAAGCTGTAATCTGTGAGTTAAATTCCTTCTGCAATTCTTCGTTTTTATTTGAAATACGGCTCAAAAGCAGTCCGTTTCGGATATTGGTTTCTGGTACAAGAATTGTTTCTGCACTGGTCAGCTGAATAAAAATGCTGTAAATCAAAAGACTTACCTGAAGATTTTCTGCTTCGCTGTAAGAGATTTTAAATCTTCCGGCACATTCATCAATAGAGTAATCCTGGATTTCTTCAAGAAAACTCATAAAATCCTCTCTGCCAATTTCCCATAAAAATGTAGAAATCGGATGCCCTTTATTCAAAGCCGCAAGCGTAACATCCTGACCTACCGCAATAAAGCGCTTTATTTGTGAAAGATTCAGTTCATTTTCGAGAGAGCCCTTTGTGTTTGTAACGGATTCTTTTACAAAACGCTGGATATCATCATAAGAAGAAACCTGATTCTTGATATGCTGGTCAATTCTTACCGTACCCAGGCGCAAACTGTGAACTGCCGCCATTTTTCCGTGGGACATAAGCATCATTTCGGTGGTACTACCGCCAACCACAAGAATAATTGTATCTTCTGTATTCAATTCTATAGGTTCATCTTTAAGACAGTCGGAAATTGCCAGATACATCAGTTTGTTTTCTTCAATTCCGTCAACAATCCTTACTTTAAAGCCAGTCTGTACCAAGACGCGGTCCATTACAAGGTCGCTGTTTTTAGCATCCCTAAAGGTATTTGTTGCAATACAAACCGTTTCTTCCGGCGTAATTCCCCAGCCCGTAAGCTGTTCTTTGTAGCGTTTTAAGATTTGAACCAGCTGATTCTGAGATTCCTGACTAATTGCCCCATTCGTAAAGACATCTCTTCCCAAAGAAAGAGGCATAGCCGAACGGTCGAGGATATTTTGTTTTCTGTCTGCTGTGAACTCGGCTACAAGGAGACGAACCCCTGTAGAACCGATTTCTATAACTGATTCTGGGGCTGCCATATCTTTACTCCGGTTCTTTAAAGTTTATCGATAAGCATTGAGCATTTTCCAGAAGGAATCGGCAAAGTCTTTTTCTTCTGGTCAAGAATATTTATCGTAAAGTAATAAAGTTTTTCGCTTTCCATCTGGATTTCCCAGCC
The DNA here is from genome assembly GCA_902802305.1 of uncultured Spirochaetaceae bacterium. Classification (GTDB taxonomy): domain Bacteria; phylum Spirochaetota; class Spirochaetia; order Treponematales; family Treponemataceae; genus Treponema_D. The sequence goes on from CADCLG010000001.1 coordinate 28,822, forward strand.
ACGATTGCTCTTATTGCTTAAAATTGTAATAAGATTTCGTTTGAGGGAAAGATTTTCAATACCCATGATTTCAAGGTTTGGAATAATCCAGTCAACCGTCTTTCTAGGGAGACTGATAGAAAGTCCAATAACGTTTTCAATCATAAGAGCGATTGTGGAAAGTGCCGCTGTTATCAAATAGCGTTTTCTAGGGAAGTTAGGATTTCCTTTTAATTTGAAATCAGCTGCTTTTCCTTCTTTATTTGGTAGATAAGCTTCCCATAAGTTACCAGGTTCTTTGTTTTCGTTAGGAAGCAGGGCTTCAAGTACAAAATAAAGATGGCGGATTGAACATTCGCGGGCAAGTTCATACTGCGCGTATTTTTCCAGTCCCTTGATAACCATAAAATTGAAAGCAGGAATAACACTGCCGCAATAACCATTTCCATCTTCACTGAATGCCGGATGATCTGCACTCAAACATGGGAAAGGATGTTCGGTACCAAAAGATTTTGGATTGTTCAAATGTTCAACAAGTCTGTCTGCCTTGTCCGCATTTGGGATTTCTGCAAGCATTGTCCAGTAGGCTGCAATTGTCTTAACATCCAGCCTATTCTGATCTTTGTCCAAATCGTAATAAAAACCAGTATCGTTATCCCACATAAGAGAATTGATTCTGGTTTTTATAGAGAAATACATCTTTTTATATTGGAAACTTAATTCTTTGTCGTTAAGAATATCACCAAGAGCAGACATATAAGAAGCGTTGATTGCCATGCAGGCATTAAAATCAACTGGATAAAATGCATTGTCTCTAGGTGCATTTAACATTGTGCTTACAGTATGAGGAACAGAATACAGACCGTTTTCCTGCTTAAAGTTTTCATCAAGCCAGGTCATATATTTCTGAAGGTAAGGCATTACTTCTTTTATGCGTCGTTTATTTGCTGATTTATGATAAAGATTGAATTCAGCCCAGGCAAAAAGAGGAAGACCAATTCCGTCTGGATTATCAGCTGAAATTACTGGTTTACCGTTTGAAACATCATATTTACAGCGGATTGCGCCGTTTTCTTCCTGACGTGCATAAAAGTAATCAATGTTTTTACATACATCAAAATTGCGGTTTGAATATACTAAAAAGAAAGATGAAAAGATTGATTCAAACTGGCTTATGATTCTTTTGTCATTTTCAGGATAAATAAATAATCCTTCTATATCCTGTTCACCAGTGGCAGGGTTAAGCCAGAATGAAGAAACCCAAGACCAAGTTTTATTATAAATATCTACTAAATCCTGATCATAAAAATGGATTTGTGGAAAATCGTGCTTATTCACAAGTGCTCCTAAAATATTACGTTTTGAATATAATTTTTGTCCTTTATAAGTATAACACATTTTTTTCAAATATAAAAAAAAATCTGCAATATTTTTTATTTTTTTTGAAAGAAAAATCCTCAGAAGTAAAAATTTACTGTAAGATTCAAAAAACTGACCTTCTAATTCTCATCTGATTCAAATCTAATTCTGAGCTGTTTCTAATCTGATTCTAATTACTTTCTAAAAAAGAATGACTTTAATTTTCCTTATTGTTTTGATTAAAAAATATTAACAAAATTTAAATATTTTAATTGTTTTTAATTAAAAGCTGATTTATAATTAATTAGATGAAAAACAACATTAAAATAGTTTATGGAGGAAATATGAAAAAACTATTAAGCGTATCTACAATGCTCATTGCATTGGCAGTAATGTTAACAGGCTGTGCTTCTTCTGGAAAGAAGGCAGAGGCAGACGGACCATCAATCCCACATCCAAGATCTTATGTATTGGATCCAGCAGATGGAGCTACAACACTTGCACTTCCATTCAATTCTTACGGACCTAACTATCAGGGAACTATCGACATGTGGAAATATCTTAAAAAAGACAAACCACAGGCTGGTGATACAATGCAGTTGCGTGGAAAAGTTACATCTGATATCGATATTCCATGTGTAGTATTCTACCTTACAGATACAAGTCCTGCTGCAAATTACTGGACAAATCTTTGTGGCGACAATTACATTCTTGACATGAAAGCTGGTGTTGCTTATGACATCAATGTAGATGTAGTTCTTGATGTAAGCACAAAAGGTGGTCTTGTAATGACATTTGCTTATGATGGTAGTGATCATGGACAGGAAAATTATGAAAAGGTTGGAAAAGCAGCTAACTTCACATTCGAAAAGGTTGCAGAAACAACAGATACAACTGCAGAAGTACCAAGTGCACCTCATAACTCAAACCCAACTGTAGCATTGGAAAAATATGCAGCATTCCTTGAAATTGGAACAAACCATCCATGGGTAAATGGTGCACAGGATATGTCTGTAATTGCTAACTATCAGGCAACTCCAGAAGTAACAAAAGCATTTGGTGATGATTTGCCAAAAGCAGGTGACAAGCTCACAGTAACTTGGAAAGCTGTTTCTGATGTAGACATTGCACAGGTTTATATGCGCCCTGTTGACTGTTCTTCTGCTGCAAACTGGTGGAAGGAACTTATTACAACTGACTGGGAAAATCAGGATCAGTACATTATTGTAAAAGATGTTAAAGCTGGCGAACCATTTGAAGGTACAATTACTTTTGATATCACAGCAGATGCAGTAGCACAGGTTAATCTTTGTGTATGGTATGATGTTGGTGATGCAACTCCAGACGGACCTGCAATCACAAAAATGGTAAAATAATTATTATTTAGTAACCATTTGAATAAAAGGCTGTTTTCTTTGCAAAAAAGAAGGCAGCCTTTTTTTTTAGGGCTTGTGAGCCCATATTAACAAATAAGTGTGAAATAAATAATTCAAGGAGGAGTCATAGGGATTTTTACTCAAAAGAAGCGCTAATTTGTCAAAAAAGTTTAAAAAAACTTGTTTTATACGAAAAATGATTTATACTTAAATATCACAAACATTAAAACGTTTTATAATTAATTGGCTATTAGGAGGCTTTTATGAAAAAATTATTAGGATTATCTGCAATGCTTTTGGCATTGGGATTAATGTTAACAGGATGTGCTTCAAAAGACAAGGGCGCAGCAGAAGGACCATCTATTCCACATCCAAGATCTTATGTAGTAGATCCATATGATGGTGGAGAAACACTTGCACTTCCGTTTAACTCATACGGACCTAACTATCAGGGAACAATAGATTTGTGGAAGTATCTTAAAAAAGATAAACCACTCGCTGGCGATACAATTCAGCTTCGTGGAAAAGTTACATCTGATGTAGATATTCCAAACGTTGTATACTATTTAGTTGATAATAGTGCAGCAGCAAATTATTGGACTGCAATCAGCGGTGATAATTACATTCTTGATATGAAAGCTGGACAGGCTTATGACATCAATGTAGACGTAGTTCTTGATAAAGATACTAAAGGTTCATTTGTTGTTGTATTCGCTTATGATGGCGGTGATCATGGACAGGAATCTTATGCAAAGGTTGGAAAAGCAGCAAACTTCACATTCGAAAAAGTTGCTGATACAACAGATACAGCAGCAGAAGTACCAAGTGCTCCACACAACTCTAACCCAACTGTAGCATTGGAAAAATATGCAGCATTCCTTGAAATCGCAACAAACCATCCATGGGTAAATGGTGCACAGGATATGTCTGTAATCGCTAACTATCAGGCAACTCCAGAAGTTACAAATGCATTTGGTGATGATTTACCAAAAGCTGGAGACAAACTTACAGTAACTTGGACAGCTGTTTCTGATGTAGACATTGCACAGGTTTATATGCGTCCTGTTGACTGTTCTGCAGCTGCTGGATGGTGGAAAGAACTTATTGACATCGATTGGGAAAACCAGGAATCAATGATTATTGTAAAAGATGTTAAAGCTGGTGTTCCTTTCCAGGCTTCTATTACATTCGACCTTGCTGTTGACCCAGTAGCACAGGTTAACCTTTGTGTATGGTATGATGTTGGTGATGCAAATCCTGATGGTCCTGCTATCACAAAATTGGCTAAAATTGATGTAGATGCAAGATAATCTATAAACTAGTTTGATTAAAACAAAAGGACTGTGAGCATTTTGCTTACAGTCCTTTTTTATACTTACAAAGCTTTTTTATTTTATTACAATCAGCTTGCTGCTTCAATTGCAATTTTCTTAGGCATAGCGGCAAGTTTTTTCGCCATTGTAACGGTCAAAACCCCATTTTTGAAAGTTGCATTTATTGAATCTGAATCAGCATCAGCAGGAAGATTAAAGCTTCTCTTAAAGCTTCCGTATTTTCTTTCCCTCAAAAGATATTTTGTTTCATTCTTCTTTTCTTCCTTTACCTGTTTTTTATCTTCCTGGGTAGAAGCAATAATTAAGTTATCATGATTTAATTCAATTGTTACATCCTTTTCTGTTCGTCCTGGCAATTCCATTTCAATTGTGTAGGATTGATTTTCTTCTTTTACATCAACCTTTGGTTTGCTTACACTTGTGTAATAAAGAGTTCCGGCTGGTCGCGCGCAGTTTCCGATTAAATCATTGAAAAGTGAATCAAAAAAAGTTACTTCATTCATAATATTTCTCCTTCTAAAGTCCGTATTTACGGTCCTTTTGTATGTTTTCTTTCTTTTTTTATGTAACATAAGTTACACTTAATATATAGCAAGTTTTATGCCAAGAGAAAAATAATGCATTATGTTTAATTAAAAATGCATAATGGAGAATATATAATTAAGAATTAGTTTATTAATGGGGAATATTTTGATTGTCATCTATCGCGTTGTATATAGCGTATATGTCAAAATGATACAAGTTAATTGTGTCAAAATGTACAAATTAGGTCAAATTGGTCTCAAATTGAGGATAAATAAAATAGATAGGGTAGAAAAATCACAAAAAAATTTTAAACAACGTTTTTTTTGTTTATATATGCATTCTCAATTATAAATTCTACATTCTTAATTGTTAAACGCTTTTTTTATCAGTTCTTTTATTGTTGAAACCGTAAGTGAAGAATTATCATCTTCGGGAGAAAGAACCTTTGAAAAGCCTGCCTGTTTAGCGGCTTTTATACGCTGCTTTGATTTGCTTACCAGCCTTATTTCGCCTGCAAGACTTAATTCTCCAAAAATAACTGTATTGGAAGAAACTGGCAAATCTGCTCTTGCTGAATAAAGGGCAATTGCAATTGCAGCGTCTATAGAACTTTCGGAAAGCCTGATTCCTCCTGCAACATTTACGTAAATATCCTGATCGGAAAAAACTAAACCGCAGCGTTTTTCAATTACGGCGGCTATTCTTGCAATTCTTCCGGAATCTATTTTTTCACTGTAAATGCGGGAGATGCTTGCTTTGGCAGGAACTGTTAATGTTTGTATTTCAACAAGAAATACTCTTGAGCCTTCAAAAACCGGAGTACAGACAACTCCTGCGGGCAATGCTTCCTTTCTGCGGGTAAGAAAAATTGATGAAGGGTCTGAAACAGTTGTTAATCCTTTTTCTGTCATCGAAAAAATACCGATTTCATCAACTGCTCCAAATCTGTTTTTCTGGGCATGTAAAAATCGGATTTCATCATTATTTTTTTCAAAGGAAATTACTGTGTCAACCATGTGTTCAAGAGATTTTGGACCGGCAATTGAACCTTCTTTTGTAACATGGGCAGTCATAATCAGAACAGAATCACGTTCTTTTACCCATGAAATAAACTCATTGGCACAATATTTCAATTGATTTACCGTTCCAGGTATTATTCCGGCTTCAACAGAATAAATTGTCTGAATTGAATCAATAATAATGAGTGATGGATTAAGCGCGTCCATAGCGTCGAGAGCGTCTTCAAGTCGCGAAGTACATAATAATTGGATATTGCTGCAATCAATTTCAAGACGATCTGCTCTTTCTTTTATTTGAGCTGCAGATTCTTCTCCGCTTACATATAAAATACAGCCTGCTTTGTTTGCTGCTTCAAAACTAGCACATGTTTGAAGAAGGAGAGTTGATTTTCCAATTCCGGGATCTCCACCCAAAAGAATTGCAGAACGTTTAATTGCTCCTCCTCCAAGAACTCTATCAAACTCCTGTATGCCGGTAGAAAATCTTGTGTTATCTTGGGCAGTGATAGATGAAAGATTTACAGGTTTTGCTTTTTCAACTTCTTCTTTACCTCTGCCTGCGGGAGTGACATTCATTTTGTCTATTATAATTTCTTCAAAAGTATTCCATTCATTACATTCAGGACATTTTCCAAGCCAGCGAGGTTGAGAATATCCGCAATTGCTGCATTTATAAATAATTGATCCGTTTTTCTTTGCCATGATTTACCCCAAAAATATTTTTTAATTTTTTTCCAAAAAGTATTGACAGCTTTTTAATAAGATGTTATATTATAGTCAGCTTGTAAATAAGCTGATAAACTCTCTCCGATGTTCAGCATAGCTGGACGGCAGGATTCCCTTTTAGTGTTACTGTTTGGGAATCCTGTTTTTTTTAACTCATACAACCTTGAATTGATTCTGAAGTTTTTCATAAACTCTCTCCTTTTTTTTTGTGAAATCAAATTAAACTTAGATTGTAATAACGGATTCTGCTGGAATGGATTTTGTTACCCAGGTATTTCCACCGATTGTACTGTCATGTCCAATTACAGTTTCACCACCGAGAATTGTTGCTCCAGCGTAGATTGTAACGTTGTCTTCAATCGTAGGATGGCGTTTTTTGTTTTGCAGTGATTTTTTAACGCTTAAAGCACCGAGGGTAACGCCCTGGTAGATTTTTACATTATTTCCGATTATACAGGTTTCTCCGATTACTACGCCGGTTCCGTGATCAATAAAGAAAGAATCACCGATTGTTGCTCCAGGGTGAATGTCGATTCCTGTTTTTCCGTGTATGTGTTCGCTCATGATACGAGGAATGATTGGTACTCCGTTCATAAAAAGAAAATGTGCAATTCTGTGAACGACAATTGCTTCCAGTCCAGGGTAAGAAAGAATAACTTCTTCAGCGCTTTTTGCAGCTGGATCTCCATCAAAGGCGGCTTTTGTATCAAGAACAATTTTAGCTCTTATTCTAGGAAGTTCTTCAATAAGTGCAATTGAGGTTTGTTCTGCAAGCTTAAAACAGCGTGAATCAGCAGTATTTCCAGCTTTGCAACCTTTGTTGGTTGTATAAATCATTGCTTTCTGGATTTCTTTAGTAAGATTTGCGATTATATTGTTGACTTTCTGTCCTGTGATATAACGAATATTTATTGGATCAAGATTTTCATCAATTTTAAATCCTGGTAAAATCAGTGATTGTAAATCAGAAAGAACTGCAACGACATTCTGTCTGTTAGGAAAGTTACCTGAATCGGTTCTGTTAATAAGTCCCTGTTCATCATAAGATTTTAAAAGACCGTCAACCAAACTATCTATATTCATTTGTACCTCAAAAAAGTAATTTGCAGTTTGCTTGGCAAACTGCAGAAGCAGCTAGTATTAATATAGTGCTGAGTACCAATGCCCAGCTGCTTCATAGTAACATACAAAAAAGATAATATCTAGAAAATTAAAAGGAAAATCATCATGATTAAGTAAAAATTCATAAAAAACTTATATGTATTTATTGACATAAATCCATTCTTAAACTATATTTCTAGAACGCACGTTTTATACAAGTTGTGTGGAATATTGCAACTGCCCCAGTAGCTCAGTTGGTAGAGCACCACATCGGTAATGTGGAGGTCTGCGGTCCGATTCCGCACTTGGGCTTGTAAAAAACATTTATAAATATTTTTTTTGTTTTCGTTCAGGAGAATAATATGGCTAGTAAAAAGAAAGGTGCAGTAGAGATTATCGCTTTACAGTGTACAGAGTGTAAAAGAAAGAATTATACTACATATAAAAACCGTAAGAATATTACTGGCAAAATGGAAAAGATGAAGTATTGTCCATTCTGCAGAAAGAGTATTCTTCATAAAGAAACAAAAGCAAAATAAAATTGGTATTTGACTGTTGCTGATTGCAATGGTTTTAAATATATAGGGCAGTAGTTCAGCTGGTAGAGCAGCGGTCTCCAAAACCGCCTGTCGTGGGTTCAAATCCTGCCTGCCCTGATTTTTTAGAGGAAATAATATTATGGCAAAAGTATTTCAGTTTTTCCGCGAAAGTAGAGCAGAATTAAAAAAGGTTGTATGGCCTACAAGAGCTGATGTCATTTCATCAATCAAGGTCGTTATAATTTCAACTGTTATAATTGCTATTATTCTCGGTTTATTGGACTTAGGATTTTCTTCGTTGTTCCGTATTGTAATGAGATAGGACGGTTTTAATGTCTAGAAATTGGTACATTCTTAGCACTTATACAGGTTACGAGGCTAAAATTGAGCGCACAATCAGATCTTTTTTAGATAAAGGTGATTTGGATAGTAGCGTAATTCTTGACGTAAAAGTACCTGTAGAAGAAATCACAGAAATCAAAGATGGTAAAAAGAAGACTCGTAAAAATAATTTCCTTCCAGGTTATGTAATGATTGAAATGGATTTACCTGAGATTGGTTGGAAAGATACCTGCTCAAAATTGTACCGAATTCAGGGTGTTTCTGGTTTTGTTGGAAATACAAATAAGAATGCCCATCCTTTTCCTATTTCAAAAAATGAAGCAATGAACCTCCTGCAGAAATGCGGTGTAATCAAAGGTGAAAAAGCAGTTCGTATTCGTCAGGTTTATAATATTGGCGATGTTGTAAAAATTACCGAAGGTGCTTTTGCTTCATTCTCTGGCTCAATCAAAGAAATCAATTTGGAAAAAGAAAAACTGCTTGTAGATGTTCAGATTTTCGGACGACCTACACCAGTTGAAGTTAATTTCTCACAGGTTGAGAAAGAGTAGTTTTTTATGGCAAAATCAGGGGTCTGTATCCCAAATATAGACCGTCTATCCTGTATTTTGGGAGAAGTGTAAGTCCGTCGGACATAGGCACTTCGTTAGAGTAAGTCGCTTGCGGCTACTCACACCAATTTTGGGAGAAATAAAATGGCTACAAAAAAAGTCACAGCTGTAATTAAGTTGCAATGTCCAGCAGGAGCGGCAACACCAGCTCCTCCAATTGGACCAGCACTTGGACCTCACGGTGTAAGTGCTCCAAAATTTGTTCAGGAATTCAATGACCGAACAAAGTCCATGGAAAGAGGCTTGGTAATTCCTGTTGTAATTACAGTTTATCAGGACAAATCTTACACATTCATTCTTAAAACTCCTCCTGCAGCAGTTCTTATCAAAAAAGCAGTAAAAATTGAAAAGGGTTCTGGAAATCCTCTTCGTGATAAGGTTGCTACACTTTCAAAGAAGGATTTGGAAGAAATTGCTAAGACAAAGATGCCAGATATCAATGCTAATGATATCGAAGCAGCTAAAAAGATTATTGCCGGTACTGCACGCAGTATGGGTGTAGAGGTGGAGCAGTAATATGAAACATGGAAAGAATTATAAGACAGCCGCTGCAAAATATGATCTTTCAAAGAAATATGATGTAGCTTCAGCTTGTAAAATGGTTCAGGATATGAAGTTTGCAAAATTCGATGAGACTGTAGAAGCTCACGTTTCACTTCGTCTTGAAAAAAATCAGACTGTTCGCGATACATTAGTATTCCCAAATCAGTTCCGTGGTGAAAAGAAAGTTCTTGTTTTCTGTAAAGAAGACAAGGTTCAGGAAGCTTTGGATGCTGGTGCTGCTTTTGCAGGTTCTGACGAATATATCGAAAAAGTAAAGGGTGGATGGCTCGAATTTGATGTTGCAGTTGCTACTCCTGATATGATGAAAGATGTAGGTCGTCTTGGTATGGTTCTTGGTCGTAAAGGTCTTATGCCTAACCCAAAAACTGGTACTGTAACTCCAAACGTTGCACAGGCTGTTGCAGAACTTAAAAAGGGTCGTACAGAATTCCGCGCTGATAAGGGTGGTGTTGTACATATCGCTGTTGGAAAGTGTTCAATGGCTGCTGATAAAGTTGTAGAAAATATCAATACACTTATCACAGAAATTGGTAGAAAAAAGCCGGTTGGTTCAACTGCTGGTTTCATTCAGTCAGTATCTATTAGTTCTTCTATGGGTCCTGGTGTTTGGGTTGACTTTAAGGAAGGTGAATAATGGCAATCAAAGCAAAGAAAATCCAAAGCGCAAAAACAGAAGCTATTGAAAGCGCAAAGAAAACTTTTTCTGAATACAAAGACTTTATTTTTGCAGATTACCGTGGTTTAACTGTAGAACAGATTACTGCTCTTAGAGATAAATTAAGAGAAAAAGAAGCTGTTCTTAAAGTTGTAAAAAATAATTTTGCAAGAATTGCTTTTGAAGAGATGAAAGTTGAAAATGTAGCAGAGTATCTTAAAGGACCTACTGTAATTGCAATGGCAAAAGAAGATTCTAATGAAGTTGCAAAGATTCTTTTTGACTTCAAAAAAGATGCTCCTACACTTGCTGTTAAAGGTGCAAGTATCGAGAATGAAGACTACGATGCAGCAAAAATCGAAGCTTATTCAAAGGTACCTGGAAAGAAACAACTTTATGCTATGTTGATGTCTGCTATGAACGGTCCAGTTCAGAAACTTGCAGCAACATTGCAGGCTTATGCAGACAAAAAAGCTGCAGAAGGCGCAAACTAATTTGTATTATTTGGCTTAATCTTAAGATTTAGCCACTAAATAAGAACACGGTCAGGCTTCATAACTGTCGACTGTCCGTGTCATAAAAAAAGCGGAATACTTAGTTTAAGTAAATGCCGCTGCCACGAATGTGGATATTTTAATTGTAAGGAAGACAATATGGCAGTTACAAAAGAAGAAATTCTTGACACAATCGCTTCTATGTCAGTTCTCGAAGTTTCAGAACTCGTAAAAGCAATGGAAGATCCAGCCGCAGAAGAACAGACAGAATTCACTGTTACTCTTGACAGCTTCGATGCAGCAAAGAAAATCGCTGTTATTAAGATCGTTCGTGAAATCACAGGTCTCGGTCTTGGTGATGCAAAAGCTCTTGTTGAAGGTGCTCCAAAAACTCTTAAAGAGGGAGTTAGCAAGGCAGATGCTGATGAAATCATTAAGAAGGTAGAAGAAGCTGGTGGTAAAGCTAGCAAAAAATAATTAGTTTCCTTGTGAAACTAAATCCGAGGGGATGTCTATTTTAGACATCCCCTTAACTTGTTAAAAAATCCAAATCGGAAACCTCGGTGGTTTCTGTGCTGTGCAGAGTTTCTAGCATGTAGCAGATAATCCACTGAACCTACATTACAGGGGGAGCTGATGTTCGCAAAAACCCGAACCATCAACCGTCAGTACATTGGTAAAGACATCCAGGACTTTATGGATGTTCCAAATCTAATTGCAATCCAGACATCATCTTATGAAGAATTTTTGCAGAAAGACAAAGTTTTAAGACGTCTTCCTGGTGAAAAAGACGATGCTTATGGACGAAGAAGAAACTCATCTGAAATCCAGCCTTTAAACAAAGGTTTGCAGGAAGTTTTCACTTCTTCGTTTCCTATCGAAAGCCCAAATGGCGACATGTCGCTTGAATTCGAATTCTACGAATTAGACTGGGATAATCAGAATTTTAGTGAAATTGAATGTAAACAGAAGGGAGTTACTTATTCTGTTCCTTTAAAAGCCAGAATTAATCTTAACTTCCTCAACACTGGAGCAATTCTCCAGAAAGATATATACATGGGCGATATTCCGCTTATGACAGACCGCGGTACCTTTATCATCAATGGTGCAGAGCGCGTTGTTGTATCGCAGATTCATCGTTCACCTGGTGTAATTTTCTGCCATGATAAAGGTGTTTATTCAAGCCGAATTATTCCTTACCGTGGTTCATGGCTTGAATTTGAAATTGACCAGAAAAAAGAATTAATTTTTGCAAAGATTGACCGCAAAAAGAAGATTCTTGGAACTGTTTTCCTTCGTGCTTTAGGATTCAGTACCCGTGAAGAAATTATCCGCTGCTTCTACGATGTTGAAGATATCGCAGTAAAAGATGATGCAGAAAGCAAAGAAGCTTTAGTAGATAAAGTATTAGCAAGCGCAGTTATCATCAAAGACGAAAGTGGTGAAGAAAAACGTCTCTTTAATGCTGGTACAAAGCTTCATCCTCATGATGTTGATGATCTTGTTGCAAACAAAATTGAAAATATCACTGTAATCCGCTTTGATACATCAGAAGGTAACAACGGAAAAAATACTTCTCTCAATTCACAGATGATTATCAACTGTTTTGAACGTGAGGAAGTAAAATACGTTGCAGAAGGCTCACTTGATAACGAACCAACAAAAGAAGATTGTCTCAACGCAGTTTACGCAATTCTTCAGCCTGGCGAGCCAATGACTGTTGAACAGGCAGAAAAAGACTTAAACTCACTCTTCTTCTCTGAACGCCGCTATGATTTAGGTCGTGTAGGTCGTTATAAGCTTAATAAAAAGTTTGATTACGAAGATGATGTAAAAGACGTAACTCTCATAAAAGAAGATATCATTCAGACAATGAAGTTCCTCATCAAAGTATTTATTGGTGAAGAACAGACAGATGATATCGATCATCTTGGAAACCGTCGTATCCGTTCAGTTGGTGAATTGATGACTATCCAGCTCAAATCTGCATTTGCACGTATGGAACGCATTGCAAAAGAGCGCATGAGCCTTAAAGAAACTGACACAATGAAACCACAGGATTTGATTTCAAGCAAACCAATTATTGCTTCTCTTAAAGAGTTCTTTGGTTCATCTCAGCTTTCTCAGTTCATGGATCAGGTAAACCCACTTGCTGAACTTACACATAAACGCCGTTTGAACGCTTTAGGACCTGGTGGTCTTTCTCGCGACCGCGCCGGCTTTGAAGTTCGTGACGTACACTATTCACACTATGGTCGAATGTGTCCTATCGAAACTCCTGAAGGTCCAAACATTGGTCTTATCGTTTCTTTGGCTATGTTCACCCGTATCAATGACTACGGATTCCTTGAAACTCCATACCGCAAGGTTGTAGACGGAAAGGTTACCAACGAGGTTGAATACCTTTCAGCTATGGATGAAGATAAATACTACATCGGACAGATCGTTGAAGGTATTAAAAAGGACGGTTCTTTCCCTACAGAAACAATTCCTTGCCGCCGCCAGGGTGATTATACTCAGCGCTCACCAAAAGATGTTCAGTACATCGACGTTTGTCCACGACAGATTATTTCTGTTTCTGCTTCCCTTATTCCATTCCTTGAGCATGACGATGCTAACCGTGCGCTCATGGGTTGTAACATGCAGCGACAGGCAGTACCACTTTTATTCCCGGAACCACCACATGTTGGAACTGGTATGGAAAAGAAGTGTGCTTATGATTCCGGCGTACTTGTAAAAGCAAAACGCGATGGTGAAGTTATTTATGTTTCAAGTGATTGTGTAAAGGTACGTGTAGCAGATTCTCAGGAAGTTGATGTTTATACACTTCTTAAATATCAGAGAACTAATCAGGATACATGTTATCATCAGAGACCAACAGTTCAGGTTGGCGAAGCAGTAAAAGCTGGTGATGTTCTTGCTGATGGTCCAGCAACATTCAACGGTGAACTTTCACTTGGTAGAAACATTCTTGTAGGATTCGTTCCTTGGAATGGTTACAACTATGAGGATGCTGTACTTATTTCTCAGCGCGTTGTTCGCGAAGATATGTACACTTCTATCCATATCAAAGAATACTCTATTGAAATCCGCGAAACTAAACTTGGACCAGAAAAGATTACCCGTGATATTCCAAATACATCTGAAAAAGCTCTTGCTAATCTTGATAACGACGGTATTATCCGAATTGGTTCTAAAGTTCGTTCAGGCGATATTCTGGTTGGTAAAGTTACTCCTAAATCAGAAACAGAAACTACTCCTGAGTTCAAACTGTTAAACTCAATCTTCGGTGAAAAGGCAAAGGAAGTACGCGACAGTTCACTTCATGTTCCTCATGGTGTTGAAGGTGTTGTAATTGATATCCGCCAGATGAACCGCAGTGAAGGCGATGACCTTAGTCCTGGAGTTGAAAAGGTAGTTAAAGTTATTATCGCTAATAAACGAAAGCTTCGTGAAGGTGATAAGATGGCCGGACGACACGGAAATAAAGGTGTTGTTTCCCGCATTCTTCCAATTGAAGACATGCCATACCTCGAAGATGGTACACCACTCGATGTTTGTTTGAACCCTCTTGGTGTACCTTCTCGTATGAATATTGGTCAGATTCTTGAATCAGAGCTTGGAATTGCAGGTAAATACCTAAATCAGTTCTTTGAAGCACCAGTATTCCAGTCTCCATCACAAGAACAGATTGCAGATAAGCTTGAAGAAGCAGGTCTTCCAAGAAGCTGTAAGCAGATTGTTCATTCAGGACAGACTGGTGAACCATTTGTAAACCCAATTTTCGTAGGTGTTATTTACTACATGAAGCTCCATCACCTTGTTGATGATAAGATGCACGCACGTTCAACAGGACCTTACTCACTTGTTACTCAGCAGCCACTTGGTGGTAAAGCTCAGTTCGGTGGTCAGCGTCTCGGAGAAATGGAAGTTTGGGCTCTCGAAGCTTACGGTGCTGCAAACACCTTGCAGGAAATGATGACAATTAAGTCAGATGATATGAACGGACGTTCTAAGATTTACGAATCTATCGTTAAGGGCGATCCATCATCTCCAATCGGAATACCTGAATCATTCAACGTACTGGTACAGGAATTGCGTGGTTTGGCTCTTGATTTCACAATTTATGATGCAAAGGGAAAACAGATTGCCCTTACAGAAAGAGATCAGGAACTTATAGAGAAAAATGCTTCCGGTTTTGATAAGGAGGATGTAAATGCGTGATGTACAGGATTTTGACAGCTTAAAAATTAAATTAGCGTCTCCAGATACAATTCGTTCATGGTCTTATGGTGAAGTTAAAAAGCCAGAAACTATAAACTATCGAACACTCCGCCCAGAGAAAGACGGTTTGTTCTGTGAAAGAATATTCGGTACTACAAAGGAATGGGAATGCTACTGTGGTAAGTTTAAGTCTATCCGTTATAAGGGCGTTATCTGTGACCGCTGTGGTGTTGAAGTTACACATTTTAAGGTTCGTCGTGAACGCACAGGACACATTGAGCTTGCTGCTCCAGTAAGCCATATCTGGTACTATCGTTCAGTACCAAGCCGCATGGGACTTTTGCTTGATCTTCAGGTTGCAGCTCTCCGTTCAGTTTTGTACTACGAAAAGTACATCGTTATTGACCCGGGTGAGACTGACCTTAAAAAAATGCAGCTTTTGTCAGAAGAAGAATATCAGACAGCTGTTGATCACTATGGTTCTTCTTTTGAAGCAGACATGGGTGCAGAAGCAATTAAAACTTTGCTCGAAAAATTAAACCTCGATGAACTTGCCGCTGAATTACGTGCAAAAATGATTGAAAAAGGTGCAAAATCAGACAAACGCCTTCTTCGTCGAATTGAAATCGTAGAAAACTTCCGTGCTTCTGGAAATAAAGTTTCATGGATGATTCTTGACGTAATTCCTGTAATTCCGCCTGATTTGCGTCCAATGGTTCAGCTTGATGGTGGACGTTTTGCTACATCTGACCTCAACGACCTCTACCGCCGTGTTATCAATCGTAACAACCGCTTAAAGAGACTTCAGCAGCTTTCTGCTCCAGATATCATTATCCGCAATGAAAAACGAATGCTTCAGGAAGCAGTAGATGCCTTGTTCGATAATACAAAGCGTAAGCGTGCAGTTAAAGGTGCTTCTAACCGCCCTCTTAAATCAATTTCTGACCTTCTTAAAGGTAAGCAGGGACGTTTCCGTTTGAACTTGCTTGGTAAGCGTGTTGACTACTCTGGACGTTCTGTAATTGTTGTAGGACCAGAATTGAAGCTCTGGCAGTGCGGTCTTCCTACAAAAATGGCTCTTGAATTGTTCAAACCATTCTTAATGAAAAAACTCGTTGATAAAGACGTAGTATTCAATATTAAAAAAGCAAAGATGCTCGTAGAATCTGAATCTCCAGAAGTATACGCAATTCTTGATGAAGTTGTAAAAGAGCATCCTGTTATGCTCAACCGTGCTCCTACTTTGCACCGTCTTGGTATTCAGGCTTTTGAACCTGTACTTGTAGAAGGAAAAGCTCTTAAACTTCACCCACTCGCATGTAAAGCTTTCAATGCCGACTTCGATGGTGACCAGATGGCTATCCACGTGCCATTAACACAGGCTGCACAGATGGAATGCTGGACTTTGATGCTTTCTGCTCGTAACCTTCTTGACCCAGCTAACGGTAATACAATCGTTGCTCCTTCTCAGGACATGGTACTTGGTATCTATTACATGACCGCTATTAAGCCTAATGCGAGGGGAACAGGAAAACGTTTCTCTTCTCCTGATGAAGTTCGTATGGCTGCAGAAACTGGAAATATTGAATGGCAGGCTTTAATTAAGGTTCCTGCTCCAAAGAATTCATTTGATTCAAAAGCTTTGAAGGTTAAAGGAGATGAAGGATTCGTTTCTGGAACCCAGGATTTCAAGGCTGGTGATTTAATTGAAACTTCAGCTGGACGTCTTGCTTTCAATGAAGCTATGCCTGATGATATTGAATATGTAAACCGCCAGATGTTTGATAAATCACTCAAGAAGATGATTGAGCATGTTTATCATACAAAGGGTTCATGGTCTACAATTCAGATGCATGATGCAATCAAAGATGTTGGTTATAAAAACGCTACTTTCTATGGTGCAACTTTGTGTATGGATGATATCCTCGTACCAGAAGAAAAATCAAAGATGGTGGAAGAAGCTAACAAAGAAGTAGAAAAGATTATCTACGATTACAGCCATGGTAAGACAACTGCAGAAGAGCGTTATAACCGTGTATGTAGTATTTGGGCTAGAACTAACGATAAGCTTACAAACCTCATGATGAATAATCTTGAGAAAGATAAATATGGTTTCAATACAATCTGGATGATGGCCAAGTCTGGTGCCCGTGGTAACCGTGGTCAGATTTCTCAGCTTGCTGCTATGCGTGGTTTGATGACTAAGCCTAATGGTGATATTATCGAACTTCCAATTAAAGCAAACTTCAAGGAAGGTCTTTCGGTTATTGAATACTTTATTTCTACTAACGCTGCCCGAAAAGGTCTTTCTGATACCGCTCTTAAAACAGCCGATGCCGGTTACATGACACGTCGTCTTGTTGATGTTGCTCAGGATGTAGTAATTAATGAAGAAGACTGTCAGACAATCAATGGTATCGATTATGCTGCAATTAAAGACGGTGATGATATCAAAGTTCATCTGGCAGATCGTATTGTAGGACACTTTACAATTGAGCGTGTTGTTCATCCAATTACAGGTGAACTTATCTGTGATGTAAACCAGTATATTGATGAAGAAATGGCTGCTAAAATCGAAGCTGCCGGTGTTGAAAAGGTTAAGCTCAGAACTGTACTTACTTGTGAAGCTAAACATGGTATTTGTGTAAAATGCTATGGTAAAAACCTTGCACGTAATAAGATTGTAGAAATTGGTGAAGCAGTTGGTATTATTGCTGCTCAGTCAATTGGTCAGCCTGGTACACAGTTGACACTTCGAACCTTCCACTCTGGTGGTACTGCCGAAATGTCTACAGAAGATAACCATATCGTTCTTAAGTTCAATGCTTTGATTAAAGATATTGCTGGTACCCACGTAGTTAAGAAGGATGGAAACTGGTTGTTTACACGTAAGGGTAGCATTACAGTTCTCCGAATCCTCGATGAAATTGAAATTACAAAGGGTGACGAAATTGTTGCTGAAGATGGTAACTCTTACATGAGAGGAGATGTTATCCTTAAACGCAAAGGCAAGGATATTACTTCTACTGTAACTGGCCGAGTAACAATCATCGATAATAAAATCTATATGACAAGTAAAGAACAGAAGATTGAGATTGCTAACGGTTCTACAATTTATGCAAAAATTGGAGATATCGTTAAGAAAGGTGATCCAATCGGTGAGTTCGAGCAGTTCTTCGAACCAATTATTGCAGAAAGCGATGGTTATGTTCACTTTGAAGATATTATCGTTGGTTCAACTCTTGATGAACATATCGATGCCGATACAGGTGCCCGCGAACGCATAATCAGTGATTTGCATTTGGATCAGAAACAGCCACGTGTTCTTATTACTGATGAAGCTGGTAATGAGCTTGGTACATATTATCTTCCTGCCGGCGCTTTCCTTCTTGTTGAAGATAAAGCTCAGATTGAAGCAGGA
The DNA here is from genome assembly GCA_902802305.1 of uncultured Spirochaetaceae bacterium. GTDB lineage: Bacteria > Spirochaetota > Spirochaetia > Treponematales > Treponemataceae > Treponema_D. The sequence goes on from CADCLG010000001.1 coordinate 47,091, forward strand.
TTTATGCTTGCCAAGATGCCTAAAGCTGCTCAGAAGTCTCAGGATATTACTGGTGGTCTTCCACGTGTATCTGAATTGTTCGAAGCTCGTAAACCAAAGAATCCTTGCGTTCTTGCTGCAATTTCTGGTCTTGTTAAGTTCAAGGGAATTACAAAAGGTAAGCGCATTGTAACTGTTGAAGATGAGTTCGGAAAAGTATTTGAACACTTAGTTCCAATGACAAAACGAATGATTGTCCGCGATGGTGACCATGTAGAAGCAGGTGAACAGCTTTGTGCTGGATCTCCAAATCCACAGGATGTACTTGCAATTCTTGGTGAAAATGCATTGCAGAATTATCTTATGGATGAAATCCAGGATGTTTACCGTGCACAGGGTGTAGATATCAATGATAAACATATCGGTATTATCGTTCGTCAGATGCTTCGCAAGGTTGAAATTGTTGCCGTTGGTGATACACGTTTCATCTTTGGACAGCAGGTTGATAAATATAAGTTCCATGAAGAAAATCAGCGCGTAATAAACGAAGGTGGACAGCCGGCTATCGGTCGCCCAATGTTCCAGGGTATTACAAAAGCATCTTTGAATGTTGACTCATTCATTTCTGCCGCTTCATTCCAGGAAACAACACGCGTTCTTACAAATGCTGCTATTTCTGGAGCAACTGATGGTCTCCATGGTATTAAGGAAAATGTTGCTATCGGTCACATGATTCCTGCCGGAACTGGTATAAAGAATTATAAAGATATTAAACTTTATACTGATGACGATGTTGATTTGGATGATCAGATGAATGAAATCCTTGAACGTCGTCGTCTGGAAGAAGAAGCTGAATCACAGGCTGAAGTTCCAAACTTTGAGCCGGAAGAGGCTGATTAAGGGTAAAGGCAGTTTTGCTTTTGCAAGACTGCTGACAGTTAGCAGCGGTTAAAAACGTTTATTAAATAAAAAATAAACGCCGCTGCTAATTGACAATCTATACTTGAATTTTGTATATTTTTAAAACTATTTAAATTGTTATTTCTTCCGGGGTGCTGACCGGAAACAAAATAGGAGAATTAGGCAATGCCTACAATAAATCAATTAATTCGTCAGGGTCGCAAATCTGCCGCAAACAGAACAAAAGCTCCCGCACTTGAGTCCTGCCCACAGAAACGCGGAGTTTGTACTCGTGTAATGACTCAGACACCTAAAAAGCCGAACTCAGCTTTAAGAAAGATTGCTCGTGTTCGTTTAAGTAATGGAATTGAAGTAACTGCATATATTCCAGGTATTGGACATAACTTGCAGGAACACTCAGTAGTATTAGTTCGTGGTGGTCGTGTAAAGGATCTTCCTGGTGTACGCTACCACATCATCCGCGGTACAAAAGATACACTTGGTGTAGAAGACCGCAAACGTGGCCGTTCAAAATACGGTGCTAAAAAACCAAAGGCTTAATGGAGGATTAGTATGGGAAGACATAAGAAATCAATCGATCGTCCTTTAATGCCGGATGTAAAATACAACAGCAGACTTGTATCAAAATTTGTTTGCCGCATGATGCTTGATGGTAAAAAACAGACTTGTTTCAAGATTGTTTATCAGGCAATGGATAACTTAAAGGCAAAAACTGACAAGGATCCACTCGAAGTTTTCAATAAAGCTATTGAAAATGTAAAACCAATGGTTGAAGTTAAATCTCGACGTGTTGGTGGTGCAACTTATCAGGTTCCAATGGAAATTCGCGAAACTCGTCGTGAAGCTCTTGCAATGAGATGGATTATTGAAGCTGCAAGAAAGAGAAGTGGTCATGGTATGGCTGATACTTTGGCTTCTGAACTTTTGGATGCTTACAATAATACTGGTACAGCTTACAAGAAGCGCGAAGATGTTCATAAGATGGCAGAAGCAAACAAGGCTTTTGCTCACTACCGCTGGTAGTTCATTTTATAAATCTTGTAGAAAGGGCGTTTGCGTTAATGTAAACGCCTTTTTTTTATTTTCTTAGGGCTCGTGAGCCCATGAAAATAATAGTAATTACAAGGGAGATTATTTTATGGAAAATATCACAATTCGAAATGCAGTAATCGAAGATGCCGAAGCTTTACTTCAGATTTATTCGCCTTATGTTCGCGAAACTGCAATCTCCTTTGAATACGAAGTTCCATCTCTTCAGGAATTTACTGACCGTATTAAAGTAATTTCCAGTAAATTTCCGTATCTAGTCCTCTGTAAAAATGGAATCCCAATTGGTTATGCCTATGCCTCTACTTTTCATGCCCGTGCTGCCTACGACCGAAGTGTAGAACTTTCTATATATATTAAATCAGATTGCAGAGGGAATGGGTATGGAAAACTTTTGTATCAGAAACTTGAAGATGAATTAAAAAAGCGTGGATTTGCTGTTATGTATGCATGTATAGCTGCAACTTCAAGAAATCCAGACAAATATCTAACCTCTGCAAGTATTCTTTTTCATGAAAAGATGGGATTTGAAAATGCCGGATATTTTAAAAACTGTGCCCAGAAGTTTGGCCTCTGGTATAATATTCTTTATATGCAGAAAAATCTTCTTGAAGAGTTTAGAGATGAAGAAAAGTCTTCTTGCAATCGAGAAGTTATAGATTTATATGACAGTCAAAGACGCTTGACAGGAAAGACTGTTCCAAGAAATGCAGATGTGACAAAAAGTTTGCCTTATCGTTCTGTTGTGCATGTTTGTATATTTAATTCAAGAATGGAACTTTTAATTCAACAACGTTCGGATAATAAGCAGTCTGCTCCTTTGAAGTGGGATTTTTCTGCCAGTGGACAAGTTGTCGCCGGTGAAAGCAGTATAGAGGGGGCAATGCGTGAAGTCTACGAGGAACTTGGAATAAAACTTTCTATAACAGAAGCTCCTGCTTTAACAAAAGTATTCTTTAATGCCTTTAATGATTACTATATTATAAGAAAAGATTTAGATTTAAGCACACTTAACCTTCAGAAAAGTGAAGTAGCAGCTGTTAAGTGGGCTTCGCGCGAGCAGGTTCTTGCTCTTTATATGAAAAATCAATTCTTACCTTATGCAAAATCGCTTATTGAACTGATTTTTGATATAGGTGAGTATAAAGATGAAAAAAAATAAAAAAATAAAAGTTTCACCTATTGCCTAAAGTTTTAAAAAATTATATAAATATAATACTGCACTCTGAATAAAGGGTGTATTATCTGTATTTATGCAGATTTGGGTTCTTTGAGAAGACAGGCGGATTTATTCCGGTGCGACCGTAAAGTTAATCATAAATGATTTTCAGGGAGGCGGCCCATTATTATAGTAAATTATTACCGTTGGTAATGATTATATAACAACTTGATTTTGGGTTTCTGTCAGCCGTAAGGTAAAACTCGAAATACCAAACCAGGTTGTCAAATTGTTAGAGATGACGATAGGTGGTTACGGGTTTGATTCATTCCGAAATTATGGAATGAAAATGTAAAATCTTATCTGTTTTCCAATCAATCGTCTTTAATAACAGCAAATATTGTGTATGCGAATATAAGTTTTCTTAGTGAAGAAGGTTTATATTCTGGTTTAAAGTGCAACACATAAAAATAAGTATGCCGGAGAAATAGGTTCCGGCAAGGAGAAAAACATGGCAAAGGAGAAGTTCGTTAGAACCAAACCTCACATGAACGTTGGTACCATTGGTCACGTAGACCACGGTAAGACTACACTTTCTGCTGCTATCACTTCATATTGTGCAAATAAATATGGTGATAAAGCTCTCAAGTACGACGAAATTGATAACGCTCCAGAAGAGAAGGAACGTGGTATTACAATCAACACTCGTCACTTGGAATATCAGTCAGACAAACGTCACTATGCACATATCGACTGTCCGGGACATGCTGACTATATTAAGAACATGATTACTGGTGCTGCACAGATGGATGGTTCTATCCTCGTAGTATCTGCTCCAGACTCAGTTATGCCACAGACTCGCGAACACTTGTTGCTTGCTCGTCAGGTAGGTGTACCAAAGATTATTGTTTTCTTAAACAAAGTAGACCAGATGGATGATCCAGATCTTCTCGAACTCGTAGTAGAAGAAGTAAAAGATACTCTTAAGGAATATGGTTTCTCTGAAGATACACCAATCATTAAGGGATCTGCATTCAAGGCTTTGAATGACCCAACTCCAGAAAACACAGCTTGTATCGAAGAACTTCTCCAGGCTATGGATACATGGTTCGATGATCCAATCCGTGATGATCAGAAACCATTCTTGATGCCAATTGAAGATATTTTCACAATTTCAGGACGTGGTACTGTAGTTACAGGTAAGATTGAACGCGGTGTTGTAAATATGAACGACCCAGTAGAAATCGTTGGTATTAAACCAACAGCTTCTTCAACTGTAACTGGTATTGAAATGTTCCAGAAGACTCTTGATCAGGGTATGGCTGGTGATAACGTAGGTATCCTCCTCCGTGGTGTTGAAAAGAAAGATGTTGAACGCGGACAGGTTCTTGCTAAACCAGGTAGCATCACTCCACATACAAAGTTCGAAGCTCAGATTTACGTTCTTTCAAAGGAAGAAGGTGGACGTCACTCTCCATTCTTCTCTGGATACAGACCACAGTTCTACTTCCGTACAACAGATATCACAGGTACTATTGAATTGGAAGCTGGTACAGACATGGTTAAACCAGGTGACAATGTTAAAGTAATTGGTGAACTTATTCACCCAATTGCTATGGACGAAGGACTTAAACTTGCTATCCGTGAAGGCGGTCACACAATCGCTTCAGGTCAGGTTGTAAAAATTATTCAGTAGTTTTTAGCTTTCAGACGAAGGGACTGAGAAATCAGTCCTTTCGTTGTTGAAAAGGAGTAAAATAAAAATGGCAAATGGAAAAATCCGAGTCAGACTTCGTGCATTTGATGTAGAGCTGATCGACCAAAGTGCTAAATCCATTGTGCAGACTGTTCAGAAAGCAGGGGCAAAAGTTTCAGGACCTATCCCTCTTCCAACAAGAATTAACAAAATTACAGTTTTGCGTTCACCTCACGTTAATAAAAAGTCACGTGAACAGTTTGAAATGAGAACCCATAAACGTCTTATTGACATTATTAATCCTTCACAGGATGTTATGGATTCTTTAATGAAATTAGAACTTCCTGCTGGCGTTGATGTAGTTATTACACAATAACCAAATATCACTCAGTAGAAGAATAAAACAGAATCGTAAGATTTTGTAAAAAATGGGGTACGGTCCCATGGATCGGGATGGCGGCCTAAGTTATTTTTAAGGGAGTGCTTGTTATAATGACAATCATCCCAAATAGGAGAATATCAGAATGAAAGGTCTGATTGCTAAGAAAGTTGGCATGACACAACTTTTCGATGAAAGCGGAAATCTGACACCAGTAACCGTGATCCAAGTCGAACCAAATGTTGTTGTTGCCAAAAAAACAAAGGAAAATTGCGGTTATGATGCAGTTGTTCTTGGTTTAGAAGATATCAAAGCTTCTAAAGCAAACAAAGCATATGCCGGACAATTCCCAGAAAACATCAATCCAAAGCGTCACTTGAAAGAGTTCCGCAATTACGAAAAAGAAGTAAATGTTGGTGATGTTATTGGTCTTGAACTCTTTGACGGAACTCGCTTCCTTGATGTTACAGCAACATCAAAAGGTAAAGGATTCCAGGGTGTAATGAAGAGATGGGGATTCCATGGTGGACGTGCTACACATGGTTCTAAGTTCCATCGAGAGCCGGGTGGTACAGGTGAATGTACAACTCCAGGTCACTCATTCAAAAACATTAAATTACCTGGTCACATGGGATTCAGAAGAGTTACTATTCAGAATTTGAAAATCGTCAAAGTTGATCCTGAACTGAAAGTAATTATGGTTCGCGGGGCTGTTCCTGGGAATAAAGGCTGTACGTTGATTGTTAAATCAGCAGTAAAGAAATAACGGCAGGAGATGATAAGTATGGATAAGAAAGTCTATTCAGTCGATGGTAAAGAGCTGCGTACAATCACTCTTGATGATAACGTATTCGGTCTCCCAGTAAATGATGATGTAATTTATTACGCCATTACAAATGAATTGGCAAACAGACGTGTTGGTACTGCATGTACAAAAACTCGTTCCGAAGTTCATGGTTCTAACAATAAACCATATAAACAGAAGGGAACTGGTAATGCACGTCGTGGTGATAAAAAGTCTCCAATTACAGTAGGTGGCGGTACAATCTTTGGACCAAAACCAAGAGATTTCAGTTATTCAATCCCTAAGAAAGCAAAAAGATTGGCTATGAAGTCAATTTTGAGCGCTCATGCACAGGGTGACAGATTAACTGTAGTGGAAGATTTTACTATCGAAAGTGGAAAAACAAAGGATTTAGTAAAAATCCTTAATAACTTTGCAAAAGATGAAAGAACTGTACTGATTTTGAAAGACGATGATAAGATGATTAAGAGGGCTGCAAGAAATATCCCTAACTTAACATTCCTTACATATAACCGTCTTGAAGCTCATGATTTGTACTACGGAAGAAAAGTAATTGCATTGGAAAGTGCAGTTAAAAATCTTTCAGAGTTCTATGCAGATAAGGAGGCTAAATAATGAATTACGAAGATATTCTTATTAAGCCTGTTGTTTCTGAAAAGGCAAGTACATTACGCGAACAGAATAAATATGTGTTTGTAGTTCATTCTGATGCAACTAAAACTCAGATTAAAGACGCTGTGTCTAAATTGTTCAAAGTAAAGGTAATTGGTTGCACAACAATGAATGTGCTTGGAAAAATGAAACGACTTCGTGGTAAACCAGGTCGTACAGCATCTTACAAAAAAGCAATTGTTCGTCTTGCAGAAGGTGAAACAATTTCAGCTTTTGAAGGTGTATAAGACCGGTATAAATTAAGGGGATAAAGAAATGGCTCTTAAAGTATATAAGCCAATGACGCCAGGTACACGTGGACGTGTAGATTTGCGTCGTGATGAACTGACAGCTAATAGACCCGAAAAAACATTAGTGTCAGGTAAGAAGTCGAACGGTGGTCGTGGTGCTGGTGGACGTATTTCTGTACGTCATCAGGGTGGCGGACACAAGAGACTTTATCGTGATATAGATTTCAAACGTGATAAGCACGGTATTCCTGGAACCGTAAAAACAATTGAATACGATCCAAACAGAAGTGCTAATATTGCTTTGATTTATTATGCAGATGGTGATAAACGTTATATCATCGCTCCAAAAGGTTTGCAGGTTGGTCAGAAAATTATGTCTGGCGAAAATGCAGCTCCAACTGTTGGAAATGCACTTCCTCTGAATGCTATTCCAGTTGGTTTTACAATTCATAACATTGAATTGACACTTGGTCAGGGTGGACAGCTTGTTCGTTCTGCTGGTGCCAGTGCAATGATTGCAGGTCGCGAAGGTGATTATGTTATCGTTCGCTTACCTTCAAGTGAAATGAGAAAGATTAACGGCAGATGTTACGCAACAGTCGGTGTTGTCGGAAACGAAGAACACATGAATGTTAAGCTTGGAAAAGCTGGTCACAAACGCTGGATGGGTATCAGACCTACTGTTCGTGGTATGGCAATGAACCCTGTAGATCATCCACTTGGTGGTGGTGAGGGTGCTGGTAAAGGACGTAACCCAGTTACTCCTTGGGGACAGCCTTGTAAGGGCTACCAGACACGCAACAAGAGAAAGACATCTAGCAACTTTATTGTTAGTCGTCGTAAGAAGAAGTAGTTGCAGAGGAGATAATCGTGTCAAGATCTGTTAAGAAAGGACCTTTTGTAGAAAAATCACTTTACAAAAAGGTTCAGGCAATGAATAAAGAAGCAGACAAGAAGATGATTAAAACATATTCTCGCTGCTCAACAATTATCCCAGAAATGGTAGGTAATACTATTTCTGTTTACAATGGTAAATCATGGATTCCAGTGTACATTACAGAAAACTTAGTCGGACATAAGCTCGGCGAGTTTGCTCCAACACGTACATATCATGGCCATGGTGGTTCAGACAAAACTGCCTCAAAAGGCTAATAAATAGGTGGATATTATGGCTGAGAAAAAAGGTTATGTAGCCACTACTAAGTTCCTGATTGCTTCTCCAACTAAGGTTCGCCCAGTTGCAAAAGTAATTAATCAGAAGTCTTATTCAGAAGCTATGGCAATTCTTGCTAATATGCCTCAAAAGGGAGCTAAATTAATTAGTGCTACTTTGAAATCTGCTGCATCTAATGCTCTCAATCTGAATACTAAGTTAGATGAAGATATGCTCTATGTTAAAGAAATCAGAATTGACGAAGGTCCAAGACTGAAGAGAGTATGGTTCCGTGCACGTGGTCGTGCAGATCAGCTCCTTAAACGTATGTGTCATATTACCGTCATCGTTGACGAGAAGGCGGGGGAATAAAAAGTGGGACAGAAAGTAAATCCTATTGGTTTACGCCTTGGTGTAAACAAAACATGGCAGTCACGATGGTATGCAGATCCTCGTGAATATGCAGATTTAGTTTTGGAAGATTTGAAAATCAGAAAAATGATTTCAGAAATTCCTGAATGTAAAAATGCTGATATAGCTGAAATTGAAATTGTACGCCATCCACAGCGCGTTACAATTGTAATTCATACAGCTCGCCCAGGCGTTATTATTGGTGTTAAAGGTGCATCTATCGAAAAGATAAGTGCTGATATTCAGAAACAGCTTACAAAGAAAGTTCAGATTAAGATTAAGGAAATTAAACGTGGTGATTTAAATGCTACTTTAATTGCTCAGAATATTGGTCGTCAGCTTTCTGGTCGTGGTTCATTCCGCAAGGCTATGAAACAGGCTGTAAGCAATGCTATGAGAGCAGGTGCACAGGGTATTAAAGTTCGTCTTAGTGGTCGTCTTGGCGGTGCTGATATGAGCCGTACAGAAGAACACAAGGAAGGAAGAGTACCTCTTCATACTCTTCGTGCTGATATCGACTATGGTACATACGCAGCTTCTACAACATACGGAAAGATTGGTGTAAAAGTTTGGGTTTATAACGGTATGAACTATGGCGTAGAGCACAATGAAGATGCAGGCCAGCTTGTAAAAAAGCCAAGACGCAATGCACGTCCGGCAAATACAGACAAGGCTGATGGTGCTGATTCTTCTAAAAAGGCAAGGAGTTAGTATATGCCATTAAGTCCAAAAAGAGTAATTCACCGAAAGGTTCAACGAGGACGTGAAAAAGGCTTCGCAACTCGTGATAATAATATCGACTTCGGAGACATTGCATTGGTAGCAATGGAACCAACATGGTTGGATGCTAAAGTTATTGAAGCAGCCCGTGTTGCTATCAACCGTAAATTGGAACGAAAGGGTCAGGTTTGGATTCGTATTTTCCCGGACAAACCTATTACAAAGAAACCTGCCGAAGTTCGAATGGGTAAGGGTAAAGGTGCTCCAGATCACTGGGCAGCTGTTATCAAACCAGGAATGATTTTGTTTGAAATTGGTGGAGTTGACTTGAAAGTTGCTCACCGAGCTTTGGAACTTGCAAGTGATAAACTTCCAGTTTTGACAAAAATAGCATATAAGCCAACACAGGACTAGGAGGAATAAGATGGCTGATTCAAAGAAAAAGAATGACAAAGAACTGTCTTATAATGAACTGGTTGCAAAACGTGATGAGCTTAAAAAGGAATACATGGATCTCCGTTTCAAAATGGTAATTTCTCATGTAGATAACCCAATGCAGAAACGTACAATGCGTCGCGAAATCGCACGTCTTAATACGTTTATTAGCCAGAAAGAAAAAGCTGGCGAGAATAAGTAGGAGCTGAACCGTGGAAGAGAATGCTGTTCAGACTGTAAAGCCTACAAAAAGATCTTTTGTTGGAATCGTAGAAAGCGAAAAAATGGATAAAACCATCGTTGTAAAGATCACAACAAAAAAGATGGATAGACTTTACAAGAAATATGTAACTAGAACAAAGAAATACATGGCTCATGATGAAAATAATGATGCTCATGAAGGCGATACAGTTCGTATAGTTGAATGTAGACCTCTCAGCAAGAATAAGTGCTGGAGACTTGCAGAAATCATCGAACGTGCTAAATAAGGCGAGGAGTTAAGAATATGATTCAGATGCAATCTTGTATGACAGTTGCTGATAACTCCGGAGCAAAAATTGTTCAGTGTATTAAAGTTATCGGCGGTTCACATCGCAGATACGCTGGTATAGGCGACATTGTGGTTGTAGCTGTTAAGGAAGCAATTCCAACATCTACTATTAAAAAGGGTTCAATAGAAAAGGCTGTAATTGTACGCCAGGCTAAAGAATACCGACGCCCAGATGGAACTTACATTCGTTTTGATGATAACGCTTGTGTTATTGTTGACGATAGCAAGAATCCTAAGGGAAAACGTATTTTCGGACCTGTAGCTCGTGAGCTCCGTGATATGGACTTTATGAAGATCATTTCACTTGCTCCAGAGGTTCTTTAAGGAGAAATAAGAATGGAAAAGAAGTTCAAAATCCATAAGGACGATACAGTACAGGTAATTGCTGGTAAAGATAAAGGAAAGAGAGGAACAGTTGTTCGCATCCTTCCTAAAAAAGATGCAGTTATAGTATCTGGTGTAAACATTGTTAAAAAGGCAATGAGAAAGAAGAGCCAGCAGGATCAGGGCGGTATCGCTGAGATCGAAGCTCCTCTTAATATTTCAAATGTAGCAATCGTATGTAAAAAATGCGGTCCTACAAAGATTGGTTATAAAATCGACGGCGACAAGAAAGTTCGCTACAAAGATTGGTTATAAAATCGACGGCGACAAGAAAGTTCGTGTTTGCCGTAAATGTGGAGATATCTTGTAATGGCAGATTACGTACCTCGGCTTAAGAAAGTCTATAAAGACGAAATCGCCCCAGCTCTTACAAAAGAGTTCAATTACACAACTCCAATGCAGATTCCTGCAATTAAGAAGATTGTTGTAAGTATGGGTGTTGGTGAAGCTCTCACAAATAAGAAACTACTTGATGCCGCAGTTGCTGACTTAACTCAGATTACAGGTCAGAAGGCTGTTAAAACAAAGGCAAAAAAGAGTATTGCTAACTTCAAACTTCGTGAGGGTAATGAAGTGGGTGCAATGGTAACATTGCGCGGAAACATTATGTATGAGTTCTTAGACAGACTCATCAATGTTGCATTCCCACGTATTAAGGATTTCCGTGGTATCAAGGCAACAGGCTTTGATGGACACGGCAATTTCTCTGTTGGTATTACTGAACAGTTGATTTTCCCAGAAATCGATTTCGACAAAATTGTTAAAATCGCTGGTATGAACATCACAATTGTAACAAGTGCAAATACAGATGCAGAAGCAAAAGCACTTCTTACTAAGTTCAACATGCCATTCCGTAAGTAGGTGAAGTATGGCAAAGAAATCAATGATAATTAAAGCAGCCCGCAAGCAGAAGTATGAAACACGCGAGTACAATCGCTGTCAGATTTGCGGTCGCCCTCGTGGATATTTGCGCAAGTTTAAGATGTGTCGTCTTTGCTTCCGCAAATTAGCAAGTGAAGGTCAGCTTCCTGGCGTTACAAAATCAAGTTGGTAGGAGATAGAAATGAGTGCATCAGATCCAGTAGCAGATATGCTCACAAAGGTTCGTAATGCGGCTATGGCCCGCCACGAGAAGATTCAAGAAGATGGACATAACACTCTTCGTATCTTCTTAAAGTATGATGATGATAATAATCCGGTAATCCACGGTGTTAAGAAAATCTCTACACCAGGTCGCCGTGTTTATTCTGGTTATAAAGATTTACCACGCGTTTATAACGGTTATGGTACAATCATCGTTTCAACTTCTTCTGGTGTTACAACTGGTAAGAAAGCAACAGAAAAGATGGTTGGTGGTGAATTAGTTTGCACAATCTGGTAATAGGGGGCAGAAAGGATGTCTAAAGTAGGTAAACTTCCTGTTGCTATTCCAGCAGGTGTAACAATCAATGTTGCTGATGGTCTTGTTTCTGTAAAAGGCCCAAAAGGTGAACTTAAACAGGCAATCAACGGTAACATTAAAGTTGAAGTAAATAACAACGAATTAGTTCTTTCAACATTGGATAATGCAAAACAGACAAATGCATATCATGGACTTTACAGAAGTTTGATTTCTAACATGGTAAAGGGAGTTTCTGAAGGATTTACAAAAACTCTCGTTATCACTGGTGTTGGATATCGTGCTGAAGTTAAAGGTAAAGAATTAGTAATGAATCTTGGTTATTCTAGTGACTATATTGCAATCATTCCTGATGGATTAACAGTTGTTGCTACTCCAGATGGAAAACTTACCATCACAGGTATTGATAAGCAGTTAGTTGGAGAATTTTCTTCTCAGATTCGTAAGTTACGAAAACCTGAACCTTACAAAGGAAAGGGTATTCGTTACGACAACGAAGTTATCCGACGTAAAGTTGGTAAGACTGGTGTAAAATAAGGTGAAGCTATATGTTTAAGAAAATGAACGATAAAAACAGAAAACGCTTGCACAGAAAAATCCACATTCGTAAGTATCTTTCAGGAACTGCTGAAAGACCAAGAATGACTATTACAAGAAGTAATAAGAATCTTTCTGTACAGGTAATTGATGATAATGAAGGCAAAACTTTAGCTTCAATCTCAACTTTGGAAAAAGAATTTGCTGCAGTAAAACCTAACATTGATGGTGCAGCAAAACTTGGTGAAGCTTTTGGTTCACGCTTAAAGGACAAGAATATCACAAAAGTTGTATTCGACAGAAATGGTTACTTGTATCACGGTGTTGTAAAAGCTTTCGCTGATGGTGCCCGTAAAGCTGGTATCGAATTCTAGGAGTTATTATGGAACATCAGAAAAACTTTGATAAAGATCCAAAAGTCGTAGAAAAACTCGTAACTCTTAACAGAACTAGTAAGACAGTAAAGGGCGGTCGTAGAATGTCTTTTTCTGCACTTACAGTTGTTGGTGATCAGAAAGGTCGCGTAGGATATGGAATTGGTAAAGCTAATGACGTATCTGAAGCAATTAAGAAGAGTATAGATAAGGCAAAGAGAAATCTTATTACTGTTCCTCTTAAAAATGGAACTGTTCCGCATGATATCATCGGAAAATATAAGAGCTCTGAAGTATTGTTGAAACCAGCTTGTTCCGGTACTGGAATTATCGCTGGTGGTACAGTACGTGCTATCATGGATGCTGCAGGTGCAACAGACGTACAGTCTAAATCTTTGGGTTCAAACTCAGCAGTAAACGTAGTTCGCGCTACTTTTGATGCTATCTCAAAGTTGATGGACGCAAAGAAAGTTGCAGCTAACAGAGGTAAAACTCTGGACGAATTGTGGGGTTAATTGTATGGCTAAAGCAAAACAGATTAAAGTAACATTAATTAGAAGCGTTATCGGACAGAAGCCTGATAAGGTTGCTACTGTTCGCAGTCTTGGCCTCAAGAAAATTAATTCTTCTAATGTTCTTCCAGATAATGATGCTGTTCGCGGAATGGCTGCAGCAGTTTCACACTTAGTAAAAGTTGAGGAGATCTAAAATGGCAGAATATAATCCAATACTTAGCGCTCCTCAGGGTGCTAATAAAAAACCAAAGAGAGTTGGTCGTGGTTCTTCTTCAGGTCTTGGTACAACAGCAGGAAGAGGTAACAAAGGTCAGCAGTCTCGCTCTGGTGGAAAAACTTATGTAGGTTTTGAAGGCGGTCAGATGCCACTTTACAGACGTATCGCTCACAAAGGATTTTCAAACTATCCTTTCAAGAAAGAATATGTATGTATCAATGTGGATCAGCTTGATTCAAAATTCGATGATGGTGCAACAGTAGATAGAACTACTCTCGCAGAGAAAGGCTTTATTACTAAAAAGTCAGCTTTGATGATTAAAGTTCTCGGAAACGGTGAAATTACAAAGAAGCTGAACATAGTAGTTGATAAGGTTTCTGAGTCAGCTAAAGCTAAAATTGAAAAAGCTGGTGGAACTGTAAAACTTACTGAAGCAAAAACTGTAGAAAGTGCAGAATAAAAACTGGAGTAGAACATGGCAAGCAATCCAATTGTAAATATGTTTAAAGTTAAAGAACTTAGAGACCGTTTGTTCTTTACGCTGCTTATTCTTGCAGTGTTTAGATTAGGTAGTGTTCTTACAATACCTGGAATTGATGCAAACGTTCTCATCAAGTACTTTGATGATCTTGCAGCGCAGAATAAAAATGCGTTTGTTAGTTACATGGACTTCTTCGTTGGTGGTGCATTCTCAAACTTTTCTATTTTCATGCTTGGTGTAATGCCTTACATCTCAATGCAGATTATAATGCAGCTTGCTGTGATTATTTTCCCTTCACTTAAACGTATTTCGCAGGAAGACGGTGGTCAGCGTAAGGTTGCTCAGTATACAAGAATTGGTACAATCCTTGTATGTCTGATTCAGTCTTGGGGAATCACCGTTTATGCGAATAGCATTCCTGGTTGTATCGTGCTTCAGAATCAGATTGCATTCAGATTGCTTGCGATGCTGACCGTTACAACCGGTTCAATGTGTACAATTTGGTTAGGTGATCAGATTACAGCTCGTGGTATTGGAAATGGTATTTCAATGATAATTTTTGCAGGTATTGTTGCTCGTCTTCCTAACGCTTGTATCGAATTAGGTCAGGCTGTTAGTGCAGGTGAAGTACAACTTGTATTTGTTATCCTTGTTTTGATTATGTTCATAGCGATAATCGCACTTGTTATTTATGAAGAATCAGGTCAGAGAAAGATTCCTGTTCACTATGCAAAACGCGTAGTTGGAAGAAAAATGTACGGTGGACAGTCTACTTACATTCCATTTAAGGTAAATCCTTCAAATGTTATTCCTTTGATTTTTGCTTCTTCTATCTTAACATTGCCATTAACGCTTGTATCTACATTATCTCAGGGCGGTAATTCAAAGCCTTGGGTCGGAGCAGTTTCAAGATTCTTAACTCCGAATGGTGTATGGTATAATATTTTGTTGGTTCTTCTTATTATCTTCTTTGCATACTTCTACACTCAGGTAACCCTGAACCCTACTGAAATCGCAAAGAATATCCGGGAAAACGGTGGCTCCATTCCTGGCGTACGTACGGATAAGACAGAAGAATATCTGACAAAGATATTGAATAGACTTATATTACCTGGTTCATTGTTTCTGGCATTTATTGCTGTTATCCCAACAATTATTCAACAGTTGTTTGGATTTCCACAGTCAATTTGTCAGTTGATGGGTGGTACTTCTTTAATCATTATGGTTGGAGTAGACCTCGATACAATGAGTCAAGTTGAAGCTCTTTTGAAGATGCATCATCATGATGGTCTTACAAAGAAGGGCAAAATCAGGTCACGAAGTTTATAAAAAATAAAATAATTTCGTGAATTAGCAGTAGAAAAGAACTGGGAATATGTGATATACTACTTTTCACTGAATTGCTCTCATTGCGAGGTGCTTAAGATTCAGTGAAAAATATTCTCATGGGGGCTTTTATATGAAAGTACGAACCAGTGTAAAACCTATCTGTGATAAATGTAAGGTTATTAAAAGAAATGGTATCATCCGTATCATTTGTACTAACCCAAAACATAAGCAGAGACAGGGCTAAGGCTTAAGGAGAAACAGATGGCTCGAATTGCGGGTGTTGATATCCCAAATAAACATGTAGATACCGCATTAACTTACATTTATGGTATCGGCCGTTCATCGGCAAAAAAGATTTGTGAAGAAGCCAAGATTGATCCATTAAAAATGATGAATGATCTTTCTCAGGAAGAACTTACAAAGCTTCGTGAAATTATCGATTCAGAGTATAAGGTTGAAGGACGACTTCGTTCAGAAATTGGTTTGAACCTTAAACGATTGATGGATATTGGTTGCTATCGTGGTCTTCGTCATAAGAGAGGTCTTCCTGTACGTGGTCAGAGAACTCGTACAAATGCCCGAACAAGAAAGGGTAAGAAGAAGACTGTTGCTAATAAGAAGAAGGCATAGGCGGAGGTAAATTAATTGGCTACCACTAAAAAACGAAAGGAAAAAAAGAGCGTATACGAAGGTAATGTTTACATTCAGGCTACGTTCAATAACACAATCGTAACTATTACAGACCTGAAGGGTAATGCTTTGGCATGGGCTTCTTCTGGTGGATTGGGTTTCCGAGGAGCAAAAAAATCTACTCCATTTGCAGCTCAGTCTGTTGCTGAAACAGCTGTTCAGAAGGCAGCAAGTTATGGTTTGCGAGAAGTACACGTATTTGTAAAGGGACCTGGAATGGGACGTGAAAATGCAATCCGTTCATTGGGTTCTATGGGATTGAAAGTTAAATCAATTTCAGATGTAACACCAATTCCACACAATGGCTGTCGACCACGTAAAACTCGACGAATGTAATTAGTTTTGACAGATTTATTTAATAAGTTTGTCTGACTGGGTGATATTTCAGATCTATTTAGATTAGGTTTGAAATATCAATAGTGTTTCAAATTAGTATGCGCTTGTATATTTTTTTGATAAATTAAAAGAATAGCTCTAAGTCGAGTTTTATTCTAAAAGTTTTAAAAGGAGTTCAGATGGCTCGCAAAAACTTGCTCAAAGGTTTCAAGAAACCTAAAGGCATTTCATTTGAACATATCAGTACAAATCCTAATTATGGAAAGTTCACTGCTTATCCTTTTGAACCAGGATTTGGTACAACAGTCGGTAACACTCTTAGAAGGGTTTTGTTGTCTTCTATTCAAGGTTATGCTATTACTTCTATTCGTATTACTTCATACGATGCTAATGGCATTTCTAAGGTTATCTCCAGCGAATTTGAAGCTATCCCTGATGTTTCAGAAGATACTCTTGAAATCATCAATAGCCTCAAACAGATTCGTTTAAGATTACCTGATGATGTTGAACAGGATACAATCAACTACGAATTCAAAGGACCGGGTGTTGTAAAGAGTGATGATTTTGCAAAAGAAGGTCAGCTTGAAATAATGACAAAAGATATGCTTATCTTCACAATGATGGAAGGTGCAAATCTTGATATCGAAATTCAGGTTGATTTGGGCAGAGGTTATGTTCCTGCAGAAGTAAATGAACACTACATTGAAATTGTTGGTACATTGCCAATGGATGCAATTTTCTCACCTGTTAAAAAGGTTAAATATGCTATCGAACCTTGCCGTGTTGGACAGCGTAATGATTATGACAAACTGATTCTTGAAATATGGACTGATGGCTCGATTGCTCCTGAAGATGCCTTGGCTGAAGCTGCAAAGATAGCAAAAGATCATTTTGCAATTTTTGTAAATTTCAACGATAAAGACATTATTAGCAGTGATGAAATTGATGAGGGTGATGAAAGTATTAAGAAACTGCTCGACACTCCTGTTGAAGAACTTGAACTTTCGGTACGCTCTTCAAATTGTTTAAAGAATGCAAATATTCGTACAATTGGTGAATTAACTAAAAAAACTGAAGATGACATTGCAAAGACTAGAAACTTTGGAAAGAAGAGTCTTGCTGAGATTAAGGAAAAATTACTTGAATGGAATCTTACTCTCGGTATGACAGACTACAGTCATCTGAAGAATGCTGCAAATATAAATAAGCAGAAGGAAGAAACAGATGAATCATAGAAATGGTTTTAATCCGCTTTCACGTACAACAGCACATCGTCGTGCTATGTCACGCAATATGGTAACTTCGCTCTTTAGATATGAACGAATTACTACAACTAAATCTAAGGCTTTGGAAGTAAGAAAATCTGCTGAAAAACTTATTACAAGAGCTAAGGAAGATACAGTACACAATCGTCGTGAAGCAGCAAAATTTATTGCGGATGAAAAAATTCTTAATAAATTATTTACTGAAATTGCTCCTCGCATGAAAGAACGCAATGGTGGATATACTCGTGTTCTTAAATTAGGATATCGCCAGGGTGACGCTGCAGATGTTGTTATTCTCGAACTTGTTGACTACAAGCTTGATGACGGTTCTGAAAAGAAAGAAGAAAAGAAACCTGCAAAAAAGGCTTCTGAAAAGTCAGATGCAACAAAGACAAAGAAAACAACTAAAGCAAAGGAAACTGCATCAGGTGACGCAAAACCTAAAAAAGCAGCTTCTAAAAAGACTTCTGAAAAGAAGGATGAATCAAAAACTGAATAGGTTTGAGATAAGGAGTCGATATGTCAAAAAATCATCGTGGTGCTGGTATAAGAGAACTTCCAAATCATGGAAGAGGAAAATGTCCAATCTGTGGTAAAGAAAATATTAAAGTTCTTTACGAAAAAGAAATCGATGGACAGACTGTTAATATTTGTAAATATTGCAATGCTAAATTAAAGAATGATGCAAAGAAAGCTGCTCCTGCAGCCGCTGCAGCAAGTGAATCTGCTGCTGAGTAAGTTTCAATATTTACATGTAAATCCGCCGACCTATTTCGGCGGATTTTTTTTTGCTTTTTTGTATTGCTTGAAAGCATAATTTAGGTTAAAATTATTTTTATGGGAATTTCCATAAATCATCAAACATCCCGATATTACGATTATTATCGTGATCAGGAAATTGTTTTTACAAAGGCCAACATTCAGATTTTGCGATTAGATCCCCGTCAAGTTTATGTAAAATGCAATGGTGGACAGTGGCCTTGTATCATTAATTCTTCCTCTTTACAGAGCGCTACAATAATTATTGGTAACTCAAGTGGTGTTTATAAAGAGATTGAAAAAAATCCTTCCGTTGGTTTGAGTATCCGCTATTGCTTTTTAGACCAGAGTAATAATCCAATTCATTTTTTTGTTAATTGCTCTGTGGTTGAAAAAAAGAGCTATCACAATACAGCTGAACTTTCTATTGTTACTTTAAGCTTTTCACAACGTCCGCCTGATGATTTGATTGAACGCCTTGGTGAATTTATTGAGACTAATGAAAACTTTAAAAATCGCAAAGAGGATCGAATAGAAATTAATGAAAACTCAATGCGAAAACTTGGTCTTGGAAAAGAAGAAACGATTGTAGCTGTTGAAGGAATTCCACGAAGATGCATTGTCAAAGATTTATCTTTTGGTGGTGCAAAAGTCCTTCTTGCTGGACTTCCGAAGTTTTTGATTAAACGAAAGGTTGCCCTTCAGTTGGAGTTTGTTGATAGTGGAGATATTGTTTCTATTCAAGGTATAATTGCCCGTTCGGAATTTCTTGAAGGCAGGAAGGATATTGCTGTAGTACATATACAGTATGTTCCAGAAACTGTTCCAATGGCTTATAAAACTCATATCAACAATTTCATTACGAATTTCCAGAAGAGTATTCTTAATAACAAAAGACATCTTGAAAATTAAATAAACTTTTTTTTCAAATAATTATTTTCAAATAATTATTTTAAGGAATAATGGGGTATTTTTGTATGAATCCATCAAATCCGTTGGCATCGGTATATTTTATAAATTTGCCTGAGAACTTTAATTTATCTCAGGAAACTTTTCCGATTGATAAAACAATTCCGCTTCCTGTGCAGAAAAAAGATTCTGAAGCAGCAGGTTCTTTTAATCCAGAAGAAATTACTGCTGAGCAGGTTCTTGCTGGTATTTTGACCGTTCTTGCTTATGATAAAAAAAATGAGCATTTGGATTATTATCGTTCAATTTTGAAAAAGGCACGCCCAGATATTAAAAAAGAACTTTGTGAAGCTGCCATCTTAAAAACAAAAAATGAAGATTTTGATTTAGCTGAAGAGATTTTTTTAGCCTTGCTTGGATTTGATCCTGATGATGTTGCAATTATTTTGAATATGGCACTTTTCCTGGATCAGAGGGCTGAAAGTTACCGACGAGACGGTCTGTTTGAGGATGCTGATGCTTATGATGCAGATGCTGAGTATTATTACAAACAGGCAATGGAAGAAGATCCACCTTTGCCAGATGTTTTCTTTAATGCTGGATTCTTCTTTTTAAAATTGTATCGCTACAGAGAAGCTAAAGATAGTTTTGAGACTTACCTTGCTTTGACTTGTGATGTTTCTGATGAAGAGCTTGGTGAAAACGGTATTTACAAAAAAGAACGTGCTCAGGAAATTGTTTCAAACATTACAAATCAAAATATGGATGACGTTCATTTTAAAAATGCTTATGATTTGATTTCTTCTGGCGAAGAAGAAAAAGGTCTTGAAGAAATAAGATTATTCCTTAGAAATAATCCAAAAGTTTGGAATGCCTGGTTTATGCTTGGCTGGGGACTTAGAAGACTTGAACGTTTTGAAGATGCAAAACAATCTTTTCTTGAAGCACTTAAATACGGTGGAGATGAAACTTCTGACACATATAATGAGCTTTCTTTATGTTATGTAGCAGAAAGAGATTTTGCAGAAGCTCAAAAATGTCTTGATAAAGCTTTTGCATTAGAACCGGAAAATACAAAAATCATCTCAAATCTTGGATATTTGGCTCTTGCTCAGGGTGACAAGCAGAAAGCTCGCAATTATTTTACAGCTGTGCTTGAATACAGCCCAAATGACAAAATTGCTGCTGCTGAGCTGCTCAAGCTGGAACAGGACGCAGAATAAAAGGTTAAAAATCTAAAGTCAGATAATCACCTTTTTTGATATTAACTTTTTCAAACCAGCCTTGTGGAACTTCAAGAGCATATCGGGTAGATACTGTGCTGTTGATTGGCTCAAGGCTGAAGGGTTTCATATCAAAAATATCTCGGATTTTTCCATGAGAATCTATAAAGGCAATTGAAAGCGGGTGCGGCGTGTTTTTCATCCAGAAGGACAGAATCTGATCCTTTTCAAAAATGAAAATCATTCCTGTTCCGTCCGGAATATTTTTTCGCTCCATAAAACCATGATTTCTCTGCTCGGGGGTTCGTGCGATTTCCGCGCTGAGAGCGACTTGACTTCCGTCCGCTCTTACAATTGTCAGTTCTTTGGACGGCAGTTTCTTTTGGTTATTGCAACTGGACGAAATTAGAACACAAAAAAGAATAAAGAGAATACAAAAATTTTTTTTCATAATAGAAGGCACCTGTAATAACAATATTTAAAATTAAAATTTATCGTAAATTATTAATTATCTGACATCTCAAAAAAACTAAAATTAAAATTCATCCAAAAAAGACTGCTTGGAAATTTCTTCGGCAGCTTTGTTAATAACAGAAAAATTGGAAAGCATATCTTTTGTAAAATTGTCGATATATTTTACCGAAAGCGGTTTTTCAAGAATCACTGTGACTTCTTCATCTTTCCAGACTGCTTTTTGAGGATCCAGCGAATCAGGATTTCCGTATTTTTTTGAAAGAGTAGTGAACATTGAGTAATAATCAATCTTTGATGTGTTGATGTTAAGCGTCATTGTATAAAGAGTGTCATCATAAAACTGAAACCAGCATTGGGTAAGATAAGAATCCTTGTATTTACGTGTAGAATCGGTTTCAATTAAAATCTGCTCGCTGCCAGGAATTAAAGAAACATCACGGTCACCAAAATAACCAAAATCAGGGTCTTTAATTAACTCCAGCTTTGTTTCGTCAAGTGACATTCCTAGTTGAATATTTCTGTAGCCATGAGGAAGCTTATTCTGTGCTGACAAAATAATCGAACATGAAAAAATGAAAAATAATAGAAAAATCTTTTTAATTTTCATATAAAGATTATCGGCAGAAATTAATTAATTTTCACTTTGTTTTCTGAAAAATGAAGTCTGTTTTACTAATTCAGGTACATCTTTAATGAAGATTTTTCCGTCAACAAGTTTAATATGAGATGAAGTCTGGAAATCGTAAATTGCTTTTGCCTGCATTTCGTTAGCAATACCGCACATATTAACCAAATCTTTAGGAGTTAAATCTGTCTGCAAACCCTTTGTTACCATTCTGTCTATGTCAATTTTCTGTTTTTCAATCTGAAGAGAAAGCATATCAAGCATTTTCTGATAAGGGTCTTTAAGATTTGCATTATCCAGCTGTCGGTACATAGACCAAAGGCGTTCAGCAAGAGTTGTAGTAAGACGGGCAATCAATTGAGGCTGTGTTGTTACCATCTGATTAAAGTTGGCAAGGTTTACAACCATAAGCTTACAATTTGTATGGGCAATTGCACTTGCAGAGCGAGGTTTATTTTCAAGAAGGGCCATCTCCCCAAACATATCTCCTTTATGAAGAAGGGCAAGAGTAACTTCATTTCCATCTACAACTTTTGAAATTGCAACTTCACCGCTTTGAATAATGAACATATCAGCACCACTCTGAGCTTCAGAAAAAATCATTGTGTTTGCAGGATATTCGCGGGTTAAATCTTTAGTTGGTTCAAAATAAACAGCATGGGTTCTTGGTTTTAATGCTACAAAATGCTGTTTAGCATAATCAGCCATTGGACCAACGGGTCTTGTTTTCAAATATTGATAGTAGGCATAAACTGCAATATCTTGATGCATTGTTTTTTCATAGAATTGACCGACTCTGAAAATCTGATCATAAGAATCAGAGGCTACTGTATTCAAAGTTGCTTTTGTAAGCATTTCATTCATCTGACGCATTCGGTTGGCAAATGTTCTGATGATTTTTAAAGCTACAGGTGTATTTTTTACAATAAGCTCTGGATATTGATCTTTTTTTACAGCAATAGAAACAACATCAGTTAATGCAATTGCTGTTTCAATCTGTAAATGTCCGGACATACATGGAACAACTCCAACAAAGTCTCCTGGACCTAAGATAAAAGGCTGCATTCCAGAACCTGAGGCTTTATAGCACTGAACCTGTCCCTGCTGGATGATGTAAAAGCGATCACTGTCGGTTTTACCTTCAACAACCATGTAAGAGCCTTTTTTAAAAGTGTTAATCATTAATTGCAACATTTAATACACCTACTTTAATAGTATTTTTAAAGTATAGATTTACATACCCCATTTGTCAACAAAGTTATTATCGGCTCAAAAAAAGGACGGGTTTAGACAAAAATAATTTCTGTTTCGAGATTAAAACCATATTTTTCGTTAATAACTTTTTGGGTGTAAGTTACAAGCTGTTTTATATCAGAGGCTTTTGCGTGATTTATATTGATTATAAAATTGCCATGAAAGGGAGCAATCTGTGCACCACCAATAGTGAAGCCTTTTAAGCCTGCTTCATCTATGATTTTTCCAGAAGGTTTTCCAAAGGCATGATTATTCTTAAAAACACTTCCTGCACTTGGATATTTAAAATGGCCTTTAGAAACGCGTTCATTTATGTAAAATTTGCACTTTTGTTCAATTTTATCATGTTCTTGTGGAGCTTTCTTTGTTAGCAGAAAAGTTGCCTGAGTAATAATTTTATTTTGATTCTGAAAAGGAGATTTTTTGTAATCCCATTCTTGTGCATTGAATGAAGCATTTACAATTTTGACTTCTTTAGAAGCATTTTTTTCTTCTGATTGAAAGCCTGAATATTCCAGATGCTGGGTGCTGTAAATAAGGTCGCTGATTGATTTTTCAAAACAACGGGCATTCATAAAAAGGGCTCCACCAATAGAACCTGGAAGGCCGGCAAACTCTTCTGCACCAGATAGATTATTTTTAGTACAGAAATTAACAAAAGTTGCCATTGGAGTTCCAGCAAGGCAGGAGACTAAAACTTTATTATCTGGTAAATCACAGGCAGTTTGTTCTGTAGAAGCTTCAGGGGTATTTTTTTCTATAAAAACAGAAGTTAATTTTTCAGTAGAAATTACAGGATATTCAAAATCTTCATCAGGAAAAACAACATTACTGCCACCACCTAGTATAAAAAACTTTGAATTATGAGATTGAAGAAGCTTGAGGGCATTTTTAAGTTCGCGGACATTTTTAGGGGTAATAAAAAGCTTAACCTTACCGCCGACTTTGAAGGTAGTTTTTACGGAAATGTTTTCATTTTGGGAAAAGGAAATTCCTGCATTTATTAAGTCGCTTGTAAAATCTAAAACCATATAAAAATTATATAGGAAATTTGAAAAAAAATCATCTTATGAATTTTTTAAAAATAAATATAGAAAACCTATTGACATACTAGGGAATGAAGTGTATAAATAAGCATAACCTACCAATCCGATAGGTAATACAAATGTAAAATTTAATTGAAATTGGAGGATAAATTATGTCAGAAAAAAGAGATCTTGTATTCGATGCTTTTAATAATAAAGAGACAGACCGAGTACCTGTAGGATTTTGGTTTCATTATACAGAAAATGAACTCAAATCAGCTTATGAAATCCCAGAAATGAGGGAACAGAATATAAAGGGACATAAGCATTTTGTAGAAACATTTAAACCTGATTTTGTAAAACTTATGAGTGATGGTTACTTTTTTGAACCGGAAACTGCAAAAGTAATAAATAGTGCAAAAAGTGCAGCAGATTTAAAAGCTCTTAAAGCAATTGCAGAAGATGACAAATGGATAAAAGATCAGGTGTCATTGGTAAAGGAATTGACTTCAAGCTTTGGAAAGGAAGTTGCAACCTTCTACAATGTTTTTGCTCCGGCAACTGCTTTTAAATGGGCAGCTGGTGGAGACAAAAAACTTGCTTCTTTTATAAAGGAAGATAAGGAATCTGTAATTTATGCACTTTCTGTAATTGCACAGAATACATCAAGCCTTGCAAAAGCAGTAATTCAGCAGGGCGGTGCAGATGGTATTTATTTGAGTGTACAGACAATACAAGATTTAAGCGTAGGTCCAGATTTGTATTCTGAAGTTATTGCTCCTGCTGAACTCGCCGTACTGGTAGCCGCTAATGCCGTAGGAGGAACAAATATATTGCATATTTGTGGTTATGAAGGTGCAAAGAATAATCTCTCATTGTTCAAAAATTATCCTGCAAAAGTAATCAATTTTGCTTCTGTAGTTGAAGGTGTTTCACTTTCAGAAGGAAAGAAACTTTTTGGAGGAAAAGCAGTAATTGGAGGGTTTGAAAATACAAAGAAAGGCCTTCTTTACACAGGAACAAAAGAAGAGATTCAGGCAGAAACAAAAAGATTGCTGGAAGAGTCTGGTAGAAAAGGAATTATTCTTGGGGCAGATTGTACAGTTCCAAAGGATATAGATTTTGAAAGATTTGAATGGGTGCGTAGGGCAGCTGAATAATATATAAGGAGTTTAATATGAAAAAAATAATTTTAGGAATCGCAGTTATAGCATTAACAGTTACAGGACTTTTTGCAAAAGAAGCAAAAAAAGGTAAAGTTCAGAAAGTAAGAGTAGCACATACAAATTACTATGTTCCTTATGATTTTGTAAACGATAAGGGTGAATCAGACGGATTTGAAGTAGCAGTTCTCAAAGAAATTGATAAGTTGCTTCCTGACTATGAGTTTGAATATTATCCTACATCGGATGATGATTTGCTGATTGGTGTTCTTCAGGGAAAATATGATTTTGGAACAAAAGGAATCTGGGTTACAGAAGAAAGAAGAAAGAAGTATACATTTCCTAAAAATCCAATAGGTGCAAGTGTAATTGGAATTGTAGTAAGAACAGATACAACAGATAAGATTCATGATCTTCCTTCATTTGCAAAATATTCTGGAAAGCTTGTACCAATTGGTGCTGCAAATGCCCAGTACACAGTTATTGATGAATACAATAAAGCAAATCCAGAGGCCCAGGTCAAGTTGATTGCAGGTGATCAGTTTGGTGCTTCTGACGGATATGTATGGGTTAATGAAGGTCGCTATGATGCTTTTGTTGATATAAAACTTTCTTTCCAGAATAACGTATTAAAAGAAGGTGCACCATACAGCCAGTACAAGGATAAACTTTCATACATTACATATAAGGGAATCCCAACCTGGCCTATTTTCAACAAAAAACAGCAGAAGCTTGCAGATGCTTACGATACAGCAATTGAAAAGCTGATTAGCGATGGAACAGTATCAAAGCTTGCAATTGAATACTTTGGAGAAGATATTTCTGCTTTATTAAAATAATTATAAGAGTAGAAAGTGATTTAAAGATAACAGAATAAAGAAGGAGGAAACCATGGACAGACCCTTTTATCCAGAAAGAATATTAACAGTCATTCCTACATTGCTTCCATATTTAGGCGTAACATTTGAAATAATGCTGGGAACAATTGCAGTAGGTCTTGTCCTTGGTTTTTTTCTTGCCAAAGGAAGATTGTCAAAGCATATCTGGCAGCAGAAAGTATCAGGATTTATAATCAATGCTTTTCGCTGTACTCCTTCAATCGTAATGCTCTTTGTAATTTTTTACGGACTTCCGACACTCTTTTGGGCATTATTCAAAATTGATATAAACAGCTGGTCAAAAGGCTTTTATGTAATCAGTGCACTGGGACTCTTGTTCTCAGCAAGTGCAGCAGAAATCATGCGTTCAAGTTATCTTGCTGTACCCGCAGGACAAAGAGAGGCAGCCCTTACAAGCGGCCTTTCAGAAGAGCAGAGTTTTCTTCGTATTATTCTGCCCCAGGCATTTGTGGTATCAATACCAAATCTTGGAAACAGTGTGATTGCCCTTCTTAAAGAAGGTTCGTTGGCTTTTACAATTGGTTTGATTGATGTAATGGGAAAGGGAAACCTTTTAATCAGTATAAACTTTGGAGCCTATGCAATTGAAACCTATACAGCACTGGCCATTATTTATTGGGTTCTGACATTTGTTATTGAGCAGCTTTTTAAGGTAATTGAAAAGAAGTTCTCAAAGGGCAGAAAATCAATTTCTAAGTAAGGTTCAAAGTAGGAGGAAAATATGTTTGACTTTTCATTTTTAGTAAAAACTTTCTTGCTGCTTTGGAAAGCAGTACCAACAACCCTTATAATAACTTTGGTTTCACTTGCTGTCGGAAGCTTGTTCGGATTTATAATCGCTCTTAGTCGTATTCATAAAGTAAAAGTTTTAAGTCAGCTGGGAGCAGTTTATGTTTCCTTTATCAGAGGAACACCAATAGTTCTTCAGATTCTTGTGATTTATTCTATCGTTCCTTCCTTGCTGAATGTAATTTTCAAAAATGCAGGAAGCAGCATAAATATTTTTGATATGAATCCTATAGTTTATGCCTTTATAGTTTTTTCGCTAAATATGGCTGGAATATTATCGGAAGTATTTCGTTCAGCTTTGCTTACAATAAATAAAGGGCAACTAGAAGCAGGATTTACAAGCGGACTTACCAATGCACAAACTTACAGGAGAATTATAATTCCACAGGCGCTGGTTGCCGCTGTTCCTAATCTTTGTAATGCCACAGTTGGCCTTATAAAAAATACATCGCTTGCATTTATGATGACTGTAAAAGATGTAACTGCGGTTGCAAAAATTGAAGCATCTTACGGATATAATTATCTTGAATCATATTTGGACATTCTGGTAATTTACGTAATAATCTGTTCGCTGGTTCAGTTTGGCTTTAAAAAATGGGAGAAGAAAATATCAGTCTTCAAAAAGGGGGATGAAAATGTTAAAAGTAACTGATGTTCACAAATCATTTGGAAAAAATGAAATATTGAAGGGTGTAAACCTTACAGTAGAAAAGGGTGATGTTGTTGTAATTCTGGGACCATCTGGTTCAGGTAAAACAACCTTGCTCAGAACAATTGATTTTCTGGAAACAGCAGATAAGGGCGAACTTGAGTTTGATGACATAAAAACATCCCTGGCTCATGCTCATAAAAATACAATCCTGAATGTTAGAAGAAAGACTGGTTTTGTTTATCAGAATTATAATCTTTTTGCAAATAAAACTGCCTTGGAAAATGTTATGGAAGGACTTGTAACTGCCCGTAAAATACCAAAAGATCAGGCTAAGGAAATTGCAGAAAAAGCACTTGCAAAAGTTGGAATGCTTGATAGAAAAGATTTTTATCCATCACAGCTATCAGGAGGACAGCAGCAGAGAGTGGGAATTGCAAGAGCTATTGCTCCAAATCCTGATGTTGTTTTGTTTGATGAACCAACCAGCGCTCTTGATCCTGAGCTTGTAGGTGAAGTTCTTGGTGTAATAAAGGAACTGGCAAAAGAAGGTACAACAATGATTGTCGTTACCCATGAAATGAGTTTTGCAGAGGAAGTTGCTTCTCAGGTTATTTTTATGGATGGTGGAGTCGTTGTAGAACAGGGAACAAGCAGGGAAATCTTTAATAATCCAAAAGAAGAAAGAACCCGCCAGTTTTTGCAGAGAATACTCAATAGGGTTGAGTATGTAATTTAATCATTTTGATTCAGTGAGAATCTATTTTGTGCGGATTTTTTATGTATCAAGGAGTTTTATATCTCAAGGAGTTTTTATGTCAGGTTTATCAATAGAAACAAAATGCCTTCATTTGGAAAAAGACAATGGAGAAAAGGGAGAAGATTCAGCTTGTGGAGACTGTCCCTGTTACAAAACAGAAAGTCAGGAAAATAATCATTACGGTTCAATAAGCTTTCCTATTTATCAATCGGCAACTTATGCACATCCGGCGGTAGGACAGAGTACGGGCTTTGATTACAGCCGTGCACAGAATCCAACTAGGGCGCAAGTGGAAAAGGTT
Organism: uncultured Spirochaetaceae bacterium; assembly: GCA_902802305.1. Lineage (GTDB taxonomy): Bacteria > Spirochaetota > Spirochaetia > Treponematales > Treponemataceae > Treponema_D. The sequence goes on from CADCLG010000001.1 coordinate 75,605, forward strand.
GTATGTGCTCTGGAGGGTGGCTTAGATGCCTTTGCTCTTTCAAGCGGAATGGCTGCAATTTCCCTTGTAATGGAGCTTTTTTCTCCAGGTGATAATATTATTGCAGAAAGTGACTTATACGGCGGGGCAATCAGGCTTTTTGATAATGTTTCTGCAAAAAATGGAGTTACATTTACCCGATTAAATTGTTCCGACAATAATCTTGAAAATTTTGTTACAGAAAAAACTAAGGCAATTTATTTAGAAACACCAACTAATCCAATGATGAATGTTACTGACATTGCCAGGGTTGCGGAAATTGCTAAAAAACATAATCTTCTTTTGATTGTGGATAATACCTTTATGTCACCTTATTTCCAGAATCCTCTTGTCCTGGGAGCAGATATAGTCATTCATTCTGGAACAAAATATCTTGCGGGGCATAATGATACGCTTGCTGGTTTTATTGTTACAAACCGGCAGGAAATAAAAGAAAAGCTGAGATTCCTTATAAAGACTACGGGCGCGGGGTTGGCACCTTTTGATTGTTGGCTTGTTTTGCGCGGGGTAAAGACCCTTGCAATTAGAATGGAAAAGGCACAGGAGAATGCTAAAAAAATTGCTTCCTGGCTGATTGGGCAAAAGAATGTAGTTCGTGTAATTTATCCCGGTTTGAAAGAGCATCCTGGTTATGAGATTCAGAAAAAACAGGCAAGAGGTTTTGGCTGCATGATAACTTTTCAGGTTGATTCAAAGGAAAGGGCACATTCAATTTTGAATAAAGTCCGTCTGATTCAATATGCAGAAAGTCTTGGTGGTGTAGAAAGTCTGATTACTTATCCTGTTACGCAGACTCATGCAGATGTCCCAGAAGAAATACGCCTTAAAAATGGAATAACTGACGCAACGCTCAGACTTTCTGTTGGAATAGAAAATGCAGATGATTTAATATATGATTTGAAACAGGCGCTGGAAAGCAGTTTATAAGGAAATAATATGGCTTACGATTTTGATAAAATTACAGACAGAAAAAATACATTTGCAATCAAACTGGATTTGGCCTCTGCCAGAAATAAACCTCTTGACTCTATTCCTCTTTGGGTTGCAGATATGGATTTTTCTACGGCCCCGTGTGTTCAGTCAGCATTGAAAAAGGCTGCTGAGCATGGTATTTTTGGTTACAGCAGACCTGATGACCGTTATTATGATGCTTTGAAAAACTGGTTTAGGATTCGCCATAACTTTGACTTTGAAAATGAAGACGTCGTTAATACTCCAGGTGTGGTTTTTGCAATTGCTGCTGCAATTAGGGCTTTTACAGAAAAAGGGGATGGGGTTCTTATTCAAAAGCCAGTTTATTATCCTTTTGAAAATGCAATAAAAGCAAATGAACGCCGTGTAGTAAATAATCCCCTTGTTTACAAGAATGGTCACTACGAAATTGATTTTGAAGATTTTGAGAAAAAGATTGTTGACGAAAAAGTAAAGCTCTTTATTTTCTGTTCTCCTCATAATCCTGGTGGACGGGTTTGGAAAAAAGATGAATTGCTAAAAATCAGCCAAATCTGTCTTGCTCATGATGTTCTTGTTGTCGCTGATGAAATCCATTCGGACATAGTTTTTGCTGGAAATCAGCATACAGTCTATGCAAATCTTTCTAAGGAAGCTGCTCAAAACTCAATAATCTGTACCTCACCAAGCAAAACCTTTAATCTAGCGGGGCTTCAGTTTTCAAACATTATAGTAAAAAATAAAAAATTACGCCTTGCCCTTAAAAATGAAATAGATAAAAGTGGCTACGACGAACCTAATCTTATGGGAATTGTCGCTGCTACTGCCGCTTATTCTGATGGAGCTGAATGGTTTGATGCCGTTAAAGAATATATCTGGCAGAATGTTCTTTTTATAGAAAAATATTTTGCAGAAAACTGTCCTAAAATTAAAGTTGTAAAACCAGAAGGCAGTTATCTTGTCTGGCTGGATTTTTCTGCCTTTACGGAATTAAGCAGCCAGGAGATTTCTGACCGCATCCTGAATAAGGCAAAGGTTTGGTTGGATGACGGCACAATGTTTGGTTCGGAAGGTGAAAAGTTCGAAAGGATAAACGCTGCTTCCCCACATGTTATTTTACAAAAAGCCGTGGAACAAATATCCAGAGCGTTCTCAAAAGAATAATCATCTATTTACGAATTATGAATATGAATTAATAATTATGAATTGTCCATTGTCCATTCTCCCTTGTCAATTCTCTTGAGACCCCTTAAAAAATCTGTTATATTGATAGAATCAAAAGAGACAGCGAGGTTTTTATGAGTTTGAAATTATACAATACAATGGGTCACAAAATGCAGGAGTTTAAGCCGATAAGAGAAGGACATGTCGGATTTTATGGTTGTGGTCCTACAGTTTATAATTATGCTCATATTGGAAATCTTAGGGCTTACGTTTTCCTTGATATTCTTGATAAAACCCTCTCAATGCTTGGTTATGATATTAAGCACGTTATGAATATTACTGATGTTGGACATCTTACTGGTGATAACGACGAAGGCGAAGATAAAATGAAAAAATCCGCAGCCGAACGCCATCAGTCTGTTCTTGAAGTTGCACAGTTTTATACAGATGCATTTATGAAAGATATAGATGCTCTTAATATCCGCCATCCTGATGTAATCTGTAAGGCAACTGAGCATATAGACGACATGATTGAGCTGATTAAAAAGATTGAAGCTAATGGTCATACTTACATGGCAGGTGGAAATCTTTATTATGATATTTCAACTTATCCTGATTACGGAAAGCTCGCAAATCTTAATCTTGATGAATTAAAGGCTGGAGCTGGAAAACGAAAGGTTGTAGTCGTTGATGAAAACAAGCGCAATCCGGGAGACTTTGTTCTCTGGTTTACAAAATCTAAGTTTGAAGATCAGGCAATGACCTGGGATTCTCCTTGGGGACGCGGTTATCCTGGCTGGCATATTGAATGTTCTGCAATGAGTATGAAATATCTGGGAAAGCATTTTGATATTCACACCGGCGGAATTGACCATGTTCCAGTTCATCATACAAACGAAATTGCACAGTCAGAAGGAAGCTTTGACCAGGCAGAGCGTGCAAAAGGTCCTTGGGTAAATTATTGGATGCACAATGAGTTCCTTATTCTTGAAGGCGGAAAAATGTCCAAATCTTCAGGAAACTTTATTACATTGCAGACACCACTTCCACCAGAAAAAGGTTATTGTCTTACAGAAAAAGGATACACTCCGCTTGATTACAGATACTTCTTATTGGGAGGTCATTACCGTAAACCGCTTATTTTTTCACTTAATGGGATGGATTCGGCAAAGGCTTCCCGCGCAGCTTTGAATCAGCGTGTTGCAAAACTGGTTGCCCGCGCAAAATCAGAAGAAAAAATTGAACTTACAGCCACCAATTTTGCTGAAATCCTTGAAAAAATTGATTATCAGTCAGAAAATTATGCAAAGTTCCGTGAAGGCTTAGAGAATGACCTTGCAACTCCAATTGCTCTTGCCAGTATGCAAAAAGAATCCAATGGAAAAGGCAACGTAAAGGCAAGCGAACTTTTGAGTTCTATTTATAAGATGGACAAGGTTTTAAGTCTCAGCGTAATTGAAAATGCAATAAAACTTGCCGCAGAACAGGAAAAATCAGCTACAGCTCAGGTTGATTTGCATGAAGGAGATCCGGAAGCTGCTGAAATAAACGCTCTGGTTGCTGAACGAGTTACTGCAAAAAAAGAAAAGAACTTTGCCCGTGCAGATGAAATCAGAAATATTCTTACACAAAAAGGAATTACAGTTACAGATACACCAAATGGTCCTGTATGGAAGCGGAATTAATGATTTTTCAGTAACCAATTGCCAGAAAAATTGTTATAAAACTTGTAACTAATGTCGAGGGAAATGTGTTTAATAATTCAGAGGAGAATCAGAGGGGATTAACTGTACCATTAAATGCAGGTAATTCTGCTGATTTTAGAGTGATTTATGATGCTTCTATGCAGATGCTCTTCAAAATATCATACCGTGTTGTAAATGATGAAGAAGCGGCGGAAGATATAGTTCATGATTCACTTATAAAAGCAAATGAAAAATGTTTAGTCTTTCCTTCATTAAATGATGCAAAATATTGGCTCATCCGAGTTGTAAAAAATGCTTCATTAAATTACATAAAGCGAAAGGACCGTGAACGCAAGGCTTATGAAAAAGTTCTTTACGAAGATAAACATAAGTATGATTCCGGTGAAACTAGTTTGCTGAAAAAAGATTCTATACAAAAAGCCAGGGAGGCTCTGAAAAAATTACCTAAGAATTTGCAGGAAGTTCTTATGTTAAAGGAATATGGTGACCTTAACTATAAAGAAATCGGGCAGATTCTTGGCATTACAGAAGGTAATGTAAAGGTAAGAGTTTTCAGAGCTAGGGAACAGCTTGTTAAGTTAATAGGAGAAGACGATGTCTTTTTGTCCGAGTAAGGATATTCATTCAATTTATTTAGACAATGAGATGCCTGATATTTATAAGGCAGAATATGAAGCTCATTTAAAAAATTGTGAATCATGCCAAAAAGAACTTGAAAAGTTAAAAGCCCTTCATCAACTTTTTAAGGCTGATTCTGAATCCATTTCATTGAACAAGCAATATCTTGACCAGAGTTTTGACAGGCTTATGGTTAAGATGAATTACAGCAAGCATACTAAGTTCACAGAAAAGAAAGCATCATCAGGTATCAAATATTTTGTTCCTCTTGCTGCGGCCGCCGCTGCTGTTTTTGCTCTTATTATTCCTGTAAGAATTAATTCTTCAAAAATAAATACTGAAGCTCAACCAGCTCTTGCTTCAACGGCTTCTACTGTTACTGCTAATGTTGCTACCATGGTTTCAAATGAGATTCCTTCCAATGTCAGAAATGTTTCTGTAGGTGGTGGAAAAGGTGTGGTAATTTCTGGTAATATACATGAGTCAGTTTTACCTTCTTCTATTGGCACAAACGCTACAAGAAATTCTTTTGTTCAGAATGTCAGTAACACGGCCATAGAAAAAAAACTTATTCAGGATGTTGATGTATTCAGACCTGGCTTTATTGAAGATAAGACTATTTCCATAAGAATTACAGTTCCCGGTATGAATGCGGTTCCTGTTACAACAGAAATTGAACTTCCGGTTTCTGTCACTACAGGTCAGTTTGAGTGAACTCGTCCAGAAAGTTTAGTTACATTTTTAGAAAGTATTCTCTTATAAGGGCAATGTTCCTTGTTATTATCATTGCAATAGCATTGATAATAATGTTCATCGTAGGCAAAAAAAATAAAGTAGTTCCTGTAATAGACTCTATTGTACCGCCCGTCGGTTCACCCGGAGATATAGTCGTTATCAATGGCAGCAACTTTGGTGATACACGTGATATGAGTTACGTTGAGTTTGCCGGTTCAAAACTAACCGCAAGCTCTTACATTTCTTGGAGCGATGACTGCATAAAACTAGTCCTTCCTGCGAATGTCCAGGATGGACTTGTAGTTGTCGGAACCCGTAATTCCCGCTCAAAGCCATCGCTCTTTTCTAATGAAGTTGATATTCCCGTTCCTGTGCCGACTGTAGTTCAGACAACAAAACCGGTTATATCTCAAATTTCTCCTTCAAAAGTTGCAGTTGGTGATATTCTTATAATTACAGGCAATAATTTTGGAGATTCAAGAAATCAGTCGGAAGTTTTGTTTACTGTTGATTACGACAATCAAATCAGCAATTCTGATTATGTTACAAAAGCAATGCTTACCGAAAATATGATTGCCGCTTCTGATTCTTACGGTGAATATGAATATTGGAGCAATACAGAAATAAAAGTTCGTGTTCCAGATGGTGCCTATTCTGGTGTACTCCTTGTAAATATTGGAAAAGAAAAGTCAGAGCCTTTTGATGTTGTAATTAATAAGACTGCCGGTAACAAAGTTCTTAATTCAAAAAAAATATATCTGATTCAGTATTCAACAGATATTTCAAATGTTGCAACTACCGATGTTTCAACAATTACTCTTCATTGTCCAATTCCTGTAATGACCGTAAGTCAGCCGACAGTTGAAATTACAGAAGTTTCGCCATTACCGCTGATTCAAAATTATCAGAACTGTCTGATTCATCAGATTACAAAAAACAGAAATAATTCGCCAAAAAGCGTTTTCCGTCAAACCTTTGTTCTTCCGGTTTATGAAACCAAAACTACAATTATGCCAGATAAAATTGGAAGCAATAAAAACATGAATCAGAATAAATACAATGAGCTTATAAAAGCTGATGCAATAATTCCAAGTGATAACGAAAAAATAATAGAATTGAGTCAGAAAATTATTGGCAAAGAAAAGAACGATTATAGAAAAGCCCGTCTTATTTACAATTACATGATTGATAATTATAAGATTCTTGATAAGCATCGCAACGAAAGTGATTCTCCGCTTGATTTGCCTGAACACAAACGTGGTGATGCCTATGACTTTGCTGTTATTTATACTGCCTTGTTACGGGCTGCAAAAATCCCTGCACTGATTGACGGTGGAGTTTTAATTGGTCAGGATTTACAGACTCAGGCTCACTGGTGGTGTGAGTTTTATATTCAGAATGTTGGCTGGATTCCTGTTGATGTGGCGCTTGGTGCTGGTATGAACTACAAGGATTGGGGCGATATTTCTGATTCAAAGGCTTATTATTTTGGTAATCTGGATGCTCATAGAATAACTTTTTCCCGAGGCTGGAGTCAGTTCAAACCTTTTAGTTATGATAATAAAATTGTGCAGTATCCTAGAACTTTTGCCCTTCAGTCAATTTGGGAAGAAGCTTCGAGCAATACGGCAGAATACAGTTCTTATTGGAGTTTGCCGGTGATAAAAGGGGTTTATTAACAATTGACCATTTACAATGGAGAATGGACAATTACGAATGTATAATGGAGAATTATAAAAATAATTTTTTTTGGAGGATAGATAATTTAATATGACTACAAAGATTTTAAGTGTTGGTGGATCTATAATCGTCCCTGATAAGCCGGATACAGACTTTTTGAAGAGTTTTGTTTCAATGTGTACAGCCTGGCTTGATGAAGATAAATCCCGCAGATTGATTCTGGTTGCTGGAGGTGGTGCTCCTGCCCGTGTTTATCAGAATGCTTACAAAGAAATTGCTGCTGCTGATGCAGACAACAATGCCGCAGACTGGATTGGAATTATGGCTACAAGAATCAATGCTCAGCTGCTTAAAGCTTGCTTTGGAAAATACTGCCAGAATGATGTAGTCTATAATCCAACTGTTGAAGATTTGAAGTTTGACGGTCAGGTTCTTGTTGCTTCCGGTTGGAAACCAGGCTTTTCTACAGATACAGATGCAGTTTATCTTGGCGAAAAGTTTGATGCAAAGGTGATTGTAAATCTTTCAAATATCGAAAAGGTTTATACAGATGACCCAAGAAAAAATCCAGATGCAAAACCTCTTAATACAATTTCCTGGGAAGATTTTAGAAAGATGGTTGGCGATGAATGGGTTCCTGGTAAAAACTGTCCTTTTGACCCAATTGCTTCTAAAAAAGCAAGTGAACTTGGCATGAAGGTAATTTGTGCCGGCGGAAAAAATATTCCTAACATCAAAGCGATTTTGGATGATAAGGATTATATTGGAACTACGATTGGATAATTCTTATAAAAAGAAATAGAAAAGACTGTCGGAAAGGCAGTCTTTATTTTTTACTGATTTATCATTTCTTCCATTCTGGTTAAAATGCCGTCAATTTTTATAGCGTAATTTGGGTCGGTGGCCCAGGTTCCTGTAAGTCCGTCAATATCCTCAATAAACTTTGTTTTATGAACCCAGGAATAGCGGGGATCAACAAGGTCATTGTTTAATTCTACATCTTCGGTGGTGGCATAGGCCTGCAAATGCTGAATATGGGCGCGGATTCCAGTCTGTTCATCTTCAAAAATGCAGCCCGGGTGTTCTGCATCCATCGCTCCTAAGCCACAGTAATTATGAAAGTCCGGCTGAACCAATCCTCCAAAACGAAGATAACCGGTTTCGAGACACATCTGGGCAAAAGCTACATCAGAATTAATATTTTCTGCGGCTGCTTCTACAATATAAATCTGAGCAAAATGAATAATTTCAATCAAATCATAATCTGGACGCTGAGATAAAAAATATTCTGCAAGCTGATTTGCAGTAAGCTGGCCTTTGTCTAAAAGCTTTCTTGAAAGGTGAAGCTCAACTTTTGGTTCTGAAATAACTTCATCCTCTGGCTGCTCTGTATTTGTTGGAGTTGATTTACAGGAAAAAGAAAGGGCGATAATAAAAATCAAAAGAATATTTATAAAAAACTTTCTGTTTGTATTTTTGATATTTTGAAAGGAAGTTTGTCTTAAAGCTTCTTGGATTGATGAATTTAAAAACATGGAAACCTCTGAAAAATGAACTTATAATCAATTATTAATAAACGTATAATGAGTAAATCGGTAAAATAAGACGGAATAATTAAAAAAAATCTAGAAAAAAGCAAAAAATATCAGAAAATTATCTGGAAAATCCGCAGTTTTTTTTATATTAAATCCAATATATATGTGTGGAAAAATATAAAAGAAAAACTGATAAACCGAATGTAAGGGAAGACGCTCTAAAATATGGCATGGGCTATCCTCTTGATGAAGAACTTTTAATGCTTATCCTTGGTTCAGGAAACAAAAATATGAGCGTAGAGACAATGGCAAAAAAAATTGCTGATACACTTGATGCTTCTGATGATGAGGAGGTTATAAAAAATCTTCTTGCCTTAAAAGGTGTTGGAAGGGCAAAAGCCCTTGCAATTGCCGCAGCCCTTGAGCTTGGAAAAAGGCGGAGAAATCATCTTGGAGCCCACATAAGAACCCCAGATGATATTGTTCCCTATGTAAAACATTATGCAATGAGCCAAAAAGAACATTTTCTTGCAATTACTTTGAACGGTGGGCATGATATTATAAAGATTCATGTAGTTTCAGTTGGAACTGTAAATCAGACAATAATCCATCCAAGGGAAGTTTTTGTAGATGCCATAAAAGAAAATGCTTCTGCAATCATACTTTGTCATAATCATCCTTCGGGTAAGGCTATTCCTTCTGATAAAGATATTGATACAACCAGAAATCTTATCGAAGTTTCAAAAATTATAGGGATTACAATTCTGGATCACATAATCATTGATTGTGAAAGTTTTTTTAGTTTTATGGAAAATAAACTTCTCTTTTTGGAAGAAGAATAGGGTGTCAATTCTACAGCGAGCTGATATATGGGCTTGATTTAAAATTTTTTAAGTTTACTTTTATTAAATGATTCATTAAATTATTTAACATGAGATTATATACTAAAGGACAGATTTTTATTTCTGTAGCAGTCGGAGTTTTTTCGGCAGCATTGATTAGTTCACTTATTTTTTTCAAAATCGGTCAGAAGTCAGTAGAGAAAAAAGACTTATCACAGTCTTCTGATGTTCAGACAGAATATTATAATGAAGTTTCAAAAATCGATGAATTTCAGCTGGAAGAAAATCCAACAGTAATCATTCCTGTAAGTTCTGCTACAACTTCATATACCCAGGATGAAATACAAAATATAAATGTTTACAACGCCTGCAATGAAGCGGTAGTAAATATTAATACTAAAGTAATGGCTTATGACTGGTTTCTGGAGCCTTATGTTCAGGACGGTGGAAGTGGAAGCGGTTCAATTATTGATAAACGCGGTTACATCCTTACGAACGTTCATGTGATTCAGGGGGCAACAAAGATTTATGTTTCGCTTTTTGATGGTACACAGTACGAAGCCGAGGTTATTGGTCAGGATTTGGACAGCGACCTTGCAGTTATAAAGTTTAATCCACCTGAAGGTATGGAATTAAAAACAATTTCTTTTGGAGAATCTTCTGCACTTAGAGTTGGACAGAAGGTAATTGCAATTGGAAATCCTTTTGGTATGGAAAGGACGATGACCACTGGAATTGTTTCGGGTCTGGGACGTCCAATTCAAAACTCGAACAAACGTATAATCAGAAATATGATTCAGACGGATTCGGCAATAAATCCTGGAAACTCTGGTGGTCCTTTGCTGGATACAAGTGGAAAGATGATTGGTATAAATACGATGATTATGTCATCTTCGGGTTCTTCTTCGGGGGTTGGTTTTGCTGTTCCATCTGAGACTGCAATTCGTGTTGTTTCTGATTTGATTAAATATGGAAAGGTTCAGCGCGGTACAATAGATGCGACTATAATTCAGCTTAATTCAAGAATAGCCCAGTATGCTGGCCTGGATGTAAAAAATGGTATTCTTGTTTCTGAAGTTGCTCGTGGTGGAAATGCAGAAGCCGCTGGTTTGAAAGGTGGAACAGAAGCTGCATATTACGGCAGTCGTTCAAGTATAATTTACCTTGGTGGTGATGTAATTCGTCAGATTGATGATATAGAGATAAGTTCTCTTGCTGATTATTATTCTGCTTTGGAAAGCAAAAAGCCTGGAGACCTTGTAACTGTCATTGTTCGCAGAAATAAAAAAGATGTAAAACTGCGGATTACACTGTCGGAATAGAAAACGATTGAAATAACAAATGATGTGATTTAAAATAACAGGCGTGGAGGATGGAAATGAAGAAAATCCTTGGAATGCTGTTATGCATGTTTTTGGCAGCAGGGCTTTTTGCCGAGCAGTTTGGACTTGTTCTTTCGGGTGGCGGTGCAAAAGGTGCCTATGAAGTTGGTGTATGGAAAGCGCTTGATGATTATGGAATCACTGATGAAATTAAGGTTATTTCTGGTTCTTCTGTTGGTGCTTTAAATGCCGCTTTGTTTACCTGTACAGATTCCAAAACTGCCGAAAAGCTCTGGCGTGAGGAAGTAGGCTATTCTTCATTTTTAATGCCTGATACAAGCTCTTTTTCTGAAGTTGCCTCCTTTGCGGTTAGAAATGCTAAAAATAATCTTGGTAAAAAACAGCAGGAAGAAAATCCTTATGGCTTGAGTGAAAATCTTTCTGAAAGCGACAGTGAGCTTATAAGATCTATTCTTGACGGTTTGACTTTTGTTGCAGATACAGGTCTAGGGCTTGCAAAAGGAACTCTGAATAATATTTCTGAATACATTTTTAGTTCGGCTCACAGCGACGGACTTTTTACGCGGGATGCCCTTTCTGAATTGATGGGAAAATATGTGACTCTAGGAAAAATCAATAAATCTGGAATAGATGTTTATGCAACGGCGATTCCTAAAGACGGGCAATTGCTTTTGAATGCTTTGTTTAAGTTTTTCGGGGCAGACAGCGTTTGTTATTTTAAGTTGAACGAACAGCTGAATGATGAAAATGTTCATTCAATTTTAATGGCTTCTTCTTCCTTTCCTTTGGTTTATGATTCAACTTTACTCCCTTCAGATGTGATTGAAGATGGCGAGCAGGTTGGAAAAAGTTATGAATATATTGATGGCGGTTTTGAATCTGTAGGGGGAAAAAATACCCCTGTCGCTCCTCTAGCTCTTCGTTCTGATGTAGATACAATTCTGATTGTTTATCTCAAATCTGAGCAGGAACTGAATAATTCTGTGTCTGAATATTTTGTAGATGATGAAGAATTAAATGGCAAAGCGAAGATTGAAATTGTCCCTTCAAAAAATCTGGGTGATTTGATAAATGGTACGGTTAATTTTGACCCGGAAAATATCAGTGATTTAATTGATTTGGGCTATGAAGATACCTGCGCTGTTTTGGAAAAAAACGGATATGTAAAATTAAGCGGGATTAGAAGGTTTTTTAAGAAGATATTTTAGATAATGATTGGACTGATTTTTATTTGTTTCTATTCCGTTGGACAGAATTAAAAGACTGGAAAATAATACTTTTTTTTCTGAAATTCACTGTAACTAAATTATTTTGTAGTCATTTTAAATAAAGGGAGTGAAAAATGTCAGCAAAAAAAGACTTATCAGAATTAAAATCAAAAGCAGAAAAAACAAGTCTTAGGGCATCTGCAACCGAACCAGACGATCCTATGGAAGCCGTCTACAAAAGAATCGGCGAGATGACTCCCCAGGAAAAAATAAACGCCGGGAAATCATACCTGAACCTTGAGAGCAAAGTTGACAATATAACGGTTTCGCCCGAAAGCGGAAGCCTGTACATTGAAAATACTGACTTTGTAATTTATGGGAAGAATGGGTTTGAATTACCAATTAAACGTATATATGATACTTCGACAGCAAAGCAGGACAGTTCAAATATTGTAAGTTCATTTAATTGTTTATCAAATTATGCTTTTGATAAATATGCTTTTGCACAGTTACTTTCTTTGGCTGGAATAGAAATAGACTTTTATAAACTATGTTATATGCAGAATGATGTTAAGTCATATAAAAAAGAAGACATTGATAAAAAAGTATATGAAGCATTTTTAAGGAAAGGCGGATATGCTCAATGTCTTGGAGTTGGATGGAGACTTAACCTTCCTTATATTCTAAATATACCTTACAGAATATCAGACCCATCTGTTCCAGAAGATAGCAAAAAAACAATTATGATTCGTATGCCAAGTGGCTGTTATTATCAGTTTAATAAGATGAATCGTAGTGGAAATGGTTATGTAAATACAGCTATATATACTTATGAAAATCATGAAATAGAAGATTTTACTCTTCTATATACAATTAAAACAGAGTTTGGCGACAGGGGGCAGATAAAAAACTCCTGTCCTGTTTCATTCAAATTAATAACTAAAGACGGCATCAGTTATGATTTTAATCAGTATGGCCAAGTAACAAAAATATATGATGCTTCAGAAACAAATGTAATAGGAATAAATTATAAAGAAGATAATTTAATTTCAGAAATGGCTGACCCAAATGGGAATAAAATGACCTTTGAATATGAAAAAAACGAAAAGTATGTACAGCCAGTAATTTCTAAAATTGTTTTTAAGAAACAAAATGGAAGTGTAATATCAAACCTACAATACTCATACAGTTCTTTAACAGATGAAAGACAATATTATAATATTATGCGTTTATTAAAATCTGTACGTGATAAAGAAGGAAGAAATACAGAATATTCATATAAATATTGCAGTAAAAATACATTAGGAATGTATACATTTGATGAAGATTATTTTGAACAGAATTATGTTGCAAGCCAGTTAAGATCTTTGCAATTTTCTTCTTATTATTTAAAAAATCAGAGTAATGCAAAAGAAATACTTGGATTAGAAACACCAACTATACTCTCATCAATTAAAACTCCTCTTGGATTTGTCCAGCAGATAGAATACAGCAAGAAAACAGCAGAACTGCCTTTAGAGGAAAAAAATATGCCGGGACCAATTCCGACAAAAAAATCAAGAATAATGGTAAAGTCTGTAACTGAAATAAACGGAGACCTTGAAAAAAAGACAGAATATGAATATACCCAGAAATTACATTCCAATTGTCAGATTGTTGTGAGCAATGCAAAAATAATAGAAGACAAAAAGGAAAGCAGAAACACTTATGAAGAAAAGAAAGACAGTAAGACAGGAGACTATACTTCGCATTTAAAAAAGAGTGAATTAGTTATCTCTAAAAGTGTCAATAATAAGACTGAGACACAAACAATAAGTACTTCAGAATATGAATGGAATGAAAATGAAAGAATAAAAAAGCAGGCGATAAAGAAAGGTACAGGGACAAATTTAACATCTAAAGAAACAAGCTATTTGTATGATAATTGGGGAAATATTACAAAAGAAACTATTACAAAAAAATCTAATGTAATTGGATTAGTACAGACTTCTGTTAGAACCATTTCTTCAAAATACTACAATACAAGTTCAGGAAATATAACTAATTTTCCAGCAGTAGAAAAAAACACAGTCAGTCAAACAGTAGGTGCAACGCGTAATCTTCTTATAAATCAATCTATTGAAGAAGGAGATTTAAAAATATACAGGGCATGGACCTATGACAGCTACGGAAGAGTTATATGGAAAGGCATATACAATAATTCTCATTGGGCAGCAGAAAAAATAGAGTATTATCCTAAGAGTGATAAAGATGTATATAAGAGAGGACTGATATCAAAAATTACCTCGCCAACTAATCAAATAACTGAATATACTTATACAATTGATGATAATAAACTGACTCTCAAGAAAAATATAAAAAATGTTAATTTAGGTGCAAGAATAACTAATATTACCAGTTCAAGTACAAAAGAGCTTTTAAGTAATAAGATAATTTCTGAAAAAGATGCCAATGGAAATGTGAGAAAATACGAATATGATAAATCAGGACGATTGACTTCCAGAATCAGTGCAGATGGCTTAAAAGAATACATTTATTATGATGATTCATATAAAACTATTATTGTTTCAAGAGAAGAATTGACAAATAATTTTCATCAGACACCATATACTACTTTTTATAGTGTAGATTGTAAAATACATAAAAGATTTTATTTAGATACAAAAGGAAACATAATAAAAATACAATATGGTAATGGAAGTTCTACGGTACTTAATATAGTAAGTCAAGGAGGGCGAGTGCGTTATCCGCTTGACACCGAGTTTAGAACAGAACAATCCTTATTTGAGACTTTTGACTATGACAAAAATGATAATATCATAAGTTATACAAATCCTAATGGCAAAATCACTAAATATGAATATGATGAATTGAATCGCGTTACAAGGCAGATAAATCCAGATGGCAGCTTTAAGGTAAATAAATACGATTATAATTCAAATTATATAACAGATGAAACAGGAAAATCTTATTATGAAGATTATGATGTTGGCGGACAAATAATTCAAAAACGAAGATATTATGGAGACCAAGGTAAATATGAAGAGTCACGAGATGTATTTGAATATGATGTAAGCGGTAAGTGCATATCTAAAAAAACACCTGTTGGAATGAATATAGAATATTCTTATTCTCTATTTGGATTAAGACTGGCAAATTATGATGCAATACTTGGTTATATGGAGGAAATTGAGGGAGAAAAATCAATAAGAAAGACCGAAAGTGTAAGATATAATGATGAAGGACTTGTAGAAGAAAGTTCAGAAGGATTTGCCTGTGATTCAGAGAGAATTGGAGGAAGCCGATTTACAAAAAATATTTATAATGGAAGAGGTTATCTTTTATCAGCCGAAAAAGGGTATGCATTTAATTATCCAGGTGGACAAAGAACTTCAAAGGATGAATACCGAAAAACTCAATATCAATATGACGCAAACGGAAATGTGATAAAGGAAATAAATGCTGACGGTACATATAAAACTTACACTTATGATTGTATGAACCGTATAATTTCAGAAAGCGATGAAAAACAGCAGATTACTAAATATGAATATAATCATGATGGGAAAGTAACCAAAATAACAGATACATTGGGATATGTTTATCAGTATGAATACGATGATATGAATCGGCTGATAAAAGCCATATTGCCAGCAGTTACAGACGGTGGAGAAAAAAATATCATTAGTTTTACGTATGATAAATGTGGTAATCTAATAAAAAAAATTGATGGTGAAGGCATTGTATCATCATGGGTATATGATTCTGGAAACAGAAAAATCAAGGAAAGCATAAAGGGAAGTGATGGCAATCAGATTTTAAAAAGCTGGACATATTTTGCAAATGGAAAGGTAAAATCAGAAACTAACGGCAGTGCGACTACAAGCTATGAATATGACGTGTGGAACAGATTAAGCAAGGTGACTTATCCAGATGGTCAGACAGAAACGTACGAATATAATCATGCAGACCAGATAACAAAAATCAAATATGCAGACGGTTCAGTAAAACAAAATGAATACAACAAGATGGGGTATTTTATAAAGGAAACTGACGAGGAAGGCAGCGTCACTGAACATGGATATAACATCTGGGGTGAGGAAACTAAACGGACTGAACAGAATACAAAGGGCAGCGGAAAACAGATTTGGGATATCAAGTATAACTATTTCGGACAGGTAAAGGAAGAAAAACGAAATAACGGACAGATTTGGAGTTATAAATATAATTTACGAGGACTTTTAAAAGAAAAAGTAGCCCCTAAAGGAATAAAAACGACAAACACCTTTGATAACTGCGGTAGGGTTACTACAGAAAGCAGAAGTTTAGGTTCAAAAACTGAAATACGTACTTTTGAATATGATTCTCTAGGATTTATAAAGAAAGGAGTTGATGGAAATGTTACAAGTGTTATGAATGGTTCTGGAAGTGACTATAAATCCAATGCGTACAATCTGATAACTAAATATGAAATGAAAATTGGTGGAAAAAGTCTGACGGCAAAGTATGATTATGACAAAGGGAAACGAATAAATAAAGTAGTTTATCCTGATTCATCAAGCGTGACTTTTGGTTATAATGGAATTGGTTTGTTAAAGGAAATTGGAAGTGAAACCAATACAATAGCATACGCAAATAACGGAAAGTACGACCAGATTGGAAACTTGAAGGAGCTTACGGCTGGTAATACTACTAAGCTGACACAGACAATAGACGAGGCAAAGAACCTGCTTACTGCATACGCTTGGGGAATCAGCGGAAAGGCTGCGAATATTCTTGAATGGAACCTCAGGGGAAACATAACGGAACAGAGGAAAAACGGCATATCCTACAGCTATGAATATGATAAGAAGAATCAGCTGACAGAAGAATACAAGAACAAAACGCAGTTAGATGCATGGACTTATGACAGTAAGGGAAACCGAAAGACGGAATCAAGGTTCTGTGGAGCAGCACAACCCCTCGCTTTTTACAGTAAGAGTGACCTTGTAAAGAGTGATTACAAGTGGAAGTATAATTACGATGCCAACGGTAACATGATTGCAAAGGGGAAAATTGCAACTGCAAAGACTGACGGAGGCTTGTTTGAGGGCTGGAACTTTAATGCAAGTTCTGGAGAGGTCTGGAATTATGAGTATGATTTAAGTGATAGGCTAGTGAAAGTACGACATTCTACGTCTGGGACAGGCAAACTGTTGCAGGTTGTTGAATATAAATATGATTACCGTGATTTGATGGTATGCAGAAAAATAGGTTCGACAGCAGAATATTTTGCTTATGATAACGACGTAAATCTGTTGTACACCGAAAAAGGTAATGAAAAGCACGATTACATTTATGCGAACGGTAAGATATGGAGTGAAGTTGTAACTTCAGGAAGCACAAAAAATACTTACTACCATCACACAGACCATTTGGGAACAACGATATGTATAAGTGATTCGACAGGCAAACTTATCTGGGAATGCGAGAAGGATGCCTTTGGAAACATACTTTCAAAAACAAACTCTAATTTTGTACCGAACTTTACAGGCAAGCTTCTGGATGAAATAACTAACTTGTATTACTTTAACGCCCGCTGGTATGATTCTGATATGGGCAGGTTTATTACAGAAGACCCTATCCGCGACGGCATGAACTGGTATGTGTATTGCGGGAATAATCCGGTAAGATATGTGGATCCTAGTGGTTTTAGTACTTGTGTTGATGAAAAAACAGGAATTATTCTTTCTGCAACAAATGATAATGACTGTGGTATTTATGCTTATCCAACGGTAGATGGTCAACGAGTCGAAGGTCCTGGTTTATTGATTGGTTTTACAGGAAATTCTGGATATTTTGTCTCTGAAAATCTAAATCCTGGAAATATTCAAATTGCTGGGCAAGAAAAAAATTATATTGGAAAAAATATTAGTAATTATGGTTCAAGTTTTGCTTATGGAGATTTTCAGTTTACTGTTTCAATTTTAGCCGAATTACCAAAATATACTCAACAGACAGAAGATTTAGCTTTTTCTTTTGGTTTTGGAGGAAAAGCTGCACTTATAGTTGGATTAGGTGCGGAAGTAGGTGTTATGGTTGATAAATCTTTCAATATTTATCTGTATGCCTCAGGTTCTGTTGGTGTTGGAATTCAAACTCCAGCAGTTACAAAAGGGAATCTTTCGTTTAAAAATTATATGAAAAATTCAATTGGAAAACAATATTCTATGTCTCTTGATCCTTCTTCTGTTGGGTTATCCTCAACTAATACTGCAGATATATGTCTTGGTATAAATGGGACTTATGATTTAGACAATCTTAATAGTTCTGGACTTCCAAATTCTTGGTCTATAGGAAGTGTTGGTGGTGGTGTATGGAAAACAGGAAGCATAATAATTCCTGTATTTGTGAGGTAATAGTGAAAATCTTTGATTTTTTTAAAAGGAATTATTTAATTGTAATTTCCCTGATAATAATTATGAATATAATTTCTTTTTTTATAACAAAATTTGAGTTTTTTTATTTAGTCGGAATTTTTATTTTTGGATTTTTTTCTATTATTTGTAATTTTGTAGAATTTAAATTACTAAATAAAAAGTTTCTAAGTTCAAGATCAAAAATTGTTTTCATTGGATTACTTTTTTATGTATTTGGATTATTTATTTATATTTGCATAAAAAAATCAAATGATAATCTTTCAGAGATTTTAGCATGTGCTTCAATCATCATTATTGTAGATTTAATAGTTTATAAAGTAATGGATATTCAAGAAAATTAAAAAAATCAGATATGGTAAAAGAAATAAAAACTTTTAAAAAGGAACAAAAAAAATGAAAAACAAAATTAAACTTGGAGTAGTTTCTTTGTTGAATTTTGATATGTCAATAGGAAAGTTTTCTGGATTTGGAGGTATAGGTGTTGGCGGTGGTACTTTATGGACTTACACAAGAACTGTAAAGGGCGATATAAAGGATTTTATAGGAATATTTAGAAGATAGGATTAAATTAGATGTGTAATAAAAAAAATAAAAAAATAATACTTTTCATGCTAAATTTTATAGCTTATTCTATAATGTTGTTTTATAAGTATGTAAACTGCTGTACTTCAATACATTTGTCAACTGTAATCGAAGGATATATCTTAATAAATTTATTTTTTTTCATTTTTATTTTTCCTGTTTCTGGTATTCATAGAATATTAAGGAAGAATGAGTTTTTTCTTAATAATGAAATATTCTCTAAAGTTTTACAGATAATCTTTTTGATTGGAAGTTACATAGTATTAATTACGATTCCTTATTTAAATATGCCATTAGATGTAATGTCGTCATTTATTATTTGGCTTTATTTATATTTCTGTCTTATTTTTATTGCTGATTAATATTGAAAAAGATGTTATTTGTAAAATTGTTAGAGTTAGGAGAAAATAAAACAATGTTGTTTGAATCGTAAAAAATATATTTACGACTGGATTATCTAAGTGCTTTTTTTAAGAATAAAAGAAAGAATATACATATAATAAAAACGACCAGGTAACTAAAATAAAATATGCAGACGGTTCAGTAAAAATAAATGAATACAACAAGATGGGATACCTTATAAAGGAAACTGATGAAGAAGGTAACGTTACGGAACACGGATATAACATCTGGGGCGAAGAGGTAAAAAGAATAGACAAAAACACGGATGGAAGTGGTGACCAATTTTGGGAAATAAAATATAATTATTTCGGACAGGTAAAGGAAGAAAAACGAAATAACGGACAGATTTGGAATTATAAATATAATAAACGAGGACTGTTGGAAGAAAAAACTGACCCGAAAGGAATATTGCAAAAAGTGATGTATGATGAATGTGGACTAAAGACAAAAGAAACATATACACATAACGGAACAAGCCAAAGCAGAAGCTTCAAATATGATTCCGAAGGAAATCTGTATTATGCAAGTGATAACGGTATAACAAGCTACATAAATTATGAAAATGGGAAAAATATTCCGAACGCTTATGGCTTGATTTTGCAGAATAAGACAACAGTAAACGGAAGAAGTCTGACTACAAAGTATGATTACGACAAGGGGAAACGAATAAGTAAAGTAGTTTATCCTGATTCTGTGAGCGTATGTTTGGGATATAACGGAATTGGTTTGTTAAAGGAAATTGGAAGTGAAGCAAATACAACAGCATACGCAAAGGGCGGAAAATATGACACTGTAGGAAATCTGAAAGAACTTACGGCAGGTAATACGACAAAGCTGACTCAGACAATTGATGAGGCAAAGAATCTGCTTATTTCATATAGCTGGGGAATAAGCGTAAAAAATGCAAATACGCTTATCTGGAATAACAGGGGAAACATAACAGCGCAGAGCAAGAATGGTATTTCTTATACTTATGAATATGACAAGAAAAACCAGCTGACAAGAGAAAAATGGGAAGGAGAAGACAAGAAAAACACCTGGACTTATGACGGTAAGGGAAACAGACTGACAGAGTCAAAGAATGAAAAATCAGAAAGAAGTATTACCTGTTATCAGTATTCTGACCTTATAAAAGAAGACGGTATTTGGAAATACAACTATGATTTAAACGGTAACTTGATTACAAAAGGAAATAAGGCAACTGGAGCTATCAATGATGGAACTTTTGAAGGCTGGACATTCAATGAATCAGATGGTGAAGTCTGGAAATACACTTACGACTTATTCAACAGGCTTGTGAATGTAGAACATTCTGAATCAGGAACAAAAAGTCTATCGCAGGTTTCTGAATATAAGTATGATTACCGCGATTTGATGGTATATAGAAAATCTGGTTCTGTATGTGAATACTTTGCGTATGATAATGACGGGAAACTGTTATATAAAGAAAAAGGTTCTGAAAAGCATTATTATATCTATACTAACAGTAAACTCTGGTGCGAGATTGTAGAAAAGGGAAATACGAAGAAAACGTATTATCATCATACAGACCATCTTGGAACTACTGTATGTATAACAGATTCTACGGGAAAAGTTATCTGGAACTGTGAGGAAGATGCTTTTGGAAATGTACTTTCTAAGACAAACTCTAATTTTGTACTGAACTTTACAGGCAAGCTCCTTGATGAAAATACAAACCTGTATTATTTCAATGCCCGCTGGTATGATTCTGATATGGGAAGGTTTATTACTGAAGACCCGATAAGAGACGGTGGAAACTGGTATGTGTATTGTTTAAATAATCCGCTAACATTCACAGATCCATTGGGATTATACCCATATAATAATCTTAATGAAGCAATGGAAGATTATTATACGAATTATGCTACTGAAACAGATATAAATCAAATGCAATTTTTTGGATTAATTAATCAAGCTTCCATGGGAAATAAGTCCGCGCAAAATACTTTAAATTATGCTTTTTATCAGGCAAATAAAGAAATGCTTAAGGACTTAGGAGATGCATCAGGAAATGCATCATTAGTATTTCTTGCAATCGGTTTACCAGAAGTTTCTACTGTTTTAGGAGGAATAGATACAGTTTCAGATGCTGTTTTAAGTATCGATAAAATCAATAACGGTAATAAAAATAATGATTTAAATACAAAAATTGAAGGATATATAGAATTAGGTTCAAGTATTGGTGGTATTGTTGCATCTGAAATTGGCGTAAAAGCAATAACAAAAAAAGCTATACAAAAACTTGTAAAAAAAGATATTGCAGAAGGTTATTTTGGTCAAAATATTGCTCCAGAACTTGCATCGCAAATAGTAGATAAGGCAGGAGAAGCTGCTCTTGTTGTTTCTGGTGTAAAAGAAAAGAAAGAAAAATTATCAATAGGTGAAAGAATCTTTCCTCAATTGAGAAAAGGAGGTAAAGATGAAAAAAAGAACTAGGAAACCAATCTTAGTATTCATGCAAATTTTTGGAATTTTTCTTCTAATTTTTTGGGGTGTTTCAGGAATTTTAAATTTGTTTTCGTTGACAATTTCAAGTCTTATAGGAATTATTAGTATGCTTTTAATAATTCCTGAATCTATAGATTTTTTTATTTATGTACTTAAAAATTTTCCTGAAGAAGCATTTGTAACTTATAAGGGAAGGATAATTTTATTACCTTTGTTTTTAATTGGTTTTATTATTCTTTTTATAATATCTTTGAAAAAGTAGAAGTATAATCATTAGGAGTGAGAATGGTATATATAAAATCTAGTTCTGCATGCGAATACTTTGATTACGATAATGATAAGGAAAAAGGTTCTGAGAAACACTATTTTATCTATGCTAACGGTAAAATATTCAGTAAAACAAGTGGTAGTTTTACACCAAACTTTACGGGCAAGCTGTTTGATGAAAATACAGGCTTGTATTATTTCAATGCCCGTTGGTATGATTCTGATATGGGAAGGTTTATTACTGAAGACCCAGCGAGAGACGGTGGAAACTGGTATGTGTATTGTGAAAATAATCCACTAATCAATGTGGACTTAACAGGAAAATTTGATATTCCTCATGCAATAAATATTGCATATATGATTGTTCAGGAATATATGAATAATTCAGCAAAGACGTTTGCAGTAGCAAGTTCATTTTCAAAAAATAATCCTGAATCTAATGATTTGGTTGATTTCTTATGTAACCAGAAAAAACAATTAACAGATGAAATTGATGCAAATAAGGAACATTCAAAAGATATAGTATACACAAATAATTATGGAGCAAAAATAAATAATAGCGAAATACGAACACCTCATCCGGGAATAGATTATATAAAAGCATATGAAGAAAGTAAGAAAAATGATAATAAAAAAGATGAATAAGGAAAAATGGATATCGTATATTTTAAGAGTGTTAGTATCTTGGATAGTTTTGTTTGGAATAGGATATTACAAGCAGATGCATCCAAAAACACCAGACGAAATATCAGCCGTAGACATACAGGAAGGATTTTATAATCTTTTTACAAAAGAACAAAAAGAATGTGGTCATATTACAATTAAAAAAAATGATGATAATATTTTAATAAATATGTTTGGAGAAGAGATAAAAGGAACAAATGTAATAAAAAAAATATATACATTAAAACCTGTTGAATACATAGATATTATTATGAAACCTACCACATTAAATTACGAAAAATACTATTTGTGTGATATTGGAGATTCCTATGTTTTATTATTCAAAATCAGGACAGAAAATTTTTATATTGTTGAAAATTATTCAAAAATAAAGGATAAGAATTTATATATGATTTGCGAAGTCTCACATGAAGAATATAATAAGATGATAAACTTTTCAGATACAATGGAATTATTTAAGCAAGTAAATACGTTAATAGATGAAAATCGCTATACTTGTTTTTTAGAACAATATAGCCCAAAAGTTGGAGAAAAAAAATATAAATTATTTAAGGGACAATAAAACAATTATTCTATTAGTTTCGGGACAGTTTAAAAGTTTCAATTTCCCCTTCAAAAAAGAAAAAATCTCTTATTGCAGTGAATTATTTTAACTGTTAATATACTCTCCATGACAAAGGACGATGTAGAAACAAAAAAAATAGAAGAAGTTGAAAAAGAAAATATTCTTGGAACTGAGAAGGTTGGTAAATTGCTGGTTAAGTTTGCGGTTCCTGGAATTATTTCGATGGTCGTAAACTCGCTTTATAATATTGTTGACCAGATTTTTATTGGACGGGGAGTAGGGTATCTGGGAAATGGTGCTACTTCTGTAATTTTTCCGCTTACAACTTTTGCAATGGCTTTTTCTCTCCTCTTTGGAGATGGTGCTGCTGCCTTTTATAGTCTTAAGCTTGGTGAAAATAAAAAGGAAGAAGCTGCAAAAAGTACACTTGCGGGTTTAACAGGTTTTATTATCGGCGGATTTATAATTTCAATTTTTTATCTGCTCTTTTTTACAAAATTATGTCGTATATTTGGTGCTTCTGACGCTATTCTTCCTTATGCAGTTGATTATGGAAAGATAATAACTTATGGGCTTCCTTTTGCAGCGGTTTGTGCAGGTGGTTCAAGTATTATTCGTGCTGATGGAAGTCCTCGTTTTAATATGGTCGGCTTGTTTGTAGGTACTATAATCAATCTTATTTTGGATCCAATTTTTATTTTTGTTTTCCACTGGGGTGTTAAGGGAGCGGCTTTTGCTACGATTTTGGGTCAGATTGCAAATGCTGTATTGAATCTTTATTATTTTGCCCGACGAATGAAGAATGTAAAACTCAATATTTTCTTGTGGAAAAAGAGTTTTAATTATATTCCTAAAGTTGCGCGGCTTGGTGTTTCCAGCTTTATTACTCAGATGGCTATGGTTGTCGCTATGGCTGCCCGCAATAATGTTCTTCTTAAATATGGCGCACTAAGTAAATATGGTCCAGATATTCCAATCACAACTTTGGGAATCACAATGAAAACTTTTTCCATCATCATGAGTATTGTGATTGGTCTTTCTGTTGGTGCGCAGCCAATTTTTGGTTATAACTATGGCAGCGGCAAATACGACCGTGTAAAGAAAACTTATAAACTTGTTGCGATTTGCTGTACTATTATTTGTTTTGTTGCTTTTGCCATAGCTCAACTGAAACCAATGGCTGTAATCAGTATTTTTGGTTCTGAAAGTGATTTGTATAATGAGTTTGCCATAAAGTGCATGAGAATCTATTTAATGCTGATTCCAACAGTTGGCTTCCAGATAATGAGCGGTATTTTCTTTCAGTCGCTGGGATATCCAATTCAGGCTTCCCTTTTGTCTTTGTCTAAGCAGATTATTTTCCAGCTGCCGGCAACAATAATTATTCCGATTTTTATGGGAGTTGAAGGCGTTTTGTGGGCTGGTCCGGTTTCTGATGTATTTGCTCTGCTTTTGACTATAATTCTTTTGCTTATGTATTGGAAAAAGATTTTTACACCAAGGGTAACAGAATAAAGCAGAATAAAGGGTAACAGAATAATTAAATCAGTCTGCAAGTTGAGCAAGCAGTTTTAGGGGAGATAAATCGTAATTTTCTTCGCCAAAAGTTTTTGAAGCCAGGGCGTGGGATTCGCAGGCAGTAATTGCGGCTTCTTTTGCGCTGTAACCTTGTGAAAGAAGGGCTGCTGTCATGCCGGCCAGAATATCACCGCTTCCACCTTTTGCAAGATTCTGACAGCCATCTGTGCAGATAAAAATTTGATTTTCTGCGGCAATAAAGGTATTTGCGCTTTTCATAACAAGGACTGTCTGCGGAAATATTTTATTTATAATCTGCCCGATTTTGATTTTTGCCTGAGGATTTTCTGCAAGATTCTTTACGGAAATATCGATATCCTTAGGAAAGACTTCTGGATATGCCTTACTCACTTTTTGCAGGAAGCGGTTTAATTCTGACAGATGAGGGGTGAGGACAATTCTTGCGTCTGGGACTGCGTTTATTTTTTTCAAAAGTGGACAAAGTGAATCATAATCAAAAAAGCCTGCATCCAAAACTACCGATGGATTTTTTGCCTGCTTACAGAACCATTTTGTAAAAGCCTCTATGATGAGGTTTATGTCTATACTGTCTGGAGCACTATTGGACTTATTCTCAGATTTAAAATCGATTCCTGAACCCATGGCAATACAGGTTGTTTTTTCTGGTATGGAATTGCTAATCATAAGTTCTGGGGAAATTTTAAATTGTTCCAGATTGGATTGCGGTGTTTTTACAAGGCTTGTAAGTCCGCTTCCAAAATTAAGGGCGGCAGTTGCAGAAAGAATTGCGGCTCCAGAGTTTTTACCTGCGATTACTGTAGTATGCCCGTAACTTCCTTTATGAGAGGTTTTTTCTTTTCTGAGGGGAAGTTTTACATCTGCTTTTTCTATTAAGAAAACCTTTGTGTCCATTCCGCTTTCAAAGGCTTCTGTTGGAAGTCCTAATGGTGCTGTCAATATTTTTCCGCATACATTTTTTGCTGTGTCGGAAAAAAGGAGGGTTTTTAATTGGCCCATAGTGATTGTGTAATCCGCCTTAAAATAAAGTGCAGAAGGAATGTCACAGGCAATTTTTATTGAAGAAATGGAATTGACGGTGTCCAAAAGGGCTTTTATTTCCGCTGAAAGGGGAGGACGGAAGCCTGTTCCAAAAATACAGTCAACTATAAAATCAGGTTGAAAATTATTGGTGTCAAGATTACTGAGTTGATTGAAAGCTTGAGTTTTATCTGTTATTGGAATATTTAATTTTTGACACATTGTGGCCTGAGCTGTTGCTTCTTTACCAGAGGCTTCAAAAAGCTGAAAAACAGATACTTCTGCGTGGTCAGCAAGCAGTCTTGCCAGAGCATAACCATCACCACCGTTATTACCTTTGCCACAGATTATGAGGACGGATGGTTTTGAAAGATTTTTTTCTTCTGCAATTTTAAGAATAAAATCTTTCATAAAATTGGCGGCGTGTTCCATCATAAGAAAATCAGGAATGCAGTATTTTTCTTTTGCGATTTTTTCTAATTCTGCCGGTTCACTGAATACTTTTTTCATGATAGAAACACCTGCCTGTATAATTTTAGAAATAGAATAAACCAAAGATTCCTAATGGAATTAAGTATGCTGCAAACCAGCCTAGCTTTCCTTTTTTAATGAGCTTCATCAAAAGGGCGAGGGCTCCGTAGCCTACTGCAAAAGCGGCAATACATCCGCCAATTACCGGACCTGCTCCAATTGATTGGGAAACTTCGCCTAAATCCTTTAATTCAAGAATAAAAGCCCCGAGAATTGCAGGAATTGAAACTATAAAAGAATATTCGCCGGCAACGCTTCTGTTTACTTTACTGAAAAGGGCACCTGCAATTGTTGAACCGCTTCGGCTGATTCCAGGTAAGGTTCCAAAGCCCTGCATAATTCCGATTACAATTGACTGG
Source organism: uncultured Spirochaetaceae bacterium (assembly GCA_902802305.1). Classification (GTDB taxonomy): domain Bacteria; phylum Spirochaetota; class Spirochaetia; order Treponematales; family Treponemataceae; genus Treponema_D. The sequence continues at coordinate 102,281 of CADCLG010000001.1, forward strand.
ATGATGGAAATGCCCTGGGCTTGGTTTGTATTTTCTGTCGCAGCTGTATCTGGTGTGGCTGGAATTGTAGTAGTTGCCTTTTGTCTTTTTTCAAGAATTGTCGAAACAATCAGCAAAGCAGAAGTTACTAAAAAACCGCAGCAGGTAAACTTAATTGGTAATTCCGGGATAAGCTTGCTGGTTACAATTCCCATTACTCCTGTGATGGCAGTTGTGATGATAATTGCGATGATTGTTTTTCTTCCAGCCTGATCGCTACCGGAGAGAAGGTCACTGGCATCATTATCAGCTTCATTGCGGGGCTTTTTTGCAATCCAGCGTCCAAAGCATTTGAGAAGATTCCAGATTTTTTTCCAGAAGAAAATGCATACTGCAAATAAAGTTGCTAAATGCAGAAATACATCGTATAAAAGAGGAACTTCCTCAAGTCCAAAAAGAGTTTGAGCAAGCTGCAAATGTCCTGAAGAGGAAATTGGCAGAAACTCTGCAATTCCCTGTAAAATACCAAGTAAAACGCCTTGTAAAAATGTCATTTATTTACTCCTAAATAATTTTTTATGTTCTCCCAAATGGAATCGTCTATTTTTCTATCTCCGCAGGTATGACCTAAATGACGGTCTGAACGGATTTTTTCTCCATGAAAATCGCTCCCGGCTGTGATAAAATATCCAAGCTGCTTTGCGAGTTCTTCAAGTCTGAGGCATTCTGTTACCCTTGCTCCAGGATGAAAGGCTTCTAATCCTTCTACTCCACGTTCATGAAAATCTTTTAGGGCATCCGGCATTTTTCCCCAGGAGAGATACAAACTCATAGGATGAGCCAGAACTGGACATCCACCAGATTCTTTTATTGCGACTATTGCTTCATCAAGATTTGCACCAATCCGTTCAACATACCAGGGTCTTCCTTTTGCAAGAAAGCGGTTGAAGGCATCCTGACGGTGTTTTACAATTCCTTTTTTTACAAGCTCAGCGGCAAAATGCGGACGACCAATTACGGTGTCTGGAAAATCCTGTTTCATTTCAGCTAAAGTCAAATCATATCCATCTGCATTAATTCTGGCAATGATTTCTTCGTTTCGCTGGTCACGGTGAGTAATTAAATCATCAAGAAGTTTTTGCAGAGAAGGTGAGATATTTTTAAATCCCAATCCTAAAAGATGAAATTCTCCTGTTGGATAATTTATATTTAATTCTGTGCCTGGAACAAAGATTATTCCGGCTTCATCTGCCGCTTTTTTTCCTTCTTCCAGACCGTCGACTGTATCATGATCGGTAATTGCAATGACTTTTATGTTTTTCTGGACTGCTTTTTCGATAATTTGGGACGGCGTATACTGTCCATCGGAAGCAGTGGTGTGAACATGTAAATCAATCATAATATTTAGAATAGCATATTTTTAAAACTTATGATATAATAAAATAATGGCGTATGCTGGTACAATTTAAGTAAGATTCTAGGAGAAAAGTTGATTTATGCCTAAAGCGATGCAATACACAAAAGGGTCCATTATTTATTTTGAGGGTGATCGCGATGAACGTGTTTTTATTTTGCAGCAGGGAGTTGTTCTCTTATCCAGTACAGATATAGAGACTGGTCAGGCTGTTGCTGAACAGGTTAGAAGCAGCGAATTTTTCGGTGTAAAATCTGCTTTTGGTCATTTCCCTAGAGAAGAAACCGCTACAGCATTAGTTCCTACAATTGTAATCGCACTTACTGTACAAGAGTTTGAAGTTCTTTTCAGTAACAACAAGCAGCTTATCATGAAGATGCTGCGGGTTTTCTCCAATCAATTGCGCCAGATTCATAAAAAAACAGAATCAATTTTGAATAATACTTCTACCGACCAGCAGACAGGTATGCTTGCAGTTGCAAAGGCTTTCTTTGATGATGAACAGTATCGTTCTGCTTGTGATGTTTATCTTAAATTTTTGACTCGTTATCCAAATACGCCAAAACGCGATGAAGTTGCAGCCCTTTATACGGAATCTAAATTAAAAAATGAACGTTTACAGGCTCATCAGAAAGGTCAGGTTTTTGTTGATGAAACCGGTGGTGATTCATCATTAAAGGTATTCTCTCTTCCTGCTTTTGAACGTTTTGCTAAAGAATATGAAAATGGACAGGTTATTATTGCTGAATATGAACCTGGTGATTCCTTCTATTTGATTCAGAGTGGAAAAGTTCGGCTTGTTAAATGTGTTAATGATACTCTCAAGAATCTTGATATTCTTAAACCGGGCGAATTCTTTGGTGAAATGGCAATTCTTGATAATTCTCCTCGCTCTGCAACTTGTATGGCTGCCGGTCATGTAAAATGTCTTGAGTTCAATAAAGAAAACTTTGAGCTTTTGATTACAGGAAATCCTCAGATTGCACTTGTTCTTTTGAAATTATTCTGTAAACGTATTTATGATCAGAAGAGGAGATTCAGAATTCTTGTTGTAAAGGATTTGCAGGCAAGACTTGCTGATGTATTCCTTATGCTTGATGAAATGAATCCTGTTTCTAACGCTTCTGAAAAAATGCGACGCTTTAATGTTACAATTTCGGATATTGCACACTGGGCAGGCCTTTCACAGGAAATAACTCATGAAGAGTTGAATAAATTGGTTGAAAAACGTAAAATAGAAATATTCGAAAATTACGTTATTGTAAGCAATATCAATGATATGAAACGAATGTATGACACTCGTTCAGGAAATATCAATCGTTAATTTCTAGTGTAATTCATTCTTTACATATAATCTGCCAACTTAGCTCACCTGGTAGAGCAGCGCCCTCGTAACGCGCAGGTAGTTGGTTCAAGTCCGACAGTTGGCTCTTAAAACCCAAAACTCTCCTTTACGGGGAGTTTTTTTTATGCATTACCATTTCTCAATCATAAGATTTGAGTTTTCTGCAATTTCTTTAAAGTCAGACAAATTTTGAGTGACTAAAATCAGATTATTTGAAATGGCGATTGATGTCATCAAGATACTTCTGCTTTTTTTCAAGCTTTTGTAAGGAATCTTTCCCGTTTATAAAAGCAACAGGTTTCCCATGACAGCCTCTTTTGTATTTTGGCTAATATAGAAATATTTTAGCTAAATAAAATATAAGAGAAAAACAATTAAAAGTCAAACTTTTTTACATAGGATTTTCTTTTACAAGACCCCGTAAGAATAGTGACTAATTCAATCATTAACTTTATTATATATAGAGAATGAAAAATAAAAATACAAAAAGGTTTATTGATATCAAAGATAAAAAGCGGCTTAAAATATTTTATCGCAGTGTGTATAGTCGCCTCATAATCAACTTTCTTTTCATCGCAATACAAATTTTTGTACTGGCCCTTTTTGTTCTTCGTCTTGAAAAATATCTTGAGCTTTACTTTGGTCTTTCCCTCGTTCTTTCAGCAAGCTTCATGATTTACATAGTGAATAAAAATGGTCGCAACGAGTTTAAGCTGGCCTGGATTATTCCTATGATTTTTGTGCCACTTTTCAGTATTGCCGCTTATCTTATGTATCATACTAACATGGGGTCTCTTCGCGTTTCAAAAAGATTAACAATGCTCAGAGAAAAAACTCAGATTATGCTGCCCGCAAATATTCCTCCTTCTTTGGAGTCTCAGACAAAATACGTAAATGAGCTTTCAAAAAATCATGCTTCTGATTTAATTTATTATCTGACTAACAATTTTTTCTTTCCCTATACAAATTGTGCGGTTGAATATTTTCCGAGCGGTGAAGAAGTTTTTCCCCGCATGCTTGATGCAATCCGCAATGCAAAAAAATATATTTTTCTTGAATATTTTATTATTGAACCTGATTCTTCATGGAATGAGATTTATAATGAACTTGTGAAAAAAGTACGGGAAGGAGTAGAGGTCCGGATTCTTTGTGATGGACTTGGATCTCCTGTTCTTTCTACTTCATATTATCAAAAATACTTAAAAGCCAATGGCATTAAGTCCCGTGTTTTTATTCCTGTTATTCCAGTTTTTTCAACCCATCTAAATAACCGGGATCACAGAAAAATGCTGATTGTAGACGGCCAGCTTGCCTTTACCGGCGGGCTTAATCTTTCAAATGAATATTTTAACCGGGGAAAGAAAAACCGTTTTGCCTATTGGAAAGACAATGCCGTTCAGATTCAGGGGCAGGCTGTTCATACCTTTTTGCAGCTCTTTTTGCAGAACTGGAATCTCTTTGCAAAAGATATAGAAGATTTTACTCCATACCTGCTGTCTTCTTACAAGACTTATGATAGCACGGGAATCACAATTCCTTATGGAGATGATTTTTTCAACAATAAAGATATTGCAGAAGATATTTATCTCTACATTATTAACAGTGCAAAAAAATATCTGAACATAACAACACCATATATTCTTGTTGATAACCACTTGCAGGAAGATTTGATATTTGCGGCCGCCCGGGGTGTTGAAGTTTCGATAATCGTTCCGGCTATTCCAGACCACTTGATTACTTTTTGCATTGGAAAAACTTTTCTTGAAACTTTTGTGAACAAAGGAATTAAAGTTTATCTTTATCAGAAAGGCTTTATTCACGCTAAAACTTTTATTTCTGATAATCAGATTGCAACTGTTGGCTCTGTTAATCTTGATTACAGAAGTTTATTTCATCATTTTGAAAATGGAGTTGTCTTCATAGATTCACCTATTGTTGATTCTGTAAAAAAGGATTTTGATCAGACTCTTAAAGACTGCATTCAGATGCAGCCGGGAGATTATAAAAAGATTAAACCTCACATACGTTTTATTGGTCGCCTCTTCAGAATCTTTGCACCGCTTTTTTAAATATGACACTACACTGTCATATTTTCATGCTATAATAAAGCGATGCATTTTGTAACTGCAAAAACAATTTTGACTCCTCACAGTATGAACATATATCGTGGTTGCAGTCATGGTTGCATTTATTGTGATTCCCGCAGTAAGTGCTATCAGTTTACTCATGCTTTTGAAGATATTGAAGTAAAAGAGAATGCGGCTGAGCTTTTGGAAGAGACTCTCCGTAAAAAACGAAAACGCTGCATGGTTGGAACCGGTTCTATGAGTGACCCATATATTCCTCTGGAAAAAGAACTGGGACTCATGCGTCGTTGTCTTGAAATTATAGACAAATATAATTTTGGCGCGACTCTTATAACTAAATCAGATTTAGTTTTGCGGGATCTGGACATACTGGCTAGAATAAATAATAAAACAAAAGCCGTTGTGCAAATGACACTGACCACTGCAGATGACCAGCTCTGTAAGATAATTGAGCCGGGAGTTTGCCCGACCAGCCGCCGTTTTGAAGTTTTACAGGCTTGCCGTGAAGCCGGTATTCCAACTGTTGTGTGGTTTAGTCCCCTGCTGCCTTTTATAAACGATACCCGCGAAAATATAGACGGAATTGTTGATTATTGTGTGCGGGCTGGTGTTAAGGCCATCATCTGTTTTGGAATTGGTGTCACCCTGAGGGAAGGTAACCGCGAATATTTTTATGCAGCCCTTGACCGAGCCGCTGCCCATGACCCTCGCTTTAAAGGTATGAAAGAACGCTACCAAAAGGCTTTCGGCTATTCTTACATGATTAACAGTCCTCGACATTATGAGCTAATGAATTATCTTAGTCAGCTATGCCAGCGTAATAATATCATGCTGGGAACTGATTCTATCTTTAAATGGATGGAGGAGTTTCCTCAAGACAATCCCATGCAACAAAGTTTATTTCAAGAAGGTCTATTTTAAGAAAAAGTAATCCAGAACCCTGTCATCAAGACTTTTTTTCACTTTTGAATTTATGCTATAATAAAAGTCTGGAGATACTTTTAAGGCTGCCTGTGTCTATGCTATTATAAAAGGCATGAAGGATGACGAATTGGTTCGTTTTGCAAGTGCCTGCTCAGCCATTGCAATTTCGCGATTCCCTCTGCCTCTTAATCCTCCAAAACTGGAAGAAGTTCTGGCATTAAAAGATAATAAAATAAAAAAGTAAAAAGGAGACCTGCAAATGCAGAATGAAAAAAACTTTCACAAAAATCCAATTATCAAAAATATCTATACTGCTGATCCTGCGCCAATGGTTTATGAGGATACACTTTATCTTTACACTACCCACGACGAAGACGAGCTGATAAATGATTTTTACACGATGAAGGATTGGCGTTGCTTTTCTACCAAAGATATGGTCAACTGGACCGACCACGGAATGATTTTTTCGCTTGATGATATTTCCTGGGCTGATGACAGGGCTTGGGCTCCACAGGCAATTGAACGCAATGGCAAGTTTTATCTTTACTGCCCGGTACATAAAACTAATGGCGGAATGGCAATTGCGGTTGGTCTTTCTGATAATCCGGCAGGACCTTTTAAAGACCTTGGATATCCTCTTATTGATGAAGGTGACTGGAACGACATTGACCCGACAGTCTTTATTGATGATGACGGTCAGGCCTATCTTTATTTTGGAAACCCTGAATTACGTTATGTGCTTCTAAACGAAGATATGATTTCTTATAACAAAGAAGTTGGTATTGTCAAAGTGCCAATGACCGAAGAAGCTTTTGCAAAAGGAAGTCATGATACAGGAACAAGCTATGGCGAAGGTCCATGGTTTTATAAAAGAAATAATCTTTATTATATGGTTTTTGCAGGCTTTGCCCCAGGTGAAAAACGCAATGAGCATCTTGCATATTCAACTGCACCTACAGCCACTGGTCCATGGAAGTATGGTGGCATTTTGATGGAAGAAGGTCCCTGCTTTACAAACCATCCTGGACTTGCAGATTTTAAAGGACATTCATACTTATTTTATCATACTGACCAGCTTCCGGGGGGCAGTCTCTTTCACCGCAGTGTTTGTGTAGCAGAGTTTACCTATAACAAAGATGGTTCCATCAGCACAATTCAGAAGTGTGATGGGGTAAATGAAATCAAAAAAAACTAAAGGGAGAGAATAAATGAAAGAAAAAATAAAAGAAAACAGAGTTATTTTTAAGACTAAAAATTATCTTATCAAATCACCCGAAATCACTTCAACAGCTGATTCTGGAAGTTTATTTACCTTGCCCTGGAATATTTATCCGTTAAAGAAGAAAGCAGGTAAAAATGCCACAGATAGTACCACAGAAAACTCCAACGACACCCAGGCAATCGCAAGTTTTAATTTTGAAGGAAATCAGGATTGTGGCCTCGTTAAACTTACTTTTAATTTTAATGAAATAAGCGACACAGGCGAGTTGGAACTAATTTTTTATTACATTTGCCACTGGGCTTTTTCACAGAAGGATGTTTATTCTCTTCAGACAAAATTTCCGAAAAACAAGCAGTATCAGCAGGTTTTTGATTATCTATCCTACAAAAAGGAAAATATTGATGGCACAGTCACTTTTAGGGCCGACTATCCGATAAACACAATAATTTTTCTTTTTATCGGAATGGTGATGGGGCTTGTTTTTGGAATAATGTTTTCAAACATAAAGGCTGGACTTGCTTTTGGTTTTGTGATTTTTGGTTCAATTGGAATTGTAAAGGATTCTAATTACAAGCGTACACGAAATTTTATAGAAAAACGAGATTGAAAATAACAGTCGAAAAACATAGTAAACAGTAAATAAAGAAAAATAGGATAAAAGGAAAAAAAATGCTTTTTCAGGAAAATAACCGCTTAATCATCAAAGATAATTTTGGAACAGTTTGGATTGAAGCCTGGGGAAAAGATTCTGTCCGCGTAAGAATGACTGCCGATAGAAAAATGGATTCAAACGATTGGGCGTTGGGAATGGCACCTACTGATTCTACCAGCGCAATTGAAATCCGTGACATTGATACAACCTATCCATGGGCGGAACATTTTGAAGGCGTTCCCCAAACAAGCGGACAGGAAGCAGTTTTAAAAAACGGGCGAATTGAAGTACGGGTAAATCATGAAGGCTGGATTAGTTTCTGGAAAAAGATTGAATCTGACGAAGCTGTTTTGTCAGACGAAACTGCTTCATCTGACGACGCTGTTACTTCAGACGGTCTGAAACTTCTTTTTGAAGAACAGTGGCGAAATCGCTGGAGAATAGACCGTTTTTGTGTGCCAACCAATACAAATGCCCGGGAATTAAAATCCAATCCAGCTTCCTTCAACTGGCGTGCGACCGTCCGTTTTGAAGCCTATGATGACGAAAAGTTTTTTGGAATGGGACAGTATCAGGATTCCCATCTGGATAAAAAAGGCGGCATCTGGGAGCTGTCTCAGAAAAACTCACAAGCTTCTGTTCCCTTTGTAATTTCTAGCCGTGGCTACGGATTTTTATGGAATAATCCAGCGATTGGAACCGCCGCTTTTGGAACGAACGGTACAGTATGGACTGCTGACCAGACCCAAAAAATTGATTACTGGGTAACCTGCGGAAGTCCTGCCGAAATAGAAGAGAATTATACAGCAGTTACGGGGCGTGCACCCATGATGCCGGATTTTGCAATGGGCTTCTGGCAGTGCAAATTGCGTTACCGAAATCAGGCCGAAGTTCTTCAGGTGGCTCGGGAATATCGCAAACGCAAGCTTCCTCTCGATGTTATTGTAATTGATTTTTTCCACTGGACTTGTCAGGGCGACTTTAAGTTTGACCCGGAAGACTGGCCGGATCCGGATGCAATGGTTCGTGAACTTAGCCAGCTTGGTGTACGCCTTATGGTTTCTGTCTGGCCAACAATTGATGAACGCAGCGAAAACTTTGACCAAATGTCTCAAAACGGACTTTTAATCAGCTTTGATAAAAAGGACGGTTTTAATATGGATTGGATGGGTAACACGGTATTTTTTGATACAACCAATCCAGAAACCAGAAAATACGTCTGGGAAAAATGCAAGGAAAATTACTTTAAAAAAGGAATACAGCTTTTCTGGTTAGACGAAGCAGAACCTGAGTACGGACTTTACGAGTTTGAGCATTATAAATATCACATTGGTCCAGCAATGGAAACTTCCAATATTTACCCTCTTTATTATGCAAAAGGCTTTTATGAGGGATTAAAGGCAGAAGGAGTAGAAGATCCTCTTAGTCTTGTTCGTTGTGCCTGGGCTGGCTCTCAAAAGTACGGGGCTGTTGTCTGGAGTGGTGATGTTCATTCAGATTTCCGCTCGCTGAAAAATCAGATTCAGGCGGGTTTGAGTATGAATATTGCCGGAATCCCCTGGTGGACAACTGATATTGGCGGATTTTTAGGTGGCGATATAAAAGATGACGGCTTTAAGGAGCTGCTTATCCGCTGGTTTGAATGGGCTGTTTTCTGTCCTGTAATGAGACTTCATGGGGAAAGACCTCCTTTCAAAAATCTGGAAAAGCCTTATCATGAAGTTCGAGCTTATCAGATTAAGCAGATGGAAAGCGGTCAGGATAATGAAGTCTGGAGCTTTGGAAATATTCAGGAGGGAAACGAATCGCTAGAAGTGTATGAAATATTAAAAGCCCTTTTGCAAATGCGTGTGTCACTTAAACCTTATATAAAGGAAACTATGAAAGCCTGTCATGAAAAAGGCCAGCCTGTTATGCGCCCCCTGTTCTATGATTTTTACGGTGATAAAGAGGCGCTTGAAATTGAAGATGAATACATGTTTGGTTCTTCGCTTCTTGTATGCCCCGTAAGCACTATGAATCAGCGACAACGTTCTGTGTATTTACCGCTTCTTCCAGATGGTAAAAAGTGGTTCGAGTTAGAGGGGATTTCCGAAAAGGGATTTGTTTATGGAAAAGCCTATGACAGCGGTGTGACAGTAAGTGTTCCGGCACCATTGAATAAGATTCCAGTTTTTGTAAGGAAATAGAAATACTTATTCAATTACTGATGAAAATGGCTCTGGAACTTGCAGCTTTTTCATCAGGATTTGGGAATTATATTTTTTTGCAACAATTGTAATTCTGGCACGACAGATATCGGCAATAGTCTGGAAATCAGGGTTTTGTGGAGTGGCCGCTTTTTTGTCACTTTTGCTTTGGACCGCTTCAGCTTTTTGAATTAAAATGCAGCGTCTTTTTCCACCGTCGCGCACATTCAGGGAAGAAACAGCTTCAAAAGTTGTTCCGCTTCCGGCAAAAAAATCCATAATCAGGGCGTCACTTTTCATGTTGGTGATTTCGATTAAATGTTCAATTAAATCAACGGGCTTGGGATTATCAAATACATGGATTTTGGAATCTTTGAGGCCCAGCATTTTGTCCAGTTTTTTTTGAGCTTTTCGCGTAGAATCTGTGCAGTCGATTATATTTTTGGGAATGACTTCGGTTTTTTCATCATTGAAAATCTTAACCCGTGGAACTTTATTGTATTCTGGGGCAGGACCAAAAAAGATTTTATTTTGTGAAAGCAGTTTATTCATTTCTTCCTGACTTACTAGCCATTGACGCGTCCATTCTTTTCCAGAAGGCGATTTTATTGAATAATAATTTTTGTGATTGGGATTTGAGCGTTTTTCGGTAAAGCTGATACTGCCGCTGAACCAGTCGCCGCGATAATCATTATCAGGATTAGTTTTTGCCCAGGAAGCTTTTTCAATTTCACAGAAAGCTTTTAAATGCTTTTTATTTTTTGCATAACAAAGGGTGTGCTGTTGTAAGGTTCTTGACCAGGTATCTTTTTTGCCTTTTCCGTGAAGCCACATAAAATCATTTACAAAATTATCTTCACCAAAAATCATGTCGCACAAAAGTTTAAGCTGATAGAGTTCGCTCTGGTCGATGGCTATAAAAATGCAGCCGGAATCACAGAGAAAATCGCGGGCAAGCAGCAGGCGGCGATTCATAAAGCTTAGCCAGGCAGAATGTCTGTCACTGGAAGTGGAAAAATTATCTGAATAAGTAAAATTATTGCCGGTGTTGTAAGGTGGATCTATATAAATAATATCGACTTTTTGCTTGTATTGAGTTTTGAGAAGCTTTAGAACAGGATAATTGTCGCCTTCAATAAAAAGATTTGGATTTTCCTGAGAGTCGGGCTCTTTTGCTGAGGATAGTGTTTGCAGGTGACAGTCTTTTAAGAGTGAATCATCATCATATTTTTCTGCTGTGTCTGTCCATTGAATTGCAAAAGCCATAATTTTTCCTGAATACAAAAAGAATTTAGCCCATTTTTTAACTGTTGTCAATTTTTACGACTGGTAATTGAAGGAATGGGCACCGAACGTGGAGCAGTGCGTAGCAGTCTGCCGGAGGCAGACCGGCCGTAGGTAAGCTGCGGAAGGTGAGTTGTGGGAGCGATTTTGCCCAAATTTAAAAAAAAATAAAAAAAATTGAATTTTTTTTTGAAAAAGTGGTCCGAAATCTTCAAAAAAAAACTAATTAATAGGCAGGAAATAAATTTTATTTTAATTTGTTTTACTTGTTTTATGGGAGTTTTTTATGAAGATTTATTCGTTTTCGCCCTTTGGGTATGAAGGTGCACTTGTGACGGTTGAAGTGGATTTGCGGCGTGGAATTCCGGCGGTGGATATTGTCGGACTTGCGGATGGGACTGTCAAGGAATCTCGGGAGAGAATGAGGGCTGCAATTAGAAATTCTGGCTTTGATTTTCCGCCTGAAAGGGTTTTGATTAGTTTGTCTCCTGCTGACTTGAAGAAGGAAGGGGCTGGTTTTGATTTGCCGATTGCTCTTGCGGTTCTGGCTGCTAATGCTGAGGCCTTGGGAGCGGCTAAATTTATTGCTGAACCGATTCTTGTTATGGGGGAACTTGAGTTGAGTGGTAAAATCCGGCCGGTGAAAGGGATTCATGCTGCGGTATCGACTGCGGTTTCGAGTGGAATTATGCGCTGTATTGTTCCTGTTCAGAATGCGGATGAAGCTCGTGAAATTAATGGGGTTCAGGTTTACGGTGCTGATTCTCTGGAGAATGCTTTTAGGGCGCTGCAGGATTATTCTTTTTACGAGGGCCGGGGACTGTCGGATGGTGTAGAGACGAATTATCTTCCTCCGGGATGCATGAATTATGATGGAATTTATTTTCCTGAGGTTTCATCCGGTTATGAATTTGCAGAGGTGAAGGGGCAGTATAAGCTGATTCGCGCCTTGCAGATTGCTGCGGCTGGCGGTCACAATTTGCTTGCTCTTGGGGCTCCTGGTTGTGGGAAGACAATGGCGATTCAAAAGTTTCCGGCAATAAATCCTATTTTAACGCTGGAAGAGGCTCAGTCGGTAACGAGAATCTGGTCTCTGGCTGGACTAATCAAACCGTCTGAACCGCTTGTGAGGATTCCGCCTTTTAGGATTCCCCATCAGACGGCTTCGATAGAAGGAATTTGCGGTGGTGGCGTCAACTGTAGGCCGGGAGAAATCTCTCTTGCTCATAATGGAGTTTTATTTTTGGATGAGGCAGCGGAATTCAGGTCGTCGGTTCTTCAGATGTTACGGGTACCTTTAGAAAATGGAAGTATTACCTTGTGCAGGGCCGGACGGAGTACAAATTATCCGGCTCAGTTCCAGCTTTTGATGGCTGTAAATCCGTGTCCGTGCGGTAATTATGGGTCAAAGTCAAAAGTCTGTTTATGCAGTTCAAAATCGATTGATCAGTATTGGAAAAAGTTTTCAGCCCCTTTATTGGATAGAATCGAACTTAGAGTGTTTGTTGAAAATAACAGTGAATCAGAGAATCCTGCCGAGGAGAGAGAAAGGCTTATTTCTACTGATGAAATTAGACGAGGGATTGCGAGGGCTGTAAAAATCCAGAGGAAGAGGCAAGGCGGGCGGAATGAAAAGCTTTTGCCTAATGAGGTTCAGGAGTTCTGTGAATTGTCTGCTTCCGCACAAAGGGTTTTGGATAATGCTGTGTTGCGCTATGGTTTTTCTCCACGCGCTGTTTCTGGCTGCATGAAGGTTGCAAGAACGATTGCGGATATTGAGGGCAGCCAGACTATTCAAAAGGAACATGTTGCTGAAGCTGTGGAGTATAGAAAATTATGCGTAAACATGGTCCCTGAATTTGATATGGTGGGGTAGTAAAAAAAATACCGAGCGCGAGGGCTCGTTCCCGAGCGGAGTTCAGTCGGTCTTATATGAAAAGTGTGGTTAAAACAAAAAGACTTCCCCTAAAAGAGAAGTCCTTAAATACCGGAGAAGAGACTTGAACTAGCCTATAATCGAAGAACCGTTAAAAACAAAGCGCGTCAGCGGTTTGTTTAGGTTCATCGAAAAATGGCTCTGAGCGAGATTTATCGAGCGAAACGCGAGGGCTCGTTCCCGAGCGGAGTTCAGTCGGTCTTAAATGAAAAGTGTGGTTAAAACAAAAAGACTTCCCATAAAAGAGAAGTCCTTAAATACCGGAGAAGAGACTTGAACTCTTACACGATTGCTCGCAACAGATTTTGAGTCTGTCGTGTCTACCATTCCACCACTCCGGCGTTGGAGAAAATATATCAGATATTGTTGAGTTTTTCAAGTGGGTTTGTATGTGCTATAATAATTATGTGAAAATAAATGCAAATACTTTTGAGGGAGCTGCCCCTGAACTGGTTTTGAAGACTGTTTTTGGCTATGACTCCTTCAGGTTGAATCAAAAAGAAATTATAAATGAAGTTCTCAAAGGTCATGATGTTTTAGCAATTATGCCCACTGGTGGTGGAAAATCCATTTGTTATCAGATTCCGGCATTGATTATGGAAGGGGTGACGATTGTTGTTTCGCCTTTGATTTCCTTGATGCAGGATCAGGTATCGGCTCTGGAAGCGTCTGGTATTCATTCGGTGTTTTTAAACAGTACTCTTGAATGGGAGGAGTATCGTTCTGCGGTTGATGATATTCGTGCAGGAAAAGTTAAGCTGGTTTATGTATCTCCTGAAGGTCTGGCTACTGGTAAGATAAGAGATTTGTTCAGTGATGGTGCCATTAAAATCACTTGTGTGACTATTGATGAGGCGCATTGTGTTTCTCAGTGGGGGCATGATTTTAGACCGGATTATATGGAAATAGGTGCGGTAAGGAATATTTTTCCGGAAGCGACTATGCTTGCTTTGACTGCGACTGCAACGGAACAGGTTAGATTAGATATTGTAAAAAATCTTAAAATGAAAAAGCCTGCTGTTTTTGTTTCGAGTTTCAATAGAAGTAATATTTTTCTTGAAGTTCAGGCGAGACGGAATGGTTTTAATCAGGTGGTTGATTTCCTTGAGAAGCATAAAGATGACAGTGGAATAATCTATTGTTATTCGCGTAAACAGGTTGATGAATTGACTGAAGCTTTGGATAAGATGGGCTATTCGGTTTTGAGTTATCATGCCGGTTTAAGAGATGATGTTAGAGCAAACAATCAGGAATTGTTTATAAGAGACGAAGTTCAGATAATTGTTGCTACTATTGCTTTTGGAATGGGAATTGACAAGCCTAACGTGAGATTTGTAATTAATTATGATTTGCCTAAGTCTGTTGAAGAGTATTATCAGGAAATCGGAAGAGCGGGCAGGGACGGATTGCCTGCGACGGCTTTGTTGCTTTATAGTGGGGCTGATATTCATAAACTGAGATATTTTTTTGAAGATAGTGCTGATCCGATAAAGTCGGAGAAGCTTTTGCAGAAAATGGTAGCTTATGCGACTTCCAGAACTTGCAGAAGAAAGAGTCTTCTTGCTTATTTTGGTGAAAAATACCAGCCATCTGATGAAGAAGAAAAAAATTGCTGTTGCGATATCTGTTCTGCCGGCCAAATCCCTTTGGCGGACCTTACGATTCCTGTTCAAAAGTTACTGTCTTGTATATTAAGAACTTATGAGCGCTATGGTTCTTCGTATATTATTGATATTCTCTTGGGTTCACATCAAAAAAGAATTATAGAAAATGGTCACGATAATATTTCAACCTGGGGAATTGGTAAGGAGCTTTCCAAAGATAAATGGTTTGAGCTTATTGATTTACTGATTGAAGAGGATTATATCAGAAAAGAAGGTGAGTATAATGTTCTTAAAGTAACTTATGATGGGCGAACTGCACTTTCAAACAGAAAAGAAATCATGCTGCCCTTTGCAATGAATGATAATTCTCTTTTGTCGAAGGCATCCAGAAATGCAAATCGCAATGCTTCAACCTGGCAGCCTGAAGAGAAAAAAGTTTTCCCGGATTTTGTAGTTGTTAAAAAGAGTGAAAAAATTATTGCAGAGAAGCCTTTGGAGAGCGATGAAAAAGCAGAACAAATCCTTGTAAAACTGCGTGCCTGGAGAAAAAGAAAGGCGGATGATATGAACGTTCCGCCTTATGTAATTTTTAATGATAAAACCCTTTATGACATTGCCGCAAAAAAGCCAAAGTCAAAATCTGATTTGTTTAAAATCTACGGCTTGGGCAATGTAAAAGTGGAAAACTTTGGGACATCTATTTTAGAGGTCGTATCTGACTGCCTCTAAAATAGATATTCATCTCTGCTAAAAGAGTTTGCGGCATTCCAGGTAAAAGCGTTTCTCATCGGCTTCACCCATTGAGAAGCTTTTT
Source organism: uncultured Spirochaetaceae bacterium (assembly GCA_902802305.1). Taxonomy (GTDB): domain Bacteria; phylum Spirochaetota; class Spirochaetia; order Treponematales; family Treponemataceae; genus Treponema_D. Next base: position 117,731 of record CADCLG010000001.1, read on the forward strand.
CTTGGAAGAGGTCCGCGTCCGTTAATTGTCTCAAAGAAAGAGTCTTTGGCAATTGGCGGAAGTAATATTCCAGTTGACTTTGCCTGTGCTCCCAGTCGGAATACTTCATCGGCTCCGTGAATATAGTCGATTTCCACAGTTGGCTCCGATACTGCTTCTGTTTTAAGGAAATCGTCAATCAGGGGCTGAAGTCTGGAAACGGCAAGCTCTTTTATTTCTGTCGAAAGAAGAATGTATTTTTGTTTTCCCTCGGAATCCAGATAGGCAAATCCAAAGTCTGCAGATGATTTTTTTACAGCTTCTTCCAGTTCTGCTGCTGTCGCTTTTTCGGAAACTTTACCTTCTAACTGCTGACAAAGCTTGTTAATCAATTTTTCGGTGTCAATATTAAAAATAACGCGGTGAATTGGTTCAAAGGTAAGGCCATCGTCATAAATATTTACAATTTCAATCAAAGCATATCGAACCGGACAGTTTTTAAGTTCAGAAGCGCTTGCCCCTTTTGCCTTTAGTTCTTCTTTATATTCATCCCAGACAGCTTTTGCAGTTGCAAGAGAATGATTTCCGTCTCCTACAGCAAAGAGGAAAGTTGAACCGTCTGAAGAAGTATTTTTTTCGGCAATTTTATTTATGGCATTAGTTAATGCATTGATTTCTTCGGAACTTTCTACAGCCCAGCCTTTAATTGAACCGCCATTGTTCATCAATTGTCCCTGATAAAGAGGATTCTTATTTTTTGCAAGCTGTCCAATGCCTTCTACAAGAAGCTTATCCTTATCATTTACTAAAAGCATGATGTGAGGAAGTTCAAGTGGTGCGCCTTTTCTAATTTCCTTGCGCGGTGGAATACGGTCAACAATTGTTGCCTCGGTTGCACGAATATTTGCTTTTGAAAAAGGTTTCCAGTCATAAGTTTCCAAATCAATCTGAGCGACAAGACCTTTTCTGGTTCTACCAAATGCTGTCGTTCGTTCAAGATAGACAAAGCATTTTTTTGCAGGGGCAAATACACCGGCAGAAAGATAGTCCTTCATAGTCTTTCGTATTTTTTCAATTCTCTGAGCCTTGTCTGGTGAAGAAAGATAAACCTCTGGAAGAATCAAATTTAATGTTGAAGGAGAAGTTCCCACATTTTCTTCTGCTTTTTTCCAGTAATTTTTATCCTGTGTGTACTGATCGCAGGCAATAACAGACCATTTTGATAAATCAACTTTTGCCGGAAGTAATATTTCCGGGATTTGTAATCCGAATTCTTCAATGTTTTTCATAATTTAGAGTATACAGTTTGATTTGATTTTGTGCTACAATTTAGATATAGGATAATCATGGAACAGAAGCAGGTTCAGCGTCAAGCACAGCGACAAGTTCAGAAAATGTCTCAACGCCAGATTCAGGCAGTCTCTTTTCTTGGGATGGGAAGCAAGGAACTGAGTGCCGAAATCTATAGGTTTGCAAGTGAAAATCCTGCTCTTGAAATTGTAAAAGACCGTTCCGTATCTTTTTCCGCAGTCGAAAAATCTAATGATTTTGCAAAGATTCTTGAAGCCCGCGAAGATTACGGTGAAACCTTGCAGCAGCATCTTATGTCGCAGATAAATATGATGAATCTGTCAAAGGATGAAGTGTCGGTTTGCCAGGCTCTTATTTATAATCTTGATAAAAATGGCTGTTATGGTTCAATGCTTGCTCCTGAATCCCTACTTGATAAAAGCCGCCCCCAACAAAACAAACAACTTCTTGAAAAATGCATGGATATTGTTCAGCGCCTCGATCCTATTGGAACCTGCTGCAAAAGTCCGGAAGAAAGTCTTTTTGTTCAAGCAAAAATCAAAGGAGATGCTTCCGCACTTACACTTTTTATTCTGGATGGTCATCTTGAACTTTTAAATCCACCGCAAGCCGAAAAGGTTGTACAGAATCTTAAAGATTTTCAGAAAAAATGGCATTCCAAAAAGTTTGCTCCACAGATTCTTTTGGACAAAATTGATTATGATGAGTTTGATGCTCAGGATTCCATAGATTACATCTTAAAACTCAATCCGCGTCCTGCTCAGAATTATATTTCTGATGTTAGTGATGCCCAATTCAATCGGCCAGATGTTATACTTACAGTTACTAAGGAAGATGGCTATCTGGCTGCAGATGATTATTCCAAAGGCCAAATTCGCGGAGGAAAAGGCTATTATTTCCAGATTAAATATGCTTCTGGTATTTTGCCGGAAGTAAGAATTTCACCAGAATATATGTATGACAAAGCCGCAGTAGAAAAAGCAAAAGAATTTATTGCCAATCTTCAGTATAGGGAATCTTCAATAGTTTTGCAGGGCTGTGCAATCGTAAAATTCCAAAAAGATTTTTTTGAAAAAGGTCCCGGACATCTGAATGTTCTTACCCGCCGTCAGGTTGCCAGTATGCTGGGAATTCACGAATCTACAGTTTCCAGAATGTCTTCTAAAAAGAACAGCAAATATATCCAGACCGACTGGGGGCTTTTTCCGGCCAGCTTTTTCTTTTCTTCCGGAGTAAAAAGTACAGATGGAAAAGAAAAAATTTCTGCCGCAGTAATCAAAGAAAAAATTCAGGAATATCTTTCGACCATGCAGGCAGCCGGACCTGATGGAAACTTCGAAAGAATATCCGATTCTAAACTTGCTGAATATCTGAACCAGCAGGGAATTAAAATTGCCCGCCGTACAGTTGCAAAATACCGTTCACAGATTGGAATAAACAATTCTTATAGAAGATAAAAATCAAAAAAATCAAAAAGCCTGCATCCAGGTCTGAATCCATACATAAATTTCTGCTGCTGGCAGAAAGTCTAGGTGGAATCTCCTAAAAATTCAACTTTTCTCATTTAAAAAACTAAGGAATAAAGAAGTTTTTTTTCTCTAAGACGTTTTATAATTTCAACTGTCGGAATTAAAAATTTATAAAATGGGGTTTTCTTGTGAATACACATAAAAACAAAAAGTTTAATCTTTCCAAACTTTTAAATACTGTTTTAAATTATACAGTGAAAGTCCTTGTTCTTTCTCTGTTCATTTTTATGTTCATCGGGCGACTGAGTCCTTCCAGAATTTCTGGTCGCATGACACCCAACAAATCAATTGCCAAAACTGCCTTTTTCTTTAAAAGTTATGTTTCAGAAATAATTGAAATGAATAAAGAGCAGGATAATTCAGGTGAATTGGAAAATCCATTTGGAAATTTATCTGAAAGCACTGATGATGAAGAATCTTATGATGATTTTTATGCTAATTTTGCCGCCATGGTTGCTGCAAGTGCCGAAGAAGATTCAGACGAAGACTTAGACTATGATTTTTCAGATTCTTCCTGGGATGATGATTCAGAATTAGGTTTTGAAAAGGCAGAAAAAATACAGCTGGTAAAATTCAGTGATGAATGGAATGAATTCAAGCTTAGCCACGAAGGTCTTGCCGCTGCATTTGAAAAAGCCCGTACAGGAAGCCTCTTCACCTTCTTTGCAGTCTTTCTAACCCTGCTTGGCATTTATTTTATTTATGGAACAAAAAAAATAAGAAGAATAGGCTGCATTATTGTTTGTTTTGGCTCAATTCTGACGGCTTTCAGTATGACTTTCTACAGTGGAGCCTACAACATGCTGAACGAAACAATGGATATGTTTGATATTCAGCCTCTTTATCCTTCAACAATTCCAGTCTTTATAGTATTTCCAGCCTTTGCCTTCCTCTGTTCACTGGGACTTTTTATATCCGATAAAAGTATTGCTGCTAAAAAGGCTGACTCTGAAAAAGTCACTCTGGATCTTGAACCAATAAAATCAGAATTCAATCCATTTCCTTTCCAGGTTACATTTAGAATTCTTTCCCTGCTTCTCTTTATTTTATTGTTCATTCCCGGCGCAAATCCAGCGAGAATCTCATTAAACATAAACAGAAATGTTTCTCTTTTTACATCAGGATTTTCATATCCAACTTATATAGCAAATCTTCAGCGCGCCTTGATAAGAGGCTGGCTTCCTGAATCAGTAACCAGAATTGCCTGGATTTCAAGCCTGATTGCCTGTCTTGGAATAACAGCCTGTGGAGTTGGTTCATGCATGTCTGTAGGTAACAATAAGCTTAAACGCTATGCCCACATAACTCTTTTTGCAGGAAGTGGACTTGCTTTTGCGAGCTTATTTGGAATCCTATATGCATATAATCTTATAAGTTCAAGTCCTAACACAGATAGAGTTCTTCCTCTGGAACCAGGTTCAATTTCTATCTTCTTTATATTACTTGCAATTATTTTTGTTTCAACTTTGGTAACATTTATAAAAACTCCTGCACCAGAAAAAGATGAAAAATGTCATATTGAACCGTCTTTGCAGCTCTTCCTTATGATTTTACCTTGTCTGATTCTCGTGTTTCTTTTCAGTTATCTGCCTTTATGGGGCTGGAGATATGCATTCTTTGACTATAATCCTGGAGATACCCTTTCTATGGATTCCTGGGTAGGATTAAAATGGTTCAAAGCTCCATTTGAAAATGCCGCAACCCGCTCTGATATTCTTCGTGTTCTCAGAAATACCTTGATTATGTCAGGACTTGGTATTCTTGGAAGCTGGCTCCCAATGGCATTTGCAATCTTCCTTTCAGAAATTAAAAATCTTCCTGCCAGAAAAATTATCCAGACATTGACAACAATTCCAAACTTTATTTCCTGGGTTTTGGTATATGCAATTGCCTTCTGTATTTTTGGAACAGAAGGATTTATTTCCAGTCTGATGGTAAACAGCGGAATATGGGATAAGGGCAAAAACATGCTCATGGGAAGCCAGGGAATCTGGATAAAAATGTGGCTTTGGGGAGTATGGAAATCTCTTGGTTGGTCTGCAATCATGTATATTGCTGCAATCAGCGGAATTGACCAGCAGCTTTATGAAGCGGCAACAGTTGATGGCGCAGGTCGTTTCCAGAAAATCTGGCATATTACAGTACCGGAGCTTATGCCTACATACATAGTTCTTCTTATCCTTTCAATTTCAGGCATTTTAAGTAACGGTATGGATCAGTACCTTGTATTCAAAAATCCGACAAATAAAGACCCAATCGAAGTTCTTGATTTGTATGTTTATCAGCTGACCTTTGGTTCTACTTCAAACAGTAATATTCCATTCTCTACTGTTGTCAGTATGTTTAAATCACTTGTAAGCGTTATTTTGCTATTCCTGACTAACAAGATTTCAAAAATCGTGCGTGGAAACAGCATATTCTAAGGAGATAAAGATATGGTTGAAAAAAGATCTGCGGGAGATTACTTCTTCCTTATGTTCAATTATGCATTTTTTATATTATTTACATTTATCTGTGTTTTTCCTTTTTACTATTTGTTTATAAATACAATTTCAGATAACGGACTTGTTGCAAAAGGATTGATAAACTTTTATCCAAAGGGAATAAACTTTAAAAACTATTTTGCACTTAGAAATGTAAACGGCTTAGGTACAGCATTTCTTGTAACTCTTGCCAGAACTCTGATAGGAACAGCCCTTTCTACAGCTGTTTCCGGCTTCTGCGGTTTTCTGGTAACAAAGCAGGAAATGTGGCACAGAAAATTATGTTACCGCTTTATGATTGTAACAATGTATTTTAATGCCGGTCTTATTCCATGGTTTACGACAATGCAGATGCTGGGACTTACCAATAATTTTATGGGCTATATAATTCCAGGGCTTGTAAGTGTCTACAATATTATCATGGTAAAAACTTATATTGAATCAATTCCAGCCGAATTACAGGAAAGTGCAGCCATAGACGGAGCTTCATACTGGACAATTTTTATAAAAATAATCTGGCCATTAAGTAAACCAATTCTGGCAACAATTGCAATCTGGGCAGCTGTAGGTCACTGGAACTCTTTTCAGGATTCTTTGATTTTAATGTCAGGAGCTCCTCATTTGAAAACCTTGCAGGAAAGACTTTACATTTATCTTACTCAGTCTTCAAATCTGGCCGCTTCAATGAGTACAGCGACAACAGGTTTGTCTGATGCTCAGAGACAGGAATTGCTGAATACAAAAACAATTCAATATACAGTAGCGATGGTAACCGCCATCCCAATCCTATGCGTCTACCCCTTCATGCAAAAATACTTTGTCAAAGGTTTGATGCTTGGTGCTGTAAAAGGTTAATAATAGCAGACGCGTTAAAAAAAACGCGAATACTTGGAGCGTTTTTTAGCGTCTACCATATTGAGCAAACTCGTTAAAAAAAAATGCGAATACTTGGAGCATTTTTTTAGAGTTTACTATATGGTACAGACACGTTAAAAAAAATTGCGAAAACTTGGAGCAATTTTTTAGCGTCTACCATGCGACTTAATTTAGTAAAAAAAAATCGTTTCGTTAGGAGGAAAAAAATGAAACACAAAAAGATTCTGTCAGCGGTAACCGCCCTGACAATGTTTGCGGCTTCTGTTTTTGCAGCCCCTGCAACAGAAGGTAATATCAAAAAGATTCGTCCAAAAAAGACAGTTACCTTGGATGTTTATACACAGCTTGCCAACTATTCCGGTATGCAGACAGGTTGGTTTGCCGATGTAATGCTCGAAAAGTTCAACGTAAAGATTAACATCATTCCAGAAACTGGTGGTGCTTATCAGACACGAATGGAAGCAGGAAATCTTGGAGACATCGTAGTTTGGGGCGATAACACAGATAAATATGGCCAGGCTTGTAAAAAAGGTCTTTTGCTCGATTGGGAAGCAGACGGACTCTTAAAAACATGGGGACCATACATCAATGCAAATATGAAAATGGCTCTTCAGAAGAACAAGTTTATGGATTCACCAGATAAAAAGCTTCATGGTTATGGACATGGAGTTTCAACCTCTGCAAAAGATATTCAGTCTTTCTTCTATACATGGGATTTGCGCTATGATTTGTATGAAAAAATCGGTAAACCACGTGTAAAAGATTTGTATGATTTGATTGATGTTCTTGCAAAAATGAAGGAAGTTTGTCCTACAGATGACAATGGAAATACAACTTATGGTGTTTCTTTGTTCAATGATTGGGATGGAAATATGGTAATGTATGTAAAATCACTTGCAACAGCATATTTCGGATATGATGAGTTTGATTTTGGTCTTTATGATCCTGATTCTGGAACTTTCTATGATTGTCTTGATCCAAACGGACCTTATATGTATACATTAAAGTTTATCAATAAACTCAATCAGAAAGGATTAGTTGACCCTGACTCAATGACACAGAAATACAGTGGTATGTCAGAAGATTATCAGAACGGAACTGCATTCTGGAACATCTTTAACTGGATGGGTTCTGGAACCTACAACTCTGAAAATCATATTAACGAAGGCAAGGCAATGTATCCGGTTTGTCCTGAAGACGCTCATCCAATTGTGTACGGTCAGAGTGTTTATGGTGGAAACAGACTTTGGACAATTGGTTCAAAAACAGCTTATCCTGAGCTTTGTATGGCAATCATCAACTGGTTCTCAACTCCAGAAGGATATATGACAACACTTTACGGTCCACGCAAAGTTACCTGGGATGTAAAAAATGGAAAGACATATTTTACAGAACTTGGAAAATTGACTTCTGCTGATTCAAAGACAAACATGCCTGCTCCTTACAAAGGAACTTTCGGAGACGGTGCTTTCCAGATTAACAATATTACCTGGTGCAGCGACGCATACAATCCGCTTACAACAAACGAAACTTACAATAAATCTTCATGGGAATCAGAACAACTTCCTGCTCAGTCTACAATTGAACAGAAGTGGCGAGATTGGGCTGGTGCAGCAACTCCTGATAAATACCTGCAGAAAACTCAGTATCGTGTAAGTCCAGGTTCTTTGTATACTGGTGCCGGCGTTCCAGATGATTTGTCAATGAAATGGAATCAGGTTGCTGAATGTATCCGCAATGAAACATGGAAGGCAATCTATGCTAAAAATGACGCAGAGTTCCAGTCAATTGTTGACGGCATGATTAAAGATGCAAAATCTTATGGTTATGAAGAATGTTGCGAACACACACGCAAACAGGCTGCAAAACGTTTTGCTGCAGAAAAACAGGCAAAAGGCATCAAATAATTTATAATTAACAATTTATAATTGATTTTTGGCTGAATGCTTTTTTTAGTGTTCAGCCATTTTTTATACTTGTTTCAAAATAGGATTTTTTTTATCATATCGTTATGGGAATTTTTAATATGGATAGTGGCTTTGCTCGCTTTATGAACAAGGCTGTTGATGTTTTTATCTTAAATATTTTGTGGGTGGTTTTCAGTATTCCTGTCGTAACCATTGGTGCTGCTACTTGTGCCGCTTTTTCTGTTACACTTAAAATGGTTGATGATGAAGAAGGTTATGTCGCCAAGATGTTTATAAAGGCCTTCAAATCTAATTTCAAGCAAAGCACAATTATGTGGTGTATTACTGCTCCCTGCATTTATCTCTGCTATTTAATCTGGCAGTTTATTATAAAAGGTGATGATGTACATTTTATAATTATAATTGGAGCTATCCTTTTTACAGCAGTCGCTATCTGTGTAAATCTTTATACTTATGCCATAATTGCCCGTTACGACAATACCTTGAAAAAATCAATCCTCAATTCAGTTGTGATTTGTATGCTCTATTTCTGGCGTACCCTTATGATTGTTGCACTTGTCGCTCTGGAACTATTACTTATTTTTTGGAATCGATGGACTATGCTTGCAGGCATTCTCATCGGTCCTGAGTTTATCATTTATACAATCAGCGGTGTTTCAAAGCGGATTTTTCAGACAATTGAAAAAAATGGTGGTGTGATTGTTCCTCCTGTTTCAAGCTCTGATGAACCTTCTGACGATGTCACTGATGAATCAGACGAAAATGATGAAGAGGTTGATGATGAAACAGAAGAGCCTGTTACGGACGCTGATGAGAGTCAAAATGAAGAATCAGATGAAAATAATGAATAAAAATCTGACTGAATCTCTTTGATAAATACATATAATGCGGAATCTCTGCCAAAAATCCACTAAAATCCACTAAAACCAATCATTTTTTTGACAATTCACCATTCCTGCCTTAAAATTAAAGAATAACAAACTTTAAAGAAGAGGAAAAAATGGCAAAAACAGCAAAAGATGTCATGCAGATGATTAAAGACAATGACATCAAAATGGTCGATTTTAAAATGGTTGATATTAACGGACAGTTCAGACACGTTACTATTCCCGCCCAAAACTTTAACGAAGATGTCATGAAGGATGGTGTCGGCTTTGATGCTTCCAACTACGGCTATGCAGTTGTTGAAAAATCTGACATGGTTTTTATTCCGGATCCTGATACCGCATTGATAGATCCTTTCTGCGAGATTCCAACTCTTTCAATGACCGGTAATGCAATGATTATTGATTACCCTGAAAACCGTCCTCTTGCACAATATCCTCGAAATATTGTTCTTGCTGCTGAAAAATACATGAAGGATTCTGGCATTGCAGATGAAATGCTCATTCTTCCTGAGTTTGAGTTCTATCTCTTTGATGATGTTGCCTGGGATATAAGTCACAATCGTATTGCTGCAGAAATAGATGCAGACCAGGCTCCATGGAACACTTACAACCAAGGTTTTGGAAATGTAATTGGTTCACAAAAGGCTTATCATGTTGCAAAACCTCTTGATACAAGCTTTGAATGCCGCAGCGAAATGTGTATGGAAATTGAAAAGGCTGGTATTCCTGTTAAGTATCACCATCCAGAAGTTGGAGCTGCCGGACAGTTTGAAATTGAACCTAAGCTTGGAAAAATGAGCAAAATGGCAGACGGCACAATGATGATTAAATACATTATTCGCAATGTTGCCGCAAAATATGGAAAAACTGCAACCTTTATGCCAAAGCCTGTTTATAACGAAGCAGGAAGCGGAATGCACATTCACATGCTCTTGCTCAAAAATGGCGAACCAGTTTTCAGTGATGATAATGGTTATTCTCATTTAAGTCAGGACGCTCACTACTTTATGGGCGGACTTTTAAAACACATCAGTGCCTTGTGTGCTCTTACAAATCCAAGTACAAACTCTTTCAAACGACTTGTTCCTGGTTTTGAAGCACCTGTTACTGTAGGTTATGCAACCTCTAACCGCTCGGCAGTTATTCGTATTCCAGCTTATGCTAAAACTCCAAAAATGCGCCGCTTTGAGCTCCGCAATCCAGATGCAACTTGTAATCCATACTTTGCTTATGCTGCAATTTTGATGGCTGGTCTTGATGGCATAAAAAATAAGATTGACCCTCACAAAAATGGCTGGGGTCCTTATGATGTAAATCTTTACACTCTCAGCGACAAGGAAAAGAAAAAACTTAAACAGCTTCCAACTCGCCTTGATGACGCTCTTGATGCTCTAGAAAAAGACCATGCTTTCTTAACAGAAGGCGGAGTTTTCCCAGAAGAGCTTCTCAAGAACTTTATCAAGACAAAGCGCGCAGAATTAGCTAAGTTTAATGCAATTCCGCATCCTGCTGAGTTTGATTCATATTTTAACTGCTAGATTTGTAGTTTATGAATTGTTTTCTGGCTGATTAATATCTCTTGTTATATTTTTCAGCCAGCCTTTCTTTTTATAGTGAATGATTACAACCGGCATTTTTTCGAACTCATCAAGGAAGAGTATAAAATAAACCCAAAGTGGTGGAAGTTTAAGAACGAAGGCTGCAATCAATCCGAGCGGAACCGATACACACCACATACTGATTGAATCCATAATAAAACCAAACTTAGAATCTCCACCTGCACGGAAAATCCCGCAAATCAGAACTGTATTTATAGCAGCTCCAATTACAGAGAAGGCGTTTATAAACAAAAGTACATTTCTGTAATGAGCGGCGGTCTCACTCAAATCAGCAATTAAAGGAAGAACCGGATAGAGGCAAATGATTAAGACTGCTCCAAGAAGGCCTGAAAGGGTCGTAACTTTTGCAAGACGGGCGGCATTCCTTTCTGCAAGCTCCATATCGCCAGCTCCCATGTATTTTCCAAGAACAATTGCTCCACCATAGGCCATACCAAAGCAAAGTACCGAGCCCAGCTGTCTTACTGTATTTACAACGGAGTTTGCGGCAACAATATCTTCACCGAGATGTCCCATAATTACAGAATACATTGCAAAAGCAGCTCCCCAGACAAGTTCGTTTCCAACTGCAGGAATTGAGTACTTAAAAAAGTCCCGGCTAAGCAGACGGTTGCGCCTGAAAATACAGCTGATGGAAAAATGAACATCCTTCTGTCTGGCGGCATAAACAAAGCAGATTACCATTTCAATAAAGCGGGCAATGGAAGTTGCGATTCCTACACCAAGAATACCAAGCTTTGGAATGCCAAACAAACCAAAGATAAAAACTGCATTCAATCCGATATTTAGAAAAAGTGTTACCGTTGCAGTTACTGAAACAATCTTAACTCTTTCAATACTTTTAAAAGCCGCCTGATACATCTGAGCAAAAGAAAGGCATACATAGGAAAAACTTGCGGCTCTCAGGTAACGGCAGCCTTCTGCAATAAGGGCCTGATCCTTTGTAAAAATAAGCATTAAAATCCGCGGATAAAAAGCCGCTACAAGTGCAACCAGAATCTCTACCGTGCAGCAAATGCGTAAACCGATTCCTAACAGGGTTTTTATTGATTCAGTATCTTTCTTTCCCCAATACTGTGCTCCCAGCATTACAAGTCCGGAAGAAAGGCCAGTGGAAATCATAAAAAGAATAAAAGCAACGTTTCCTGCAAGAGCTGAAGCCGCAATAGCAGTCTGCCCGATAAAACCCAGCATAATTACATCAGCGGAGTTTACAGCAGAAGAAATGAGATTTTGAATTGCCATCGGCTGAACGACGTTGCGCAGCTCTTTATAAAAAGTTTTTGCTTCGGTTGTCATGAGTTGTAAATATAGCATAGATGAGGGGAAAAGACTAGCAATGAGGAAGCACTGTAAGTGAAACTTTTTAATGACATTATTTTGCAAATATGTTAAACTATTGATAACTTGAATACTAGAATATTAGTTCTAAAAACAAAAAGCATTAAATATGCTATAATCATAAATAAGAGGCATTTATGAACGATACATTAAAGCAGATTGGAGCAACTGGAATTGTACCGGTTGTCGTTTTAAACAAAGTTAGTGATGCAGAACCGCTTGCAGAAAGCTTGATAAAAGGTGGTCTTCCCTGTGCAGAAGTAACCTTCCGAACCGATGCAGCAGAAGAAAGTATTCGGGCAATTTCTAAAAAGTTTCCGAATATGTTTGTGGGGGCTGGAACTGTTCTTACTACCGAGCAGGTTGACCGTGCTATTGGGGCTGGCGCAAAGTTTATTGTTTCACCGGGCTTGAATCCTAAGGTTGTGGAATACTGTCTAAAAAAAGGCTATCCGATTACTCCGGGAATTATGACTCCAACTGAACTTGAAGTTGCACTTGGCTTTGGCCTGGATGTAGTTAAGTTTTTCCCAGCCGAAAATGCAGGTGGTCTAAAAATGATTAAGGCTATGAGTGCACCTTACACAATGATGAAGTTCATGCCTACAGGTGGAATCAATGCTACAAACGTACGAGACTATCTTGCCTGTGACAAAATCCTTGCTTGTGGTGGCAGCTGGATGGTTAAGGGTGATTTGATTGCGGCTGGTAACTTTGATGAAATTGAAAAATTGACAAAGGAAGCTGCGGCTATTGTAAAGGAAATAAGAAACTGATTGTCATTGTCGGGTTTGACCCGACAATCTTTTGAGCAATATGATTCTCGGGACAAGCCCGAGAATGACACTTTTTAGGAGAATAATATGAAGGTAGTTACATTCGGTGAAATAATGTTGAGACTGGAACCTGAAGGATATTTCCGTTTTGTTCAGGTTGATAAAATGACTTCCACTTTTGGCGGTGGTGAAGCTAACGTTGCTGTTTCTCTTGCAAACTATGGCTTGGATGCCTATTACGTTACAAAGCTTCCAAAACACGAAATTGGACAGGCTGCTATAAACAGCTTGCGCCGCTATGGTGTAAATACAAATTATATTGTACGTGGTGGCGACCGTGTTGGTATTTATTACAATGAACGTGGTGCAAGTCAGCGTGGTTCAAAGTGTATTTACGACCGTGCCCATTCTTCAATTGCAGAAGCAAAACCAGAAGATTTTAACTGGGCAGAGATTTTTAAGGATTGTAAATGGTTCCATCTTACTGGTATTACTCCAGCCTTGGGCGGAAACCTTGTTCAGATTTGTATAGAAGCCTGTAAAGCTGCAAAGGCTGCTGGTGCAACTGTTAGTTGTGACTTAAATTACCGCGGTAAGCTCTGGACTCGTGATCAGGCCCGTGAAGCTATGACTCAAATCTGCAAATACGTTGATGTCTGCATTTCTAACGAAGAAGATGCAAAGGATGTTTTTGGCATTGAAGCAGAAAATACAGATATTACAGGCGGAAAGCTTAATAAAGACGGCTATAAATCAGTTGCTAAGCAGCTGGCAGATAAGTTTGGCTTTAAAAAGGTTGCAATCACACTGCGAACTTCTATAAATGCAAACCGCAACAATTGGGCAGCCCTGCTTTATGATGGCAAAGACTATTGCTTCTCTAAAGAATACGAAATGTACATTGTAGACCGTGTTGGTGGCGGCGACAGTTTTGGTGGCGGACTCATCTATTCTCTGCTTAATGGAAAATCAACACAGGATGCTGTAGACTTTGCCGTAGCTGCAAGTTGTCTTAAACATACAATTGAAGGCGACTACAACATGGTCAGTGTTGATGAAGTAGAAAAACTTGCAGCTGGAAACGGAAGCGGTCGAATCCAGCGTTAATAGGAAACTTCAGACAATAACAGAAGCTTTTAAAAATTCTGCAATTCCGTTGTGGTTATTGTCTGTTGGAGTAACAAAGTCTGCAATATCGCGGATTTCTTTTAGCCCGTTAGACATTGCAACACCCCAGGTTGCGTGTCTAATCAGGCTTTCATCATTCATACTGTCACCAAATCCCATGGTAAGAACTTTTTCGCCACTTTTTGAGGCAATATGTTCTGCAAGCCAGTCTATGGCTTCACCTTTTCCACAATTTGGTGGCAATATTTCCAAAAAGTAAGGCTTGCTTATAAAAATAACAGCCCGCTCACCAAACTCTTTACGCAATTCTGCCTGTAATTTTTGTAAAAGTTCAGGCTCTCCCGGAACAAGCATTTTTGTAAAAGGGGTTTTCAAAAAAGAATCATAATCTTCAACAACCTTGCCCTTTAATCCGCATAAATCTACATCAAGGCGAGTCCATTTTGTTTCTTCGCGGTAATAAATTGTATCTGATGTATAAACTTCGGTTCTTAAGCCCCAGCTTTCAGCAATTTCATTCGTGCGCAAAAGAATGTCTGAATCAACCTTGCGGCAGTAAATCTGTCTACGTTCGTGTAAATCAAAAATTGAACAGCCATTGATTGCAATAATATAACGACCGCTTTCTTTTCCAGCAATTTCAAGTCGCCTTACAAAAGGAAGAATTGCATCTTCTGCGCGACCAGAACAAAGAACAATGTAAATACCACGATTTGCACATTCGCGCAAGGCAAAAACGGTTTCATCATCAATCCGGCGTTGGTCATTAAGCAGTGTATCGTCCAGATCCAGGGCAATAAGTTTGGGGTTAAGTTTATTCGTCATGATTTGCTAATAATATAAAAAAGCGGAACAAATCTCAACTATACGCTCAGGGCTTCCGCATTATATTTCCAGGCGGATTATTGCTCCCGAAACGCTGCCATTCTTTTCTGCATTTCTTGCGCTTATTTTTGCATCCAGCGCGCTTGCAATAGATTTTGCTATGCTCAATCCCAAACCTGCGCCGCCCTTGCTTCTGGAATGAGCTGCATCTCCGCGGTAAAAACGGTCAAAAATATGAGGAATTATTTCTTTTGAAAAACCGCTTCCATTATCTTCTATTTCAAAAATGCAATGATGTTTTTCCATAAAGCAACGGAGGACAATCTGGCAGTCTTTTGAAGCAAACTTTATGCTGTTTGAAATTGCAATCACAAAAATCTGATGCAAAAGCTCTTTATTTGTTTCTATCATCTGAAGGCCATTTGTCTGGGTGAAGATTTGGACATTTTCAAGATATTTAAACTCTTCTTTTATTGAATTAAAAAAATCTTCAATTTGTATTGCTTCTCGTTTTAAATCGACAAGCTTTTTCTCAAGCTTTGTAATTTCCAGAAGATTATTGATTGTCGCTTTCATGGCGAGACTTTCGTTTATAATAATTTTCAGCGATTTTTCAGTCTGTTCCTTATCATCCTTGCCCCAGCGAGAGAGAAGCTTTGCGTGTCCGAGAATTGCATTTACCGGAGTTTGAAGCTCGTGGCTGACATTAGCAGAAAAATTATGTTCCCGCTGAAAATCTTTTTTTATAAATGCAAGCAGAATAAAATACGAAAGCAGGATTACAGGAAGAATGATTGATGGAATCGCATTCGGCATATAATAAATCAGTTTTGAAGCAGAATCGTTTTCTATATCAATTGAAGTTTGAATTAAAACTTTGCGCTGCGAATTATCACTGGTATCAGAAGCTTTTTTTTCGTCCAGAATCATCAGGCGGGTAAGATACATTACATCAAGATTTCCGTCCAGATAATAATCTTTCTGCATGTAGTGACGGGCTTTTCCTTTGGTGGCGGGAAGAAGTTCAAGAAAAGAATTGTTTGCGCTCAAAAGCTCTTTTGTGTCAAAATCATATACCGAAAAATCAACAAAGTAGGGGAGTTCAAGAAAAATGGAACCAATTTCATAAATAAGGGAACTATCCTCTTCGATGTTGTTTTCGATTATTTGGCAAGCATTTTTAAGGAACTTGCTTTTTTCGTGGATAAAAGACAATCTCAAAAGTCCGGTGAAAACAAAGAGAACAGATATTAAAACTGCACTGATTATGCCTGTAATTTTTAATGCTATTTGATTTTCCTGACTTATGCGCACTTTCATTTAATTTTTTTACCTTTTAGCATTTTTCCATTAAGAAGCCTACGCCACGTTTGTTTTTGAAATATTCTTTTTCTGAAACTGATTTAATCTTATTTCGCAGATAATTTATATAAACGTCAACTGCATTAGGTTCTATAATGTGATTTTCGCCCCAGACTTCATCTATAATTTTATCCCTGCTGAAAAGTTCCCCTGGATTTTCCATAAAAAGCTTGAGCATAAGATATTCGGTTTTGGAAAGCTGAATCTGATTTCCATTTATATTCATAGCCATTGCTTTTGGAATAAGCGTTATTTCACCGTTAGTGACTTCTGTTTCCTGTTTTACCGCAGAATTGATTTTTTCAACGCGGCGTAAAACTGCATTTACCCTTGCCAGCAGTTCTTCAATTTCAAAGGGTTTGGAAATATAATCATCGGCTCCGGCGTTAAGACCTTTTACCTTATCAAAAGTTTCGTTGCGGGCTGTGACAAGAATGACTGGCAGGTCTGATTTTTTTCTTATTTGGCGCAGAACCTCAAGCCCATTTAATACAGGAAGCATTATATCGAGCAGAATAAGGTTAGGGGCTTCTTTTTCAAAAACCTCCAGGGCTTCTCGTCCTGTCTGAGCGAGACAAACTTCAAAACCTTCATGTTCCAGTTCAGGTTTTAGAAACTCTATTGTGCTTAAATCATCTTCTACAAGTTCGATTTTGGATTGTGCTTTTTCCATACATTATCCTTGCTAAAATAATAAACAGAATCATAGGTTATTTCTTCAATTAAAACAGCTTGCATACATTCTCCGTTACATGCTTTTAATCCGCTGATATTTAACGAAAAAGGTTCATCTATTTCTTTTAAGAAGATTCTGATTTTTCTTCCGTCTTTTGAAAAAACTATTTCTTCTGTTTCTATTTGTTTTTTATTTATATAAATTTTCAGGTCCGAAATAGAGATTGGATCCAGGACTTTATTGAATAAAAATTTCATGACTATGACATTCTCGTGCTTTGGACTGATTCTGATTCCTTTGAGTAAAAAAGCAGAATCATCATCTTCGGGTGGAAAAAAATCACGTTTCAAATAAGGTGGCAGGGGACCATGACATGAATCTTTTGGCGGAGGAGGTGGTGGCAACGGAAAATTCTGTGCATTCATGGAAAATTCCGCTGTTATAAACACAAAAAAAATGAGGAATGAAAATATAAGTTTTTTCTTCGCCAGATATTTCATTGCTCCTATTGTAACGCATTTATGAATCTTTGTTTCTTATAGTTTTCTAAATTTTTTGACGATTTTTGTGCGGAAGAAAATATTGTATGTTGTGAAAGGCTCGACAAAGAAGCGTCGACTGCAATATAATTTTATTAAGGATACTTATGCTAATATCTAAGTTTGTAAAAAAACACCTCATCGCAATTGTATTATTCATGCTTTTATTTCAACCTTCTGCACTTTTTGCACAGGTAGTAGTGATTGATGATGAAGATGAGTCTTTATGGTATCCATTGGAAAATAAGAAATCCTTGTTTTATGTGAATGATGCTTCGAATTATTCATTTGGTTTACGTGATGAGATTTCTTCTGTAATGAAAAATCTTGGAAAGCCCTTGCAAATCACAGAAAAATTGACTTATCCAGAATACCGTGATGATCATATCACAGTCATTCTTGATTATCCTGATTTTGAAATACAATATTCATACGAAAAAAAACAGAATTTTCCTCGGACTATTAATCATATAAAATTAAAAACAGATAGGGTTTCTATATCAGAGAAAAATGCAGGAATCGGAAAAATGACCGTTACTGATGTTATGGAGCTTTATCAGGATTTGGAAACTTATAAATATGAAGTTTTCGAAGATGAAAAAGGAAGAAAGATTCTTGATATTGCATTTTCAACCTATGATAAATCTTTTAAAAATGCAAATGCTTCTGATGATGGCTATTATGCTGAATATTTATTTGATTACAAAACCAAACTTTGTATTGGTGCTCAGTTAGGGATTTTTAAAGAATAATAGTTCATACTTTTTCTATGAGCCTTCTGCTGATGATTTTAACAGTTCCTGGCATTTTGATTTAAAAGAAAATGATTTTGATTTTTTCTCAAAGAGAGATTCGTGGCATATTTGCACAGAAGATAAGTTGCAGGATTATGTTGATCAGGAATCTTCAAAGGGTGATGTTATAATTCATTATAAAGATGATTTGTTTTATGTTGGTGTAAATAAAGAACGGAAGCCAACAGTTCTTGTTGAAGCATATTTAAATAATTTCTTTGATGGGAAGCAATATATTTGTGAAAAATATTTATTTGGTGATGATGAAATGACTTTTGCATTTTGCCCAAATAACAGATTCAGAAAATACAAAATAGATGAAGAAATTCTTTAAGCGTTTTTAATTTTTTTGAGAAAACATCAGATTGGGAAGTTAATAAACCTCCCAATCTTTTTTTGTTAGTTCTTCCTTATACGAATTGAACCGCTGGTAGTTTTTGCTTTGATAGCAACATTGCCGAAACGGTTTGAATCCATTTCATTTTTTATTGAACCTGAAGTAGCGTTTGTTTCAAAGAAGTATTCATTGCTTGGTGTAAGTTCAAGAGTAATTGTGCCGCTTGAAGCTGTAAAAGAAGAATCTTTTTCGAACTTTACTTCGTTTTCAACTTTTATTGTACCTGAAGTGCATTTTACGTCGGCCTGTAAAATCTTTCCCTGGAGTTTAATTGCACCGCTTGAAGAAGTTACGTTTATGCTGCCGAAGGAAACTTCATCTGCATTGATTGTACCGCTGCTTACAGAAATTTCTGCTTTTTCTGCTACTGTATCTTCAACTTTGATTGTTCCACTTGAAGCTTTAACTGTAAGATTATCTGTTTTCAGACCGTCAGCCTTGATTGTTCCGCTTGAAGCTTGTAAATTAATTTTATCGTATTTTTCTGCCGGAATATGTATGATTACCTTTGGTGTTCGGAGAACGAAGAAAAAGCCAGGGATTCGAGCTGTCTGGATTACTGACAGTTTATTGCCGATAATTTTTGCTTCCGTATATTTTTCTGTTTCATCGACAAATTCAATACGGATTTTTTTCTCATCACTCTTTATAACTTCAATACTTTCCGATTTTACATCAACTTCGATTTCTTTTACGCTTTCATCAAATATTTCTTCTTTTGAACTAAAACTTTTCATACCATTCCTCATATAATCATTTTTATTTTCAAGCAGGCTGAATGCGCCCACTTCCTTCCAAAACTCACCTGCATCTGTTGTGTAGGATGTAATTCCCTTTATGAATAAACCGCTCAGTGCAAGTGCAATCACACACCATATAATTCCTAAAATTAATCTCCTGTTCATTTTCTTAAAACTCCTTAGAATTTTTTAAATTATTAGTTCTGCCTATCTTCATCAGAATTGTTTGTGAACATTATTATAGCCTGCTTGATAGCTGTTGCAATAAGCCAAATTAACCATGTCATAGCCCAGCCTGCTGTAGCAAAAGAAACTGCCAGATAAATTATTGTAACAACCATCCAGTAAAGCTTCCAGAATGATTCCCAGAATTTGCTTTTTGGTTCATTTGATGAATCTTTTGATTCGTTTCTGGTTAAAAATGGTTCAACATCCTGAGGAACACTGTTTTTAGTGTAAATCAAAAGACCGGTACCAATTGCACAGCAGAGTAGAAGAAGGGCAAATCCGATGATTCCGAATTTTGCTTCCTCCCCAATACCAAAAATTGCAGAAACTGCTGGAAGACAAGTCAAAAATATTGCGCCAATTATATAAAGCATTACTGCAATTGATTTATTTCTTGCAGCAGTTTTTCTATAATCATCGATTTTTGGTTTGAGTTCTTTTTCTGGGGCAAGAGAAGCAAGCAGTTCATCAATATCACCTAAGTCCCTTAAGGATTCTGTATAAGCCTGATTTTCAGATTTTCCTTCAGCAATATGGGCTTCAAAGTGTTCATTAAGATTTGATAATATTTCTTCTTTCAATTCAATGGCTTTTCTTGAGTTAGGAATATCATCAAACAAAACATCAACATAGTTTTTAATTTTCTGATTCATAGTTTTTCTTTAATCTCCTTGTGCATTTTTTTTATGATTCCTTATTTTAGAATCAACCGTTTGACCAGATTGTTTATTCTTTCCCAATCTTCCTGATTTTCAGCAAAAAACAAGCGGCCTTTATTTGTTATTGAATAATAACGCCGTCTTGCTCCCGAGTTTTCATCTCCCCAGTATGAAGAAATCATTTCATTTTCTTCAAGTCTGCGGAAGGATGTGTACAGTGTTGCTTCTTTTAATTCAAAAGATTTTTCACTGGCCTCGCTTATTGCTTTATTAATCTGGTAACCATAACTGTCACCTTTTGAAAGCTGGGCAAGAATGACTGTATCTGTCAGACCTCTCAATATTTCAGAAAAGTTTAACATATAACCATCCTCTTTATTGTTCTTGATATACTTTATAATACATAATACCTCATCTGTCAAGGTATTTCATAAAAAAAACTTATAATTTTGGTTATAGGAAATAAAAAAAAAAAGAATGTAGGGTAAAAAAAGGGAAAAAAAAGTTACGAAAGTGTAGGGACCTTAAAAACGTCAATTGCGAGGATACGAAACTTAAGTAACTTTTTTTTGTGTTGGTTTTAGAATCTTTCTGCCTTTTTATTTTTCTTTACAAAGGCTGATGCACCGCCCGTCTTTCGCGAAGAAGAGCGTTCCACCTGCGTATGAACATTTGGTCTGTTTCCCTTTGCTCGCCCCTTGCTGCTTCCTTCTTCACGGCGTCGGGAAACGCGTTCCTCTTTACGTCCACTCTTTCTGCTGCCACGGCCTTCTTCTTTTGTGTCGATGTGCATGTGAGGCAGCCTGTGGTTTGATTTTGACATTTCCACAACTTTTTTAGCAGAAGCAGTTGGTAGGCTTAAAAGCGAGAACTGCTGGGCAACATCAATGTCATCAATCATTCTTCCAGGAATATGCAGAAGCTCACTGAAGTAATCAGCAATTTCTTTTGCGCGATAGCCGTCTTTTTTTCCTAGAGAAACAAAGATTCTTGTCTGGTCGCCCCGGCTAGCAGTGTCTCGTGTGTTGATTTTTCCGTAATGCTTTGAACTCAGTTTTTCGCCATACATAATTGAAAGTACGCCGGCAAGAACTTGGGTTGCATCCTGATTTTCGCAGAGTTTTTTTGCCAGGTCGGAATATTTTGCAGGAACTTCGCGGAGCTTTTCGGTAGTTGCAATTTTTGCTGAAGTGTCAGCTGCTGTGTCGGTAATTTCAGCGGTCGCTTCTGTTGCGACTTCCACATTAGTAGCCTTCTCCACACTTGCTGCGACTTCAGCACTAGTATCAACTTCCCCTTCCGTTGCAACTCCCACAGCAGTTCCAACCTCAGCTTCTTCAAAAAGCTTTTCCCTGAGTTCACGGATAAGTCGTGCTTCCTTAATATCCAAAACGTCATGTACCGACGGAATCTTATCTTCCTTCAATTCGCTTTTTGTTGCGCGATTTACGTTTCTTATAAAAAATGAAAGCTTGCGTTTTTCTTCCGGACGGACAAAAGTAACTGCAATACCGGTTGTTCCTGCGCGACCAGTTCTTCCAATTCGATGAACATAAGTTGCCGTATCAAAAGGAAGGGAATAATTTACAACATGGCTCAATCCTGAAATATCAATACCACGCGCTGCAACGTCGGTCGCAACAAGAATACGTGTTTTTTTCATTCTGAATCTTTCAAGAACTTTTTCACGCTGATTCTGCATTATATCACCATGAAGGGCAGCCGCTTCGTAGCCACGCAAATCAAGCATACGGGTTACGTTGTCGGCATCCATTTTTGTCATAGTAAAAACAAGACCGTAAAAATCCGGTGACATATCAATAAGACGAACCAGGGCTTCGATTTTTTCGCTTTCTTTTACAAACCAATATTTCTGGTCAATCAGAAGTGCCTCATCAATAACCTTTTCTTCTTCGATGATGTCATATTCACCCATAAAATCAGCAGCAATTTTAAGAATTGGGGCCGGCATGGTTGCACTGAATAAAAGGATTCTGCTGTCTGGATTTGCCTGTTTGAAAATATTTTCGATATCCTCGATAAAGCCCATATCAAGCATTTCGTCGCCTTCATCAAGGATAAAATATTTGATTTTACTGATATCGAGTGTTTTGCGCTCCAGATGATCCATAATTCGGCCTGGAGTTCCAACTACGATTTCACAACCGCGTTTCAAATCCTTTATCTGAGCTGCATAAGAAGCACCACCATATAAAACAGTAGTGCGTGGGATTCCCTTGTTTGAAAAAGACTGCATTTCGTTGCAAGTTTGAACAGCAAGCTCGCGGGTTGGTTCAAGAATCAAAGCCTCAACATGGTCGCTTTTTTCGCGTATATTCTGAATTATTGGAAGTCCAAAGGCGGCAGTTTTTCCAGTTCCTGTACGAGCTCTGGCAATTAGATTGCTGTCTCCATTCAAAAGCCGTGGAATTGCAAGCACCTGAATTGGAGAAGGCGTGATAAAACCTTTTTTTTCAACTGCTTTTAAGGTGTATTCGTCCAGACCTAAATCTGCGAATGTAACTGAATCTGATTCGTTTGAATCGTCTGTGATTAAATCGTCGTTAACTAATGATTCCTGTGTGGAAGAAATGCCTTCCTCTTCTTGAGAAATGATTGTATCTGTATCCATATATCCTCTGCCAGAATAGTGAAGCAAAGTTTACATGGTTAGTTTCGGAGGCACATCTCCACAAAATAAACTTTCGCTTTTATTCTGCTTTTATAGTCTGCAAGCAACAGACCTTGAAATTATTGACAAACTATACAGTATTTTGCATTTTATCGCAACAGGGGCAACTCGATATAACAGGGTAAACACATTATAAAAGATTATATAAAAAAATAATTAAAGGAGTGAAATTGGTTTTGCGAAACCGCAGGGCTCGCCTGCTAGACGCTGAAGTGCCTTGTAATTATAGATTTTGCCGCTATAGCGGCAGCACTTCAGAGTCTTTTCGCAAAACCAATTTCACTCCTTTGTTCTTGTTCTAACATAATCTTTTATAATGCGTTTGCCAGAATCTTTATATATGGTTTCCGCATTATAAATATTTAAAGTATAAATTGGCGTGAGGTCGTGAGTTCTGTGGCAAAAAGACTCTGTTTGTGGCTGCCGCCATAGCGGCAGGTTAATAGTTCCTTTACCACAAACAGCGTCTAGCGCAATATTGCGCGATTTTGCCACAAAACTCACGACCGGAAGCCTTTTTGTAAATTGAGTTATTTATAATACGAAAACCCTATATAATTCCAAGTCCTGTAAGAAGGATTACAAAAAGCAGAAGTGGAGCAACAAACTTTATCATAGCTGTATAAAGCCATTTTCGGACAAACTTTTCGCCGTTAAGGGTGATTTCGTCAATGATTGTCTGGGGCTTGCAAACCCATCCTACAAGAATACAGGTAAGAATACCAATCAGAGGCATAAGAATATTGTTGCTCAGGTAATCAAGAACATCAAGAATCTGTCCAACTGAACCATTAGGCAATGTAAGGTCAAAATACCAGATATTATATCCAAGACATACAATCAGAGAAATAATAAAGGTTGCCGCACTCATGACTAAAACAGACTTTTTGCGAGACCAGTTAAATTTATCGATAAGGCTTGAAGTAATTGCTTCTAAAATTGAAACTGCTGAGGTAAGGGCAGCAAATAAAACCATTATAAAGAAGAGTGCACCCAAAATATGACCAAATATACCGAGAGAATTGAAAATCTTTGGTAGTGCTACAAAAATAAGGCTTGTTCCGGCTGTTTTAAGTCCGTCCATGCCAGAGAATACAAATACAGTCGGAATAATCATAAGACCGGCAAGAACAGCAATTCCTGTATCAAAGGCTATAATCTGATTTACTGATTTTTCAAGTTTTACGTCTTTTTTCATGTAAGAACCATAGGCAATCATAATGCCCATTGCAATACTTAAGGAGTAGAAGAGCTGTCCGATTGCATCAAGACAGATTCTCAAAAATCCTCTGACTGTAAGCCCCTTAAAGTTTGGAACCAGATAGATTTTTGCACCCTGTAAACCTGTTCTTGTAACGCCGTCAGCATCTGTAAACTTTAAGAAAAGGGCGTAAAAAGCAATAAATACAACAATTATTGCAAGAATAGGCATAAGAATCTTTGAATATTTTTCAATTCCTTTTTCAACGCCTCTATAAACAATGTAAAAACATGCACCTGCAAAAATAAGGGTAAAAACAATTGGCTGCCAGCTGCCTGTTATAAAAGAACCAAAGAAGCCGTCCTGAACAGCAATTGAACCTTTTCCAATAATGTAGGTAACCATGTATTTGATTACCCAGCCACCAATTACACAATAATAAGGATAAATAATAAAGGGTACTACAAAAGAAAAAATACCAAGCCAGCCCCATTTTGAATTAATAAACTTGTAGGCTGTGAGCGGTCCCTGCTGGGTTTTTCTACCAGTTGCTACTTCGGTAATAAGCAGGGCAAATCCAAAAGTTAAAGCAAAAACTAAATAGACAAGCAGAAATAATCCGCCGCCATCTTTTGCAGCACAATAAGGGAATCTCCAGATGTTTCCCAATCCAACGGCACTTCCTGCTGCTGCAAGTACAAATCCAAGAGAGCCGGTAAAGGAATTGCGTTCCTTTTTTTCGTTTTCCATAAATAAACCTCTAACGATAATTTTTTGTTATATTCAATATCTTATCATTATAACATTTAAAATCATAAAAATCATAAAAATTGAAACTTTATGTAATTTATGATATAATAATAGAACTTATGGAAACAAAATTCAGTATAGACCAGAAGGTCGTTTACCCAAGTCAGGGTGTTGGTAAAGTTATTGATATCTTTGAAAAGAAATTCAAAGATAATATGCTTTTGTATTACAAGATTTATATAGAAGCCTCTGACATGGTTGTTATGATTCCCGTAGAAAAAGCTGATGAGTTAGGAATCCGTCAGATTGTTTCTGCTAAAGAAGCCGAAGAAGCCTTGAATCTTTTATCAGAAGATTTTGAACCTATTACTTCAGACTGGAAACTCAGATATCAACAGAATCTGGATTTGCTTAAAAAAGGAACAGTTAAGGATATTGCAGAAATTGTCCGCTGTCTTTACAACCGCAGTAAGGTAAAGGAGCTTCCTATTTTGGAACGCAAACTTTATGATTCTGCAAAGAGACTTTTGGAAGATGAGATTTCTTTTGCATTAGGTAAATCTCAAAAGGAAATTGAGCAGACTATCCATACAAAGCTTGAGCCACCTGGATCAGTTGCAAAGATTAAGCATATTATGCCTCTTGATGATGACGAAGATGATGATTTGATGGATGATGTTAACGAAAAATCACGTGATTCAGATGATGATTTAGACGATGCTGATTCAGCAGATACCGATATGGATGCTGATGAAGAAGATTTTGACGACGATGAATCCTTCTAAAAAAAAAGTTGCAGTTATAATAACGGCCGCCGGTAATTCAACAAGAATGGGCGGCGATGTAAAAAAAGAATACATGTCGCTTGGAAATGGTACAGTTCTTTCTTCCTGTGTAAAGGCTTTTGTAGATGCTGCAAAAAGTTTTCTGTCGACATTTGTTATATCCCATTTAATTATCACTGTTCCCGAAGAAGGTTCTATGGGGGCAGTGGAAGCCGTTTCTGCTTTTTTCAGTTTTGATGATACAATGCAGGAAAAAGTTCAGTACATTAGAGGCGGAAAAACAAGGCAGCTTTCCGTTTTTAATGCAATGGAACATTTAAAACAGTCAAAAGAAAAACCTGATATTGTTCTTGTTCATGATGGGGCTCGTCCTTTTGTAACCGAGCGTCTCATCAACGAAATTGTCATGGCTACAATTCAGGTTGGTGCAGCTGTTCCTGCAATTCCTGTAACAGATACAATTAAAGAAGTAGGGGCAAACGGCCTTATTTCAAAGCATCTTTCCCGAAAATCTTTAGTTGCTGTTCAGACTCCACAGGGCTTTAATTTTGTAAATCTTCTTTATGCTCATATTCAGGCAATTACGGACAATTATGAATATACAGATGATTCTGAGATTTACGGACGCTATTGTGGAAAAGTACAGGTTGTTCCCGGTGATATCAAAAATATAAAAATTACTTATCCTGGTGATTTGGAAAGGGCAAAAAGCCTATGATTCGAGTTGGTATTGGTTATGATTTACACCGTCTGATTCCCAATCGCAAGCTTCTTTTAGGTGGCATTGAGCTTCCTTTTGAAAAAGGTGAAGACGGCCATTCTGATGGCGATGTTTTATTTCATGCTATAACCGATGCAATTCTTGGTGCTTCTGGTCTTGGTGATATCGGTTCCTTTTTTCCTCCAGAAGACCCAAAATGGAAAGACGCAGATTCTGCTGAACTTTTAAAAACTGTCTGCCAGTCTGTTTATGCAAAAGGCTGGAAAATCGAAAATCTTGACTGTGTAATCAAACTTGAAAAACCAAAGTTTATTCCTTACCGTCAGAAGGTTATTGCTTCAATTGCAGAGCTTCTGCAAATCTCTCCGGACCAGGTCTTTGTTAAAGCAAAAACCGGTGAAAAACTTCCACCAGTTGGTACTTCCGAGGCTGTCGAAGCCTACGTTGTCTGCCTTTTATCTAAAGATTAATTATCTTCAAAGATTAATCATCAGGTAATTCAAGCAAAAGGTCAATTTCTGTAGGCGTTCTGTTAAAGCTTGAAGCAATTTCCTGAATTGTCCATCCCTCGCGTCTGAGCTTCTTTATAGTTTCCCTTACGTTAGGACTTATACCGGTATCTTGAGCAGGTTTATTCTTAGAAACTTCACTCTTTGCAATAGTATGAAGGGCTTCAAACTTGCTGTTTATTTCGCGACTTAACTGCTGCTGTTCAAGCTGGACTTTTTTCATGCCCGCATTTGCTGATTGCAGCTGGTCGATTCTCTTTTCTGTTTCTGTAAGAACTGTATCAAGATCTGTAAGTTTTGCTGCTGCTTCGTTAATCTTAGGTGAGTTCTGCAAAAGTCTGTCGACATTGTTTTGAACATCCTTGATTTCCTGAGGAAGAGAAGTAACCTGTCTGTTACAGTCGGCAATTCTCTGTTCAAGAGTCTGAAGGTTTTTCCATGAATTATCAACATCAGTCATTACGCGGCTAACCAGTTCATCCTTTTTGGACAGGCGTTCATATTGCTGTGAGATTTCGTCGAGTTTGTCGCGGTAATTTCTAACAGCAACCTCCATACTGCTAATATCGTCAGAAGTTGTGTTAAGTGACTTAATACGATCATCAATTGTATTAGAAAGCGAAATAAGCTGTCCGAATTTCTGTTCAATATTTGTAACGCGCTGTTTCTGCTGTTCAATAGAAGAAAGCTGACGTGTCATATCTTCGTTCATCTTTACCATGTTGTTGTAATAAACACTGTACTGGTCAGCAATCTCGGTATAATTTTCTACGCGTTCAAATGAATCATGCAGAGTCTGTAATTTTTCTTCAAGCTGCTTTTTCATCTGATCTGCTTTTTCGTAGAGCTGGATGTTTGAACGGATTGTCTGGAGTTCCTTAGAAAGCTCACCCATTCTTACCTGCATGTCGTTTGTATCATTCTGCATTTTGAGTACAAACTGAGCCTGATTTGCACGGTTTTGTTCTGAGGCAGTCTGAATGTCTTTTTTGAGCTGGGCAAGGTTCCTTGAAGAATCTTCATTCTGTTCTTTAACACGCTGCTCGGTATCGGCAAGCATTTGTGTATAAGTTGTTTTAAGCTGATTGATAATTTGTTCAGAACGATTTTCGTATTCCTGCAGGGCTTCGTCAGTTTTATTCTGAAGCTGCTGTATTTCGGCGTTGAGCTTGTTCTGTTCACTCTGAATTGTTTTTGCATATTCCTGCATGTTCTGAGTGATTTTTTCTTCTGTTTCGCTAATGTTATCATGTGATGCAGTTTTAAAAGAGTCCAAATCCTGCTGGAATAAAGAACTTGATTCTTCCATCTGATTTCGCAGCTGAACTTTCCAGGTGTTGAACTCACCAATGGCTGTATCAATCTGCATGTTTGCGCTTTCCTGGCGTTCCTGAACTGACTGTTCAAAGGTTTTGAGGTTAGCAAGCAGTTCTTCCTGAACCTTAGAGAGATTATTCTGAACAAGACTTACATTGTGCTCAACTTCGGACTTAAGCTCTTTTTCGGTATTGTTTGCAATCTGGTTGATTTTGCTGCGGGTAGCATCTTCAAACTCATTAAGTTTTGTCTGGAGCTGATTAAGAGATTCTTCCATGCCGGACTTTGACTGGTCAATTGACTGAGAAAGTTTTGAATACTGCTCAGAAGATTTTGTCTGCAGGCCGGTAAGATTATTCTTTAATTCTTCGAGATATTTACTTTCAAAAGATTTGCGTGAGTTTTCGTAATTTGAAGAAATCACGTTAAGCTTTGAATCCAAATCTTCTTTCCAGTCGGTGAGTTTTGTTTCAATTTCATTGTTGTTTTTATTTAAACTGTTGTCAAAAGCAACCTGGAAATCATGGAGTTTAGCGCTCATACTGCCGGTAGCAGTAACCTTCAAATCATCAAGAGATTTATCAATTTCGTGGAGGCGGACTTCAATAATGTCAGAATCTTCTTTTATATTTTTAGAAAACTCTTCATGGCGGCGCTGCTGCTCTTCGGTAAAGAGGTCAAAATCACCAAGAACTCTGTTTTGAACTTCCTGCATGGCAGCTCTGAGACTCTTTTCGAGAGTATCAATATCGCTTCCTGAGTTCTGAACCTGAGAAAGCTTGTACTCAATGTCCTTTTTGTAGCTGTCAAGATTCTGCTCAATTTCTTCAAGCATATTCAGGTGTTTAGCTTCGCTGTCTGCAACTGAACGCTTTAAGGAATCAGAAATAAGCTTGTTGAGATTTCCAAGCTTTGCTTCGGTTTCCTGCTGGAATGAATCAATTTTTATAGACACAGAAGTGATTTTTTCTGCGATTTGAGGTTCAATTGCCGCTGCTTTTTGTGTTGCAGATTCACATTCATTCTGTAAAGAAAGAACAGCATTCTGGGCATTTTTAACAGAATTATCTGCGTCAGCAATAAGCTGCTGCAGGGTTTGTGTAAGATTTGTCTGCAAATCAGATATTTTCTGCTGGATGATAGAACTGTATTTTTCGATATTCTGATTTGATTTATCGGTAAAAGACTGCAAGGCTTCTGCTTCTTTCTGGTCGGCAGTAGTAAGTGCATCGCGGTAAAGACTTGCATAACGGTTCTGGATTTCCTGAATCTGAGAAGCAAGCTCTGACTGAATTGTTTCCAGGCTCTTTGAGTTTCCGTCAACATCTTTTTTAAGGAACTCACTTGTTTCATTGCACTGTTTAAGACTGTTCTGGAGTTCAAGACGTAATTCAGCAAGCTTCTGTTTGTATTCTTCGTTTGCAGAAGTCAAAAGCTTTTCGCGTTCATCATTTACTTCATGTACTTCCTTGAGCTGATTATTGCATTCTTCTTTGAGCTGGGTGATTTTATTGGTGTAATCGTTTTTGATCTGCTCAAAAATACTCATATAGCCGGTTCTGAACTGAGTAAAATGACTTGCATAATCCTTTTTTGTTTCTGCCATTCTGCTTGAATAATCATTTTTGATTTGTGAGAGCTGGCTTTCGTAATCATTTTTGAGTTGTGATGTCTGATTTGTACAGTCGTCCTTGATCTGAGCGGTTTGGCTGGTGTAATCATTTTTAATTTGAGCAAATTGTGTTGAATAATCGTCTTTAATCTGATTAAAGGCTACTGAATATCCATCTTTAAACTGATTAATTTGAGAAGAATAGCCTTCATTGAGCTGGTTGATTTGTGCTGAGTAAGTAGTTTTAAGCTGGTCAATCTGAGTCTGATAGTCGCTCTTAATTGCTTCAATTTGTTTTGTATAATCGTTTTGAATCTGTGTGAACTGACTGTCGTAACCGCCCTTGAACTTTTCAAAGCTGTCTGCGTAATTTCCTTCAAACTGAGCAAACTGTTCTGAATAATCGCCCTTCAAATCTGCTACCTGATGTTCGTAATCAGAGCGTATCTGGGCAATACCGCTGTTACATTCATTTTTAAGTTGAGCAAAGCGTTCTGTATAAACATTTTTGATTTCTTCAATTTGTGTGTTGCAGGTGTTCTGGATTTTGGTCAACTGATTTGTATAGTCGCTTTCGAGTCCGTCCATCTGCTGGTTGTAATCATTTTGAAGTCCGCTGATTTTTCCTTCGCAATCATTTTTGATTTCTTCAATTACACTATCGTATTTTGCCTGAATCTGGCCCAACTGGGAATCGTAATCAGACTGGAGCTGGTCAAACTGATTTGTATAATTTACATTCAGAGAATTAATCTTTTCCTGAGATTGATTTTCAAAAGAAGCAATTTCTTCATTTATGCGGTTTTCAACTTCTGAAACCTTGCCTGTACTTGCGGCAGAAAGCTCTGAAACTGCATTTTCGTAATCCTGCTGTAATTTCTGGTGCTGGGCAATAAAGTTTTCATTGAATTCATTGATTTTTTTATTGTTGATTGCAGTTGCCTTGTCAAAAGCTTCTGTGTATTTCTGAGCGAAATTCTGATAATCAGAATTGAACTTTTCTTCAAGGGCGCTGTAATCCTTATCATTTTTTGTAGAGATTGCTTCAATTTGTGTGTCGTATTTCTGACTGATTTTTGTAAAATCTTCGTTGAATCTGGCTTCAAACTTGGCAATAATACCATCATTTTTACCGCCCACACTTTCGAGCTGCTGGTTGTATTTATCGTGCAGGGCCTGAACCTTTGAAGTGTAATTTGCAGAAAGATTATCAATGCTCTTGTTGAATTTTTCATTCATTGAAGTAAGGTTTGATTTTACATCAGCAAGCATTTTTGATTCAGATTCCTTGTATTTTGCAACTGTATCTGCGGTTTTACCGTCAAAATACTTCTGAAGTTCGCTGTTTTTGTTTTCAAGATAGGTATTTAAATCAGCATAATTTTGTTCGATTTTTTGATTTGCTTCAGAAACACGTGAATCAAGCATTGCAGAAAGCTGAACTGCCTTGTTTTCGAGTTCCTTGATATAATTTTCTGAACGTTCTGTTGCTTTTTCGCTAAGGTGTTCAAATGCAGTGTTTTCAAGTTTTTCTGCATTTTCAGCTGCATGATTGTAGGTTTCCTGAATTTCGCGGCGAATATCAGCAAGAGCCATCTGGGCATTATTTTTTGCTTCTTCAATTTCTGCTGAAATCTTGTCGGCATAATTTTTATATTCTGTTAAAAGTGTGTTTCCTACAGCCTTCAGTTGTTCTGCGTTGTAATCAGAAAATTCCTGTGAAAGCTTTGGAATGCGTTTTTCCAGAGAATCTACAGTTTGCTGCTGTTTGCCCAGTCTTGTTGTTAAAGCATCAACAATTCCGCTTTCCTTTTGTACCCGCTGAAGATTTTCTTCAACCTGATCAGTCATTTCATTCAAATCGTTGAGGACGCGGGAATAATTGTTAATCTGATTGCCAATATTCTGAATACTCTGAACATACTGATCGAGATTTTTAATTTTTTCGTTGAAATCTTCCTGCTGTTTTGTGAGCAATTTTACGGCTGCATTTGCCTGTCCCTGTCTGGAATCAAATTCAGCAATGAGGATATTGAAATCCTTTTTTATATCCTTATATTTTTTGTCAAAATCTTCCTCACGCTTATCTGCATAACGCCTGACTTTCTCAATTGCGTTTTTTTTCTTGTCCATCTCGTGAAAGTAAATTGAAATACCTAATGAAATTACAATAGCGATAAGAATTGAAATTACGATTTCCACTTTTTATTTCCCCACCCAATTTATAAGTTTTTTTATTCCCCAAAAATAAAATGTTCAAGCTGCGAATACTTGTAGAAAGTAAAATCAGCAACTTTTGACTTTTTTCCTAACTTTCCTTTTAATGGTGAAACAATCCAGCCTGCCTTGAGACCTGCTTTTTTAGGTCCGACGACATCATATTTATGATTGTTTCCTATGTAAAAAATTTCTTCTGCCGGAACTCCGAGTCGCTCTGCTAAGGCGAGAAAGGCTTTTGGCGATGGCTTTAAGGCACCGACTTCTTCTGTTCCCAGCAGTAAATCACAGTAAGGCTTTAATCCCCAGAGTTCGCCTTTCTGCTCTGGTGGGAAATCCGAAAGCAATGCAACTTTTAGGCCTGCTTCCTTCAAACGCTTAATCAACTCGCGTGAACCTTTCATGCAGTCAAACTTAGTAAAATATTTACGTAAGCCGTAATACACGATGTCATCAAGTTTTTTCTGAGCTTTTTGAGGAGTGCAGTGCAGTTTTTTAGCCATAAGCTCTGCCTGTGCTGTTTTAAAATCAGCATAATAATCAGATTTTCTAAGTTCCACACGGGCAAGCCCATAAAGTGAAAAAAATCTTAAATGCTTCAAAAAATGAAAAAATATGCGTCTATTCAATTTGCGTTCTTCGTAGAGAGTTCCGTCAATATCGAATGCGACAACCTTTATTTCGCCTAAATTAGAAATTTTCACCTCACAATTATACACTATTATTGTAAAATATGCTAATATAAAGCAATATTTTTTGGAGTTAATATGAAACTGACTGGAGCACAAATTATTGTAAAATTATTGGAAATGTATGGAATTGATACTGTAGCCGGTATGCCGGGCGGTATGATTCTTCCTCTTTATGATGAATTAAATCGTTCTTCAATCCGACATGTGCTAATCCGTCATGAACAGGCTGCTGGTTTTATTGCTCAGGGAATTGCCCGAACTACTGGAAAACCTGCTGTCTGTATGGTAACTAGCGGTCCTGGTGCCATGAATCTTTTAACTTCAATTGCAGATGCCCGTGCAGATTCTGTGCCAATTATTGCAATCACAGGGCAGGTAAATACAACTCAGATTGGAACCGATGCTTTTCAGGAAGCAGATACCTTTGGACTTTCTTTTCCAATTACAAAACATTCAATTCTTGTAAAATCACCGGAAGAACTTCTTACTGCTATTCCGACTGCTTTTGCTGTTGCTGTAAACGGTCGTCCAGGTCCAGTTTTAATTGATATTCCTCGTGATGTTCAGTTAAAGGAAATTGAAATTGACAAGCTTCCGGATGTTATAGATGCAAAATCTCAGAATGTCCGCTTCCATACTCCGATTGATGAATATACTTGCAGAATAGAAAAAATTGCTTCCCTGCTTGCAAAAGCCAAACGTCCAGTTTTATTTTGTGGTGGCGGTTGTAACACACAAGCTGCCGCTGACGGTATAAAAAAACTTACCGACAACTATAAAATGCCTGTAGTTACAAGTCTCATGGGCTTGGGCTGTATTCCAAAATCATCACCTCTTTTTATTGGCATGATTGGAATGCACGGAAGTTATGCAGCTAATGTTGCAATGCACGATAGTGATTTAGTTATTGCTGCTGGAGTTCGCTTTGATGACAGGGCAACTGGTCTTGTTTCAAAGTTCTGTCCTAATGCCAAAATAGTTCATATTGATATAGATGCCGCTGAGGTTGATAAAATCCTTACATCCACAGTTTCAATCATTGCAGATGTAGAATCAATTCTCCCAGTGATTGCTCAAGTCCTTTTTGAAAAAGGCATTACTTCTGATGAAGCCTGGCTCAAAAAAATTCAGGAATTAAAAGCTCACAGTGAATCAGATACTGCAGGACGTCCTGAGGGCGAAAGCCTCATAAATCCTAGAACTTTTATAGCTTCTGTTCCAGAATTATCTGCTGCAGCCGGTATTCCAGCAGAGAATTTAATTGTTACAACCGACGTTGGACAGCATCAAATGTGGGCAGCCCAGTATTATCCTATTGAAAGACCAAGAAGCTTTCTTACTTCTGGCAGCCTTGGAACAATGGGCTTTGGACTTCCTGTTGCAATTGGTGCGGCACTTGCAAATCCTAAAAAACGAATTGTATGCTTTAGTGGGGATGGTTCAATTATGATGAACTTACAGGAGCTTGCTACCCTTGCAGAACAGAATCTTCCTGTAACCATTATTATTTTTGAAAACAGAACGCTTGGAATGGTTTATCAGCAGCAGAAA
Source organism: uncultured Spirochaetaceae bacterium (assembly GCA_902802305.1). GTDB lineage: Bacteria > Spirochaetota > Spirochaetia > Treponematales > Treponemataceae > Treponema_D. Next base: position 151,855 of record CADCLG010000001.1, read on the forward strand.
TATCTCTTTGATAAAAATTACAGTGCTTCTGTTTTTAATTACGTGCCAGATTTTATTCAGCTTGCAAAGGGATTTGGAATAAGGGCAGTTGACGCAAGTGACAATCCGGACTGGTACAAAACCGCCTTTGACTCTAATGCTAAAAACAAACCTTGCCTTGTAAGGGTTAGAATCAATCCAGAAGAACTTGTTCTGCCATTTGTTCCGGGTGGAAAAGCTAATATTGATTCAATCCGATAGCGCAGGCAGTTTAAGCAACAGCAAAACTCCAGTATCTCTCTATTTCTCTGCTGTAACTTCCAGGAAGGCGATTTCTATATTCCAGTTGAAAATTGTCTTTTCGCATGCGGCAATCAAAAGGTTTATGATTTTCTGTAAATCTACCGTGCCAACTTTTTCCTGCATTTTTGCCCCGTAAGCCGAGTTTTCCGCAGAAAACCATTTTTCAATTTCCTGGGGCGTTATACGTCTCTTTTCCTGAATCTGCTGGCAGGCAATCTTTACGTCAAAACCTCTTTGCCTAAAGGTATTTGCAATAAAAACGCCATCCCAGGAGAATAAAGTATTATCTCTGTCTCCAAAAAACTCCTGTTCTGCGGCTTCCATTTTTGAAAGAATAGGAGCAAAAACTTCAGAGGTATCAGCTGTCAGAATCTGCTTTCGTATAAGTTCAGAAATCTTCTGCCCGTTACAAGGAATACGCTGAGAAATGATTACTTTAAAGCCGTCTGCAAGCGGACATTCATACTTAAAGTTTTCATCGGTATCATCTACATCATCATCGTCTTTGTATGGTTTTCCGCCTCCACTTTTTTCTGTTGTGCTTTTCTGCGGAGTAAAAAGTGATTTAATTGAATCCGAAAGTGCAATAATCGATGCTTCCGAAACAAAAGGATCTGTAAAATACAGACGGTCGAAAATTGTACCCTTATACTGAAACTTTAGAATTAAATCGTAAAAATCACGTTCTGTTAAAAAGTCAGAAGAAATTGATTGTCCACGAACCTGCAGAATAGGGCGGTCCAGTTCGCCAAGTGTTCTTCCGTATTGTTCAAGAATCTGCATTCCTTTTTCTGTACGGCAGACACCACAGGTAACTCCTTCCGGGGTTTTTCTTGCAATTTCCCACAAGAGCAGGCCCGAATCAGCATTCCACACAAGATTTCTGTCGTGTCTGGACAGGGCTGCCATTTCAATCATTGTGTCACGGATTTGCAAAAGTATTTCTGATTTATTTGAATCCAGTCTCTGCTGCCAGTGTCTGTCGGCTCTGTTCAAGGCAATTTCTTTGGCTGCATCTTTAGGGCTAAAGGTAAGGTTTTCAGCTTTTTTTACAGAACCGCTCTTAAAATGTTCATTTACCCACCATTGCGAAATAGGATTTGCTCCAAACTCGCTTTCTGCACAGGATTTTGCAGTTGGAGAACGCAAGCCTTGCATTGGAATTATATTCATTGAGCCGGTCTCTTCAGGTTTTGATGCCAGAATATCAGCCGAGATTTCTTTTTCTGTTTCCTTTTCAAGAATTGAGGCAATTTGTATTTCTCGTCGCGACAAAACATCACTTCTGATTTTTCCTTCATAGCCCTGAGTGCTTGGAGTATAAAAAACGCGACCCATTAAAACATCCGGCAGATATTGCTGGGCAACCCAATGGTCTCTGTAGGCATGTGGATAGAGATAACCGCTTCCGTGACCAAAGCCTTCTGCATCGCGGGAGGAATCTCTAAGGTGATTCGGAACCTCGGTATCTTCTTTTTCAACAGAAGCGAGTGCATCAAAAAAGGCCATGGAACTGTTTGATTTTGGTGCAGTTGAAAGATAAAGGGCAGCATGAGCCAGAAAATAACGACCTTCCGGCATTCCGACACGGTCAAAAGCTTCTGCACAGGAATTAACTACGCTGATTGCATTTGGATCTGCAAGACCTGTATCCTCACAGGCAGAAATAAGCATGCGGCGGAAAATAAAATGTGGATCTTCTCCAGCAGCAACCATACGCGCAAGCCAGTAGCAGGCCGCATCCGGGTCTCGTCCACGCAGAGATTTTATAAAAGCAGAAATTATATCGTAATGATAGTCGCCGTCTCTGTCGTAAAGGACAACCTTTTTCTGAATGGATTCTTCGGCGGTTTCTTTTGATATATAGATTTTTGTTCCGTATTCAGGAATTGGAGGCTGCATAAAAGGAGCCCATTTTTCGGGAGTAGTTTCTACAGCCAGTTCCAGGGCATTCAAAAGGGAACGGGCGTCTCCATTTGCTGTTTCAATAAGATGTTCCAGTGCTCCTTCTTCAAACTCAATTTTCCAGTGACCGTAACCGCGTTCTTCATCATGAATTGCCTGCTGGGCTGCCTTCATCAAATCATCATTTGTAAGCGGCTTGAGTTGAAAAACCCTTGAACGGGAAACGAGAGCTTTGTTGACTTCAAAAAAAGGATTTTCGGTAGTTGCGCCTATAAGGATGATTGTACCATTTTCTACCCAGGGGAGTAGGGCGTCCTGCTGCGATTTATTCCAGCGGTGAACTTCGTCTACAAAAAGGATTGTACGGCGGGTGTAGAGATTGTAATAATCATTTGCCTGCTTTATTGCATTACGAATATCCTGAACACCTGTGAGAACGGCATTCAGGGTAAGAAAGTTTGATTTTGTGTGATTAGCAATAACCCTTGCTAAGGTTGTTTTTCCAGTGCCGGGTGGACCGTAAAAAATGATGGAAGTAATCTGGTCAGCTGCAATTGCACGCCTTAATAAACGCCCCTTGCCAACAATATGGTCCTGTCCTATGTATTCATCCAGACAGCGGGGACGCATACGAGCGGCAAGAGGTTCCTGTAGTCTTTTTGCCTGTTCAAAAAGAGTGTCGTCCATTATTCCCTGTTCCAGTTTCCTCGTGACGGGTAATAAGCCCAAAGTCCAATATTTTTATATGTAACGGCAGTAGATGAACCTGATGATTTAAATCCGATAGAACTGTAAATTATAGCGTCTTCTTCAGTTTTTGAAGGATCTGCTGTTAAGAGGGTAAAAATCAGATATGCAGAAGAAAGCTGAATTGCAGCATTTGTCGTGAATGAAGACAGATAAGCTTCGTTATTGCTGTTCAATACAGGACTGCCATCTTCATTTACGCTCATTTTTACAATTCCGCCGGTATAGTTTGATGATATTGAATAATCACCCCTTCCAATAAGCAGGGCATCTTTTGACATTGCAAGGCATGAAATATCTTCGCCAGCAGAAAGAACTGAAGCTTTTGTTGCAGTGATTGTAGAGCCGCTTGTTTCACAAGTCAGACTCTTTAAGCCTTTAAGAGAAATATGGGAATGATCAGAAGTTGAACGGGAACTTGAGCTTGTATCGCCATAATAAATTATTGTTGCTTCCTTATCTTTTGTTTCGTTTGTTGTTACTGCAATTGAATCAAAGAAATAATAATTTCCGTTAAGATAAGCAACAGAATCTATGTCAATTCCTGTACTGTTGTCTGCAATAATCATTTCTGCAGAAGCAACATCTGTTGTACCCTCATCATTTAGGGGAACAATTTGTGTACGTATATATTTTTCTCCATCATAAATGGCTTTTGCTGTTGGATTGTCTGCATCTAATGGGGTTGTGCCATTAAGCTTGTAGTAAGTAGCACTTTCTGTTCCCATAAAGCCGTTTCTTAAATAAGCAACTCTGTGTTCTTTTTGTGGTGCATTTGAACAGAAAACATTAAAGTCGCTGTACCAGTAGCTGTAGCGTGATTCATTTATGAGGGTGAAAAAGTTATATTCTGTTTTTTTAGAGTCATAGGATTCTGAAGCAATTTCTGCCCAGGCTGAAGTTGAAGTTAAAGCTCCGTCGGCAGAAAGAGAGAAACTTGAGTTTGCCCAGATTCTGACTGTGTTTGGAACACTTTTTCCTTCTGTTTCGTCTTTTTTGTATTCAATTGTAACAAGGTAAAGTGTGTCTGCATCAGCTGCAACTTTTATAATTGATTGCCCCTGGTGGTCATAAGCTCCACCTTCTCCATAATATTCAAAATAATGAAGTTCAAAAGGAAGTAGACTTTTATCATAAGTTTTCCATGAAGAATTATTGCTTCCTGAACGGTCATTCTGGGTTTCTGCATTCTTGTATCTCAATCCACCGTCAGCCGCAAGAAAGAGCAATTCTGTACCATCAACCGTATAGCGTACTATAGAATTGATTGTGCCAGAAACCGTAGCATCTTCCGGGGCTACATCCTGAGTAATATTGTAGAATACCGGATCAAAACAAGAAGAAAGGCCGACTGCCATAAGAACAGTAAAAATTGTATTAAAAAATCGTTTTTTCATAAAAGTTTTCATAAAAAATCCTGAAATAATAAGTATTAAAAAATATTATAAGTGGTAGCGGACAGTAACATTTATATCAGCAAACAATCCGTTCCAGTTTTTTGAACTGTCTTTGAACCACTGAGGAATCCAGAGCCCACTACCAGAAACTCCTACAGAAAATGATTCGTTTATACGGTAAAAAGCACCGACAGAAGCCTTAGCAGTAAAAGAAGGAAAATAATTCATATTCTGCCAGGTTTCGTAAGCAAGACCTACATTAAAAAAGCAGGGAAATTCAAATTTTCCAATACTTGGTTGCAAGAGAACACCGCCAGTAATTGGAAGCATTACAAGAATTTTATTGCCAACAGAAAGATTGTAAGCCAGGGTGATTTCTCCACCGACACCAAACCAGCTGTTGAAAAATCTATAATAACCTAATTCAATGTCACCGCCCCAGTAAAGAGAACCATTGCCTTTTTTTACTGAACCGCCGAAGTTTAATGGTGCCTGACCTCCTAATCCAAATTTAAGAAACTGGTCTCCGGCTCCGTTTGCTTCATAAACATAGCCGTCATCGTATTCATCACCGTCATCTTCTTGTGCAAAAGCAAATCCGGAAATCAATAAAGTCGTAAAAAGAATAATAAAAAAACGTTTCATATTGCTCCATTTTCTAATTTATAATATCTTTAAAATATACAGTTTTTGCTGTCATATTTCAATAAATATGCAAAAATGGAAACGTTACAGCATGCAAAAGGTTACAATATAAATTTATATATTTTTGGAGGTTATAGATGAGCGCAGTTATTATTGACGGTAAGCAGATTGCCGCAGATGTTCGGGCAGAGGTTGCAGAAAAAGTAAAGGAATTGAATAAAAAAGGCATTGAGCCTTGTCTGGCAGTTATTCTTGTTGGTGAAAATCCAGCAAGCGTTTCTTATGTTACAGGAAAACAAAAGGCTCTTGCCGAAGTTGGCATGAAAGACCGTTCCATCAAATTGCCGGAAACTACATCCGAAGAAGAGCTCCTTAAACTGATTGAGCAATTAAATAATGACAGCACCGTTCACGGAATCCTTGTTCAGCTTCCGCTTCCACGTCAGATAAACGAAGAAAAGGTTATTATGGCAATTGACCCGCGCAAAGATGTAGATGGCTTTCATCCTGTAAATGTGGGAAATCTGGTTATTGGTAAAAAAGCTTTTCTGCCTTGTACCCCTCACGGAATTATTGTTCTGCTTAAAAAAATGGGCATAAAAACTGATGGCGCAAATGTTGTTGTAATTGGCCGCTCTAATATAGTTGGAAAGCCGGTTTCTCTCTTGCTGAGCCGTAAAGATACAAACTCTACTGTAACAATGTGTCACACTGGAACTAAAAATATTGCAGATTATACCCGCAAGGCTGATATAATCGTTGTTGCTGCTGGTCGTCCTCATACTCTATCTGCCGATATGGTTAAGGAAGGCGTTGTAGTTATTGATGTTGGTGTAAACCGTATTCCAGATTCAACAAAAAAATCGGGATTCCATCTTGAAGGTGATTGTGATTTTGCAGATTTGAAGGAAAAGGCAAGCTATATCACTCCTGTTCCAGGTGGTGTTGGGCCAATGACCATTGCCATGCTTATGCAGAATACTTTGGAAGCAGCTATTAAAGAGGAAGAATAGTAATGCGTGATATTCAGAATGAAGAGGATACCCGTGAGATTCCCCTGCAGAAAGTAGGGGTAAGAAACGTAAAATATCCGGTTATTGTTTTGGACAAAAATAATAAAACTCAAAATACTACGGCTACTGTAGATTTGTTTGTGAATCTTCCCCACAATTTTAAGGGAACACACATGTCACGTTTTATTCAGGTTTTTCATAAATATCACAAGGATATTTCCATGCAGCACTTTTGGGAAATGCTTGAAGAAATCCGTACAAAATTGGATGCCCAGCGTGCCTTTGGAAAAATTATGTTTCCATATTATATTGAAAAACTTGCTCCAGTTACAAAATCTCCAGGAATTATGGAATACAATTGCGGTTATGAAGCAACCGTTTCTGAAGATGGCAGCCGTGATTTTTATGTAAATGTGGAAGTTAGAATTGCAACTCTTTGTCCCTGCTCCAAAGCAATTTCAGAATACGGGGCTCATAATCAGCGCGGGCTGGTAAAAGTTAAGCTTTTATATACCGATTTTTTCTGGATTGAAGATGTAATTGAAGCAATCGAAAGTGCTGCTTCTTCTCCGTTATACTCCGTTCTCAAACGCCAGGACGAAAAATACGTCACTGAACACGCCTATGAAAATCCTCGTTTTGTAGAAGATGTAGTCCGTGACGTCTACCTCGCCCTAAAAAAAATGAACTTCAAATGGTTCAGCGTTGAATGCACCAATGACGAAAGTATCCATAACCACGATGCCTATGCTTACACAGAATTTTCACAAAGTGAAAATTCTGTGTAAGCAATTAACAATTAAAAATTTACAATGGAGAATTGTGTTTTGGGAGAGAATGTAATAATTGAAAAATCTAAACGGTTTGCAGTTAGGATTATAAGGCTTTATCAAAAGATAACAAAAAATCAGCATGAGTATAATCTTTCAGTCCAACTTCTTAGAAGTGGAACAAGTATTGGTGCAAATGTAAAAGAGGCAACTCAAGGACAGAGCCGTGCAGATTTTATTTCAAAAATGTATATTGCTCTAAAAGAAGCATCTGAGACTGAATATTGGCTTGAATTGCTTAAAGAAACTGACTATATTTCAATAGATGATTTTCTTTCTTTGAACAGTGATTGTAAAGAATTAATTAAACTTCTTACCAGCATAATAAAATCTAGCAAAGAAAAAAAATGAATTGTAAATTGTCAATTATTAATTTTTTAATTGGAGAAAAAATATGAAATATTTTTTCGAAACCTACGGTTGCCAGATGAATATTGCGGAGTCGGCGGCTATTGAACAGCTTTTGATTTCTCGGGGATGGGAAAAATCGCCTGATGCTGAAACTGCTGATTTAGTTATTATAAATACATGTGCGGTTCGCGCTACTGCCGAAAACAGAATTTTTGGACGTTTGGGCTGGTATGCCGGCTTAAAGGCTGTTCGTGCCTGTGTGAATGGAGCCAAGGCAAAATCTCTTGAAAAGGCAGTTGACTTTGTAAAGGATGGGGCAAAACCGCTTACTCTTGTTGTAACTGGCTGTATGGCAGAGCGTCTCTTAAAAACCTTCAAAACAGAATATCCATTTATAGATTATGTAGTCGGCACTTATGCCAAGCAGCATTTTGTAGAAATTGCAGAAGCAATGGAAAATCACACTGTTACTCCACAGTTAAGAGATGATGAATTATATCGTTTTGCTCCTCTTTCCTATGAGCCGGGCTCATTTTCTGCCTTTGTTCCAATCATGCACGGCTGCAATAAGTTCTGTACCTTCTGCATTGTTCCTTATGTTCGCGGAAGGGAATTGAGTCGACCGGTAGAAGAAATTATTCACGAAATTGATGTTCTTTCTTCTTATCGGGTTCGTGAAATTACTCTGCTTGGACAGACTGTTGATGCCTACAAAATGACAGACAAAGACGGAAAGGAAGTTGATTTTGCTGATTTGCTGGAACGCATTGCAATCCATCTTAAAGAAATTAATTCCAGCATTGAATGGGTTCGCTTTATGTCCAGTCACCCTAACGATATGACAGAAAAGGCAATCAAAGTGATAGCAAAATATCCTGTTTTGTGCCATCACATCCATCTCGCAGTGCAGCACGGTTCAACGCCCCTCCTTAAAAAAATGAACCGTCGCTACACAATAGAATATTACGAAGAGCTGGTTTCAAAAATCCGCCATCATATTCCAGATGTTTCTTTAACAACCGACCTTATGATGGGTTTCCCAGGCGAAACAGAAGAAGATGTAGAAGCAACTCTGGGGCTGATGAATCGGGTACGTTACGAAAATGCCTTTATGTATTATTACAATCCTCGCGAAGGAACTCCGGCTGCAAAATATCCTAACCAGATTCCGCTTAAAGTAAAAAAAGAGCGATTACAGCGGGTTATAGATTTACAACTCAAAATCACAAGTGAAGAAATGGAAAAACGTGTTGGCGGCACTGTAAAAGTTCTCGTAGAGGCCGTAAGCCGTGATGATAAATCTGAGCTTTTGGGAAAAACAGAACAGGATGAAAGGGTAGCATTTAAGGCCGATGAATCATTGATTGGTGGCTTCTGTTATGTTAAAATAATTTCGCTTAATGGAAATACTTTTAAGGGCCAGCTTATTGAAGATTCCGTAAAGCATCTTGAAGAAAAAGATTTGTAGAAAAGATTTGTAGAGATAGAGAAGGACTGTAAAATGATTTTTGGATTGATTTTTATTCTTGCCATAGTTGTAATTCTTGCCTTTTTTGTAGGAAAAAATCTTGATAACACAACAGCAATCTGGTTTTTTAAAAGCTTTGAAAATAAAAATGTCGTTGTGATTGTTTTTGTTGCCTTTGCCGCTGGAATTATTTTTTCTCTGATTTGTTATATGATTGGTAAGGTTTTGAAAGAAAATCAAATTGTTGAGCCGCAGAAAAAGACCCGTGCAGAAAAGAAGCTCGAAAAAGAACAGGCAGCAGCAAAGCTCGTAAGTGAGAAAGCCGCTGTAAAAGCAGCAAAAATGGCTGCAAAAACTGAAAAGATGGCTTCGAAGGAATCTGCCAAAACTCCTGTTGAAATAAAAGAAAATAATTCCGATAAAAAATAATAGAATGAAAAAAACAATTTTTTGTGCCTTAGTTTTGATTATCTCATCTTTTTTTTCTGCCAGTCTTTTTGCAGAATCAAAAGCAAAGGATATTGTTAAGGAAGCAAGTCATAAATCCAGCGTAAATGATTCAATTGCTTATATAAAGACTGAGCTTCCTAAACTTACTGTTCTTTCCGAAAAACGTGCTGTCTATATTTTTTTAGCCGGTATCCAGGAACAGCTTTCACTTTATGAAGATGCACAAAAAAATTATGTAGCAGCTGCAGCAATTTCCGCGGGTGATGCAGAAGGAATGCCGAAGAAAACAAATGAGCAGCTGGTTCTGGATGCTGTCCGCTGCGCTCTTTGTACCGGCGATTCTGCAACTGCTGACAGTTATCTTAATTCCGCGGTTCGTAATTCAAAAAATGCCGAAATCCTTTCTTATGTAAAACTTTATACCCAGTGGAGCGCTCTTTGTCGTGCTGATTCTGTTCAGGATTTGCAGGAACCGCTGGAGCTTCTTAAAGCTTACTTAAAAATTGATTCAATGAAAAGCGTTCATCCTGTAATTTTGCTGACTTTATGGTATGTGAGCGGTGAAGATTCTTATTCTGATAAAATTATAAAAGATTTTCCTTTGTCCACAGAAGCGGCAATTGTAAAAGGCGATGTTCAGCTTCTCCCAACTCCTTTCTGGTTTTTTGTTCCTAAAAGTGGAATTGCAGAGCAGGGCAGTGGAACTCTTTCTTCTACCGAAGAAGCTTCATCGGCTGTGACTTCTCCTGCAAAAGAAAGTCCAGCAGCTGAAAGTCAGTCTAAGTTTTCAAAATGGCAGCTTGGACTTTTCAAAACAGAAAGCAATGCAAAGCTTCTTGCTGATGAATTAAAATCCAAAGGTTTTTCTGCTTACGTTACTTCCGAAAAGCGTGCCAGCGGAACCACCTACTATATTGTTCTTGTTGATGAAGTAAAAAGCGGTAATGTTGCCGATTCTCTGAGAAGTGCCGGTTATGATTGCTATCCTGTTGATTAATTTTTATGGAAAAAATCCCCATAATCCTCTATAATAATAACATCATTTTATTTTGGAGGAAAAAATCAAATGAAGAAGCTTATTGCTATTGCTATGATGGCAGCACTTATCTGCACATCAACCTTCGCAGCTCCTAAGAAAAAGGCTAAGAAAGCTGCAAAAAAATCATCTGTAAAAATCGCTATGGTAACAGACTCTGGTGATATTACAGACCAGTCTTTCAATCAGACAACTTATCAGGCATGTAAAGATTACGCTGAAGCTAACGGACTTGAGTTCCAGTATTACAAACCTGCTGGTGATTCAACTGCTGACCGCGTTGCTTCTATCGATGCTGCTTATCAGGATGGTTACAATGTAATCGTTCTTCCTGGCTTCCTTTTTGGTGAGGCAATCGTAAAAGTTGCAAAAGATTATAATGATGCAAAGTTCATCGGTCTTGATATTAGTGAAGGCGACCTTGGTGGAGAAGCTGTTCCAGCTAACGTATTCTGTGCAGTTTATGCAGAAGAGCTTCCTGGCTTCTTCGCTGGTTATGCTGCCGTAAAAGAAGGATATCGTCACCTTGGCTTCCTTGGTGGTATGGCTGTTCCTGCTGTTATCCGCTATGGTTATGGTTTTGTACAGGGGGCAAACAAAGCTGCTGAAGAACTTGGTGTAGCTGGTGATGTAACTGTTGAATATGTATACGGTGGTCAGTTCTACGGTGACCAGACAATTACTGCTTCTATGGACGGCTGGTACAAGAACCGCGGTGTAGAAGTTGTATTTGCTTGTGGTGGTGGAATCTGGACTTCTGCTTGTGAAGCTGCTGCAAAAGTTGGTGGAAAAGTAATTGGTGTTGATGTTGACCAGACTGCTCAGATTAACGGTTATGGTGCTGGTATGCACGTAACTTCTGCTATGAAGGGACTTGGTGCTACTGTAAATGCTGCTCTTTCTGCAATTCAGGCAGGAAAATGGGCTGACTATTCTGGAAAAGTTGCAACTCTCGGTCTTGTTTCTGGTTCTGACCTCAGCGTAAACTATGTTGGACTTCCAACAGAAACTTGGGTTCTCAAAAACTTCTCTGTAAATGATTACAAAGCTCTCGTTGCTGATGTTTATGCAAAGAAAGTTACAGTTTCTAATGCTATCGACAAGGCTCCTGCAGTTTCTGTAAAAGTTAATTACTATCAGAACATAAAATAAGCATTTTTATATAGATAAATAGCTTACAATATTTTTAAAATGACTGTCTTTTTGGAGGACAGTCATTTTTTTTCTTTTTTTTTTGAGATAATGGGAGTAAAATGGAAGTGAATAATCTTTTAATGATTTGTTATTTACTAACGAAACCAATATGCTTCAGGAGGCACGAATGAGGTTTAGTCTAAAGTTCAAAATAATTATTTTTGTCGTTCTTTTAATCAATTTTGCTGTAATTCTGCTGGGCTTGATTGCAAGAAAAGAACTGGCATCATCAATTCAAAAGAATACAGAACAGATTATGGACTTGAATGCCCAGAAGTCTGCCCGCATTCTTCAAGATGTAAATAAGAAGGAATTTTATCTTTTGGAATCAATAGCATCCCTTCCTTTTATTTGCGATGAAACTATTTCATTGGAAGATAAAACAGCTCAGCTGGAAGCAATTGCAAAATCAGATCCTGTTCATTTTGAAAATCTGGCTTTTTACAGTGAAAAAGGTATATGTATCAGACCAGACGGAACCTATGTTGATGTTTCAGAAATTGACTTTTTTCTTCAGACTATTTCAGGAAAACGAGTTGTCATAGATCCACTTCCACGAAGCTTTATGATAGAAGGCGACAGTGATGATACAATTATGTTTTATTGTATTCCTGTTTACAGTGATAAGAGTCACACAAAAACTATAGGTATTTTGTCTTCTATCGTTAATGGTGCCGATGTTTATAATCTTTCTGAATCAATTGTTATTGGAAAAAACTCTCATCCATTAATTATTTCTACAACTTCTGGAATGCCAATTGGTCCTACAACTTATGAGGGGCTTAGTCAGGAAGAAGTTGCAGCTATTCAGGAAAATGGAAGTGCAGCTCTGAGTAATGATGACACTGAAAAAACACCATGGGATATAATGATGGATTCAGTTATTGAAGGAAAATCAGGCTTTGAAATTCTTATCGATCCGTTATCAAATGAGAAAAAGGTTGTTTCTTATCTTCCTGTTGGAGATGAAAGTGGTTGGGCTGTTATATGTGCTGCTCCTTATAAAGAATATTTTGACAGTCTTTCTAAAATTACTATGATTATTGTTATTTCAATTATTGTTGCAATCATTATCGTCGTAATTGCAAGCTTGATTTTAGTTTCTATCCTTATCAAGCCACTGGGATTTGTTAAAACGACAATTACTGATATTGCCACAGGCGATGCTGACCTTACAAAGAGAATTGATATTAAACTGAACGATGAAATTGGTGATGTAGTTAACGGCTTTAATAAGTTTACAGAAAAATTACAGACAATCATTGCACAGGTTAAAAAATCTAGGGACAATCTTGGCAAAGCAGGAATTTCTCTGGATGCTTCAACTCAAAATACAGCTTCTTCAATTGACGAAATTCTTACAAGTATAGAGTCTGTTCATAATCAGATTGATAATCAGTCTAATTCTGTAATGCAGACTGCTGGAGCAGTAAACGAAATTGCAAGTAATATTGAATCTCTTGGCCACATGATTGAAAAGCAGTCAGCCGAAGTTTCTGACGCTTCTGCAGCAATTGAACAGATGATTGGAAACATTAAGTCTGTAAATGTTTCTATGGAAAAAATGTCAGAATCCTTTGACAGTCTTGCTAATTCTGCTCAGTCTGGTATTCAGTTGCAATTTAATGTAAATACAATTATTGAAGACATTAAAAATCAGAGTGAAACCTTACAGGATGCAAACTCTGCTATTGCGGCAATTGCAGAACAGACAAATCTTCTTGCTATGAATGCGGCAATTGAAGCTGCTCATGCCGGTGATGCAGGTAAAGGTTTCTCTGTTGTTGCAGATGAAATCCGTAAGCTGTCAGAAACTTCTTCTTCTCAGTCAAAGACAATTGGTGATCAGTTGAACAGCATTAAGGCTTCAATTGATAATGTAGTTTCTGCCTCTGAAGATTCAAGTAAGGCTTTCCAGTCTGTAACAAGTAAGATTACAGATACTGAACAGCTTGTTCGTCAGATTCAGGCTGCAATGGAAGAACAGAATACTGGTTCTATGCAGATTTCCAATGCCCTTCATTCTATGAACGATTCTACAATCGAAGTAAAAACTGCCAGCGTAGAAATGTCACAGGGAAATAAGGCAATTCTGGAAGAAGTAAGAAATCTTCAGGATTCAACTGGAAGCATGCAGACAAGTGTTGATGAAATGACACAGGGAGCCAGAAGAATTAAAGAAACAGGAATCAGCCTGAGAACTATTTCTGAAGAAATGAAGTTATCAATCGATGAAATTGGAAGTCAGATTGATAAGTTCCGAGTATAAACTCAATAATTATACCTTCTTGCCTGGATTTCTTCATTATATTGTGGAAGTCCAGGCTCTTTTTTTTTAGGTCCGCACTTTTTTGTTTAAAAGCTGCATATTATATTGTATAATTTTTTCTTATGAGTGAAGAATACATCATAGAAATGCTCAATATTACCAAGCGTTTCCCTGGAATTGTTGCAAATGACAACATTACGCTCCAGCTTAAAAAAGGCGAAATCCATGCCCTTCTTGGCGAAAACGGAGCCGGTAAGTCGACCCTTATGAGCGTATTATTCGGGCTTTATCAGCCGGAAGAAGGCGAAATCCATAAGAATGGTAAAAAGGTTGAAATAAGAAATCCTAACGATGCAACTGCACTTGGAATTGGAATGGTGCACCAGCATTTTAAACTTGTAGAAGTTTTTACTGTTCTTGATAATATAATTTTGGGCAGTGAATGTGTAAAGCATGGTTTTGTTGACCGTAAAATTGCCCGCGAAAAAATCATCAATCTCAGTCAGAAATATGGACTTTCGGTAGATCCAGATGCAAAGATTGAAGATATAACTGTTGGAATGCAGCAGCGCGTCGAAATCTTAAAAATGCTTTACCGCGATAATGAGATTCTTATTTTTGATGAACCAACAGCAGTTCTTACTCCCCAGGAAATCAAAGAGCTCATGCAGATTATGAAAAATCTTGCGGCAGAAGGTAAGTCAATCCTCTTCATCACTCATAAACTAAATGAAATCATGGAAGTTGCAGACCGATGTTCTGTCCTTTGTAAAGGTAAATATATCGGCACTGTTGAAATTGCAAATACAAACAAAGAAGAACTTAGCCGCATGATGGTTGGTCGAGATGTTAAATTTACTGTTGATAAGGTAGCTGCAAAGCCTGGAGAAGTTGTTCTTGATATTCAGCACTTGAGCGTAGAAAGCCGCGTTCATAAAAAACTTGCAGTAAACAACGTTAGTTTTAAGGTTCATGCAGGTGAAATTGTTTGTATTGCTGGAATTGACGGAAACGGCCAGTCTGAGTTTATTCAGGGGCTTACGGGACTGGAAAAACTAGCTCCTCATTCAAATGCAAAAATTCTGCTTTGTGGAATTGATATTACAAAAAAGTCTATCCGCGAGCGAAGTAAAGCCGGTATGAGCCATGTTCCAGAAGACCGACATAAACATGGTCTTGTCCTTGATTATACCCTTGAACAAAATATGGTCCTTCAGCGTTATTGGGAGCCCCAGTTTCAGAAAAATCAGTTTATAAAAAATAAAGAAGTTTCTGCCTATTCTCAAGAGCTGATTGATAAATACGATGTTCGCAGCGGTCAGGGAAACAAAACAATTGCCCGTGCAATGTCTGGCGGAAATCAACAGAAAGCAATTGTTGCTCGTGAGCTTGCAAAGGAACATAAACTTTTGATTGCAGTTCAGCCTACACGTGGTCTTGATGTCGGCGCAATTGAATATCTTCATAAGGCGATTATTGCAGATCGTGATGCCGGAAAAGCTGTTCTTCTTGTTTCCTATGAACTGGAAGAAGTTTTGAGCCTCAGCGACAGAATCCTTGTTATGTACGAAGGTGAGATTGTCGGTGAACTGAATCCAAAAGAAACAACGCCGGAAGAGCTTGGGCTTTACATGGCAGGGGCAAAACGGGAGGTTATAAATGAAAAATAAATTTAAGGCAATGCTGGCTTCTGATACCTTCCGTTCAATAATTTCTGCCATAATTTGTGCTCTTGTGGGAATTATTGTTGGCTTTATCATTCTTTTGATTATCAATGCAGAGCACGCTCCAAAAGCAATCAGTGTTATTTTAAAAAACTTTTTGTATTACAGAAATAACGGTAAAAAATTATATTATCTCGGTCAGACGCTGGTAAAATCAGTGCCTCTTATTCTTTGCGGAATTGCGGTTCTCTTTGCATATAAATCAGGACTCTTTAATATTGGTGTAGCTGGTCAGTATTGCATTGGAATTGGTATTTCGCTTTGGTGTGCCCTTGCCTGGCATTTGCCCTGGTGGCTTTGTCTTTTGCTGGCTGTGCTTTGTGCTGCTTTGTGGGCATCTCTTGCAGGTTTACTTAAAGCCTTCTGCAATGTAAATGAAGTAATTGCCGGAATCATGCTCAACTGGATAAGCCTTTACATTGTAAATGTTTTAATGCAGAACGAGGTTGTAATGAATGTCGGAAAATCAGAAACTTTTTCTATCCGTCAGACTTCACCTGGTTCTCTGCTTCCAACGCTTGGGCTTGGAAAACTTTTTCACGATAATGAATATGTTTCAATTGCAATTCCGCTGACAATTGTAGTTGCAGTGCTTATTAATATTATATTGAAAAAAACAGTCCTCGGTTATGAGCTTCGTGCTACTGGACTTAATAAACATGCTGCAAAATATGCCGGTATGAAGGACAAGAAAAATCTTATTCTGACAATGGCAGTTTCCGGGGCAATCGCTGGTCTTGCAGCTTCGCTTTTTTACCTTACAGATATCCAACCCTGGAAGACAAGTTCCGCAGTCCCTGCAATGGGCTTTAATGGAATTGCAGTCGCTTTCCTTGGAGAACTTAATCCAATTGGTGTAATTTTCTCTGGATATTTTATCCAGCATATTACTCAAGGTGGAAGCTTTATTGATACAAAATATTTTAATCCGCAGATTGCTGATTTAATTTCTTCTATTATTATTTATTCGTGTGCCTTTATGTTCCTCTTTAAGACACAGCTTTCAAAATTGATTGAAAAAAAGAAATCTTCCGAGACCACAAAATCTTCCGTGAAGATTGCCGCAGGCGAAGGCAAGTGAGGTAAATAATGCTTTTAATACAATATACTTTAATTTATGCTTCGGTTTTGATTTTTGTTGCTTATGGTGGAATGTTCAGTGAGCGCAGTGGTGTAATAAATCTTGGTTTGGAAGGAATTATGGTTATGGGTGCTCTGGGAGGAGCCTTTGTACTTTATTCTCTGCCCACTGGAACTCCAGCCTTTGTGATTATTCTGCTTACAATTTTGGCAAGTGTTCTTTTTGGAATGTTATATTCCCTTTTTCTTGCAGTTGCGGCAATTAATTTTAAGGCAGACCAGACTCTTGTTGGAACTGCAATGAACATGCTCGCTACAGCTGCAGCGGTTGTAATTGTAAAAGCCTTTAATAATGCCCGTTCTGGCGGTACAAATCCCTCTGCAATTCTAGACTATATTGCAAACCGCAAGGTCTTTTTGATTGGTGATTTTAATATCTATATGATTCTGACTGTGCTTCTTGTTATTGCGGCTTATATTGTTTTGAAAAAAACACGCTTTGGTCTTAGGCTGATGGCTTGCGGTGAACATCCTCAGGCAGCAGATAGTGTGGGAATAAATGTATACAAAATGCGTTATGCAGGCGTTCTAATTTCGGGCTTATGTGGCGGAATTGGTGGAATTATTTATATTTCTGCGGCTAATTCTCAGTGGGATTTTATGTACGGTGTTGCCGGTGCTGGCTTCCTTGCTCTAGCAGTTATGATTTTTGGTCAGTGGAATCCCTTGCGAATTGCGGCCAGTGCCCTTTTGTTTGGTGCTTTCCGTGCCGTTGCAGATACCTATTCTGCTTTTGATGCTCTTATTCATCTTGTACCGGGAGACGTGTATAAAATGCTGCCTTATATCATTTCTCTTGTTGTACTTGCCTTTACATCCAAAAAATCCCGTGCCCCTAAGGCAGAAGGTATTCCTTACGATAAGGGCACGAGATAAAAGCAGAAAACTGCCAGATAAAACACAGATAAAAGGCCTCTACTTTAAAAAGATTTTCTAATCCGCTATACTACATGCATGAGTAACGAAAATCAGAAGAATCAGAATGTTGCAAAGAGAGATCCGCTGCTTTGTCATTGGGCAGATCAAATGGCTGACCAGATTATCCGCGAAAAGGGAGATTTGGATTCATATACTTGTGCTTCGGGAATTACACCGAGTGGAACTGTTCATCTTGGAAACTTCCGCGAAATTATCACTGTAGATTTAGTTGTGCGAGCCTTGCGTGACCGGGGTAAAAAAGTACGCTTTATTTATTCTTGGGATGATTATGATGTTTTCCGCAAGGTTCCTGCAAATATGCCTGACCCGGAAATCCTTGAAAAATATCTTCGCTATCCTATAACTGAAGTTCCAGATACAACTGGCCGCAACGAAAACTATGCGCGTCATCATGAAGTTGATATTGAAACTCAGCTGCCACGTGTTGGTATTGCTCCAGAGTTTTTGTATCAGGCAAGCCGTTACCGTGCAAACCGCTATGCAGAAGGAATGCGCAAGGCTATGCAGAACCGCGATGTAATTAAGGAATGTTTGAACGAATATCGCGATGACCAGCACAAAATGAAGCCTGAAGATGTATACTGGCCTGTTGCAATTTTCTGCGGAAAGTGCCAGAAGGATACAACAGAAATTACAGATTATGATGGTGAATACGGAATTACCTACAAGTGTGAATGTGGTAATTGCGAAACTGCCGATATCCGTACCTTTAAGGGCGCAAAGCTTGGCTGGCGTGTTGACTGGCCTATGCGCTGGAACGAAGAAAAGGTTGTATTTGAGCCGGGTGGAAAAGACCATATTTCTCCGGGTGGAAGCTACGATACTGCAAAATTAGTAAGTAAGCGCATTTATGGCTGGGACGCTCCTGTTACTATGCGCTATGACTTTGTAAACTTAAAGGGTGTTCCTGGAAAAATGTCTTCTTCAAAGGGAAAGGTTATTGCTCTTCCTGATGCTTTGGATGTTTATCAGGCAGAGGTTTTGCGTTATCTTTTTGCGGGTACAAGACCTAACACTGAGTTTGCAATAAGCTTTGATATGGACGTTCTTAAGGTTTACGAGGATTACGATAAAACTGAAAGAATTGTTTACGGTGTTGATAAAGCAAAATCAGAAGATCACTTTAATAAAGAAAAACGTATTTATATGCTTTCTCAGCCGGATGGAAAGATTCCTGAAGTTATGCCATACCAGATTACAATCCGCCAGTTGACAACTTTGCTTCAGATTTATTCTGGTGATATTGATGCAGTTATTAAGGCTCTTGGAGATGTAAAACCTGAACAGGAAGAAAGACTTCGCCGAAGAATTGAATGTGCCTGGTTCTGGATTCAGCATTCTGCACCAGATTGTGCTCCTGAGTTCTGTTTTGCTTTGCGCACTGATGGAAGTAAGGCAACTTTGTCTACCGAAATGGCTGCGGCTGTAAAAAAGGTTCTTGATGAAGTTGTTCCAAAGGTTGATTCTTTTGAAACTGATAAGGATTGTCAGCAGGCAATTTACGATGTTGCAACTTCTCTTGGATTAGATACAAAGCTTTTGTTTACTGCACTTTACAATGTTCTTATTAACAAGGAGCAGGGACCGCGTTTGGGAAGCTTCTTTAGAATTATTGGTAAAGAAAGATTGCAGAAGATTCTTGGCAACGTACAGGCAGTTTCTGCTGACCAGCTTAAAAAACAGGCTGACAATACCAAAAAGCTTACTCCTGCAGAAATTGACAAGCTGCCTCTGGCTGAAAGATTCAGTCGCCGCGTAATCTTAAAGGTTAGCAAGATTGAAAAGGTTGAACAGCATCCGGGTGGAAGCTTCCTTTATATTTTGACTTTGAATTGTGGTGAAGAAGAGCCTCGTCAGATTGTAAGTTCAATTGTAAACTTCTATAAACCGGAAGAGCTCCTTGGCAAGAACATTGTACTTGTTTACAATCTCAAGCCTGCTAACTTCCGCGGTGTGCGAAGTAACGGTATGCTTCTTGCTGCTTCGAACCCAACTAGCGACAAAGATACCTGCGAAGTTATTTTTGCTCCTCAGTTTGAGGTTGGCACTGTACTTGAGCCGGAAGGATTTGGCGTGCCGGATGAAGAACTTTGCTATGTTAAGCCTGAAAAGTTTGCCGAAATGGAATTGCACACTACCGATGGTTTTGTAGAAATTGACGGTAAAAAAATTGGCGCTGACGGCAAGTGGCTGACGGTTGAGAAGTACAAGAATGGGAAGGTAAAATAAGTTCTTATTAGAAATCATTTTTTCACGCAATAATAATTTTGCAAAATATATTGTTTTAGATGAAAGCAGTAGTTTGACTTTTGAAGTTGGGCTGCTGCTTTTTTGTATTTTTCTGTAAAAATCTTTTCCGATAGCCTTTTTGAAATAAAGGTCGTTATAAAGAATATGGTGATAAATAATTTAAAAGGAAAGATTTATGGGTATGTCCGTGTTTCTTCGGTATGTCAGAATGAAGCCAGACAATTACAGGAATTAAGGCAGTTGGGAATTGAGGATGATAATATCTTTATAGATAAGACCTCTGGTAAAGATTTTAATCGCACTCAATATCAAAAGGTAAAAAAAATGCTCCAAAAAGGAGATGTTCTATTCGTAAAATCCATAGACAGGTTTGGAAGAAATTATTCAGAAATTATTGAAGAATGGCGTTATCTGACAAAAGTAATTGGTGCAGAGATTGTTGTCCTTGATATGCCTCTCTTAGACACTCGGAAAGGAAAAGATTTGCTTGGAACACTAATTACCGATATTGTTCTTCAGGTACTTTCTTATGTAGCCGAAACAGAACGAAATGAAATCCATCAACGTCAAAAAGAAGGAATTGCAATTGCAAAAAGCAGGGGAGTTCATTTAGGGCGACCAGAAAATGTTTTACCTGAATCCTTTTATGATATTCTGAATGAATTTAACTTAAAGCAGATAACAAGAAAACAAGCAGCGTTAAAATTAAAGATTAGTGTATCTAGTTTCGATTATTTACGTAGAAAAATGAATAAAAAGTTGTAAAAAAGTATACCTTTTTCAAACGCATCCAATAATTAATTATACCATACAAAATCTTATTATCAATAAAAAAATAAAGTAATTTATCACAAAACTTAAAAACAAATTATAAAAAAATTAAGAAATTATCCATTGTAAAAAGGTATACCTTTTTACAAGCCCTAACGAATCAAAATCTATACTATAAATTAGGAGTTTATTATGGACAATTGTGATTGGTGTGGTAGGTCTATGGAGAAACCTGCCTATTATTGGTCTAATGTATTCGGATCACGTAAAGATTTCTGTTCTAAAAAATGTGCTTATGAATGGGCAGATGCAGAAGGTAAATCTCATTCTGATATTTCTTCTGTTGATTGTTTTATTACAACAGCCACTTGCAAAAGTAGAAATCTTCCGGATAATTGCCACGAGCTTACTGTCTTAAGAATGTTCCGTGATACTTATATGAAAGCAGATGAGCAAATGAGTAAAGAAGTCGATGAATACTATCTGAAAGCTCCAGTAATCTGTTCAAAGATTGATAAGTTGGAAAACAGTGCGGAATTATACGAAGAAATCTATCAGAACTATATAAAACCCGCAGTTGCGGCTGTAGAAGCAGGCGAAAACGATAAGGCTCATGATATTTACAGCAAAATGTTCTTGTCGCTTGAAGAAAAATATAATGAAAAAAATTAGGGGGTGATTGTGGATTTTGAAGAAAGATCATATGTAGAAAGAGCAGTAAAAAATGCTCAACCTTCTTTAGTTGATGAAATAATGTTTAACCATCAAAAAAAAGAAAAAGAAGAAATTATACATTTTATCAGTACATTAGATGATAATGTTAATATAGGTAATATGTATCTTTTTTTGCATGGTTGGATGATATCGATAAAAGGTTATATAGAGCGATGTAATAAAAGAATCTACGACTACTATGGCGACAAGTTGGAAAAATCTCAAGGGGATGATTGGGATGTCAATGAAGAGGTTGAGGAGAAAATCAATGAAGAGTTTGAGGAGAAAATAAGATCTAAATATCATTATTACCATTATGAAGAATTAAAAAGCTTGATAGAACCTCTATATGAAAGTGTTAAACTCAGATACGACTCCTTTGATAACTACATTGCGGGCATCAAAAATCAAAATATGAGCGAAATTTGTAGAGTAGATGTTGTGACTGACCAGAAAGATTTTCATGGTAGAACTGGATTAATGTTTGCGGCAGATATACTTTCAAAAAATGAAATACTTGAAATTCTTATGAGGAAGGTTACTGATATTGATGCAAAAGATAATGAAGGTAAAACAGCTTTAATTCATTTTACTCTTGCTGCAATTACAAATGGTGTGGATGTTTATTATGCTTCTAAAGTGATTGATGCATTTAGTAAACAGCATGCACGATTTGACATAAAAGATAATAGTGGAAAAACAGCATTGATGCATTTGGTAGAAATATACAAGAAAAATCACAATAGCATTAGTGCTGAATATATTGCCAAAATGTATTATCCGTTTCGTTCTTATGATTATGATGGTGAAGCATTAAAGTATTTGTTCCACTATCATGATGGATTGGTTGACGATGAATATGACGAAATTGCCCGTAACCTAATAAAGATGGGGGTAAATATTTATCCAATTTTAAATTATGGTGTTGCAAGTAATTTAAAATCGATTAAGTTTTATAAATTACGTAAAATATTCCATAGATGATAATTTAAAAAAAACGATATCAATTCTGTAAAAAACTGTAAGGTGTAGTTTTTGCAATAGTTTCAAAATCTACACCTTTATCTATATCATGGATTTCAAGAGCCTTTGATAAATTGGCAATTGCAAGCCCGAAATCATCATTTGGTACTGTAACAAATTTATTGAGTAGAACTTCAAGAAAACCGTCTTTAACTTCGCGGTTCGGAAAATCTAACGTATAAAGCCGAGATTCTTCATCAAAGTCTTTTATTGTAAGATAGCCGCTCTGATAAATAACAGGAAGCATATTCTTACTGTCGGGGGCATAATTCTTAAAGAAAGTTTTAACAAGAAATATGGAAGATTTTTTCTTTTTGCAAGAGCGTTTATTTCCAGTTCAAAATATTGTTCCAGTTTGGTTTCTTAGTTCCTGCCGATTAGGTTCCTTATATTCTGTATAAAGTGTATCCAATAATACACTTGTGATGTCGTAAATCCTCAAAATCTTGAATATCAATCGGCAAAAATCTTTCTTCCATAGATTATATTATAACACAGAACTGTAAAAAAAATAGAATGCGGAATGAACAAATAGCTTATTATAATTTGAATGGAACATTAATCTACGTAATACTGAATTACTTCTACAAATCTCGGAAGAATTATTTCTACATAACCGTGTTGTGGTGCGTGAATGATTCCGCGGTTTAAGAGGCGCTCGCGGTATTTTGAAAAAGTTGAGCTGGTCATATTTATTTTTTTGCAAACTTCGCTAACCTGGATTTTAGAATCTGTAATTGCAAGAAGAACATTTTTATCTTGTTCTGAAAGCCCTTCCCAGATTTTTCTGTAAACAAAATCATCAAGTAAATCATCAAATTTTAATAGGATTTTATCTAAAGGAAGAGAATCTCTATAATCATAATATAAAAGGCCAAGGGCTTGGAAAGCAAATGCATAACCTTTTGTGATTTTTGCAAGCTTTTTAGCTAGTTCAATATCAATATTAAAAATACTCTGATAAGTTTTTGTAATTTGACTAAGACTTAATGGTTCCAGATTTATTTTTGGTGTGCGAAGTAGAAATGTGAGGGCTGGATCATTTTGAATGGAATAAATATTTTCATAAAGACCAGTCATAAGAAGAAAAACTGGATAATCTTTTCGCAAAAGAATCTGAAATTCACTTGCAAAATATTTCATATTTTCTCCGCTTACAACCTCATCAATTGTAATAAAAACCTTTTTGTTCTTTTTTTTAAGACTTTCAAGAAGTTCACAGATAATACTTACATTGTCACGATTCTGAGGATCTCCATTTAATCCCAGTCCAAATCCCGCTACAGAAAAACTAAATCCTTTTTTTATTATATCAGACAGCTTTTTGCAAGAATCAACAAGTCTCATTGCAAAATCAGAAAGTAAATCTTGAGTTGAATTTAAATCAATTACGAGCCAATCTTTTTCTTTTGCAATTTCTTTTTCAATAGAGGTCATCAAAACTGTTTTACCGCTTCCTCGGATTCCCTCAATTAGATAGGCGTGACTTACAGGAGTATTTGACTTAAATGTAGTTATAATTTCATTAACAAGTTCGTAGCGGGAAATAATTTCATTCGGTGATTTTCCAAATGTTAGTGTGAAAGGGTTATTTTTTACCATAAAAACTCCTGTATTACTATATGTCTTTCATAATTGAGAAAAACCTTCATAAATTTTCATAATTAAGATATTATTTCATAAATCTTCATAATTTGCAAGTTTTTCAGTAAGATTTATTGGGACAGATGTTTTGTGTGATTTGATTTTTAGCTTTTCGAAGATGATGCTCAGCTATCTGATGAGTGTAAAAAAGCTATCTAAAATTTTATGAAGATATTGGCTTATAAACCTTGGTTACAGAATTATTCAATAATCGATATGCTCTAAACGAATGGGGGATGCTTTGCATAATTTTTTATTATTTGGAAAGTGTCTCTCTTTTAAGGTTTTGATTTGAAGATGGCAAATTATTTTGCTTCTGGTCGGAAAAAAATCACTTCGGTTATAGCTAATGAAGATTTCACGTTATTGTTAGTTTTTGATAATACAGAAAAACGTATTTTTGATATGAAACCCTATCTCAAGAAAAACACAGTTTTTGAGTAATGATGTGTGTTATGTAGAAAGTAGACCTTGTTGATTTTAATTCAATTTCATTTAACATAAGAAATATCGTCATAATTTGCGAAGACGATAGACTTGTTCATAAAATTTATTCTACAATTCCCTTGCAGTTCCACCTTATAACTGTCTTATAGCCAAGTTTGCTGTACCAGTGGGCTAGATGGGTCCAGTGAATCCATGAAAGGTCATAACCTTCCTGTTTAATGATTTCTGTTGCCTGTCTAACCATTTCCAAACCGATTCCTTGCCGGCGATATTCTGGAACTGTTCCTACGCAGCCTGGACCGCCAATAGAAAGTCCGTCTGGTTTTCCAAATTCTTCAAGAATACAAAATCCTGCAATTTTATCTTTATCAAAAGCACAGAAAATACGATCATCATTATTAAAGTACTGAATCCAATCTTCATTTACTTTTTTTATTGCTTCATGCAGTTTTACTAAATCGCCTTCATATATGCCGAATGTAATTTCTTTGGGATATTGAAGCTTTATTTTTGAACAGTCGCTGGTTCGTAAATCCATAACAAGTTCAGCCAGAATATGGTCTTCTGGTAGACTTTTGATTATCTCCCTCTCAAAGAATCCCGGTTTAATCTGATCAAATATTTTTTTGTAATTCATAGCCCCTCATTTTCATTTTTTATTTAATGCAGGACAGCACTATAGCAATTATATAAGGAAATGACAGTAAAATGGAAGTAGGGATTGCTGGAATATAATTTTGAATGATTGCGGCAAAAAAATCACCTGCACAGAAAATGAGGATAAAAATTACCATTTTTAAAATCTTTCTTTTTCCTAAATATACGGCAGCCAGTGCCATCCAGCCTTTTCCACTTGCTATGTTTGGAACAAAAGAAGAAATCTTCATACTCAAAAGACAGCCTGCAAAAAAACCGAAAAAGGCTGTAACTACCCATGCGCCAACCCTATAAAGACCCGGGTTCACTCCTTTTACTTCAAGAACGTGGGAATCAGAGCCTGTAATCCTAAAGTATACGCCCTTTTGTGTATATTTTAAAAAGCAAATTGCAGTGGCCAGCAATATGACTGTCAGCGTTACTGCAAAAATCTGAACACCCGTAACAGAAAAAACAAACTTTGGTGAGGTAAGAACGCCTCTTGTCTTAAAAATCAGGGAAGAAAAAAGTGAAACAGAGGTAGAAAAAATAAGGTTCATTCCCAGGGAAGCTATAAAATAATCTGCATGAGTTTTTTCAACGATAATAGCAAATGTAAAAACAATAAGGCAGCTTGATAGACAGGCTAAAAAAATGCCGAGAAAGGGAGAACCTGTTAAAACCGTAAAGGCAAACATTTCAAAAGCAGAAAAAGAAATCAGCCCGTCTAAAAAAAGGGCGAGAATCCCGGCATATTCGCTGAAAAGGGCTCCTGCCGCCGCAAGAATCAGCGGACATGAAAAAGAAATCATTCCAAAAATCATTTTTTCCTTCCTATTTTTTCTGTAATGGCAATCACAAAAATTATAATTCCCTGAATCATGCCGCTTATATCAAAATCAAAATTGTGGAAGAGGGCAAAATTATCAGCGAATGTGATTGTAAAGGCAAGGAATACACTTACAGGGATTATAAAAAAAGGATTCAACCTTGCAATCATCGCAACCGAAAGTGCATTCCAGCCTATTCCATTGTAAAAGCCCTGATGACAGGAATAATATAGTCCGCAAATTGCAGCAAAGCCTGTCAAACCATTCATTGCGCCAGAAATGATGGCACTTGTCAGTTCAATTTGCCCTGTAGAAAAACCTGCATATTTGGAAAAATCAGGTGCTATACCATAGATATTTATTTTCTGGCCGTAATTGCTTTTATAGATAAAGAAACCGCCCAAAATACACAATCCCACTGCAAAAAAGATAAAGGGGCTTAAAGTTGATGGTTCAAGAATCTGGGGAAAGCGGTACTTTTCTATAATAAAGTCTGTAGCAATCAGGTTTGCTGTTTTGCTTCTGAATGGACCTGTTATAAGTCCGTCGATTAATGGGATTATAAAAGCGGCTACTATAAATGAGGTTAAAAGAAAGCTTGCTTTTCTGTATTGCTGTAATAAGGCTGAAATTGAAGAAATCAAGGCTGAAACAATAATTGAAAATATAAGTGCTGTTGAAAGTGCAATAGATGACGTAAACACAGAAGTAAAATTATGTCTGGCAAAAAAGTTCAGAAGAATTGCGGTAATAAAGCCTCCTGCATAAATCTGGCCCTCACTTCCAAGATTGATGTTGCCGCTTTTCATACAAATTGCATTGCCTGTTGCAGAAACCATATATAATGAAGCACTTGCTAAAGCTGTTCCTATAAAGTATGTGTTCAATTGACTTTCTCCATTTTTCCGTTTTTAAGAACAAACTTCTGGTTGCATAGTACAGAGGTAAAATCAGAAGAAGATAAGATAATGACGGCTGCTCCTTCTTCTGCAGCTTTTACTATTTTTTCGCAGGTTATTTCACAGGCTCTTACATCCAGTCCTTGCAGGGGCTGACATAAAATAAGAAGCTGGGGTTTAGGATAAAGTTCTCGTGTTAAAATCAGCCTTTGTAACATTCCACCCGAAAGATTTACAGCTTTTTCAGAGGGCTGAATATCAATATCTGCAAGTGAGATGATTTTGTTTACATCTGCCTCTTTAAGCTCGGCTTTTATTATCTGTTCGATAGTAAGTTCTGGATTTGATGCCCGATATTTTCTGTCTGTCGGAATTATTCCAGCTCTTATTGAATTTCCATCCTTTAGTTTTATACCTTTCCTAAGCGTTTTTGTCGAATAAAGATTACTTTTTAGGGAGCAGCTGTACAATTCATTTCCCTTTTGTGTGATTTTGAATTTTCCTTCGCAATTGTCTTTATAAAAGCCTGTAATCAGGTTTTCAAGGGTCAAAAGCCCGTCTTCCGGTAATCCCTTAATAAGCACAATCTCCTGACCGCTTACAGAAAAGCCAGCATTAAAAATGGAAGGCGTATTCAAAGGTCTTGCCGTGAGATTTTCAAAGGTAAAAGTCAAATTTTCAGAATAGTTTTTTTTTAAGCCCGGACTGATTTTTGCTTCTTTTGGAATGGAAAAATCAATTATTTTGCCATCTTCCAGCCTTACGATTGAATTACAGTATTTTTCTGCCTCATCAAAATTATGGGTGATTATAAGAATATTCAAACCGCTGGCTGCCAGAGATTTGAGGTTTTCAAATAAATAATCCCTCTGTTCTTCATCAAGAAGGGCAGTCGGTTCATCCAAAATAAGAAATTTAGGATTTTTAAGCAAAGCACTCAAAAGAGCTATAAAAAATTTGGTATCCGAACCTACGTCTTTTACCAGCTTTGTGGGTTCAAGATTTCCCAGCCAGTTTTTTGAAAGAATTTGAAACAAGGCTTTTGTTTTTCTGTCCAAACCCAGCATTACGTTTTCCTGAATGGAAATTGATTCTGCTAGAACTGGTGTCTGATGAACGTAGGCTATTCCGTGTTGAATAGCTTGTTTGGCATTTTTAAGAAGGGTTTCCTTGCCGTCAATCAGAATGGAACCGGAAGTAGGCTTGAGTTCTCCATTAAGAATATTTGCAAGCGTAGATTTTCCGGCTCCGTTATCCCCAAGCAGGGCATGTATTTTTCCTTCTTCAAAAGTTATGTTTACACCGTCAAGAACCTTTTTACGGGAAAAATACATGCATATATTTTTTAATTCAATATTCATTCTCTTATTTTACTTTGTAATTTCCGCTTCGGATGGAATCAACCATTTTTTTCATTTTATTTCTGATATTTGCAGGAACAGTCTGAATATATAAAGGATCATCCTGAACAAAATCAACAAAGCCGTCGCTGACTCCAACCATATCTGCATTTCCCCAGGCTGTAAGTCCGCTTAAATAGTTTTCTGTAGCAATTGAGGCCATTTCTTTCTGTTTGAGAATTGAGCTTGAAATGATTGTTCCAGGAGCTTTTTCAAAGCCATTATTGTCAAACCAGGTTACGTAAACCTTATGATTTACAGCTGAATTGATAACTCCCTGAGAAGCACCACCGCAGATTGGAAGAATTACGTCAACGCCATTTTCAATTACTGAATCAGCAAGAACTGCACCCTTGTTTGCATCATACCAGTTTCCAACAACTCTGAAATCAACGGTAGTCTTTTTGTTTGCTTCCTTTCCGCCTTTTTCAAAATATGGAAGAAGAATATTATTCATGACAGGGTATTCCTGGGCAGCAATTAATGCCATTTTGTGAGATTTTGACATAAGTCCACCAATATAGCCTGTAAGGAAAGCCTGCTCATATTGATTGTAGCAGATTGTAAAAATATTTTTGTTTCCTTTTAATTCAGCATCAAGGAGAATGAACTTTTGATTTGGGAATTGTTTTACAATTGGAACTACAAGGTCAGGAAGGGAAGGGTTAGAAGAAATGATTACATCATATTTCTGCTGTGCGGCAAGGGCAGTGATTTTCTTGCTCCATTCTGCCTGATTTGTTCCAGCTTCAAGAATATAAACTTCTGCACGGTCAGCCTTGTCTTTTCCTTCGTTATATTTGTTTACAGCTGATTTTACGCCATCTGCCAGCATTGCATAAATTGGGCTGTCAGCAATGATTCCTGGCACGAAAACTGCAATTGATTTTTGATTTGATTTAGTAGTTGTTTCTGATTTTGCTGTATCAGTTTTTTTATTTTCATCTGATTTTTTTCCAGACTCTGAATCAGCTGTCTTTTTGTTTTCTTTATCTGTCTTGAGCTCTTCAATCTTTTCTGTAATTTTTTCAGTGATTTTCTGAGTTTCTCCGTTTTCTTTTTTTTCTTTGCAAGATGATAAGCAAAGAGCCAGTGACAAAATTGAACTAATCGTTATGATTTTAAAAAAGTGTGAATGTTTCATGCTGTATAGAATAGTTTTATATAAAACTAATGTCAATAGAGAAGGCTTCTGTTGCAATAATAACTTCAATTTTTTTTGCCTTCTCTTGCAGTTTTGCTTTGCAAAACTGCATGTTGCTACTATGTATTGTTGCTTTGCAAAACTGCATGTTGCAACATTTTTTTTATTCGAAGTTTTTTTCTATGCGGATAAGGAAGTTGAAGAATTGTTCCTGTTCCTGAGGAGTGAAGTCTTTATAGAAAGTTTGAATCAAATCATCCGAAATATTTGATGTTATTTTGTTGTATTCGCGGCCTTTTTCGGTAAGAGAGATGATTTTGTTCCGTTTATCTTTTTCGGCCGTTTTTTCGCTAACAAGTCCTGCCTTTTCCAGTTTGCGGACTAAAACGGTTGTTGTGGATTTATCTCTGTTGATTTTTTTTGCAAGTTCCCCCATAGTCAGAGCTTCATTTATGGAAAGCTGAAAGAGAATGTTACCATGGGAAGAAATTAATTCCGGCAATCCTCGCGAAGATAATTTTTGCGCTAAAAATGCTGCAACTTCCGAATGTATATGCGAAACTTTAGAAATACTCTGCCTTATGTCTTCTTTCATTGTGCATATATTAAATTCAAAGCTACAAAATGTCTAGATTAATTATTTTCTACCTTCTCATTCTTTCCCCTTGCTTTTTATATGAATAATAATTAAATTTACCTATATGTACGGATTTATTATAAAAAAGAATTTTTGTGATGGTTGGGATAATTTACTTTCTCTAATAATAACCAATGTAATTTTTTTGTTTTGTGGACTTGGAGTTGTCTGTCTTAGTGCCTTTGTTACCTCAAAATTTATGGAATCATTGCCAGAACTTCTCTTTTATGGCATTCAGACATTGATTATTCTTTTAGGTGTAATCATCCTTTCAATTATTGCTTTTGCTTATGGTGAACAGGCTGCAAAAATTGCTGATTTCCGCGGAATCAATATTGCCGATTTTTTCAGAGCAATTCCCAGTGTAATAAAAGATGCAGTTTTATTTTCTCTTATGGTTTGCGCTGTTGTTTTTGTTTCATTTTTCAGTATTCATTATTATTTTATAGAACAGCAGTCTATGTTGGGGCTTTGTGTTGGTGCCCTGCTTATTTGGGTCGATGTATTTTTCTTCCTTTCTCTGCAGTGGTTTATCCCTATCCGCAGTGCAATGCATAATAATTTCAGAAAGGTTTTGAAAAAGTGCTTTATTATCTTTTTTGATAATACCGGTTTTTCAATTTTGATGGCCTTGAATAATTTTATAGCAGTAATTATTTCAATTCTTTTTATTGGTATATTGCCTTCTATTGCCGGAATCTTGATAAATACTCAGAATGCTTTAAGAATCCGACTTTATAAATATGATTATCTGGAAGAACATCCGGAACTTAAAACAAAAAAGGAACGCAGACAGATTCCTTGGGAAGATTTAATTTACGAGGATCGCGAAACTTTGGGACCAAGAAAACTAAAAAGTTTTATTTTCCCTTGGAAAGAGCAATAAATATAAAAGTAAATTAATGCAAAAGGGGCAGTCCTTTTAGTTGTAAAACTAAGAGGACTGCCCCTTGTATTATATTAAAACAGGAAAATTATTTATTTGTCATCAAAAGTGTTTTGGCGTCCAAATAAACTTTTCCATCTCCATTTTTCAGAATTCCAAGATAAAGATTTCCACCGTTAGGGAAAATATGACCAACAGTTGTAAATGCTTCAAGCTTGTCAGCTGCGAGAGTTTCGCTTAACAGGCCGGATTCGTTAGTATAACTGAACCAAGCTACTATTTTTTCTGATTCAACAAATGCCTTGAAACAATCCAAATCTTCTTTAGAAGTAGTTGCCAGGTCAAGACCATCAACTACGATTGTATGAATACTGATTCCACCTTCTTTAAGTGCTTTAATAGTATTTGCAACCTTTGGAAGGGTAAATGTTTCCTGATTAAAGTTTAAGATGGTTCTGTTTTTCATTATTTCATCAGAAATATCTTCAACTTTAAGATTCTTTTTCTTGGCGATTTCTGAAAGAATGCTTGAATACCATGAAATAACGTTTGAAGATTTCTGGTCGAATGAAACATGAACCAAGGCCTTATTGTTCAAAAGACTGTCCAATCCGAATTGAACAAGAATTGAGGTTTTTCCCAAACCTTTTTTTGATGTTATAAGCCCTAACTGTCCGTCTTTAAGTCCGGCGCTGGTTGCTTTGTCAAAATAACGAACAGGGCTGTGTGTAAATAAATCTTCTTTTTCCATAATGTACGCTCCTTATTTAATTAGTCTTGTTATATATATAATAACACGGAAACCCAAGAAAACAACTAAAAATCAAAAAAGAAAGTAAAAAAAAGGAAGTCTGTTATAAACAAACTTCCTTTTTCATGCAATTAAGTGCAATAAACCGAAATTTTATTATTTAGCCTTTGCAGCTCTTGCTTCTTTGTATTTAGCCTGAAGTTCTTCAGAAACATTGTTTGGAACCTTACCATATTTTTCAAATTCCATTGTGAATTCACCCTTACCCTGAGTAGAAGAACGGAGGATAGTACGAACATTTCTGAAAGTGGAACTTCTGCGTTTACAGTAGAAGTGTTGTTTTCATCAGTTGAATCAACAATTACACCACGGCGCTGGTTGATAAGACCGAACAAGTTACCCTGGAATTCTGTTGGAGCTGTAAGCTGAACCTTCATGATTGGTTCAAGAATAACAGGTTTTGCCTTCATATAACCTTCACGGAAAGCGCCAATAGCTGCTGTCTGGAATGCGTTATCGTTAGAGTCTACAGGGTGTGACTGACCATCATTGATAGTAATCTTAACACCAACAATAGGAGCTCCAATCAAAGAACCTTCTTTCATAGCTCTCTGGAAACCTTTATCACAAGAAGGAATGAATTCGTTAGGAATTGCACCACCCTTAATGGCGTCAACAAATTCGTAATCTTTCTCTGTATCTGGTTCCATAAATCCAGCAACACGACCGTACTGACCAGAACCACCAGACTGCTTTTTGTGGGTGTAGTTGAAATCACCCTGAGCAGTAATAGATTCACGGTAAGCAACCTGTGGCTGACCTGTAATTACTTCACAGTTGTATTCGCGCTTCATACGTTCAACATAAACGTCGAGGTGAAGCTCACCCATACCTTTAATGATTGTTTCATTAGATTCTGGATCTGTATATACACGGAATGTAGGGTCTTCTTTTGTAAAGCGGTTAAGAGCTTTAGACATCTGCATTTCTGACTGCTTGTCTTTTGGTGTGATAGAGTAAGAAATAACAGGTTCTGGAACGTACATAGAAGCCATAGAGTAGTTAACTCCACCACTTACGAATGTATCACCAGAAGCACAGTCAACACCAAAGAGTGCTACGATATCACCTGCACATCCTTCGTTGATATCTTCCATCTGAGCAGAGTTCATACGAACAAGACGTCCAACCTTAAAGCGCTTCTTAGAGCGTGTGTTGTAAAGTTCTTCACCCTTCTTAATTTTTCCCTGATAAACACGGGTATATGTAAGCTGACCGTACTGACCATCATCAAGCTTGAAACCAAGAGCAACACAAGGTTTGTTATCAACTGATTCAAGTTCAACTTCCTGTTCGTTGTTGTCAAGGTCAAGAGCAACGTTGCGTACTTCGTTTGGAGCTGGGAGATAGCGAACAACAGCATCCAACAATGGCTGAATACCCTTGTTTACGTGAGCAGAACCACAGAATACACCAACAAACTGTTCTGCAAGAGTTCCCTTACGGATAGCAGCAATAACTTTGTCTTCTGCAACATTTTCATATCCGTTTTCCATGATTTCTTCCATCAAAGAATCATCGAACATAGAAGCTGCATCAAGAAGTTCTTCACGATATTTTTCTGCTTCTGCCTGCATAGCTGCTGGGATTTCAGCAAT
Source organism: uncultured Spirochaetaceae bacterium (assembly GCA_902802305.1). GTDB lineage: Bacteria > Spirochaetota > Spirochaetia > Treponematales > Treponemataceae > Treponema_D. Next base: position 184,935 of record CADCLG010000001.1, read on the forward strand.
TCTTAAATCTTCACCGTTTGGTCCGTCAAAGTAAATTGCTTTCATACCAACCAAATCAACAACACCTTCAAGTTTGTCTTCCAGTCCGATTGGTAATTCCATCATGTAAGCGTTAAGACCAAGCTTTTCGCGCAACTGCATTCTTACGCGAACAGGATTTGCACCCTGGCGGTCACACTTATTTACGAATGCTACACGAGGTACATGATAGCGTTTGAGCTGGCGGTCTACAGTAATTGACTGAGACTGAACACCTGCAACAGCACAAAGAATCATGATAGCGCCGTCCAAAACGCGCAAAGAACGTTCAACTTCTACAGTAAAGTCAACGTGTCCCGGAGTGTCGATAAGGTTGATTGTGTAATCTTTCCACTGAACCTGAGTAGCAGCAGACTGGATTGTGATACCACGTTCACGTTCCAGTTCCATGTTATCCATTACAGCACCAACACCGTCCTTTCCACGAACTTCATGAATTGCGTGAATCTTGTTACAGTAGAACAGAATGCGTTCAGAAGTTGTTGTTTTACCTGAGTCAATGTGGGCACTGATACCGATATTTCTTACTTTTGAAATATCCCAAGCCATATTAATACCTCTTCAAAAAAAATATTTCCCAATTTAATAAATATATGTCCTAACATTTTAATGAAAAACGTTTTTCTGTTCAACAGGTGAAGAATGAATTATTGCTTTTTTCTTGTCATTTAATGTAATTATTTACAGTTTGACTGAAACGCCTACGTCAAAAGGTGAAATATTTAGAGAAAGTCTTGAATTATTTTTTGCGCTCTTGGCGGTAATTGTATGCAAAAATGGAACCAGAAGACCGCAGGCAGTTCCAATTGCGGCTCCAGCAAGAACATCTGTGCAGAAATGATTTCCGCTCATCATTCTGAGTATGCCGGTTGCAATTGCTATTGAATAAGTTCCTCCAGCAACTACAAATCTCCATGGAGAATCAGGAAAATACTTCCAGAAAACATAGCTGGTAAAGCTTGCCCCTAAAAATGCGTTGGTTGTATGTCCAGATGGAAAAGATTTGCACCAGTCGCCTTCATCAACCTTTTTCTGAGGATAACCGTCAAAATACATATAAGGACGAGGTCTGTCTACAAGGATTTTTGCAAGCTCCTTTATTCCGTATGACAGCAGAAAGGCTTCTATATACATGGTTCCAATCGTAAACCATTCTTCCTTGTCAGCTGCAATAAAAACCAGCGGTGAAATCAGTTCAAGTCCGACAAATCCTGTTGCAATCAGATTAAGCGGCTTTGAATATGGTTTCATAAAGGTTCTGTCAAAGGCATTTACATCATTTTTATCTAGAAGATTTCCGTCAAAAACATTGTCATTCAGCTTGAGGATTTTATCTGTAACAATATAAGTTCCCGTTAATCCTGCTCCAGTTCCCAGTAAAACTCCGTCCATAACCGGATTCAGCTTGAAAATATCCCCGCTTCCTGTACTGAAGAAATTAAAAATCTCCTTCCCGTGAATATTTGATAAAAATAAAACTGAAAATATGATAGATGCTAAGATTCTTTTCTTCATTTTCTTCCTCTTATGATAGTTGGCCACGCAATTTAGCTCACCGCGTTTATTATAACAATTATTTATTATTTATGCATTACGATTTGTTCATCGTTTTATTCATTCTCAATTATCCATTCTTAATTGTACATTGTGCATTGCTAATTCTCTCTCGATATTATATTCTTACTATAGAATGAAAAAGATTGAAATACTTGATTCGACATTACGCGATGGTGCTCAAGGCGAAGGAATAAGCTATTCCGTTCAGGATAAAATCCACATTTGCCGTACCTTAGATGAGCTTGGAATATCCTATATCGAAGCGGGAAATCCCGGCAGTAACCCTAAGGATATGGAGTTTTTCCAGGAAATGAAAAAGGTTTCCCTCAAGAATGCAAAACTCTGTGCTTTTGGTGCGACCCGGCATAAAGAAATGAAATGTACAGAAGATACAAATCTTCAGAGTATTCTTGCAGCCGGAACCGAATACGTTGTCATTTTTGGCAAATCCTGGACCTTTCAAGTAACAGAAATCTTAAGGGTTTCTCTGGAAGAAAATCTAAAAATGATACAGGAAACCTGCGAGTTTTTGCATAATAATGGCCGCCATGTATTTTATGATGCAGAACATTTTTTCACAGCATATTTTGATGACAAAGACTATGCTTTTAAAACTCTTCAGGCTGCAATTGATGGTGGTGCCGAAGTAATTTGTCTTTGCGAAACCAAAGGCGGCTTTATGATAGATGAATGTCGACAGGCTGTTGCTGATGTTGTAAAAAACTTTGGTGATAAAGTAAAAATCGGTATTCATACTCATAATGATTGCGGGCTTGCAGTTGCCAATTCCCTTGTTGCAGTTAGCCAGGGGGCAGTTCATGTACAGGGTGTTTTACTGGGATTTGGAGAAAGGACTGGAAACGCAAATCTTTCTACAATAATACCTGACTTGCAGTTGAAAATGGGATATGAATGTATTCCTTCACAGAACATGAAAAATCTGACTGCAATCTGTAATAAAATATCCGAAATCACAAATGTAAGCATGAACTCTCAGTCACCCTTTGTTGGAAAAAGTGCCTTTGCCCACAAAGCAGGAATGCATATAGATGCAGTTTTAAAAAATCCTATGGCTTATGAGCATATTCCACCTGAGACAGTCGGCAACTCCCGCGTATTCCTTATGAGCGAAGTTGCAGGTCGCAGTACGATTGTAGAAAAAATCCAGAAGTTTGCTCCTTCCTTAAAAAAGACAGATGAGCTTGTTGATAAAATTGTAAAAAAGATGAAGGAGCTTGAGTTTGAAGGCTATCAGTTTGAAGGCGCCGACGGAAGCTTTGAATTGATGGTACGCAAGCAGCTGGGACAGTATCAGCCTTTCTTTAAGTTGCATTATTACCAGACAAATGGTTCAAATCCTCGTCCAGAAGAAGGCGTCTGCTGTTGCGCTCAAATAAAGGTTGAAGTTGACGGACAGATTGAAATTACTGCCGGTGAAGGTGATGGTCCTGTAAATGCCCTGGATATTGCCCTTAGAAAGGCTCTGGAAAAGTTCTATCCACTTGTTGCTCAAATCAGACTTATTGATTTTAAGGTTCGCGTTATAGATGGAAAATCTGCAACTGCGGCAAAAGTTAGGGTAATCATAGAAAGTACAGACGGTAGTGCAAACTGGACAACCGTTGGTGTTTCTGCCGATCTGATTGAAGCTTCCTGGATAGCCCTCTGCGATTCTTTCGAGTACAAGCTTATCCGAGATATTGAGAAGCACTATCGGAAAATTGTTCAATAATGGGCAATGACCTTTTACAAATATAAAAACACTTAAAATACAAGGAATTACTATGAAAAAAATTAATTATTTAACTGGAATCTTCATGCTATTTACCATTCTTCTTACAGGCTGTTCCAGTACAAAAAAATCAACAGAAGAGCAGAAAAGTGAAAACTTTGAAAAAGAATATGCTCTTTATCAGCTGGCAGAAGCTTATGGTTTTAAAGTTGGAGCCAACATTTCCTACAGTCTGGCTGGTGACGGTAAATATCTGAATCTCTTGAAGGGAGATTTTAATACAATTACTGCAAGTAATGAGTTTAAAGCCTATTCCCTGCTCAAACAGTCTGCAAGTCAGGAGCAGAATAAACCTGTCATGAGTTATAAAGCCGCAGATACAATTGCCCGTTTTGCCCAGAATAATAACATTGGTATTCGTGGACATGTTTTGGTTTGGGATGCCTATATGCCGGACTGGTTTTTCCGCCAGGGCTTTACAAGAGATGGAGATTTTGTTGATTCTGACACAATGAAGGAACGCCTCAGATATTATATAACAGAAGTTATAACTCATTTTGAAACAGAGTTTCCGGGGCTTGTTTACTGCTGGGATGTTGTAAATGAAGCTGTTGCCGATGGTTCTGGAGAATGGATTCAGGGAAATCCTTATCATTTAAGAAAGACAAGAGGCGGTGTATCAAATATCTTTAATGATGTAATTGGTGAAGATTATGTTAAGTTTGCCTTTAAGTGTGCAAGAGATGCTGTAAATCAGGTAAACCCGGATATAAAGCTTTTTTATAATGATTACAATACTTTTTATCCTGAAAAAAGAAATGCAATTGTCAATCTTGTAAAATATCTTAATCAGGAAGAAAGGCTTTGTGATGGTGTTGGAATGCAGGGCTATGTCGGCGGTTATGGCAGTCAGAATGGCTGTATGAATCCGGGCGATTTAGTTTTGATAAAAGATGCAATAAAAACTTACAGCAGTCTTGGTGTGGAAGTTCAGCTTACAGAGCTTGCCGTTAGAAATTATGAAAATGATGAAGCAACAATGCAAAAGCACGCTCAATTCTATGGAAAACTTTTCCAGGTTCTGATAGATTCCAAAAAAGAAGGGCAGAACTTTACGGCAATTACAATCTGGGGTTTATGCGACAATCCTTTTATGGATAAAAGTGATTATTCTTATAAAATGAACGGACCTTTCTGTGGACTTTTCAACAAGTATTACGCAATAAAGGACAGCTACAAGGAAGTTTACAAAACCCTGGAGAAAAATAGATAAAGAAAATCAATAAATAAGGAAAAACAATAAATATTTTCTTTTTCGCGTAATTATGATATTTTTTATATAATTTAATCGGAAAATCAGGAGACCAAGATGGCAGATATAAAACAGGATTTTAAACAAATAATAGCAGAAGCTGTAAACGCTTTTATAAAAGAAAAAAATATTGAAGCAGCAGAAGTTGAAGCAGAAAAAATTGTAGTTCAAACTGCTCCAAATCCGGAAATGGGAGATTTAGGTTCTCCAATGTTTGCTTTTGCTAAAACCTTTAGAATGGCTCCTCCTCAGATTGCTGCTGGTGTTGCAGAACTTGCCGCTGCAAAAGCTAAGGCTGCGGGAATCGGACAGGTACTGGCAGTTGGTCCTTATGTAAATATCAAGCTTGATAAGGCTGGGGCTGCGGCTCCAATTTTGGCGGCAATTGCTTCTCAGGGCGAAAATTACGGTAGCTTTAATCAGCAGGGAAAAAAGCCTTTTGAAGGCCGCAAGGTAATGGTTGAATATTCATCACCAAATACAAACAAACCCCTTCATCTTGGCCACTTGCGAAATGATGCGCTTGGTGAATCTGTAAGCCGAATCCTTAAAATGGCTGGTGCAGAAGTTTTCCGTACAATCATTGTAAATAACCGTGGAATCCATATTTGTAAATCTATGCTTGCCTATAAGCTTTTCCACGAAGCAAAGGGCGAAACTCCGGAAAGTCTTGGAATGAAGGGTGACCATTTTGTCGGTCAATGTTACGTTGAGTTTGACCGCTACCTTAAAGGTGAAAAAGACAAGCCAGAAACTGCTCACCCGGAAGCTCAGGAAATGGCAGAAGAAATGCTTGTAAAATGGGAACAGGGTGATAAAGAAACCCGCGAGCTTTGGGAGAAAATGAACAAGTGGACCCTGGACGGAATTAAGGAATCTTATGACCGCACAGGTATGGGCTTTGAAAAATATTACTACGAAAGCGACACTTATCTTTTGGGAAAGGAAGTTATAGAGGAAGGTCTCAAAAAGGGCGTTTTCTATAAGGCTGATGATGGTGCTGTTAGAATTGATGTAACAGAAGCTGTTGGTATGGGAAAGGATGGTACTCCTCAGCAGAAAACTCTTTTACGAAAGGATGGAACTTCGGTTTATATCACTCAGGATTTGGGAACTGCAATTAAGCGCCACGATGACTGGCCTTTTAATCAGATGGTTTACGTTGTTGCAAGCGAACAGAATTATCATTTTAAGGTACTTTTCTACATTCTCAAAAAACTTGGCTTTGACTGGACCGATAAGCTTTATCATTTAAGTTACGGACTTGTAAATCTTCCAAGCGGAAGAATGAAGAGCCGCGAAGGTACAGTTGTAGATGCTGATGATTTAATTGACAATTTGCGTGATGATGCGCTTAAAGCAATAAATGAACGCGGCCGTGATGAAGAAGTTGGCAATGCTGATGAGGTTGCAGAAAAGGTTGCTCTTGGTGCCTTGCATTATTATCTGCTTCAGGCAACTCCTATTAAGGATATGCTTTTTAATCCTGAAGAGTCACTTAGCTTTAATGGAAATACTGGTCCTTACTTGCAGTACATGGGTGCACGAATTAATTCAATTCTGGCAAAGGCTGGAGAAGCTGGAATTAAGGCTGACTCTTCTGATGAAGCAGTTGCTTTGTTGACTGCCGAAGATGAATGGGCTTTGATTAAGCAGCTTGGTGATTTCCCTTCAATTGTTGAACGAGCCGCAGAAAGCCTGGATCCAAGTGGATTGGCCGGCTACGCTTATGAAACAGCAAAAGCCTTCAGTGGGGAAGCAAAACTTGCTGGTGCCAGACTTTATCTCGCTCAGTGCACTTTGCAGGTTATTAAGAACTCACTGAATCTGCTGCTGGTGCCTTATCTGGAAAAGATGTAATAAAACTTAAAGAGCATTGTTAATCTCTTTAGTTTTCTTTCTATAATAAAGGGTAAAGCTCAGCCACATGATGATGTAGACTACAATGAATACACCAAACCAAATCAAGGTGCTGATTGCTGTGTGTGGAAACCAGCCGCAGAAAAATCCTGCAAAAAACATCACAACAGAAGTTATTACAAAGTGCAGGGCGGTCTGGGCCACTAAACTCCAGCGGTCCAGTTCAAAGATGACTGTAGAGCTGGCGAATGTTATTCCAATAATTCCTGTGATAAAGTACTGGGCAATCACTGCGGCAAGTTCTGTGTTTGTATGAGCAAGCAGATATTCTGATACTGGATGAAAGCTTCCATCACCTTTGAAAAGGGATTCCAGAATAAGAATTGTCTGGCCAATAAATATACCATAAATAAATCCTAAAAGTGCTCTCTTAATAATTTTATTTAACATAGTTCTTCCTCCTGATTTTTATTAACGCTTGTTAGATTTTTTGACCATATTCAGCTGGTCTTTAATTTTGTTCATATATCTTCGTGAAACAATTGCGTCCTTTCCGTTTGTGAAGATTACTTTGATAATGCCGCTCAAGGACATATCAAGTCTTGTAACCTTAGAAAAGTTGACAATATCCGTGTTAGAAATCCTGATAAAGTCTGTCCAGCCACATTTTTCTGCAAGCTCTTCAAATTCATACAATCTCATTTTTACAAGCAGATTTTCGCTTGCAGCTTTTCCTTCTGCTTCCATAAACACTTTTTTGTCTGCACTGTAGATTCGGAAAATCTCACTTTGTTTTACCTGAATGCAGTAGTCACCATCCCAGCCGTTCAAAAATGCTGTGCGACCACTTTCATCCATGCGGCTTATTTTTTCTGCAATATCTTTAATGCTCTGGCTTTCTCTTGAAGTATGAATCACACAATAAGGAATATCACAGTTTTCAATTTTAATTTGTGTTTTCAATTATGACTCCTTTTGTTATTTCAAAGTCCTAAATCCTATTGTAAGCACAGGATTTGTTTTTGCATACCCTTCAAAATAGTTTTTATTCTTTCCAAGCAGCAACCTATTGATTCCTCCAAACTCAATAACGAATGCTGTGTTTGTCGAATACTGAAGCTCAAAGCCTCCACCGAACAAAATATTCAACATCATCGGTTGAGAAAAAAAACTGCAATTCTTACAGGAAAATAAACTCATTGATGCACCTGTAAAACCATAACTTCTGACTGCAAAACCTATACCATCACTTCGTCCGCCGATAAGTACCTTGTCACCAACAGTTAATGCTCCATAGTCCAATGGTTCTGGATTTGTTGCATTGCTCCTTCTCAGACTTCCACCTTCCCCCTGAATAAAAATGCAATCGCGAAGAAGAAAAGATTTTTCGTGCGCCAGCAAGTTGAATCCAAACTCACCAAAGCCACCGCAAAAATCCTGCCCGCATGTCCAAAATCCTCCAGAAACAAAACGATAATTCCCATTTGCAAAAGTTTTTTCGCCAGAAAGATTTTCTTCTGCAAATCCAACACTGCAAATAATTGCGACCAAAATTAAACTTAAAACTGTTCTTTTCATGGCTGGGAGTATACATCGTTATATAGCTGCTGTGTGGATTATTGCGACAAGTGGTAGTTTATTGGGATAGGTGGTTTGAAGAGGGGGTGAATGGGAGAGAGTAGTTTTAAACTCAATTTTCTTTCCCATAATTAAACTAATGCCATTTCCCCAAATATATGTTATACTGTCTCTATGGGCACAAGAAAATTGCCGATTGGCATTCAAACATTTGAAAGGATTCGCGAGGAAAATTATCTTTATGTTGATAAAACAGATTTAATTTACGAGCTTGTCAAATTAGGCGTTCCTTATTTTCTTGCACGTCCGCGTCGTTTTGGAAAAAGCCTTTTGATTTCAACAATTAAAGCATATTTTGAAGGACGTAAAGAGCTTTTTGAAGGCCTTAAAATTGCAGAGAAAGAAAAAGACTGGATAAAATATCCTGTTCTCCATTTGGATTTCAGCAAGAATGGCTATTCAACTCATGAAAAACTTAAAACTCAGCTTAACAAGCTTCTTTCTTCCTTTGAAAAACAGTACGGAATTATTCCTGATACAAATGACGAACCTATTCGTTTTGATACAATCATAGAAACTGCGGCAAAACAAACAGGGAAAAGAGTTGTTGTTCTGGTTGATGAATATGATAAGCCTATGCTGGATGCTCTCAATACTCCGGATTTTGAGAAAAATAGAATCTTACTTCGTGATTTTTTTGGAGTTCTTAAAGGGGACGACGAATACTTAAAGTTTGTTTTTATTTCTGGCATCACAAAGTTTGCAAAGGTTAATATTTTCAGCGAAATGAATCAGCTTGCCGACATAAGCATGAGTGAAAAATATGGTGCAATCTGTGGAATCACACAGAAAGAACTTGTTCAGAACTTCAAGCCGGAAATAAATGCTTTTGCCGACCATTACGGAAAATCTGATGAAGAAATCCTTACACTGTTAAAACAAAAGTACGATGGCTATCATTTTAATTCTGTCTGTCCAGATATTTACAATCCTTTTAGTTTAATTAATTCCCTGGAAAATAAATCTTTTGAATCATTCTGGTTTCAGACTGCAACTCCTGCAATGCTCTTTACTTTGATTGAAAACTCAAACTATGACCTTACGAATATTCTTGATGGCGTTACGTTGAAATCATCTTCTTTTTCTGATTATAGAGTAGGTGGTGGTTCAATTACTCCAATTATCTATCATTCGGGCTATCTTACAATAAAAGATTATGACAGGGAGTCTGATTTATATACTTTAAAATTCCCAAATGAAGAAGTTCGTGATGGATTTTTGGAATATATTTTACCGCGGTATACAAATATTCCGGAAGACCGACTTGGACTTTCTGTGGAACATTTTAGAAAAGCAATTGCTACTCGTGATATCGATTCTTTAATGAATCTTTTTTCTGTTGCTATAGCTGATTTGCCTACAAAACGAAGCGGAAATATGGAATATGCTTATCAGGTTGCGTTTCATGCAATGCTTCGTCAGACAGGTTTTGATGTGGAAAGTGAGATGCAGGTGATTGGCGGACGTGTTGATGTAACTCTTGAAACAAAGGATACAGCTTACATTTTTGAGCTTAAAATGGATGATGGAAAAGCTTTTGAAGATGTAGCAGAAATTGCTCTTGCGCAGATAGAAAAGAAAGGTTATGCAAAAAGATTCAGTGCAAGTAATAAAAAGATTTTCAAAATCGCTCTTATATTTTCCACTCAAAAGGGTGGTGTTGCAGGTTACAAGGTAAAGGAAGAATAATCTCCCCAACAAAAGCTCAATAAAATCCCCCATAATTGCCACACCCTGAAAAAAACACTATAATCTTTAGCCATATATTATCATAATTATTCAGCAACCTATGGAGAAGGAAGCTGAAAAAGGACGGAAAAATGAAAGCTATTGAACTTGAAAAAGCGTACGATCCGAAATCATTTGAAGATCGTATCTACAACGAATGGGAAAGTAAAGGTTATTTTAAGCCTGCTTCTGATGAAAAATCGCCGATTCACGAGCAGTATAAGTGCCAGTGCGCAGATTGCAACAAAAAAACAAATGTTTATTCCGTCGTCATTCCTCCTCCAAATGTAACAGGTGTTCTTCACATGGGACACGGTCTTAACAATACTCTTCAGGATATTGTTGTTCGCTATCACCGAATGAAGGGAGATAATACTCTCTGGCTTACAGGAACAGACCATGCTGGAATTGCCACACAGAACGTAGTTGAACGTCAGCTTAAAAAAGAAGGTCTCACCCGTAATGACCTTGGACGTGAAAAGTTTCTTGAACGCACTTGGGCTGTAAAGGAAGATCATCACAATACAATCGTAAAGCAGCAGAAAAAACTCGGAAACTCAACCGACTGGGACCGCGAGCGTTTTACTTACGACGAAGGTCTTTCAGAGGCTGTTCGTGATGTTTTTGTTACTCTTTATGAGCGTGGACTTATGTACCGTGGTAAACGCCTTGTAAATTGGTGTCCTCGTTGTGGTACTGCCCTTGCAGATGATGAAGTTGACCACATGGATACTCAAGGTGCAATGTATCATCTTTATTATGAATATGCTGACGGCTCGGGCCGCATTGAAGTTGCTACAACCCGACCAGAAACTTTCTTTGGTGATACTGCCGTTGCCGTAAACCCAAGTGACGAGCGCTATACTAAGCTTGTTGGCAAAATGCTCAAACTGCCTTTGACTGGAAAAGAGATTCCAATTATTGCAGATGACTATGTAGATAAAGAGTTTGGAACCGGTATGGTAAAGATTACTCCAGCTCATGACCCTAACGACTGGGAAGTTGGAAAACGCCACAATCTTGAAGTTGTAAATCTTCTTACTCCAGATGGCCGCATGAACGAAAATGTACCAGAAAAATACCGCGGACTCAAACCAGAACAGGCACGCGCACTTGTAATAGAAGATTTGACAGCAGCTGGTCTTTACAAGGGTGAAGAAAAAATGGTTCACTCTGTTGGTCACTGCTACCGCTGTAAAACTGTTGTTGAACCATATTTGAGCGACCAGTGGTTTGTAAAGATGAAGCCACTTGCCGACAAGGCTCTTGCTGCCTGGAAAAATGGAGAAATCCAGTTCTTCCCTCAGAAATGGGAAAACACCTACGAACAGTGGCTGGTAAATATCCGCGACTGGTGTGTAAGCCGTCAGATTTGGTGGGGACACAGAATCCCAGTTTGGTACTGTCAGAAGTGTGGAGAAGTAATTGTAAGCCGTACAGACCCTACAAAATGTCCAAAATGTGGTTGCGGGGCAGAAGATTTAAAACAGGATGAAGACGTACTTGATACCTGGTTCTCTTCCTGGCTCTGGCCTTTCTCTACATTAGGATGGCCTGCAGAAACTGCTGATATGAAACAGTTCTATCCAACAACAGCGCTTGTAACTGCTTACGATATCATCTTCTTCTGGGTAGCCAGAATGATTATGGCTGGTCTTGAGTTTACAGGAAAAGCTCCTTTCCACGATATTTATATTCACGGTCTGGTTCGCGATAAGCAGGGACGCAAGATGTCTAAGTCTCTTGGAAACGGAATGGACCCTCTTGAGATTATTGATATGTACGGTGCCGACGCCCTCAAGTTTACCCTTGCCTTTATGTGTGCTCAGGGACAGGACGTTTTGATTGATAAAGATTCCTTCAAACTTGGAAGTCGTTTCTGTAATAAAGTTTGGAACGCAAGCCGCTATCTTCTTGGAAATCTTGATGGCCGCAATCTTGTTCCTGTTACAGATGCAGACCTTACAGAACTTGATAAGTGGATTTACGGTCGCCTGAATTATGCAGTTAAGACAGCCCGCGAAGCTTTGGATACATACCGTTACAACGATGCAGCCAGCGCTCTTATGGAATATTTCTGGAATGAGTTCTGTGACTGGTATGTTGAAGCAACAAAGATTAACTTTAAGAATGGTGATGATAAGGAAAAAGACCGTCAGGCTTCTGTTCTTATGAACATTCTTGAAGAAAATCTCAGACTTTTGCATCCTTATCTTCCTTTTGTTACAGAAGAAATCTATGCAAAGCTTCCGCTTTCAGAAATTGCCGCAAACCGCAGAAAAGCTGGCGAACAGAAAATTGCTTCTAACTCTGATTACGACGGAATGCTTATCAATGCTCCTTATCCGGAAGCTTGTGCAGAGCGCGAAAATGCTCAGATAGATGCCCGCTTTGAAGTTCTCAAGGATTTAATCAGCAAAGTACGTGCTCTCCGCGTTGACTGTGGAATTGACCCTGCAATTAAAATCAATATTGCAATTAAGGTTGAAAAGGGAAGTGCAGCAGAAGTTTGCAAAGAAAAGGTAGAAATGATTCAGCTGCTTGCCGGTGTTTCAAAAATTGATTTTGTTGAATCAAAACCTGCTTCTTCAATTGGAACTGTAGGAAAGGATTTTGAAGCCTTTATTATTGTTGACGAAAGCATTAATAAAGAACAGCTGCTTACCCGCTTCCAGAAGGCTTTGGAAAAAGAGCAGGGCTATGCACGCATGAGCGAAAACAAACTCAACGGAAACTTTGCACAGCATGCTCCTGCAGACCTTATTCAGGCTGAACGAGACCGTCTTGCCGAAAGCCAGAAAAAGATTGCAGTTCTCGAAAGCTACGTAAAAGAACTCAACTAGTTGTTAAAGATTATTGCCGTGCATAAAATTGGCATGGCAATAATCTTTTAAAAATAACAAAAAAATATCCCATATAAATTGATTCACCCCTAAAAAAACGCTATATTATTTTTCGTATGATAAAGCACTATGAGATGAAAATCGAACGGTCTCTGCGTATGGATGATTTGAATATGAATCAGTTGGGAAAAATGCGTATTGCTCCATATATGCAGCTGGCTACCGCTCTGATTGGAAAGGCTCGTCATGCCGGTGGTAATATGTTCCGTCATCAGATGGACACACTCGCAATCCTTATTGATTACGGTTACATTGATTCAGTGCTGCTAAAAGCTTCTGTGGTCCACGATACTGTTGAAGATATTGAAGACTTTGACAGAAATCTTATTGTGAAAGCAGACAAAGAAGGACAGGCTGTGCTTGATTTAGTGCTTGAAGTAACCCGCCGCGAAGATGAGGACAAAAAGCAGTTTCTTAAGCGTATCCTCAGGTCTGGCAGTCCAAAAGCAAAAATTCTAAAATGTGCCGACAGAATCTCCAATATGATTTCCCTTGGTTACGTTACAGACCCTAAGTTTATAGAACGCTACTGCGACGAAACCGAATACTTTCTGCTTCCAATGGCCCTTGAAGTTGACTACAACATGTATCAAGAACTTATAGAACTTATCAGAACCCGCCGCCGTTACCTGGAAGAGGGTGGCTATTTTGACACACGAAAGAAAGAATCTTCCGGGTCATAATTGATACTCCTAGAAATACGCAAAAATCACCCAAAATCTAAAACATATAGACTATTTCATAAAAATCCGCTATTTTATATACAACAAAAAATCTTAATCAATTTTTTAGGAGATATATTATGGCAAATGTAAGAGTTGCTATTAACGGTTTCGGCCGCATTGGTCGTTTGGCTTTCCGTCAGATGTTTGACGCAAAAGGATATGAAGTTGTTGCTATCAACGATTTGACAAGCCCAAAAATGCTTGCTCACCTCTTGAAGTATGATACAGCACAGGGCGGATACATGGGCCGCATTGGTGAAGGTAAACACACTGTATCTTACAAAGACGCTGTTCTTGAAGAAGATGGAAAAACAGTAAAAGTTCCAGGTTCTATCATCGTTGATGGAAAAGAAATCACAATTTATGCAAAACCAAATGCTGCTGAACTTCCTTGGGGAGAACTCAAAGTAGACGTTGTTCTTGAATGTACAGGTTTCTATGTATCAAAGGCTAAATCACAGGCTCATATCGATGCAGGTGCTCGCAAGGTTGTAATCTCAGCTCCAGCTGGAAATGATCTTCCAACAATCGTTTACAATGTAAACCACAAGACTCTTACAAAGAACGACAACATCATCTCTGCTGCTTCTTGTACAACTAACTGTCTTGCTCCAATGGCTAAGGCTCTTAACGATGCATTCCCAATCCAGTCTGGTATCATGTCTACAATCCACGCTTACACAGGCGACCAGATGATTCTTGATGGTCCACAGCGCAAGGGTGACCTCCGCCGCTCACGTGCAGGTGCTCAGAACATCGTTCCAAACTCAACAGGTGCTGCAAAGGCTATCGGTCTTGTAATTCCTGAATTGAACGGAAAATTGATTGGTTCTGCTCAGCGTGTTCCAGTTCCAACAGGATCTACAACTATCCTTACTGCTGTAGTAAAGGGCAAGGACGTAACAAAAGAAGCTATCAACGCTGCTATGAAGAAAGCTTCTGACCCAGAAACATTCGGATACAATGAAGACGAAATCGTTTCTTCTGACGTAATCGGAATGCGCTTTGGTTCATTGTTCGATGCAACACAGACAATGGTAACAAAGATTACTGATGACTTGTTCGAAGTACAGGTTGTTTCTTGGTATGATAATGAAAACTCTTATACATCACAGATGGTAAGAACAATTAAGTACTTCTCAGAGAACTGCTAATTAGAGTTAGCGAAAACTGCTAAGTTAGTTAGCTGATCTTAAAATGCCCTGCCTTCACGGCAGGGTATTTTTTTTATCTTGATTTTCCTTATCCTGCTAAAACTTCTTTTTCCAGTTCAAGTACTTCTTCAAGTTTTAATCCTGTACATCTTGCAATTATTTCTGGAGAGATTTTTTCTTTTAAAAGGTTTTGTGCAGCTTCCCTGGCTTTTTCGTCTTTGCCTTCAATTCTGCCATTTTCAAATGCGTAAGCTTGCTGTCTTTCCCATGTCATATACTGGACCCTCCATTGTGTATTGTGCTTGGCATCAATGACGTACTCTTTTAAATCTTTTGTGTATTTGTTGTTTGCCTTGTTTGAAATGAGGAACTCGAAAAAACTCCTTGTTTCTTTATCCTCAATTATTTTAGCACATATATCTGCAATAAAAAAGCATTTTTGTGTACGGTCGTTCAGCTTTGTTTCAAGGTCTTCTTTGCAGATATTTTCAAAGGTATAGACAGGCAGTCCTTTATGGAAAATATCTTCAAGGCAGAGAAAGATGACATAGGAATCTTTTAAATCCTTGTAAAAATCTCCCTTGTTTAGCGAGGATAAATCCATTACATCCTGATAATATCTGGCTCGCTCTGGTAATTCCTTTGTGTCTGTAGACTGAACTTCTATGTCATACATCTTGTTTGTGTCCTTAACGTATACATCCAGTCTGACACCCTTGGAGTCGTGGTCAATATCCAGTACTTCTTCGTTATGCATTTCCATTTTTTCAATCTTTACATCTAAAAGCATTTCAATTAGATGCTGACATGCATCGGGATGATGCCTCATTACCTTGTAAAAGATAAAATTGTTGGCAAGTGTAGCCTGTTCCCATTTTTGTTCAGGCGTTAGCTTTTCCTGTTTTTGAGTTGAAATAGACATACTTTCTCTCCTTTTGGATAAAAATGATTTTGCGCAGAAAAAAAATCCTACATCATTATTATTAGAAAAAAAGTAAAGATTTCGGACCATATTTTCTGAAAAAAAAAGAATAAATTTTTGTTATATCAATAAAATGAACTAAATAAAACATGAATACTAATGTAAAATATTTACCTAATAAAAAAGCAAAAGTCGGCTTTGATTTTCAAGGAGAAAAATCTAATGAAAAAGCTTTTATCAAAACTTATTAAAAGTGTGTTTACTGCTGCTCTTGTGGCAATGACTTTCTGCACGCTTTCTTGTGCAAGCTCTACAGGTGGAGCAAATGAATCTGGAAAAATAGATGAAAACAATCTTGTTGGAAGTTGGTTCTGGAATTATGGTTATGATCAGGAACAGTTTAGTAATGAGCAGCTTACCATAAATCCAGACGGCACTCTTGAAGTTTTTATCATTGAGCCAAATTATTCTGAATGGGATACAGGCACTTATTCCCTTATAAATGATGATGTATATGGATTAACTTTATTAATAAATCTAACCCAAGGAAAAGAAAAATACGAAGACGCGTGGGAAGATATAGATGCAAAAATCTATTATAAAATTGAGACCTTAAATTCTGACCGTCTTTTGATGAAGCGTTACAAAAGGGATGTTTCTGCAATGGGCTGGATAGTACAGGAATTTGACCCAAGCGTAGTGAACGACTATCACAAAATAAAAGACGGTACTAAAGAAAATCTCGTGGGAAAATGGACTGTAAACAAACGGGGAACTCCTGGTATTGATTGGGACGAAACTTGGATTTTTAATGAAGATGGTACAATGGAAGATTACTGGACTTATGCCGGAGAAGAACCTGTAAAATATAAAGGTACCTACGAAGTTATAAAAGAAAAAACTGGAAGTATTTTGCATACGACTCTCTCTAGTGAACAAAAAGGAAGTGGAACTTTTGAACTAAATCCTCCAATGGAGTTCTGGATTGACTATAAAACTTGCGGTGAAAATCTTATAAAAGTACGCTCTTTGCGAAATATGATTGGTGGCGAAAAGCACGACAGTGAAAGAGATAGTGATGATTTTTATTACCGCGACATTCCTCTGGAAACAGTAACTTATCACTGGGATAATTATACTTTTAAAGATTATTATCCTGTAGGCACAGAATATGAACTGCTTGATTTAGATAAACCCTATCTTTTTAGTGGAGTACACGAAGCCTTATATAATCAAAAGATTATCGGCTGGTATGATAATCCACAATTTTCTGGCAATCCTATAGAAAAAATTTCCAAGAATGACAGTTCTACACCACATGAATTTTGGGCAAAGTGGGCAATCAAAGTTAGAAAGTCTGTTTGGGATGAAAGCAAGGGAAAAGACGGATACGGTTACAGATCTCCTCTTCCTCTTTCGGCTCTGTTCAAGAACATACCAGATGGAATGAAAATTCCTTCTAAAGGAGAAAAAAGAATAATTGTCTTATCTGCAAATGTTTCTAAAGATTTTGAAGGATGGGGTGGAATAGAACTTTTTGATGCTTCAGAAGGATGGCAAAGGTGGGTTGGTAAAGATTGGCATCCATTAAAATCAGTTAATGGGAAATTTGTTGATCTTTTTGAAATTGAACTTACAGACGATTTAAAAACAGAAAATTTGACTCAAATTGGATTAAATTTGGGTTATAATCCTGACACACTTGATGATGTAACTATTCTTACTGACTTTAAATTTGAAATCCTTGAGCCAAATTCTCCAAGGCTGATAGAGCATACGTTTAATTACGGAAACTTTATCTTTAAGCAAAAATCTGTTATCGGCTATGATTTTTATCTGCCACAGAATCCAGATGATTTACCTTCACTGACAAAGCAAGAGCAGGATCATTTTTGGCATCAGCAGGGCAATGAGTTTATTGGCTGGTATGATAATCCTGAGTTTAAGGGAAATCCTGTAAAATCAATTTCTGGAGCGGATAATACAAAAGGTAAGACTTTTTATGGAAAATATAATTTAAAATTCTATCAGCCAGAAGCTCGTGAAGATGGTAATTATTATTCAAATAGATGGATTCTTGCAAAGACTGTAACTCCAAATACACAAATAGATCCTAAGAAGGGAGATGTTGTAATGGTTGTGGTTAGTGGAACTTTATCACAGGAGTATGAAGGTCCAATGGGACTTGATTTGTATAATTTTTCTTTTGAAGATTCTTTTTTAGCAAATGACTGGCATTATGTAGAAACAAAGAATAAGAAGTTTGCAACTTGTTTTGAATTAAAAATGAAAAAGGATGCAAATTATAAATCAATAGATGAAGCAGCTTTTCTTCTGGCAGTTGATTCTTTGAACGCACCTGTTCAGCTGGTTTTGTCTGACTTTAAGTTTGAACTTGTAGAAAAAGACCCTTTTGTAACAACCGAGGCCGAATCAAAACATGTTTCAATTAAACCATGTGCAGAAGGTTTTGAAATTACAGTAAGAAAGCTGGATTCAGAAAAGGGTGACTGGACTTATGCAGAAATATGGGCAGAAGAAGATGGACATCAAACAGTTGCTGGGTTTGATTTATCTGTTTTGAATCAAAACAAAAGTATAACATTTGTCTGGCCGTTTTGTGAAAAGGGAAAAACTTATAATTTCCGTTTTGCCTGGACTGATTCAAATGGAAAATATAATAATCAGCCTTTAAGCATAATTGCATCAAACGGTAAGGGGGAACTCAATTTTGATGCCCTGAAAAAGATTAAAGTCACATTAGAGTCAAATTCAAAGGAAGCGAATCTCTGTGCTGCAAACTTTAAAAAAGAAAATCTTTTGGAGCTTGTGAAAGATTATCAGGAATCGATTGCTTTGGTCGGTGTACAATTTCCAGTTATATCGGGCTCAAATGATTGGAGTGATACTCAATGGTTATTTGCAGTTTATTGTGGCCTTTTTCCAGAATTTGATTCGAATAATTCCTTTTTTGCAGAGCTTTTTTCAAAGGGTAAGGCAAATATACTTGGTGATTTTAACTTTGACTGGGGTGACAAGGAGAAAATTAATGATGAGTTGTCTAAACGTTCAATATTCTGTACTGATTTAAGAATTCATTTTAAAATGAACAGCTGTCCAGATGCAGTTGGCTTTTATACAATCTCCAACAGAACTGACAATGTTCCATACACGCCAGTTAAATTTTAGCAGTTAAAATTCATTACTTTATTTTCAGAGTTTTTTAGTGCATAATAATTCCTAAAGAATAAACTTTTGTTATATCAATAAAATGAACTAAATAAAACATGAATACTAATGTAAAACATTTACTTAATAAAAAAGCAAAAGTCGGCTTTGATTTACAAGGAGAAAAATCTAATGAAAAAGCGTTTATCAAAACTTATTAAAAGTGTGTTTGCTGCTGCTCTTGTGGCAATGACTTTCTGCACGATTTCCTGTGCAAGTTCTACAGGTGGAGCAAATGAATCTGGAAAAATAGATGCAAATAATCTTGTTGGAAGTTGGTTCTGGAATTATGGGTATGATCAGGAATTATTTGCAAATGATCAGATAACTTTTAATAAGGATGGCACGTTTGATACTTGCCATATCGAGCCAGATTGGGGAGAATGGGATAGAGGTAATTATTCAATTATTAATGATGAAGAACATGGACCAACGGTTCGTCTTCATTTAACTTCATGGAAAAATAAAATAGATCAAGATTGGCAAACTTGTGATGTAAAATCTTATTTAGCAATTGTAAGTATTACCTCAGATAAATTTTTATTAAGTCGTTATAAACGTGATTTCACTGGAGAAGGTTGGATCGAACAGGAATATAATCCAGGTATTATAAATGATTTTTCAAGGGTAAAAGACGGTACTAAAGAAAATCTTACAGGCACCTGGCATTTTAATAAAAGATGCCGCCCTGCTGGTTGGAATGAAACCTGGATTTTTAGTGAAGATGATACAATACAGATTTTTACTGAAGAGGATGGCTATAAGGAAGATTATAAGGGAACTTACAAGGTTGAAAAATCCAAAAATGGTGCAATTCTTCATCAGACTCTTACACAAATAAGCGAAAATAATTCCGCTTTTAGAGAGCTTAATCCTCCAATGGAATTCTGGTATGATTATAAAATTTGTAATGAAAATCTTATTAATGTGAATTGCACAAAAAATAATATTGGTGGCGAAGAACATGTTTACGAGCCTGCGATTGAAAACTTTTATTACCGCGACATTCTGCTTGAGACGGTAACTTATCACATTGATAGTTTTACTTTTGAAGATTATTATCCTACTGGTACAGAATATGAGTTGATTGATCAGAGCCGTCCATATTTATTTAAAGGTGTTCCATCCCGTCTTTGTGAACAGTATCTTGAAGGGTGGTATGATAATTCAGCGTTTAATGGAAACGCAATTACAAAAATCCCTGCCGGTCAGACAGAAAGTCACGAATATTGGGCAAAATGGGCTTTGAATTTGAGTAAAAGTGATTGGATAGATGATAACACTAAAAAACAGGTCCATAATCACGAATTTTATTTACCTATTAGTCTTCTTACTCCGTACATGGAATTCCTTGAATCAATGGAAAATAGCTTTCCTAAAAAAGGAGATACTGTATATATAGTTTTAACTGGTACAATCTCTGATGCTTATAAAGCTCCATGGCAGCTTCGTATAGTTGATCAGAGTGATGGCTGGTTCATGATTGGAGACGATTGGCATTATGCAGAAATTGAAAAAGGAAGTTTTACTCATGTTTTTGAAGTAAAAATGACAGAAAATGCCCGTACTACAGATCTTAGTAAAATTGAATTAAATTTATGCTATTGGCAAGACTATTGTGACGAACCAAGAACAATCAGTGATTTTAAGTTTGAAATCCTTGACGGAAACTCTCCAAAAATTATTGAGCACACTTTAAATTACGGAAATTTCATCTTTAAGCAGAAATCTGTAGCAGGATATGATTCTACCCTCCCAACTCAGCCTGATAATTTACCGTATCAAACTAACTATTGGACTCAGCAGGGCAACGACTTCCTTGGCTGGTATGATAATCCAGACTTTAAGGGAAATCCTATAAAATCAATCTCTGGAGCGGAAAATACAAAAGCTAAAACTTTTTATGGAAAATATAATTTAAAGTTCAGTGTTCCAGAGAAAAAAGATAATGAATATTATTCAGATAGAAACATAATAGTAAAATCAGTAATTCCTGATGTAAAATTCAATCCTAAAAAAGGAGCTGTAGTAAAAGTAGCAGTTTCGGCAAAAGTATCAAAAGATTATGAAGGCTGGATGGGATTGGATTTAGGCAATATTGCAGGTGATTGGGATTATCTTGGTGGTGACTGGCATTACGTTGAAACAAAAAATAAAACGCTTAAAGCCTTTTTTGAAATTCCACTTCAAAAGGATGCCAATTTTAAAACAATAGATGATGCAGTTCTTCACTTTATGTATCATCCCTTGGACGGAAATGACCGGCTTATTATGTCTGATTTTAAGTTTGAGCTTGTAGATGAAGACCCTTTTGTAACAACAGAAGCAGAATCTAAACATGTTTCAATTAAACCGAGTGCAGAAGGCTTTGAAATTACAGTAAGAAAGCTGGATTTGGATGTTAAGGATTGGACTGGAAACTTTAATCTTTATATTGGAAACATTACTACCGAAGGTTATGAAACGGATGTTATGATAGACTCATCAGTCTTAAATGATAAAAAAACTGTTACTTTTATCTGGCCTTTCTGTGAAAAAGGAAAAACGTATAAGTTTAATTACTCCTGGGATGATGGCAGTTGGCATGGAGAATATTTAAAGGTAATTGCAAGTGCCGGGAAAGGTGAACTAAATTTTGAGCCTCTGAAAAAAATGAATGTCACACTTGAATCAAATTCTAAAGAGGCAAATCTTTGTGTAACAAACTTTTCAAAAGATATGATAATGGAAGTTGTTAAAAAATATATGAATGAAATTGATAATATGGATGTTGATTTCGCAATTGTATCTGGAAAAAATGATTGGAGTGATACAGAATGGCTTTTTGGAGCAGGCTGTAGAATTTATCCTGATTTTGATCAGAATAATTCATTCTACAAAGATCTTTTTGCAAATGGAAAATCAAATATTCTTGGGGATCATAATTTCTGGTGGGGCGATAAGGAAAAAATAAACAATGCTTTATCAGAACGTGATACTTTCTTTACAGATTTTAGAATCTATATAAGATTCAAAGATCCCCTTGAAGGAGTTACTTTTTATACAATTTCCAACAGAACCGACAATGTTCCATACACCCCAGTAAAGTTTTAGCAGCTAGTGTTTGCTGGTAAAGTTTGTCGCTTTCTTTTCAGAGTTTTTTTGTGTATAATAAACATTATGAATAAAATGCTAAAAACTAAAAAAACTCTGATTGTTATTATGTGTACTTTGCTTTTTTCAGCCTGTAAAGCGAGTAAAGGTCAGCCTTATGCAACTCAAAAGGATAATGCCTGGTCGCGGAATGCCTGCGGGGCTTTTTCTATGGCTTATTACCTTGCAGAAACTGGACAGATTCCTGGCAGCAAGGTAGAAAGTACGGCAAAAGAAATATATTCAAAAATCAAGTTTGATCCATCTGCCGGCTTTGGCGAATACAGCGACCCATTTAAAATCTTGCAGGAAATTGCACCTTATTCTGCAAGTGTTCGCTTTGGAATTAAACTTTCCAACCCTTACCAGCCTGGGGAAAAACTGATGGCACTTTTTGCAAAGACGGTAGATACTTCATCTCTTACGAATATTACAGATATAGCTTCGGCACTTGGAAAAGACGAATATGTGATAGAGATTGTAGTGCCACGCGGAAACGTAGATTTAAATGCTCCTATGCATAATCCGCTTCATTATGTTTTGACCTATTGGAAGGGTGATACTCTTTATACTCTTGATCCGGGCCGCGGACAGGAAGAACCCCGCCAAAACTTTATTGATGGCAGCACTACAAGATGGTGCTTCTGTAATAGCGGGATTTTTATCAAGCCTAAAGCCTAAGATAAAAGCTCGAGGATTCCTTCTTTTGGCTGGAATCCTACAGTTGATTTGTAAAGTTGACCGTCTTTAAAGCTTGCTACAAATGGAATGCTCATTACTCCGAACTGAGTAGCTAAATCATTTTCGTTGTCAACATTTACTTTGCAAACTTTTATTTCATCATGCTCTTCTGCAATTTCCGAAATTACTGGGCCAAGCATTCTGCAAGGGCCGCACCATGGTGCCCAAAAATCTACGATAACTGGTTTGTCTGATTTTAAAACTTCGCTTTCAAAGTTTTCCTTTGTGATTTCAATTTCTTTCATATTCAACCTCGCTTATGAATGTTATCTGCTTTAAATATAACTAGTGATAACAAAAAAAGCAAGAAAAAAGATTGTATACAATTTAATTTTTTGCATTTTTTTTACTTTTTTTTGATTTTTTTGGAAAACTAGTGAAGCTTGCAGACAAAATCACAGAAGGAACAGATATCGGCAGTTTTTCCAGGAAGTTTTTTTCCGTCAGTACGCAGCTTTTTTTTGAGTCCGTGGCGGCGGTAGTGGGCAAGGCCTTCTTCATAACAGATTTTTACCATTTTATTGGTAGCAGCATTTTGCATTATCTGTTCAAAGCTGTCGGTTATTTTGCCAATGAATAATTCGGGATTTTCGTTGGCAAAACCGCAGCAGGGCGCAATGTTTCCGTCGGCATGTACGTAGAGTATTTGACCGGGACCTTCGCAAAAATCTTCGCGGAACCAGCGGCGGGCTTGCCAGGCTCGTTCGTCTTCGGATGTATAGGTTCGCGGAAGATGATATATTTTTGGGGCGTTACGGGGCTGCAAGGTGGTTTGGAGTGCCCCGTTAGAGGGGGTAGGGGAAGCCGTAAACGCTGAAACATGGTTGGCAAACTTGTGTAACGGCTTCCCAGAGTTTTTCTCTGAAAAACTCGAAGCAATATTTACGGCTGGAGCGAGGGGGAGACTTCCCCCTTCTGTATTTTCTTCATCTGTATCTACCATCTGAATATTTATGGAATCGTCGCCGAAGAGTTCCTGGACGCAAGAGATAAAGGTTTCCATGCGCACAGTTGACTGCCCGTGATAAGAATCCCAGCTGAGACCAATTTTTCCGTCGTAACCGGCATCGTACAAGGTCTGGAGCTTCTGCATTAAGTCGCTTTCGTCAATCCACCAGTCGCCGTTTGTAATTATCTGGTCAAACATAAAATCCATCTGGACTGCAGCTTTTGTAACTTCACACAAAAAATCAAGATAAAGGAAGGGCTCTCCACCGCTAAAACCGATTTTTTCTATATTGCAGGCGCCTTCAGAATCCTTACAGCTTTTTAGCAGCTTGATTGCATCCTGGATTTTTAGTTTGTGAGGGTCACGGTCTATAAAGCAATGCTTACAGTGCAGATTGCAGGAATTGGTGGCAGCAAATATTATTTCTTGTGGATTGAACATATTGTTATTTTATTTGTTTTTTGGAAAAGTTTCCATCTGGTCAGGGCTTCCGCATTATAAATAATTGAATTTACAAAATGGCTTCCGGTCGTGAGCTCTGTGGCAAAACCGCGCATTAATGCGCTAAACGCTGTTTGTGGTAAAATTGGTTTTACAAAAAGACTCTGAAGTGCTGCCGCTATAGCGGCAAAATATATAATTACAAGGCACTTCAGCGTCTAGCAGGCGAGCCCTGCGGTTTTGTAAAACCAATTTCACTCTTTGAATTATTTTTTTATATATAATCTTTTATAATGCGTTTGCCCTGTCCATCCGATTTCCTTTAAATAAAAATGCTTTTCTTATGGCTTTTTTTCTGTTATGATAGAAGATAGTAAAAGAAGTTTTAATTGTCTAATTTTGACCTGCTTTTCTGGAGATGCTGATTTGTTTATCTTAAAGAATATTTTTATTTTTGTTTCTCTTAAAGAATATTTTTATTTTTGTTTCTGTCATCGTAATGCTGCTTTTGTTTATGAGTGGCCTTATGACTGTAAAAAAGCAATCCAGAGCGGCAAGCGTAATCAGAATCTTTCAGTTTCTTTCTTTTGTAATGATTTTTTCTTTTGTTTTTACTCTCTTTGTCAAAGATGATGAAAGAATTATTCTGGTTGCTTTTTTTTATGAAATCTATCTTTTTTCTATTATAGTGCTTCTTTATTCCCTTTTGTATTGTATTTTTATGATTGAGGAAAAGCTGGGGCGAAAAAAACGCATGAACAGCCTGCTGACTTTTTTCTTAATCTGGGGATTTTTGGACACTCTTCTTCTGTTTTTTAATTTTATTCTTCTGGTTTGCAAAAATCTTTATTTTGGTCTTTCGGGAAAATCGGGCCTTTTTACTTCATTTATTGCGGCTTTAATGAAAATCAAGCCTTTTTCTCTTCAGCCTTATTTTTACAAAGATTCTTTTTTCTGCTGGATTCTTACACCTTCGCTTTTGCTTTATATTCATTATCTTTACTGTGCCGCTATTACGGTCGCAATTTCTGTAAAGCTGATTTTGGAGCTTGTAAAGGTTTCACGCCTTTACAGGGGAAAATATATAATCATCTTGTCTTTGCTTGAGACGGCTTTAATTATTAATCTGATTTATATTTTTAATTCAAGCCTGGTAAAATTGGATTATTCCGTTTTTGTTTTTGGCTTTTCTGTTTTGTTTGTTTTTCTTTCTCTGGAGTTTTTGATTCCTAAGTATATTCAGAAAAACATGCTTTCGGTTGCCAGCGAGAATATTTCAGATGCGGTTATTTGTTTTGATAATGAAGACAATATAATTTATAAAAACAAAAAGGCTGGTTCTTATAATTTTGAAGCAAAAAAAGATTTTTTCAATTCGTATCTTAAAACTGTAGAAGAAAATATCCAGAAGACAGAAGTTATTTCTTTTGGGGCAAAAAAATATGTTTTTAAGGTGGAGTTCAGGCGAATCAGGGATAAAAAAGGTAAATATTCCGGCTCTTATTTTAGAATTACCGATTGTACTAACGAAATAAAGGCTATGAGAAAAGAGGAATATCGTGCCACTCATGATGAATTAACCGGGCTTTACAACCGCAAGTTTTTCTTTAGCGAAATGGAAAGGATTCTAAAAAAAGATCCTGATACTCCGCGTTATCTGGTCTGTACAAATATTAAGAATTTTAAAATGCTGAATGATTTGTTTGGTACTGCTTATGGAGATTCGATTTTAAAAAAGCAGGCACAGATGCTTAAGCGGGCAAAATATGATGATGTAATTTATGGAAGAATTACCGGCGATAAGTTTGCAATGCTGATTCAGAAGGAGAATTTTAAACCTGAATTGGCTGTAAAAAATACGGAGTTTATTCGAGAATTGAATAATGAGATTAATTATCAGTTTAATGTTTATATTGGTGTGTATGAAATTGCAAATCCTTATGAGAATGTACACACGATGTATGACAAGGCAAACATGGCGATAAAGAATATCAAAACTGAATGTGGTACTACAATTGCTATGTATGATACTGCCCTTATGAAAAAGCTGATTCTTGAAAAAAATATTATAAGTGAATTTAAGTCGGCACTCGCGGAAGAGCAGTTTTGTATTTTTCTTCAGCCTCAGATTCAGGCTAAAACTGGAAAGTGTATTGGTGCCGAAGCTCTTGCCAGATGGCGGTATTTTAATGGAATTTATCGTAATCCTCATGAGTTTGTTGAAATTCTGGAAGAAACTGGTTTGATTTATCAGCTGGATTTTTATATCTGGGAAAAGGCGGTTCAGAGGTTAAGCGAGTGGAATAAAAAGGGGTATAAATTATTTATTTCTGTAAATATTTCCGTCAAGGATTTTTACTACGAGGATTTATACAAGTATCTTGTTGGGCTTGTCGAAAAATATGACGTTCCGCCTTCTTTGCTGAATCTTGAGATTACGGAATCTGTTTTAATTGATGATTCCAGGTTTTTTATGGATATTATTTCCAGGTTAAAAAAATATGGTTTTAGAATTGAGATGGATGATTTCGGAAGCGGTTATTCTTCCCTTAATGCTCTAAAAAATCTTACGGTGGATGTTCTTAAAATAGATATGGAATTTCTGCAAAAGGCAAAGAATGAGGAAAAATCAAAAATCATTGTTTCGTCGGTTGTAAGAATGGCAAAGTCGCTTGGAATGACTGTTGTAACGGAAGGTGTAGAAACTGAGGCACATGTAAAATTCCTTTCTGATTTGGGGGTTGATATTTTCCAGGGATATTATTATTCCAAGCCTCTTTATATTGATGATTTTGAAGAAAAATATTTGACGGAAGACATTCTTGCGAATGAAAATGATAGCCAGAATGGTCTGCTGGAGGAAAGCAGATGATTTTTTTAGATTTTTACCGTTTTTCATGTGTTTCCTTTTCTATAATAATGATTATAGTTTTGAGTTTTCTGCTGGCAGATTTATTTCAGAAAAAGCATAAATATTATAAGGTTCTTGCCTGGCCGATAATTCTTGCCATTTATTCAACCATAGTTTATTCAATCTTCTTTATTACAAAAAATCATAAGATGGCAGTCTTTTGGGATTCTCTCTTCTTTATTGGCACAGACTGGCTTGCTATGTCCATGTTCTTTTTTGGATTGGAATATACGGGAAATTCCATTAAACACAAAAAGTCATTTTTTATTATTTTCTTCTCCTTGTGTTTCATCGATTCTATTCTGCTTTTGGTAAATAATTTTACTCATCACATGTTTGACCTTGTAACAATGGACAGCAGGCTTGGACTTCAATTTTGGGGAAATGCATTCAAATGGCCTCATTATATTCATCTGGGAATATGCTATGTGATGGTTTCTCTTACTTTTATATTTTTTATTATCAGTTCCTTTAAGGCTGCCAGTACATACAAAATAAAATATCTGGGCATACTAATTGCATATTTTATTGTCATAATGCTGAATATGATTTCCTACAGCACCAATACTTCTGTAGATATTTCGGTCTTTTTGTATGCGGCTCTGGCTGGTTTTTGCTGGTACTATACATCATATTCTTTTCCCAACAGTCTTTTGAATCAAAGTCTGCGTGCTGTTAATGAAACTATTTCAGATGCACTGGTATGTTTTGATATTTACGGCCACTGTATTTATGCAAATAAGGTTGCAAAAGGAATTTTTACCAAGGATGGAAAATTCAGCAGAAAAAGGGCAGAAGTTTACAGAAAAAACTGCCTTGATTTGATGGGAATTAGTGAAGGACCTTTTTCTATTGATAGGGAAGATTTTACAATTGATGGGCAACTTCATCATTTTTCAGTTGAATTCCAAAAGGAATATCTTGATAATGCAGAAATTGGTTCCTGCATAAAAATGTTTGATAATACAAAAGAGGTCAATGATTTTCTTAATGAAAAATATATTGCAACTCATGATGAATTGACCGGGCTCCTTAATCGGGAGGGATTTTTTGAAGCCGTTGATAAGGTCGTTTATGAGTCTGGCACTGATGATTATCTCATGCTGGCTTCAAATATAAAGGATTTTAAACTTATAAATGAGCTTTTTGGAGAAAAACTTGGCGACAGCGTTCTTATAAAACAATCTCATCTTTTTAATGGAGAAGACGCTGCTTCTTCAGCAATTTATGCACGAATCAGTGATGATAAGTTTGGTTTATACATAAAAAAATCTGAATTTTCAATCCAAAAAATGAAAGAAAAAATTGTCGAACTTCAGCAGCTTACAAAAAGCTCAATTTATCAGCTGCATATACTGATTGGAATTTATGAATTAAAGGGGCAGATAGAAAATGCACAGTCAATGTACGATAAAGCCGTAATGGCAATTTCAAATAATGTGAATGATTATACAGAAATTTTTGCCTACTATGATTCAATTCTGATGGAAAAATTATTGAACGAAAAAAATATTGAAAAGGATTTTTTAAGTGCCATTGAAAAAAATCAGATAGAAATGTATTTGCAGCCGATTATCAATACAAAAAATAACACTTACGGGGCCGAGGCGCTTGTACGATGGAGCCATCCTTTACGAGGACTTATGCTTCCAGATGATTTTATTGCTGTTCTTGAAAAGAACGGTCAAATCTATCATCTTGATGAATTTATCTGGGAACAGGCGGTAAGCAAACTTTGTGAATGGGACAAAAAAGGAAATAAAGAATGTTATATTTCTGTAAACGTTTCCCGTTATGATAATTATTATATTGATGTTTATAAGTCACTGACCCGGCTTGTAGAAAAGTATAAAATCCAGCCTTCCAGACTGCATATAGAAATTACAGAAGATTTTCTTATGGCTGATTTTGTAAAATATGCAGATTTGGTTATGAAATTCAAAGAGTATGGTTTTGTTGTCGTTATTGATAATTTTGGTTTCGGACATTCTTCTTTAAACATGCTGAAAGATTTTGATGCAGATGTTTTGAAAATTGACAGGTCTCTTTTATCACAAGCCGCAGTCGATAAACGCAGTCAGATTATTCTTGAAGAAATATTGAATATGGCAAGGCTTCTGAATGTGGAAATTGTTGGTCTTGGTGTGGAAAGCCGGGAACAGTATGATATTCTTAATGAAGGAAAATGTCATAATTTTCAGGGAAATTATATTTCTGAGCCTCTGTCTATTTATGAATTTGAAAACCGCTTTATACAGTATTCGCTTGAATAATTCTTGAATAATTATTCTATTAACTAATTGAGAAAAACATTGTATATTAAAAAATATAAAACATTAATTTTGTTTAAGAAAAAATAAAATATAAGGAGTCAATCAAATGATTAAGACAGTAAAAGACGTTGATTTGAAAGGCAAACGCATCATTATGCGCGTTGACTTCAACGTACCAATGAAGGACGGAGTAGTTCAGGATGATACTCGTATTATGGCTGCTCTTCCTACAATCAAATACATTCTTGAACAGAGCCCACGCTCACTTGTTCTTATGAGCCACCTTGGAGACCCTAAAAAGGACGTAAAAAAGGCTCAGGAAAAAGCTGAAAAGGCTGGTAAGACCTGGACTGATGCAGATGCAGAAAAGTTCATCAACGGTAAAAACCGCATGAAACCTGTTGTAGAATACTTTGCTTCAAAACTTGGAAAGCCAGTTACCTTCCTTCCAGATGCACTTGGACAGAAGGCTGCTATTGATGCTCTTCCAGAAGGAGCTGTTGCAATGCTCGA
Source organism: uncultured Spirochaetaceae bacterium (assembly GCA_902802305.1). Lineage (GTDB taxonomy): Bacteria > Spirochaetota > Spirochaetia > Treponematales > Treponemataceae > Treponema_D. The sequence goes on from CADCLG010000001.1 coordinate 214,693, forward strand.
AAACGTTCGCTTCCACAAGGAAGAAACTTCTAAAGATCCTGCAGAACGCGATGTAATGGCTAAGGAATTGGCTACATACGGAGACATCTTTGTAAACGATGCATTCGGTACAGCTCACCGCGATCAGGCTTCTACTGCTTCTATTGCTAAGTTCATGCCAGTAGAAAGCGTTGGCGGCTTCCTTATGGAAAAAGAAGTTAAATACATTCAGCCAATGGTAGAAAATCCTCCAAAACCACAGGTTGCAATTATTGGTGGTGCTAAGGTTTCTTCTAAGATTGCCGTACTCGAAAGTCTTCTTAAGAATGCTTCTGCTCTCGTAATTGGTGGTGGTATGGCTTATACCTTCCTCAAGGCACAGGGACACAAAGTTGGTATTTCCCTTGTAGAAGATGATTTTATTGATACAGCTAAAAAGCTTCTTGCAGACGCTGCTGCTAAAGGTGTTAAGATTGTTCTTCCTGTAGACCATGTTGCTGCAGATAAGTTTGATGCAAACGCTACTCCAGTTGCTGTTGACAGTGTTGATATTCCAGACAATCTTATGGCTATGGATGTTGGTCCTAAGACAATCGAAGCTTACAAAGAAGTTCTTTCTACAGCTAAGTCTGTTGTATGGAACGGACCTGTTGGAGTATTCGAGTTTGATGCATTTGCTAAGGGAACTGCTACTGTTGCTCAGCTTGTTGCCGATGCTACTGGCCGCGGTGCTATGACTGTAGTTGGTGGTGGTGACTCTGTTGCCGCTGTAAACAAGTTCAACCTTGCAGACAAGATGAGCCACGTTTCTACTGGTGGTGGAGCTTCTCTCGAATTCCTCGAAGGAAAAACACTCCCTGGTATTGCAATTTTAGCAACAAAATAAACTGATTTTTATCGTTTTGTAAAAAATCAAAAATCCTGCTCAAAAATGGGCAGGATTTTTTTTATAGACTCTTCAGCATTTTTTTATTTTCATACATTTCAATATCAGCACGTTTGATTACATCCGCAAAAGATTTGTCATGCTGTGGATTGAAAATAGCAAAGCCTGCGGCAAAAGATTTTTTTTCTGCAAGGGGTAGAGATTTTTTAATTTCTGCAAGATTAAAGTCAAGAAGCGATATTTTAATTTCTTCCAGATTATCGTAATCATCAGTCTTAAGAATGGCAACAAATTCATCACCACCAATTCTATAAACAGGGCTGTGCTTAAAGAAATTGCAGATAACCTTACAGCAGTTGATTATATAAGTATCGCCTGTATCATGCCCAAATGAATCATTTATTACTTTAAGATTATTCAAATCACATTCGCAGACAGCAAACTTAATTCCAGACGGTGCTTCCGAAATTTCCCTGTCAATTTCCTTAATTTTTTCGTCATAAGAAAGCCGGCTCATTACTTTTGTCAGGGCATCGTGGCTTGAAATATGTTTTTCAATATTGATTTTTTCAAGCATTATATGGCGGAAAATATTTTGGAGGCAGATGTAAAGAAGAGTTGCAGTAACGCAGATTGAGGAATATCCCGAATTGATGTTTCCATCAATAGCATTTGCTACCTGTCCGATAATCGTTATACAGGCAATCAAAATAATATTAACAAGATTTCTGATTTTTGACCTGATTCCAATTTGTATAAAAGCTATCAAAATATATGCAAAACTTATTCCACAGAATAAAAGATAAATCCAATAGTAATCTCCACGCTGATACGTTCCATTTAAATCAATATAAAAAATTATACCTGTAAAAAGCGAGACAATTTCAAGAATTACATTTATTCCCATCAGTGCAAACATTGGTTTTAATTTGCGCTGCATTCCGGCACTACGGGCAAGACATAGGGCCAGAAAAGGTGACAGACTGAATTCAATAAAAGTGATAAGCCAATGCAGTCTTACAGACGAGTTTTCCATTTTATCAAAGAAAACGCCAAAGTATTCACAACATGCTCCAATCGCAGCAAGAATAAAAGTCGCCCTAAACCATTTGATGTCTTTTTTGTTAAGAATTGTGTTTTTACCCACATCAATAGTCAGAATTATCATGCTGATAATGCAGATTAATATTGTAACGGTGTAATTATAATCCATAATTATTTTACTCGCTGTTAATGTGATTAGTATTATATAGCATAATTTTTAATCTTCATAATAAAATATCATCTAAAATGCATATTTCTCACAACCTCATGCCAATTTATACTTTAAACATTTTATAATGCGTTTGCCCTGAGCTTTCCCCTATTAACTAATCCCGTGATTTTCACTAAAATAGAAATAATTAATCATAAGGAGTTATTTTATGTCACGTACACATTATATCGCTGGAAACTGGAAAATGAATACAACAAAGGCAGAAGCTGTAGCTCTCGCAAAAGACCTTGTTGAACAGTTAAAAGGTAAAACAAACAAATATATGATTGGTGTTCCTTTTGTATATCTTGATGCAGTTGCACAGGTTGTAAAAGGTTCAAATATCATTCTCGCCGCACAGGATGTTGCTGCAACTTCAAATGGAGCTCATACTGGTGAAGTTTCTACAGCAATGCTTAAAGATATTGGCTGTCAGTGTGTAATCATCGGTCACTCAGAACGCCGCCACGAAATTGGAGAAAGCGATGAACTTATCAACAAAAAGGTTCGCAAGGCTCTTAATGACGGTCTCGAAGTTGATCTTTGTATCGGTGAACTTTTAAGCGAACGCGAAGCAGGTGAAGCTGAACAGGTTTGTGCATTCCAGCTTTCTGCTGACCTCGCAGGTGTTACAGAAGAACAGATGAAAAAGGTAACAATTGCTTACGAACCAGTTTGGGCTATCGGTACAGGAAAAACTGCTACTCCAGAAGATGCTCAGGCAATCCACAAGTTTATCCGTGGTTATATTGCAAAGCTTTACAATCAAAAAGTTGCAGATGAAATCATCATTCAGTATGGTGGTTCAATGAAAGCTTCTAACGCTAAAGAATTGCTCGCTCAGCCGGATATTGATGGTGGTTTGATTGGCGGCGCTTCCCTTAAGGCAGAAACTTTTGTTCCAATTTGCGAAATGTAATATAGACAAAAATCTACTTTTTCAATAGAATTACAAAACTATATTTAGATTAAAATAAAATTGGAGAAATAAAATGGGTACAGTTGGTATTGTTCTTTTAGTATTTTTTATCATCGTTTGTTTTTTACTTATTCTTTTGATTGCAATTCAGGACGACGGTGAAAACGGAATGGGTGGACTTTTAGGTGGTCGTGGAACTGCTGCATTTGGTTCTCATTCTGCAAGCGTTCTTACAAAAACAACCTGTGTATTAGTAGTTTTATTTTTTGTTCTTGCATTTGGACTTGCTTTTGTAAATAAAAAGCCAAAAATTGATTCATCTATTGTAGAAAAAGTTACAGAGACAACTGTTACCGATGGAACTGCAAGTTCAGAAGATGCAGCAAGTACTTCTGCAAACTGGTGGGATTCTACCGAAGAAACAGCAGAAACTTCTGAATCTACAGAAGACGCAGAATAATAAAACAATCGGTAAAAACCAAAACTTACTCTTTCAAAAAATCTGCTGTCTTTACAAAAATCAAGGCAGCAGATTTTGAGGTTTTAAAATGGCAGATAATAACGAAGAAATTAATGTAATCACACATCTTCTTCAGGTAGAAAAAAATGCCTCTCTATTAATTGACGATGCCTTAAAAGAAGCTGAACAGAAGCTTGCGCAGGCCCGTTCTCAGGCAAATCTTGAGTACAGACAAAAATATGAAGAATGTGTAAGCAGTCTTGAAAATGAATATAATCAAAATCTGGCAGATATTCAGTCAGAACACGACAAACGCTTTAATGATTTTAAGGATTTCTTACAGAGTCAGCCTAAAGATTCTGCCTCATTCAATGCTTTGCTGGAGAGTCTTTTGTTTACGGACAAATAGAGCAGGGGGCTTGTAATGGATAATACTTCGGCTGTATTGTTTTGCTATTCAAAAGCTGCCGGGCAATTGAAAAAATCTTTTGTTGGCAGCAGAATCAACCTTCTCTTTGAACAGAAATCTCTTTCAGATTTATGGACCCTGATTTTTAATGAGCCTGTACCTGCAATCCCCGAAGTTCTTCTTGCAAAAGAAATAGAAAAAAAAGCCCTTTCAAAATTTATTTCTCAGTATGAGTTTTTTATCGGACAATTTGATAATCCCCCTTTAGTTCTTACCACTCCCTTACGCCGCTATGAAATTGAAAATCTAAAAGAAATCTGTGATTCTCTTGCGGCTGGTGAAAAAGATTTACCGGAATTAATAGATTTACATGGAAAATCGGTTTTAAAAACAGAATTCTGGCCGGATATAGCTGCAATCACAGATGGTACAATTTACAGCTGGCTTAATACAACTCCCAAAAAAGATGACAAACAAAAGACTGACTTTAAGCTTGATTTACAGCTTGTTCAAACCTTATGGAAATCAGTACAATTATGTCACGGAGATAATAAACTTGCCCACATCAAATTATTCCGTGAAGAGTTTGTATTAAAAAATATTATCTGGGCTCTCAGACTTTTACTTTATTATGATATGACCCGTGAAGAGATAATTCAAAATCTTTTTTACGTAACTGAAGCGCCTGATACGTCTGACCCTGTTGCCGGACCTGCTATAAAGGTTCTTGATTATGATGTGGAAAATTACAGTGATTGGGCAAAATGGGATTACGCCCGCTATCTCAATCCAAAAATTGAAGGTGAAGTCTGGAGAGTAAATCCTGCCTGGATAGAAAAAAGCTGTGCAATGAATATAAAAAATCGTGCCTATGCAGTCTTCCATCAAAATCCTAATGAAGATGTCGCCCTCGTTGCATGGTTTAAATTAAAAAGTTTTGAGGTAAACTGTATAAGAACTGCGGTAGAATCATTAAGATTGAATGTTAGTTCACAGGATGCAATGGCAATTCTTGGAATAGATTCTGAAAAACGGGAGAACGAATAAAATGGCAAAAACGACAGAAATGAGATTGCTGGAACTTATGGTGCTTAAACAGGATGTTTCTTCGGTTATTGAATATATCGGGAAAAAGGGCAGTTTTCAGTTTCAACATAAAATAGCTGATGATTCAAATACAGAAGGCCAGATAGCTTCAGAAGGCAGGTCTTCTGGAAATGCTTCATCGTCTTCATCTTCATCAAAAATTTTAAATTTTGATTATGAAATCTATTCAAGTCTGAAGAATGCTTCAGTTGCCCTTAACATCCCTCTTGAAAGCAATGATATTACAGATTCAAACAAACCTTCAGACGAGGACAGAAACGATGCAGCAAGAATACTTTCTGCATATCGTGATTTATCTGAACGTCTTGAAAATGCAATAAAAGCCGCTGCAAAAGTTGAAGATACCTACAAGGAAACAACAGCCTTTGCAAATCTCCAGGTTTCTTACTCGGAACTTGACCATCTTTCCTTCATATCTTTAAAAATCGGCAAAATTGCGCCATCTGTTTTTGACGAATTAAAGGAACGTGTCGGTGGCAATGCAGTTATAATTTCTTTAGGCGAAGATAATTCTCATATACTTGTTGCCTGCTCAAAAAAGAACCGTGCCGCTGTAGACTCAGACCTTGCTTTTTTCGGATTTGTAGAAATTGAGATTCCAAAAGATTTCAAGGGAGTTCCTCCAGAGCTACTGGAAGGCTTGGAAAATCAGAAAAGAGAAGCCCAGAAAATAGTAGATGAATTACAGGTAGAAAAAAATAATTTTGCCGAAACTCATAAAGAGATAATTCATAAACTTATAAAGTCTTTTGCAATTGCCGTTCAGATTGCCGATGTCGAAAAACAGCTGGAATCTACAGAACTGGTTTACAGAATTACAGGCTGGGTTCCAAAAGCATATTGCGAAAGCTATATGAAAGAGCTTGATAATCTTACAGAAGGCCGAATCGCTCTTAGAGTTTACGAACCTTTTGAGGTTCCTTCTGTTATGTCTGGCAAAGAGCAGGTTCCTGTAAAATTAACTCACGGAAAGTTTGTAAAGAGCTTTGAACGCATGATTTTTAGTTATGGTTCACCGGTTTATGGAACTATTGACCCCACTCCTTTTGTTGCAATCTTCTTTACCCTTTTGTTCGGAATTATGTTTGGTGATTTAGGACAGGGGCTTGTTTTTGTTCTTGCCGGTATTCTTATGGCCCGCAACGTTATAAAAGTTGGTGGCTGGAATAAGTTTGCGCCTATTTTTATTGCAATTGGTTGTACTTCTTCCATAATGGGACTTCTTACTGGCGAGTTCTTCTCAAATGAAACTTTACTTGAGCCATTTTCTGAATGGGTAACTGGACTTTTTGGACAGCCTCATGCGCCTATTCTTAAGATGATGCCGTCATCAGACCCATCTTCCATAAAAGTTATGTTCTCTGTATTTGGCGTTGCAGTTGCAGTTGGTTTTGTAATCAATTCAATCGGACTTATTATCAACATCATAAACAGTCTGATTAAAAAGAGATTTGATGAAGCTTTCTTTGGTAAAAATGGACTTGCAGGAACAATTTTCTTCTGGTATGTAGTTTACGTTGTGATTAAATTGGTTGCTTTCAAAAAGCCAATTGCAGTTTATGACTGGGTTATAATTGGTATAGCACTCTTCTTTGCAGCCTTTTGCGAACCTTTTGAAAATCTTGTTGCCGGAAGACGTCCTCTTCTTGAAAACGGAGTCGGAACTTTTGTAATTTCAGGTATTGTAGAATTGATAGAAGTTATTTCCGGATATCTTTCAAATACGGTTAGCTTTGTGCGAGTTGGTGCATTTGCCCTATCCCATGCCGTCCTTGATTTCCTTATCCTTACTTTAACACAAATGTGTGGTGGTGAAGGCAGTGTCGCAGGAATAGCAATACTTATTGTCGGAAATGCAATTGTAATAGTACTTGAAGGAATGATTGTTGCCATTCAGGTAATCCGACTTCAGTATTACGAGTTTTTCTCCAAGTTCTTCCACGAAACTGGCCGCGAGTTCAAACCATTTAAGTTTGAATATAAATAAACCTTAAAATGAATACAAATAAAAAATAAGGAATATATATACATATAAAGGAGTAATATTTTATGAAAAAAAGAATCTTTGCTGTTTTAGCTGTTTTATCATTCACTGCTGCTGCAATTTTTGCAGAAGAAACTGGAGATGCTTCTGCTGCTGAAGCTGCTTCTGGTATGTCCGGAGCTCTTAAGTATATTGCTGCTGCTATTGCTGTTGGTCTTGCCTGTATTGCTGGTGGTTTGGCTGTAGGAAAAATCGGTTCCTCTGCAATGGGTGCAATGAGCGAAAATCCTGAACTTTCTGGTAAAGCCCTTCCTTTTGTAGGTCTTGCAGAAGGTATTTGTCTTTGGGGAATGTTGGTTGCAGTTTTAATCCTTATTCTCTAGTTATCTTATAGATGAATTATTATATTATTGGGAGCCGCGAAGTTGTTTTGGCTTTCAAAATGATTGGAGTTACTGGGGCCGTTGTCGAAAACCGTGCCGAAGCGCTTGAAGCCTTTAACAGGGTTACAGGTAAAGGTGGTTTTGGTAACATTCCTACAGATGAACATCCTAAGATTTTAATACTAAGCGAGGATGTTGCCAGTCTTATTGAAAGTGAAGAAGTTGAGTGGCAGAAAACAGGAAAGTTTCCTCTGATTGTAGAAGTACCTGGAATAAACGGTCATATTGACGGCCGTAAAACTTTGACTGATTCAATCAGGGAAGCAATAGGTATAAACATTTAACTAGGATAAAATATGCAGGAATTAAGATCTTCCGAAATACTGGATAAAGAGATTCTTTCTGATGCCCAACGTAAGATAGAACATATTCTGGCAAATGCAGAAGAAGAATGTCAAAAGCTCTTATCTGGAGTCGGGCAGAAAGTAGCAGACTCAAAGAAAGAAAAAGAATCTTTTTATGAAAAAAAATTGATGACTCAAAAGAAAAATCTTGATGCAGCCCTTCCTCTGGAAGAGCAGCGTTTTAAGGTTTCTTTTATTCAGACTTCTGTAATTGATGCAGTAAATAATTATCTTTCTTCTCTTTCAGAAGAGCAGCGTATTAAAATGCTGATTCAGAATCAACATTTTAATTTTGACAAAAAAATTAATGCATATATTTATGGCTTCAGCGTAGATTCAGTAAAAAAGATTCTTTCAAAAGAGTTAGGCAGTAATTTAGGAGCTTGCAGTAAAACTGAGTTCGGAAAAATTGTCATTGAGAAAGATATAGGCCTATCAAAAAATGAAGGCATAATTTTAGAAGCAGAAGATAAATCTTTACGTGTTCATCTTACTCTTGTAGAAAAAATCAGTCAGATTCTGGACAAAAACAGGGCTGAATTGTCTGAAGCTTTATTTGGGGCAGGAAAAATATAATGATTGAAGGAAAAATTACCCGCATTTCCGGGCCAATTATTTATGCCGAAGGTTTGGACGGCTGCGGTCTCTATGATGTAGTTGATGTAGGCGATAAAAAATTAATCGGTGAAATAATACGTCAGAATAAAGGAAATGCCACAATTCAAGTTTATGAGGAAGACACTGGTATGCACGTTGGCGAAAAAGTTGTGTGTACTCAGCGTCCGCTTTCCTTACGTTTAGGACCAGGTCTGGTTGGAAATATTTATGATGGTATACAGCGTCCTTTAAAATCAATGTATGAAAACAGTGGCGCCTTTCTTATTCCTGGAGAGCGTACAGAACCTCTGGACTTAAATAAAACATGGCATTTTGAAGCTGATGAAGGCCTTGCTGATGGAAGTTCAATTTATCCGGGCTGTATTCTTGGAACTGTAAAAGAAACCCAATCAATTACTCAAAAAATTATGGTTGCTCCGGATATCCGCGGAAAAACGCTTAAAACTTTTAAAGGAAGCGGTGAATATACTGTTGACCAGGTAATCGGAACAACTGAGTTTGACGAGGAAATTAAGCTTTCGCATTATTGGGCTGTAAGAAGTCCTCGTCCTTATAGCGCAAAGCTGGGAGTTTCAGAACCTCTGGTTACAGGTCAACGTGTAATTGATGTATTTTTCCCTCTCAGCAAAGGTGGAACTGCTGCCATTCCAGGTGGATTTGGTACCGGCAAAACAATGACACAGCACGCTGTTGCAAAATGGTGTGATGCAGATTTAATTGTATACATTGGTTGTGGTGAACGCGGAAACGAAATGACAGAAGTTCTTTCTGAGTTCCCTGAGTTGATTGACCCTAGAACCGGACGTTCCATCATGGAGCGAACAATTCTTATTGCAAATACATCAAACATGCCGGTAGCTGCCCGCGAAGTTTCCCTTTATTCTGGAATTACTCTTGCAGAATATTTCCGCGACATGGGCCTGGACGTAGCAATCATGGCAGACTCAACCTCGCGCTGGGCAGAAGCTCTCCGTGAACTTTCTGGTCGTATGGAAGAGATGCCAGCCGAAGAAGGTTTCCCTGCTTATCTTCCTACTAGGCTTGCTTCCTTTTATGAGCGGGCAGGACGAGTAACAACTTTGAACAGTCAGGAAGGTTCTGTCTCTGTTATTGGAGCTGTTTCTCCTCCAGGTGGTGACTTTAGTGAACCTGTTACCCAGCATACAAAACGCTTTATCCGCTGTTTCTGGGCACTGGACAGGGAATTAGCAAACGCCAGACATTATCCTGCAATCGGATGGATAGATTCTTATTCAGAATATGCAGAGGAAGTTCGTGACTGGTGGGAAGTAAAAAATCCTCTCTGGGCTAAACTCAGACAGCAGGCTCTTGATTTGCTTAAAACTGAACAAAAGCTTCAGCAGATTGTCCGACTTATTGGACCAGATGCTCTGCCACCACCCCAGCGCTTGATTTTAAAAGTTGCTGATATGATTAAAATTGGCTTTTTGCAGCAGAACGCTTTTGATGATATCGATAAATATTGCTCAATAGAAAAGCAGATTTTAATCCTTGATTTGATTATGGAATATTACAACCGTGCCGACGCCCTTCTTAAAAATCAGGCCCTGCTGGTAAGAGTTGCTAATCTTCCTGTATGTGATGAGCTGGTTAGAATTAAAATGCAGTATTCAAATGACCAGATTGATAAAATTGAAGAAATCAGGGTACGCATGAATGAACAGCTTTCCGAATTGGAAAGAGTTTATTCTCCGCAGCGAAAGTAATCTGAAAGCAAAAGAGATTTTGGAGTAGAATATGAAAGGTGTAGAATATCGTGGAGTTTCTTCTGTAGACGGACCAATTATTGCCTTAAAGCGTACGGAAAATATTTTTTATAACGAAACCGTATGTGTCCGCGACAGAAACGGTAACAAAAGAACAGGAAAGGTAGTTGATATTTCAGAAAAGGCCGCAATCGTTCAGATTTTTGGAAGTACAACAGGTCTTGATCTTGATGAATCCACGTTTGAGTTTTTAGATGAACCTCTGGAGCTTAGAGTAGGAGAAGGCTTGCTGGGACGAGTATTCAACGGACTTGGTGAGCCGATTGACGGATATCCTGAAATCTTCAGTTCAGAAAAACGCAATGTAAATGGAAATCCAATCAATCCTTTTGCAAGAATCTATCCACGAGACTTTATTCAGACAGGTATTTCTGCAATTGACGGAATGAACTCTCTGGTACGAGGACAGAAGCTTCCTATTTTTTCTGAAAACGGTCTTCCTCATAATAAACTTGCAGCCCAGATTATCAGACAGGCAAAACTCCGTAACAGTGATGAAAAGTTCGTAATGGTTTTTGCAGGCATGGGAATTAAATATGATGTTGCAAAGTTCTTTGTTGACACTTTTGAAGAGTCAGGTGTACTTGCAAACGTTGTTATGTTTCAGTCTCTTGCAGATGCGCCAAGTATTGAACGAATCATTACCCCGCGCTGTGCCCTTACCGCCGCAGAATACCTTGCTTTTGAAAAAGGAATGCATGTTCTGGTAGTTATGACAGATATGACAAACTACTGTGAAGCTCTCCGTGAAATCTCAACCACGCGTGGAGAAGTTCCTGGACGAAAAGGCTATCCTGGCTATCTTTATTCAGACCTTGCAGAGCTTTATGAACGCGCTGGTAAAATCAAAGGCAGTGAAGGTTCAATTACTCAGATTCCAATTCTCACTATGCCTAATGATGATATTTCTCATCCAATTCCTGACCTTACCGGTTATATCACAGAAGGCCAGATTGTACTTGACCGCGAATTATTCCAGAAGGGACTTTATCCACCTGTAAGTGGTTTGCCAAGTCTTTCCCGCCTTATGAAAGACGGTATTGGCCCTGATATGACTCGCGAAGATCATGCAAATCTTTCTTCCCAATTGTTTGCTTCTTATTCAAAAGTAAAAACAATCAGAAATCTTGCTGCAATTATTGGTGAAGAAGAATTAAGTGATTTGGACCGGCAATATCTCCGTTTTGGTGAACGCTTTGAAAATGAGTTCCTCGGACAAAGTGAATACGAAGACCGAACAATAGAAGATACACTTAGTATAGGTTGGGATATTCTAAAAGAGCTTCCTGTGGAGGAGCTTACACGAATCAAGCCTGAGTTTATAGAAAAATATTCTGGTGCAGGCCAAACTGAACCGGGTATGTAGCGGTGGACTGAATATATGGCAAAGTTGAATGTTTCACCTACAAAATCAAATCTTCTCGCAATAAAGGACCAGTTAGCTGTTTCCACCAATGGTTATGAGCTCCTTGAAGAAAAACGCGAAATCCTTGTCCGCGAGCTTATGCATCTGGTTGAACAGGTAAAGCTTCTCGAGACCGAAATCGATAGTGTAGTCAAACAGGCCTACCCGTCATTTAAAAGAATGCTCATGCTTGATGGTGCCGACCAGATTGAACGTATTTCCCACGGTATTCATTATGATTTTGATATGAACGAAAAAGTTGTTACCGTAGGTGGAATGCAGTTTGAAACAATTGATGTTGAACTTCCAAAAAGGGAATTGTTTTATTCATTTTTTGGAACCTATGCCAACACGGACGAAACAATTGTTAAATTCTTTGACCTTTTAGGTTTGCTTACTCAGATGGCTTCTATCCGTACAATTGTGTGGCGACTGGCAGAAGAGGTAAAACGCACTCAGCGCCGTGTAAACGCTTTGGATAAAATGATTATTCCTCAGGCACAGGAAACCAAAACTTATATAGAAAGCGTTCTTGAAGAGCGTGAACGCGAAAATATTTTTGTTTTAAAGGCGCTTAAACGCAAAAATTCAAGCCAAAAGAAGGATTAGCCGAAAATAATCATAAGGCGAGGATTGAGTATGAAAGATTTTGTAAAAAAAATACTTGTTGCAATCAACGGTACAGAAAATTCTATTCATGCGGCAATGTATGCAATCATGCTGGCAAAAAGTTATAATGCCCAGCTCAAATTTATTTATGTTGTCGATTCTGCGACAATCCGTTATCTGGGAATAAATAAGGTTTTAATTAAAGAAGAACAGCAGGACTTTACCACTGATTTAAATTCCGAAGGAAAAAACAGTCTTGAATATGCAAAATCACTTGCAAGATTAAAAGGTCTCAATGCCGAAGCAGAACTTCTTAAAGGAAACGTTTCTACTCAAATTGTTATGGCAGCCGAAAAATACAAGGCAGATATTCTTATTTTGGGCGGAAAGGAAAAGACAAAATCCAATGTGTATCACAGTCCTGCAAGAAACGTCCTTTCAACTCATAGAACCGAAGTTTTATTGAATGCAAAATGCCCGGTTCTTATGGTGCAAAAACCAGATATTGAATCACTGTTCAAATTGTTCTAAACTAAGCCAATGACAAATTTTTACAAAGTTCTTGGCGTAAGACAGAATGCAACTCTTTCAGAAATAAAAAGGGCCTATCGCGAAAAAGTAAAGCTTCTCCATCCCGATTTAACAGGCGATGTTTCTTTAACTGATGAATTCAATCAGGTTGTAAATGCTTATCGCGTTCTTTCGGATGCTCGCCAGCGTTCAATTTTTGATGAATCCTTCTTTGTAAAAATCCGTAAAAATCATGCAAATGCAGATTCCTTTGATTATTACAAATGGTTGTCCGCTCGTGATGACATGGAAAGCCGTGCAAAACTGATTTTTTATACACTTATGCATCAAAAGGAAGATGAAGCTGTTGCCGAGTTCAAGCGTATGCAGATGACCCATGTCGATTTTACCCTTAAAGATTATTTTACCCGCGAAGATTTTATGGATTACGGCTATATTCTTGCAGAGGAACTTGTTATCCGTGGCGAATATTACGATGCAATTATTCTTTTGGAACAGATTATTAAAATGGAATATTCCTATACCTATTTTTATATTTTCTTTCCCGAAGTTCTTTCTTTTACCCTGAATATTCTTAAAAAAAATATAGACCGTGTTATCCCCGATGAACTTGCCCTTGACGTTTATGAACGTGCCTTGGATTTAGGTTTTGGACGTGCTAATGATTCCTTTTTCCTTAAAAAGATGAGCGAGGAATACATGCGGCTGGGCGATAGAGTAACGGCAGAGATTTGCTTGCAAGCAGCGAATAAAAATTAACAATTGACAATTGTATTAAGTTTGTTTTCACTAACATATAGTAATTTTTTTTGATTAGTGATAAACTCACCTTCATAATTTGGAGAATAAAGAATAATATGATTCACTTAAAGACAGAAGAACAGATTGCAGGAATAAGAAAATCATGCCATCTTACGGCAGATATGTTTAACGAATTAATCCCAAAAATCCATGCTGGAATGACAACCCACGATATTGATATGCTCTTTAAAAACTATATTTTATCTCACGGTGGAAGACCAGCCTGGTGGCAGGAAGATTTTGCCGGTGCCGTTTGTATCAGCGTAAACGAAGAAGTTATTCACGGACTTCCTTCAAAGAAAAAAGTTATTCATGAAGGTGATTTAGTAAGTCTTGATGTAGGAATCAATCTGGACGGATATATAAGCGATACCTGCCATTCAGTTGAAATTGGCAAAGTTTCTCCAGAAGTAAAAAAACTCCACGAAGTTACCATCGAATGTCTTAAGGCCGGAATTGCCGCTTGTGTTGTCGGAAACCGAATTAGTGATATTTCCAATGCAGTTTACGAAATTGCAAGTAAACATGGATACGGCGTTGTTTATGATTATTGCGGTCATGGTGTAGGGCTGGATGTTCACGAAGATCCAAGCGTTCCAAACTGTCCTTCCCGTGGACTTAATCCAAGAATTAAGCCGGGCATGGTTCTTGCCATTGAACCTATGATAAATCTTGGCGTACCTGATGTTTATACAGCAAAAGACGGCTGGACGGTAATCACAAAAGACAAAAAAGTTTCCTGCCACGAAGAACACACTGTAGCCGTTTTTGCCGACCATACCGAGATTCTTACGGACTTAAATTATAAAGCTTAACGTTAATTTTCTTCTTGAACGATACGATTTTTGTTACCTTTTTTTGAGTCTGTAGTTATATTTTAAAAAGAAGAAATGAACAGAAAGTGCATATAAAGTTCATTTCTTCTCAAAAATGATTGATGATACGAGGTAATAAAAATGAAAAAGTTTACAAAACTTATTTTTAGCTCAATTCTTTTAAGTTTACTTGCTGTCTCAGTTTTTGCTGACCCGCCTAAAAAAACTCCTGCTTCAAGCGAAGCCTTATCTATAGTTAGTTCTCTGCAGACTGTATTTCGTTCTGTAAGTGACACTCTTTTGCCAGCTGTTGTAGAAGTTGATGTTACCGAAACAAAAACCTATACAGATCCTTTTGGTGGAATGACAAGTCCTTTTGAATGGTTCTTTGGTACACCTAATCAGGATAACAAAAATCGTCAGAAGGAATACGAATCAAAAGGTTTGGGCTCTGGTGTAATTGTACGCAACGCAGGAAATACTTATTACGTACTTACAAATAATCATGTTGCCGGAAGTGCTACAAAAATCAGCATTAAGCTGAATGATGAACGCGAGTTTGAAGGAAAGCTGGTTGGAACAGACAGCCGCATGGATATTGCACTGGTTTCTTTTGAATCAAAAGATAAGTCAATTCCTGTAGCAAAGCTGGGTGATTCTGATGATGTTCGCCCTGGTGATATCTGTCTTGCCTTTGGCGCTCCACTCGGATATTCACAGTCTGTAACTCAGGGAATTGTAAGTGCTGTTGGTCGTTCAGAAAGCCACATGTCTGCAATTAGCGATTACATTCAGACAGATGCTGCAATCAACCAGGGAAACTCTGGTGGACCTCTTGTAAATATTTATGGTGAAGTAATTGGAATCAATACCTGGATTGCTTCTCAGTCTGGCGGTTCTCAGGGCTTAGGTTTTGCAATTCCTATCAATAATATTAAGAGCTCAATCGATTCATTTATCAAAAATGGAAAAGTTATTTACGGTTGGGTTGGCGTTTCTTTGGTTGATGTTTCTAAAGAATATAAGGAAGATTTAGGCGTATCTGATATTGATGGTGCCTTTGCTGCCGAAGTATTTACTAATTCTCCTGCATTCAAAGCCGGAATTAAACCTGGTGACTATATCATTGAATTGAACGGCAAGAAAGTTAAGAGTACAAATCAGCTTGTCCGCGATGTTGGTACTCTCGAAGCCGGTTCAACTGCAACCTTTATTGTATTGCGTGGCGGAATCAGACAGGCTCCTATTCAGGTTAAAATAGAAGAAAGAGCAAAGGATGCTGATATTCAGAACAGCAGAATGTGGCCTGGATTTGTTGCTTCCCTGCTTACCGATGAAGTTCGCGAACAGTTAAAGATTGATGACAAGCGAGTACAAGGTGTTGTAGTTACAAACGTAGAAGAAAAATCTCCTGCAGCAAGTCTCCGCTTACAGAATGGTGATGTAATTACAGCCGTAAACGGAAACCCTGTAACAAATCTTAAAGAGTTCTATACAGAGCTTTCAAATGCTAAAAAATCTGTAAACTTTGATATTTACAGCAATGGCGGAACTATTACAACAGGAACTTACAAGTTCTAAACAGATTTAATCGATTAACCTCTCCAAAATCTACCGGGCAGCTCCTTGTCCGGTATTTTTTTTCTTTAAAAATAAAAAATGCATGGTAGAATAAAGTATAATCAATCTATTTTAAATGCTTTATTCGAATCTTAGGAGGTTCTTATGAAACTGGCAAAACATTCATTATTTAAAGTTTTAATTATCTCTTCTTTAGTTATTGCATTAACAGGTTGTGATGCAATTTTGGGAAAACTTTTACCACAGGCAGAACTTGATGGCCCTGATTATCCGTCAGTAGAAATTGCCGATTATGGTGATGGTTCTGCAACATTGCATTATGGTGACGAAAAAACTTTGACAGTTACAGCTTCTGTTGATGATGGCGGTAGTCTGTCTTATCAGTGGTATAAGGGTACAACTAATAATACAGATAAAGCTTCTGCTATTTCTGGTGAAACTTCTGCTTCTTATAAAATAACAGCTCCTAGTGAAGAAGTTGAAAAAACATATTACTGGTGCAAGGTAACAAACAAAAAGAACGGCAAAACAGCAGACAAATGGTCTTATGCTTATGCTATTACGGTAAGTAATATTATAAAAGTGACTAATATAGTTGAACCGACGACCTGGAAGTTCCCATATACATATTATGTAGAAGATGGTAATTATTGGGTTTCAAAGGCTTTGACAATTGAACCTGGTGTTGTAGTAAAGTTTGGAAAAGAAGGCCGACTTACTGCTGATGAAACTGGTTATATTCTTGCAGAAGGAACAAGCGAAAAACCTATATATTTTACTTCTTATAGAGATAATACTAAAGGTATTACAATTCCAGACGAAGCAGGCTCTACTGTTCAGAAAGGTGATTGGAAAGGTGTTTTAATAATGGGTGCAACTGGTTCAAAATTTGATCATTGTGTTTTCAGTTATGCAGATCAATCTGCACTTGGAATTTACAAAAAATCAACGGTAACGAATTGTACATTTACAAATAATAAGTCTTCTATAGAGTACAGTGGTGCTTTAACTATAGTATACATAGATGATGTAACAAATGGCGGACAAAAATCAGAAGTAAAGAATAACTGTTTCTATAATAATGATTGGCCACTTGATGTTCCGACATTCTATACTGTAGATACATCAAATATCTTCCATAATCCAAATAACGCAGAAGAAAAAAATGCAAATCAGGCTATTGTTTTAAGAAGTGTAACAATTCCTTCAAGTAATGTTGCAAATTGGGAAGTAGAAGAAGTTCCATATTTCTTTGCAAGTGATTTTATGTGGTTAAATGGAACTTTGAATATAGGAATGACAAATGCCAATGTAGTAGTTAAATTCTGGCAGAATGGTAAGATTGATGATGAAAATGGTGTAGGAACCTTTAAGCTTGGTCCAAATGTTATTCTTACTTCTTATAGAGATAAAGATGTCCGCGGTGATATTTTTAATGGTGATGAGCCTGCGGATGCTGCAGTAGGAGATTGGAGAGGAATAAAACTTGGCAATCAATGGGCATTCAAAAATGATGCAAGAGTTAAGTATGCTAAATTTGATGACTAGCTTCTAACCCATAATTCATACCGGGAACGTAATTATTTTTGCGTTCCCGTTTTTTTTTATCCGAAAAATCATATAGTAGCACCTCATTGAAAAATCTGATATAATCTCTCCATGTATCGTTTATATGTAGAGCGTCGCCCCGGCTTTGAAAACGAGGCAAAAAGTTATCTCGCACAGATTAATGGATTTTTGGGAATTGCATCAGTAAAGGCAGTTCGTTATTTTAACCGCTATGATATTGAAAATGTAAGTGAACAAGTTGCAAAAATTGCCGCAACCCGCATTTTCTCAGAACCACAGAGCGATTTTGTATTTACAGAAAATCTTCCTGAACATAATGGCCGCGAAATCATCTGGGAGTTTTTACCAGGACAGTACGATCAGCGTGCCGACTCTGCCGAGCAGTGCCTTTCTCTTTTGCGTGCCGGTTTGCAGACTGAAGGTGTAAAAACTCTTACGGGTGCTCCTCTTGTTCGCTGTGCAAAAATCGTTGTCCTCGAAGGCGATGTAAGCGACGAAGAAATCAAAAAGATTCAGAACTATCTTATTAACCCTGTTGATTCTCGTCTTACAGATGATACAAAACCGGAAACTTTAAAAATGCATTCAGAAGAGCCTGCCGACATTCCTGTTGTAGAAGGCTTTATCAAAATGAATGATTCTGAAATAGAAGAATACCGCAACAAGATGGGCCTTGCTATGGACCATGCTGATATCGTATTCCTTCAGAATTATTTTAAGGGCGAAGGTCGCGACCCTGTTGAAACAGAAATCCGCGTACTCGATACCTACTGGTCTGACCACTGCCGCCACACAACCTTCCTTACAGAACTTAAGGATATCAAAATTGAAGACGGCCCTTATGCTCCTCTCTTCAAAAAATCTCTTGAAAATTATCAGGCTATGCGTACAGAAATGTATGCCGGCCGCACAGATAAGCCTGTCTGCTTAATGGATATGGCTGTAATTGGAATGAAGTATCTTAAAAAGCATGGCAAGCTTGAAGATATGGAAGTTTCAGAAGAAAACAATGCCTGCTCGGTTTATATAGACGTACATTACACCGCAGACGAAAATGGAAAACCTTTGGCCAAAGATGACCCTCGTGCAACCGAACGCTGGCTTATGATGTTCAAAAACGAAACTCATAACCACCCAACTGAAATTGAGCCATTTGGTGGTGCCGCAACTTGTCTTGGTGGTGCTATCCGTGACCCACTTTCTGGCCGTTCATGGGTATATCAGTCAATGCGAATTACCGGTGCCGCTGATCCAACAGTACCGCTTTCTTCAACTATGAAGGGTAAGCTTCCTCAGATTAAACTCTGCCGCGAGGCTGCTCAGGGCTTCAGCTCTTACGGAAACCAGATTGGTCTTACAACTGGTCAGGTAGAAGAAATCTATCACCCTGGCTATGCTGCAAAACGTATGGAGCTTGGCGCCGTAATTGCTGCTGCTCCTGTAGATACAGTTATCCGTGAACGCCCAGAGCCGGGCGACATTATAATTCTTCTTGGTGGTGGAACTGGCCGCGATGGCATTGGTGGTGCAACAGGTTCTTCAAAAGTTCACACTGTAAAATCAGTTACAACTGCTGCTGCCGAAGTTCAGAAGGGTAATGCTGTAGAAGAACGAAAGATTCAGCGCCTCTTCCGCAATAAAGAAGTTAGCCTTATGATTCGCCGCTGTAACGACTTTGGTGCAGGTGGTGTTTCTGTTGCAATTGGAGAACTTGCTCCTGGTCTTGAAATTGACCTCGATAAAGTACCAAAGAAGTACGAAGGCTTAAACGGTACAGAGCTTGCTATTTCCGAAAGTCAGGAACGCATGGCTGTTGTAGTTCGCAAAGCAGATGTAGACCGCTTTATTGCTGCCGCTGCCGCAGAAAATCTTAATGCTGTTGTTGTTGCAGAAGTTACAGACACCAACCGACTTGTTATGAAATGGCGTGGTAAAACAATCGTAGACATTGGCCGTGACTTCCTCGATGCTGCCGGTGCTCATCACGAAGCAACAGCCCTGATTGAACAGCCTGCTGCTCCAGAAAAATCGCCACTTCTTAATCCTCTTGATTCAGTTGCTACAGAACTTAATAAGCCTGTTAAATGTGAAGGCTGCGTAAAAAATCATCTTACAGAAGCCTGGCTTGCAAATATAAACGACCTTGCCTGCTGTTCACAGCGTGGTCTTGGTGAACGCTTTGACGGCTCTATCGGTTCAAGCACAGTCCTTTTCCCTTATGGTGGAAAATATCAGAATACACCTGAAGCTGGTATGTCTGCAAAGATTCCAGTTGTTACTCCTCGTGAAACTTCTACTGCAAGCTTGATGGCTTACGGTTTTGACCCTCGTGTTGGAAACTGGTCTCCTTGGCATGGTGCAAAAACTGCTGTCCTCAGCTCCCTTGCAAAAATCACTTGTATTGGTGGTAAGGCTCGTACATCACGCCTTAGCTTCCAGGAGTTCTTTGGACGCGCTGTAAACGAAAAACGCTGGGGCTATCCTGCAGCCGCTCTTCTTGGTTCTGTAGACGCTCAGATTGAATCTGGTTGCGCTTCTATTGGTGGTAAGGATTCAATGTCTGGTACCTTTGAAGATATCAATGTTCCTCATACACTGGTTAGCTTTGCTGTTACCCATGATGATGTAAAAAATATTATGAGCGGTGCTTTCAAGGCTGCCGGAAACAAGATTTATATGGTAAGTGTTCCTTATTCTGATCTTCTTGAACCAGATTATGAAACCTTCCTTGAAAACTCAGATGTACTTTATGACTTAAATAAGACTGGAAAAATCAGCGCAATGTACCCTGTAGGCCCTGGTGGAATTGCAGAAGCAGTTACAAAAATGGCAATGGGTAATATGATTGGCGCTGAACTTCTGGCTCCAGAAGCTGCCGGCAACTCAGATAACCTTGCTGGTCTTTTCCTTCCAACTTATGGAAATATTATCGTAGAAACTTCTGAAGACCTTATAAAATCTGATTTGAAAGCTGGAACTGTAACTCTTATTGGAAATACAGTTGAAGAGCGCAAAATCACAATAAAAAATGCAGTTCTCGGTGGAGTTACAAATCCTGCTGTAGAAATCAGCCTTGATGAATGTGTAGAAAAATGGGAAGACAAACTTAAGGAAGTATTCCCTCGTGTAAGTGGTGCCGCTTTACAGCCAGAGCTTCCTGAATGGGCAACTTCTGTTCATAAATCATTGAGCGATATTCGCAAGGCTCCGGCTTTTGTTCAGCCAACAAGCAGGCCAAAAGTATTACTGCCTGTATTCCCTGGAACAAACTGCGAATACGATATGGCTCGTGCATTTAATCTTGCTGGTGCTGATACAAAAATCCTTGTTCTTCAAAATCGAACACAGGCTCAGCTTACAGAATCTCTTGAAAATCTTGCCCGTGAAATGCGCGACGCACAGATTCTCGCCCTCAGCGGTGGCTTCTCTTCTGGTGACGAGCCAGACGGTTCAGCTAAGTTTATTGCAAATGTTCTTAAAGCCGGCAATATCAGCGAAGAAGTTATGAATCTCCTTAAAAAACGAAATGGACTTGTTCTGGGAATCTGTAACGGCTTCCAGGCTCTGGTAAAAACTGGTCTTGCAGTGTATGGTGAAATCCGCGATATGACTCCTGATATGCCAACTTTGACCTACAACAGAATCGGTCGTCATATTTCCCGAATCGTTCGTACCCGCATTGTTTCTGCAGCTTCTCCTTGGGCACTTCATCCAAGTGTAATCGACAGTCGCAATCACCTTATTGCAATAAGCCACGGTGAAGGCCGCTTTGTTTGTGATGAAGCAACCGCAAAACGCCTCTTCGAAAACGGTCAGGTATTCACCCAGTATGTTGACGAGTTCGGAAATCCTGCAATCACTGAGCCGGATAATCCAAATGGTTCGGCTTATGCTATTGAAGGTATTACATCTCCAGACGGACACGTACTTGGAAAGATGGGACATTCTGAACGCGGTGTTGGACAGGCTCTTAATGGAGCAAGCCTTGATTTGTTTAAGAATGTTGGTGGAAATCCTCTTACAAACGAAAATGAAAGTACATGCGAGAATATTTTTGCAGCCGGAGTTGCTTTCTTTAAATAGTTCTTTATGAACATTTAAATGTGTGAGGTTTTGATGAATAAAAAATTATCTTTTCTGCTCGTTCTGATTGTATCCCTGCTTGTATTTTTAGCAGGCTGTAGTAAAAAGTCTATGACTGATGAAACTGGCTTTTTTATGGATTTGGACGATGCAGAAAAATATGCTAAAAAAAACAATCAGGATATTCTCGTTATTATAACATCCGATGGTGATGATTATATAAGTGAAGAATTTATAAATGAAGTTTTAAAGACACCTGCTTTTGCGGAAACAATCGCAAAAAAGTATTCAATTTTTCATTTTGATTTTTCTCAGAAATCTTATGAAAAAACAGTGCCACCTGAGAATGCAACAAAAGAAGAGCAGGAAAGGGCCGCAAAATATGCAGATTTAATGCAGACTGGTTATCAGTTTGCAAGTCTGCTTGACTGTCAGTATACACCTGCAATCTTCCTTATGACAAAGGAACGGTATGTAATTTCGGAAGTTGAATATGAAGATGAAATCCTGGATATAAAGGCTTTTGAAGAATTGCTTTCTGGCTATGATGAAGAGGCAGCACAGATGCATCAAAAGCTGGAGGCAACTCAAAAAGGAACAAATCTTGAACGTGTTGCCGCAATTGACAGTCTTTATAAGGAAACCCCGGAAAATTACAAGCCATTCCTGCTTGATTTAGCAAAAACAATCCCTGATTTAGATAAAGATGATGAATCCGGTTTGTGCAGCCCTTATATTGTTGTCGCAGCCGAATCAAAGGCAATTTCTCTTTTTACAAAGGGTGATATTGTGGGGGCAGTTCAGGCTTATGTTTCAGCCTGCGATAACAAGCACATTAAACCGGAAGAAAGACAGGAATGTTATTATATGGCGGCTTATCTTCTTGGTTCTACAGGTGCAAATGATTATGAGCTGATTGTGAGCTATCTCAACCTTGCTTTGAATGCTTGTCCTGATGGCAGTAAAAATGAATATATAAAAAATGCAATTGCTTATTATACTCAGCAAGTTGAATTAAGCAAAAATGCACAGACTTCTTCTGATTCAGATACTGCCGGACAGAACAAATAACGGATGAATATGGACGACATACCCGCGTATTTAATTATAATTGCCGCTGCACTGATTGTTCTTTCCATGTTGTTTTCAATCTCCGAAAGCTCATTTCTTGGAATGAACAAGCTGCGGCTTCGTATTTTAAGACAGAAAAAAGATAAAAGAGCCCTTAGAGTTGGAAAGCTTTTGGACAAAAAAGAGCATTTAATTAATTCTCTGCTTGTTTCTAATGATTTAGTAAACATTTTCCTTTCTGCAATCCTTACATCCATAGCATTGTCACTTTTTGGTGAAAAAGGGGTTGGAATTGCAACCTTTGTTACGACAATTCTTCTTTTAGTATTTGGCGAAATCACCCCAAAGACAATCTCAACCCGTTGCCCAGACAGAATTGCCTATAAATTAAGCGGATTTGTTTTGGTAATTGTAAAACTGATGCACCCAATCGTTTATTTAGTTACCGCCTTTGCCCGACTAATTTTGCGTATTTTTGGCATTAAGACAAATCAAAAGAAAAAGTCCTACACCGAAGAAGAAATAAAAACCTTTTTTGATATGAGTTCTGAATCCGGCATTATAGAAGAAAATGAAAACCGAATGATGAGCCAGATTTTCAAGTTTTCTGATTTGGAAGCCCAGGATATAATGATTCCGCGTACAAAAATCAAGGCAATTTCACAGGATTTTTCTTACCGGGATGTAATTGAATATTCCCAGCGGCTTGGATTTACCCGCTTCCCTGTTTATAAAAAATCAATCGATGATATTACAGGTATTCTTTATGTAAAGGATTTGTTGGATTATAAAGACCATCCGAATGATTTTTCTGTTCAGAAGGTTATGCGTCCGCCACTCTTTATTCTTGGAACTAAAAAAATGTCATCTGTTCAGCAGATGCTTTTTGAAAACCGACAGTCCATGGCAATAGTTGTAGATGAATATTCTGGAACGGACGGAATTGTTACCGAAAAAGATATTTCACGCGAAATCTTTGCACTCCCCGGTGATAATTCCTTGCGCGGTAAGGTTTTTGATTACGATTCTGTAGAAGATAAGGATGATTTTGAAATAAATGGTTCTGTTTTAATTAAGGCAATCCGCGATTCTCTCCGTATAGATTTAGATTCTCAGATTAATGAAACTTTAGCTGGCTGGATTATAGAACAACTTAACCGTATGCCGGTAGTTAATGACAAGGTTTCTTTTGATAAATGGGATTTTATTGTTGTTAAGATTCAGTCTCACAGAATTGAGCGTGTAAGGATTGTTAGAAATGACAGGGAAGAAATGATGGAGAAAAATAATGATAAGTAACATCCTTTTTTTTGTGATAATCATAATCCTCATTCTCTGCGTTGGATTTTTTACTTCTTCCGAGACTGCCTATCTGTCACTTTCAAAATTAAAAGTCAGGCACATGGAAGAAAATGGTGTTAAGGGCTCAAAAATTGTTGCCAGATTAAAAGCCAATATGGACAGACTGCTTACAACTGTTCTTGTTGGAACCAATTTTCTTAATTCACTCGTATCAGCTCTTGCAACTGCTTTTGTAGTAAAGATTTTTGGGGGAGGTGGGGTAGGTCTTCCAACTCTTGTAACTGCTTTTTTCATAACTACTTTTGGCCAGATTATTCCAAAAACTCTGGCTGGAATAAATCCCGAAAAAATTGCCTGTTTTACTGCTCTTGCTCTTTCTATTCTTGAAAAAATATTTTTCCCGATTATATGGCTTTTTGAAAAACTTTCGCACAGTGTCATATATATAGTAGAAAAGATAATAAAACCAAGAGAAAATCTTGTTACCGAAGAAGAATTGAAAACTCTGATTGAAGTTGGCGAAAAAGAGGGAACTATAGAAAAAGATGAAAGCAAAATGCTTAACAAAATCATTACTTTTAACAATCTTAATGTAAGTGATATTATGCGGCATCGTTCTCTTGTAAGTTCCCTGGAAATCAATTCAGATTATAATACTGTCATAGAAGAATACAAGAAAACCGGTTATTCAAATATAATTATTTACAAGGAAAATCAGGAAAATGTCGTTGGAGTTCTTAATTACAAGAGCCTGCTTTTTTCTTCACAAAACACTGATTTGGAATATGGTTTTATTTCTAAACTTATGGATGAGGTTTTCTTTGTTCCGGGAACATTCAATGTTATAGAATTGCTGCAAAAGTTCCGTTCAAATGGTGAAAAATTTGCTGTTGTATTGAATGAACAGGGAGAAATGCAGGGCATTGTAACGATGGAAGATATTATCAAGGTGGTTTTTGGTCGCATGACTGACGAAAATCATTATGATAGTCTTCCGGCGGAGGATAAAATCAAGCTGATTAATCACAATACTTTCCTTGTTCCAGGTGAATTGAAAATTGAGGATGTGAACGAAATACTTGGGCTTAAACTTGATTCTGAAGATATGAATAGTATTGGCGGCTGGCTTCTGGAACAGTTTGGTCATCTTCCTTCAATAGGAAACGCAATTACAAAGGACAATGTTCTCTTTACTGTTGATGATGTTTATCAGAGGAGAATTACTTCAATAAGAATTAAAAAATCGTAAAAGTGTAGGCTAAAGCTATACTCCATAAGAAATTAGAGCTTCCACCATGGCATGATTGCCCTATCCAGTCATTGTCGCTTTTTATGTTTCCTTCTGAATCCAGACTGTTTGAATAGTCTGTGCCTATGGAAATTGGTGTATAGTTTATGCTGGCGGTAAGCCCTATGTTGTGATGCTTTGCAAAATTATAGCTTACACCGGTAGAGATTTTTAATGCAAAAGAGTTGATGATATTGTCCCAAAATACAATATTTCTTACCCAATGGTAATCGTAAGCATCAATCGTTGTCAGGAAGGGACTGATGGCAATATCTGTATTTATTAAAAAGCGTGGAATAATTCTTGTACGAAGAGATAAGCCTATAAAAGGTGTGTGGAAAATCTGCTTGTAGGAAATGACTTTTCCCTCGAAGGCGTAAGGTATCCAATTTTCTGCTTTATATGTCCGGTAACCGTCGGTGCCATCAAAAGAAATGGAGGAATATTCAAAACCGACACAGGCAGATAAAACAGTCTGAGGAATAATAAAAAAGTTCATGCCCAGAAAAAAATTAATTTTAGTGAAATCCGAAAGATAATTATCATGAATTGAATAGTTTGTAAGCTCTGTGGGATTATCATCAGGCCAATGCTGGTAATTCAGCCAGTCGTAATCCTGCATGTTTCCACTTTTTTTTGAAAAAGCAGAAAAAACATCCAGTCCCAAATAAAGGTATTTTGCAATATCAAAGCGAATCTTTTGTTCTAAATAGAAAATATTTTTTACATCCCAGTCCAGCCTGCTTAAAAGTCCGTCATCGTTCAGGCATTCTCCAAACCAATAGACATATTCTTTTATACTGCCGTTCAAAAGGCCAATGTTTTCTGAAATTGAAAAGGATATAATCTCATTTTGAGAAGAAGTCTGTGCGGATATTTCTTTCTCCTGAGGGAAGATACAAAGAGAGCTAAAAAGAGAAATAATCATAAGGAGAAAGATTTTTTTCATCATTTTGACAGAATAAAATTATAACATATAGAAAATGAAAATAAAAGTTGATTAAAGCCACCCAAATTATCAAGTTTTTCCCATTCTGAAGAGTCAGACTTTATGTTTTTTGAATAAACTTCACAAGGCTGACCGAAAATATATCCGAGATTTGTTCCAAATCCTATTGAAGAATTGCGGTTGAGACTGCAATTCAAATTAAGTTTTGTACTGCTTTTCCATAAATGCTGATTAGTAAAACCTGTATAAAGATTTCTTTTTATGTGAAAATCTATTTGTGAAGAAATTGTGGAAAAGGCTATGCTTTCTGAGAGAGACATACTGATTTTTTCTGTAATATTAATGCTAATTTGTGTTCCCAAGCCCAAAAAAAGGAAAAGCCCTTTGTATTCGATTTTTTTACCTTCTGAATTCTTTTTTTCCAAATCAGCTGACCAAGTGCCATATATAGCATGTCCATTTTTACTTCCTGTTTTAGCGGCATATTGGTAGTAGCCGTCCATGGAAGAAAATTTAAACCACTCAAAATTGAATGTTGCATAATTTGTGATTGCCAGTTTTTCGGATATTGGCCATTTGTGTCCAAGGTTAAAATCCATTGTAATCAGACTGTTTACCTGGTTTGTGCTTTGTGAATAGTGGGTAAGATTTTTTTCTCCAGTCGAATATATGTTCATCCAGTCAAAATCTTCAATTTTTCCGGGATTTATGATGTTTTTGCATTGTGGAAGAGCAAATGTTGAGTCAAAAGCCAGAGAAAGATATTTAAAAAGATTTACCTGGCATGTGGCACCGATGCATGGAAGAAATGGACTTTTCCAGTCAAGCCTGCTTCCTGTTAGAAGTTCATCGCCAGGCTTGTAAAAAAGGCTTTCAGTTGTTTTTGAACTTTCAATTCCTGTGTATGCAGAAAAAGAGAAATTATTTTTTTCTTGAGCCCTTGCAGAATTATTAAATAAAAAGAAAAGAGAAAAAACAGAAAAGATGAAGAAGATAGCTTTTTTATTTCTCATCTGTAAGGCTTTCATTTTGTAAAAGCGGATCTACACCAAATATCTTTGCAAATTGCTTTCTTGTTGCATCCATGTCTTTTGGATAATCGGCTGTAAAAGTTACTGATTCATTGGTAACAGGATGATTAAAGGTAACTTTATAAGCATGAAGTGCAAGTCTGCTTAAAAGAGGGCGTTCTTCTTCTTCGTTGCCATTCCATTTATGCTTTATTTCGCTTAGTCTTATTGGTTTTTGATTTCCGCTGTAGAGAGGATCGCAGACAATACTTATTCCATTTTCAGCAAGATGAACACGGATTTGATGTGTGCGACCTGTCTGAGGTCGGGCTTCTATCCATGAAAAAGTTCCGCAGATTCCTAAGAGTTTGAAGTCAGTAACAGAAGGTTTTCCAAAACGCTTATTTGCAATTGTTCTGTGACGGGCATCTCCATCTGGAAGAAGAGGCAAATCAACATGAAGCTCCTGCCACATAGGATGTCCATATACAAGAGCATGATAGATTTTTTTTACTTGTCTTTTCTCAAACTGTATGGAAATATTTCTCTGAGCTTCTGGTGTGCGTGCATAAATAATCAGTCCCGAAGTATCTTTATCTATTCTGTGAACTGCATATAGTTTTCCGAACTCTTTTTCGGCAAGAATATCAAGCCTTGGTGCATCTGGATTATATCTGTCAGCAGCAATCAGAATACCGGATCTTTTATTTAAAACAACTATGCTTTCATCTGCATAAATTACTTTGTAATCAGTGTTTTTATTTGCCATAAAATTATTTTATCAGAAAAATTAACTTGATTCCATATAAAGTTTGACACTTATGATGAGTGAATGCCGGGAGTAGTGAGTTCAATGCAAAGCTGGGGAATGTGGTAATAACAAAAAATTATATTTTTTTTCTCTTAAAATGGTCCGAAATCTTCAATTTTTTACTAATTATAGGTAGCTGCTTGGGGCTGACCAAAAAGTATTGTCATGCTGAACTTGTTTCAGCGATACTAGGTTGTAAACTTAAAGGACAGCTCCATTGGTACTTTTTATTTACAGTCCACGAGGAGGTTTTATGAGTTTAATTACAAACAATCTGGACCAATCCAAAGAAATTGAAGATTTTGGCATTGATGATTTTGATGATGAAATGACCTTGGGCGGTCAGTTTTCGAAGCCATGGGAAGAATTAACTTTTGCAGATAATTTCCTTTTCTGCAAAATTATGGAGGACGAATCAATCTGCCGCCAGCTTCTGGAGATTCTGCTTCCAATTAAAATTGGGAAAATCGAGTATCTGTCTACGGAAAAGGAGTTTCACCCTTCATACAAAGGAAGAAGCATAAGGCTGGATGTATTTCTAAAAGATTCAAACCGCACTTTTGATATAGAAATACAAACTTCGGATTTTACAAATCTTCCAATGCGGGCAAGATTTTATCAGGGAGCGATGGATGCCGCAACCACCAAAAAGAGGACTAAGTTTTCAAAACTCAAGGAAAGCTACATTCTTTTTATCTGCACAGGGGATCCATTTCATTGCAAGCTTCCTGTCTACACCGTGAAGCAAACCTTTTTTGAAAAGCCGGACTTTCTTTATGATGACAGAAGCCACAAAGTATTTTATAATTGTAAAGCGTATAAGGTAGCGGATAACGAAGATTTGCGGGGACTTATGGAGTTTATTCAAACAAACAAGGCCACCACAGATTTTTCCCGCAGACTTGAAGAAAACGTAAAAACTGCAAAACAGAACACCAAATGGGAGGACGAGTATATGTTTTTCACTGATGTTTTGGAAGAAGAAAAAGAAAAAGTCAGAATAATTGCAAGAAAACAAGCTCTGAAAGAAGGTAGACAAATTGGTCTTCAAGAAGGCCGTCAGGTGGGTATAAGAGAAAAATCAATAGAAACTGCCCGTAATCTTAAAATAAACGGGATACCACTTGACGTTATATCAAAGTGTGTAGGTCTGACTGAAAGCGAGATTGAAGCGCTTTAAAAAAAATTAAAGAAGAGAGTTCTATTGTCCGAAAAAATAGTATGCTATTTAAAAGGCAATAAAAAGCATTTTTTTTGTTGACTTCTAAATAATGGCATGTTATTATTATCAAAAGAAGGGTTCACGTTAAAAACCGTTGGTTTGTGAATTCTTTTAAAAAAAAAGGAGGATTTTTTTAAAATGAAAAAAATCGTAGGAATTATTGCGGCTGTAGCAATGGCTGCAAGTGTATTTGCAGCTGATGTTTCAGCTAAAGTAGAAATTCTTGGACGCTTGTTCAATTATGATGGCGACAATATTGGTTCTCTTGCAATTGCAGAAGGTAACCGAAACTGGAATCCTGTATTCCAGATGCAGGTATCAGGCGACAAAGCAGGTGCTAAAGTTGCTTTCAACGACAAAAAATCTGGTGGAGAAGTTAAATCTATCAATTATTCTATTTGGTTCAAACCAGTAGACATTCTTAAATTCAACATTGGTGAATTTGCAACAGAATTGAATCAGGAAAAAATTGACTGGTGTCAAACAGAAACAAAAATTGAAGGTAATGGTGTTGCTTTGAACATCGCTTCAAATGGATTAACATTTGATTTGTTCTTCAATACAGGTTGGACAGAAGGTAACTGGGATCAGGGTGCTGCTGTTTATTGGATGAAAAAAGATAAGGATCAGAAAGCAGTAGTTGGTGAAACATACTTCAAATTTGGATATGCTGCTGACTTTGGTTCAATCACTGCTTATTTTGATGCACAGGATACATTCAAATTACTTGAATTCGGTGCTGGCTATGCTAATACATTCGGTTCAGTAAATATGTTCGTAAATGCTCTTGCAACAATCAATACTGCAAATGATGATTCATTTGGTCGCTTCCGTGGTGAGTTGTTTGCTTCTACAAACGTTGATGCATTCGGAATTTCTGCTTTCATCGCTGGTGAATATCAGGGAAAGAATCCAGCAGGTTTATCTTGGTGGAGAATTGCTGACAATACACAGAAACCAGAAAAAGCATTAGTTGGTGCTTCTCTTAAACTTACTTATGGTCTTGATGGATTTACTCCATATCTCTACATTAAAGATGTTGACTTCCTTGCTGACAAATTCGGAATGGAACTCAAACCTGGTGTAACTTTCAATGTTGGTACATGTGCATTTGATATCGCACTTGACATGAACTTGGGAGAAAAATTCACTTTGGATGTTCCAGTAGGAATGACAGTAGCTTTCTAATTTAATTTAGACTAGCATAAAAGGCTGCCTTACGGGTGTAGGGCAGCCTTTTTTATGTTTAACTTCAAATCGTCACATAACTATGATATAATAAAGAATCAGTAAAGTGCAGTTATGTACAAGGAGTGCAGAATGGGAATCTATCTGAATCCGAATAATGATAATTTCAAGGAAACTCTTACAAGCGAAATATATGTTGATAAAACCATGATGATTTCAACTATAAATCAATTTATGAAGACAAATAACAAATACATCTGCATTTCACGTCCACGACGTTTCGGAAAAACTATAACTGGTAATATGCTTTCTGCTTATTTTTCAAAAGGCTGCGATTCAAGAAATCTTTTTGCACCTTATAAAATTTCTTCTGATCAGAGTTTTGAGTCAAATTTGAATAAATTGAATGTAATTCAAATTGACATGAACAGTGAATATAGAAATGCATTTGAAAAAGACTCTTTTCTTGATAATCTTACACAAAAAGTTATTATAGAAATAAAACAAGAGTTTCCTGATGTCAATTTTAATCAAGAATCTTCCATTGCCGATGCTATTCTTTCAGTTTATGCTGCAAATGGAGAGCGTTTTGTAATTATTCTTGACGAATATGATGTTATTGTGCGTGAAAATGTGTCTGAAAAGCTTTATACCCAGTATCTTGATTTTTTAAATGGACTTTTTAAGAGCAATACAATTCGTCCTGCAATTGCACTGGCCTACATTACTGGAATTCTACCTATAATTCGTGACAAGGTGCAGTCAAAACTGAATAATTTCCGTGAATATACCATTCTTGACGCTGGAAAACTCTCTGAATTCATCGGTTTTACAGAAGATGAAGTTAAAGAATTATGCAGAAAATACAATGTAGAATTTGAAGAATGTCGGCGATGGTATGATGGATACAGTCAATACGGATTAGAAATATATAACCCTGAATCTGTAGTTTTAAGTATGGAAACAGGTTCTTTTGAAAGTTACTGGTCAAAAACTTCCACTTATGCAGTAATCAGTGACAGAATTCAACAGAATTTTGCAGGTGTTAAAGATGATGTGATAAAAATGCTTACGGGTGAAAGTATTGATGTAAATGTAACAATGTATATGAATACTATGACCGATTTTCATGGAAAAGATGATATTTTTACGTATCTCATTCATCTTGGGTATCTTGCTTACAACAAAACCGAGAAAAGCTGCCGTATTCCAAATAAAGAAGTTTATCAGGAATGGTTGAATGCCATTTCTGTAGTAGATGAGTATTCCGAAACGAATAAAATAATTCAGTCTTCAAAACAACTGCTTAAGGAAACTTTGCACGGGAATGCAGAAGCCGTTGCTTTGTCTCTAGATGAAAGTCACATTCATGTAACCAGCAATCGAAGCTATAATAATGAAGATGCGCTTCAATCTGCAATATACCTATCTTATATCTATGCATTGAATAAATACACAATTGTAAAAGAGATGACTGCCGGAAAAGGATTTGCAGATGTTGTGTTTATTCCCTTTTTGCCAGATATTCCAGCTATGATTATTGAGCTGAAACATAATAAATCTACTGAAACTGCACTTAATCAGATTAAACAAAAAAAATATTTTGATTCCCTTGAACATTATAAGGGTGATTTGATTTTCGTTGCCATTAATTACGATGAAATAACAAAAAGCCATGAATGTAAAATAGAAAGATTTGAAAAATTATAGTTTTTCATAAAACTTGTAATTTCTGCTTATTAAAATATTATAAAACTTGTAAAACAGAATAAAATTATATCCATAAAACTTGTAATATGAGGTTGCTAAACATTCATAAAACTTGTATTCTCTATATTACGAGGTAACAAATGGAACGCTTGAAAATTAATGAGTTGGAAAAATGGTTAAAGTCTCCGTACAGGAAACCATTGATTGTTTGGGGAGCAAGACAAGTTGGAAAAACCTACCTTGTAAAAGAAATCTTTGCAAAACGTTATTTCAAGGATTATGTATATATCGACTTAAAAAAAGATGATCAGTCTCGAAATTATTTTGCTACAACGTCTGATGCAGATAAATATATTACATACATAGAGGCAAGATTTGCAAAAAAGCTTACTCCAGAAACTCTATTGATTTTTGATGAAGTTCAACAATGCCACCAGGTTTTGTCGTCTTTAAAATATTTCTGTCAGGATCATCGGGAACTTCCCGTAATTGCAACAGGTTCTTTAGTCAGACTTTCTATTAAGCAACAGGAGCATAAAAACAACGAAGGAGATTTTCTTTTTCCAGTAGGAAAAATAGATTCAATTACTGTTTATCCTGTTTCCTTTGAAGAATACCTTATGAATGTAAATCCTGTTCTGCTTGAAATAATTAGACAGGCTTTTCTTAATGTTTTACCCCTTGATAATGCGTATCACGAAATGGCAATGGACTTGTTGCATGAATATTTGACTATAGGAGGGCTGCCTGAACCTCTTGATATTTTCATTCATAGCAAATCTTATGTGGATGCAACAAACGTTCTCAAAGAAGTTTATAAAAACTATTTAGGAGATATGGATACATATAATGTTTCAAATGAAACAATTTTAAAAACACGAAACGTCTATAAAAATATTTTTTCTCAGCTGAATAAGGAAAACAAAAATTTTAAAATATCTCTGGTAGAAAAGGGAAAATCAAACAGGGATTACTTTAGTGCCTATGAATGGCTGGAACTTGCACATGTCGTATATCGATGTCATAACATAAAAGGTCATGTGACTCTTCCTTTTCAAGAAGAGTCTTCCGGCTTGTTCCGTCTTTATCTTGCCGATGAGGGAATCTTTACCTTCCAAAGTCAGGTGAATCAGGCTGATTTTTTTGTAAAGGACAGAAGAAATACATTGTCAGGTGTTTTTTATGAAAATTATGTCGCCTGCGAATTTGCAGCAAAAGAAATCCCGCTTTATTACTGGACAGGAAAACAAACTCACGAATTTGAATTCTTAGTTTACTCCGATGGAAAAATCTTCCCGATTGATGTAAAAAAGAAAAGTGGTAATATGGCATCACTTGAAGAATTCCGTTCAATAAATGGAAATTGCCAGGCTATTAAAATATCTTCAAACAATTTTGGCTATAATAAAGAATCTAATATACTTACCATTCCTCATTACGCAGTTTTTCTTTTAGCAGAAGATTTGAAAAATAAATAAAAAAAAGTTCTTTTTTTTTCAAAATAAACCAATAATTCTCCAAAAATTCTCCCCAAAATTCTTTCAAATTATTCGGAGGATTTTTTTAAAATGAAAAAAATCGTAGGAATTATTGCGGCTGTAGCAATGGCTACAAGCGTATTTGCAGCTGATGTATCAGCCAAAGTAAATTTGTTAGGTTCTGTTTTCAACTGGAAACAGGATGGTAATTTGCATGTATTAGGTATTGCAGAAGGTGGACAGGGATGGAATCCAAGTTTCGCTATGACAGTATCTGGTGATAAAGCTGGTGCGTCTATGAAATTCAACGATCCAGAAGCAACTGGTGCAGTATCAAATGTAAACTACAACTTGTGGTTCAAACCAATTGATGCATTGAAGATTCAGGTTGGTCAGTGGGATACAAACTTAAATCAGGAAAAAATTGACTGGTCTAATACAGCAACAGGAATTGATTCAAATGGTGTTGCACTTTGCTTGAACACAAATGGTTTTGAATTAGATGCATTCTTTGTAACAGGATGGTCTGGTGGAAACTTTGGATGGAACAGAAACAACAATATAAAAGGCTGGATTAATAAAGGTTCTGCTGAAGGTGCAAAGGCTGAAATTAGCGAAACATATATCAAAGCTGCTTATGGTGCAGACTTTGGTACAATCAGTGCTTATGCAGACTTGAAAGCAAATGGTGGTTATTCAGATTGGTCAACAGGTAGTGAAGTAAAAATTGATGTTCCAGGAATGGACTTCGGTTTTGGATATGCTAACACATTCGGTTCTGTAAACACATTCTTCAACGGTATCGTTGGTTTTGGTAACAAAGGAACAGATGAAAATCAGTTTGGTATCTTCCGTGGTGAAGCTTATGTTGCTACAAACATCGATGCATTCGGAATTTCTGCTTTCATCGTAGGTGGATATGCTAACAAAGATGTAGCTACAAACATTGCACAGGATAAACTTGCAAACGTTCATCCTGGATATGACGGAGCATTCCTTGGATTCATTGCAAAATTCACTTATGGTATCAACGGATATACACCATATCTCTATCTTAAAGAAGATAACTTCATGAAAGGTGGAGATTTCGCTATGGAAATCAAACCAGGTGTAACATTCAATGTTGGAACATGTGCATTGGATATCGCTTTGGACATCAAACTTGATTCAAAGACAGAAATCGATGTACCTGTTGTAATGACAGTTGCTTGGTAATTCTAATTTAATTTAGACTAGCATAAAAAAGGCTGCCCTACACCCGTAAGGCAGCCTTTTTTTATGTGTTTAGACTATATTAAAGAGCAATTGTCCACTGCATTGGAACATCCCAAGTAGTTTTTCCACCTTCACTGAAGTCCAATCCTAAGTTAAATCCTATATCATAAGATACAGCACCAAATGAACCACCGATAGCTGGTTTAATTGTTACTTTCTTGTCCATTACACCATATCCATCAATTTGAAGGTATGGAGTAATTGAATTTACAGCATACTGTACTTTCAACTCAAAGCCATCTTTGAATTTCTTTTCAGCATCTGGAGCAAATCCAACACAGTTAATGATATAAAGTGTAAGTGCGTCTTGATGGAATTCGAAGTACATCTGTGAATCCAATTCGTTGAATTTAAGATTACCTTCAGCATCTCTCTGCATAACACCAGCTACATCAATGAAATAACCTGTCTGTCCCCATGGCTGATTGCTGTAACCAGCTGCAAAAGCGAGATCAGTTCGTTTCCAAGCATTATTGATTGAGAATCCGTGAGGACATACTTTTACACCTTTTCCAATAGCAGCTTTGATATTTCCTGCTTCACCGAGGTCATATGCAAAGATAGCTTCAAAGTTTCCAATCTTATCAAATCCTTTTTCTTTTGTAGAATCAAACCAGAATGTTCCAAATTCATATTTCCATGGATCTGCAGACCAAACATTACCGTTATTCTGACCAAATGCCAAAGTAGCTGATATAGCACCTGTTGAATAATCAAAAGCAACACCATAATCTGGTAAATCAAAAAGCGAAGCCCACCATCCAAAATGAGGATTGTTTAATTTATACTCATAATTTCCAAGAGTTACCTTAAGACCATCAAGAGGCTTAAACCACAAATTCCATTCAACAAATGATGAATCTTTTACATCATGATCATCAGTTCCTGCATAATGCATTAACTGAGCACCTGCTGTATCACTAGATACACTCATAGTGAAGTTTGGCTGATCTGCTGTTGGATCTAATTTTTTAAGTTTCAAGAAACCAACACCATCACCATTCTGTCCAATAATTGAACCATCAAGCTGAATGTGTGCAGCAATGTCTGCAGCAAATAAACTAGTTGCCATAGCAGCAACTGCTAAAATTCCTACGATTTTTTTCATTTTAAAAAAATCCTCCGATTATTTTAAAAGAAATATTTTTGAAATTGAGGGGGAAATTTTATGGTTTGGAAGTAGATTTTAAAAATTTTTTAGATTTTTTTACTTTTTTTCAAAATAATTGTCTCTTTTGCTGGTGATGGCGTGCAGCCTGAGCGTGGAGTGGTGGACTTTAGTCCAGTGCGCAGCACCGCGCGTGAGCAAGCCACGGAAGGCGAATTGGGAGAGGGACTGGCTTATGTTTACTAAGAAATTCAGGAGGAAAATAATGAATTACGGGTATATTAGAGTTAGTACGGACAAACAGACTGTTGAGAATCAGAGGTTTGAGATTGAGAATTATTGTTCTAAAAATGGCTTGATGATTTCGGAATGGATTGAAGAGACTGTAAGCGGTACGGTTTCCCCAAAAAAGAGGAATCTGGGAAAGCTTTTGTCTAAGGTAAAGAAGGGGGATTTGATTGTTTGCTCAGAATTATCAAGGTTAGGTAGGAGTATGTTTATGATTATGTCGATTTTGAACAGGCTGATGGAAACGGAGGTTTCTGTTTTTACTGTAAAGGAGGGTTATAGGCTTGGGCAGGATTTGCAGAGTAAGGTTCTGGCTTTTGCCTTTAGTATTTCGGCTGAGATTGAGAGGACTTTGCTTTCTCAGAGGACGAGTGAGGCTTTAAAAAGAAAAAAGGAGGAAGGTGTGGTTTTGGGCAGACCAAAGGGATGTAAGGCAAAGAGTTATAAGCTTTCTGGCTGTGAGGATGAAATTATAAATATGATTGAAGCTGGCTACAGAATTGTTGATATTTGCGAATATTTCGGGTGCAGCACGGCAACCTTGTACAGTTTTATGCGGCGAACCCGAATTTATATTCCTTAACATTTTGTCCAATTATTGTGCAACTATTGTGTATTTGTTTGCAACTATTGTGCGTGTTTCTGGTAATTTGCTTTTACAGCTTCAACAAACAAGGCATTTTGGTCTGAACGGGTTGGTACAGAAAAAATCGGTTTTCCATCGCTTGGAGAGATTCTGAAAAGCGACATTGGATCTGTACTATAGGCAGGGCTTCCGGGATTGTTTATCCACCAGTCTAGAACTGATATAAAGCAAAGCGTGTATTTTAGAAGGTTCGCATTATTGGCATTTGTGTTGCTTGTTTTGTTCTGTGCGCCTAATAAAACATCAAGTCTCTTTGACACTTCATTAGGTATGTCAAAATTATAATGTTCCCATGGATTTGCGATTCTGGAAACATCACCACGTGCTTTTTCCTGTTGATTACATTCGTTTACGCAGTCGGTAATAAACTTTCTGGCAAAGTCTGTTCTGTGGAAAAGAGGGCGGTATTTACTTTCGTCGGTCGGGCGTTCAAGAACGAGCTGATCAAACTTAAAGTTAGGCATAAAGTGATAAGTTGTCTGCCACAAAAGAGAGGTTATCTGTTTTTTTCCTATTCTTGAACGGTCATAATCTGATTGTGAATAAATGTTATTTGTAAGTTCCTTTAATGGTTCAAAATAAAGGCGTTCGATTGTGTCTTCCCGATATGCAGACCATTCATCCATAACTCTTGTGATTGTATCAACCGCATCCTTTGAATTATCAGGCAGATTGAAATTTATGTTTCTGCAGCCCTGGAAACAATCTTCTATTATTCTGTGAAGAATTGTAATTACTTGAATAGGATTTTCCGGTGAAACAAGATTGAAGCCATCATCAAACTTATAGAGCGGCTGGAAGTACGGGTACAAATCCGGGTGTTCATCCAGAGCATCAAAGCCTGCCTTAGGGAAGAGCTGATTGAGAAGTTTTAGTCCTGTGATTACGGTTGCATCTTTTACACCTTTTTTAGGAGGTTCATTCTTTGGTTTTACTTCTTCTTTCTTTTCTACCGGCTTGTCTTTTTCTGGCAAAAGCAAATCAAACTTATGAAGATTTGTGAACTTTAAGATTTCGGCAACTTTTACTGAGAAAAAGTCAGGATAGCCTTCAAAGGAATCTGAACACATTCTCATCAAGAGAGGATATAACTTTTTGATTATTTCTGTATCTATAAAAAGCCATTCTGTGATTGCCTGCTTAGCCATTGATGAAAGCTTGTCTTTTGGTGAATCAGGATATGCGGCTTCATCGGCATAAATCTCTTTAATCAGTTTTGGGATTTTATTATTTCCATAGTAATAGATTGTGATAAGAGGAGTATAAATGTATCTTACAAGGAAAATTAAATCGCTGGTAAGAACTTGAGTTTTTATTGACTGTATGGTCATCAATTCATACTTAACAGGCTGGAGACTCCAGTTTGCAATCATCCGTAAAAACTTAAACTTTGATTCTGAACCGTTTACGATTTTTGCCTTGTAGGTAGAAGGGGCTATCTGAATCATTGTTTTTATTACGGTGATAAAGCTTTCCATGTGTTCAATTGCTTTTGGAACTCTGTATTGATAAAACTCTGGAAGGATACGTTCGGTTCCGTTTTTCTGTAAAGAACGGATAAAATTAAACATTCCATAATTTGGTTTTATTTTATATTCAGCAGACATCATAAGTCTGTCTATGGCGTTATTAACTTTTTTAGGTATTTCCGGCAGGATTTCGTGACTATGTTTTTTAGGCGTAAAAGATATTGCCCCTGACGCTCCAGCTCCTGATGAAGAAGCCCCTCCTGAGCCACCAAAAACACCAGCACCAGTTCCCCCAGATGTCCCACCTGAGCCTCCAGCAGAAGGAGAATTGCGAATGATTTTACCGCTGCGGTTTACTCCGGAACTTCTTGAAGAATCATCCATTGAACTGCGCTCATACATAATTTCACCACCAAGTTTTTTTGTCATTTCTGCTGCTTCAAGTTCGTCAATGTCACCGATATTTCTTCTGGTCTTGTCTAATGTTCCAGGTGCCCAGTCAGCAGTTTTATTATGTTCATCACTCATAAAAAAATCCTCCATAATAGAAATGTTATCGGTATAAAAATATTATCGGTATTATATTAATGTTCTTAAAAAACTTCTGCTTATAACGCCGGGAAAATTTTTGAGATTATATTTCTGCTCTTTTGAATCCATTATTACGCCATCAAAAGTTCCGTATAGGCTTGTATAGGAGCGTCTGAAGAAAATTATGTTAATGAGCCTTGAGCATAAGGACCGTGGAGTAAAGGTTAAATCAACCATGCTTTCAGTGTCTTGAATAACCCATTTTTTTGATATACCAAAAGGATGAGTTATTACAACAGAAGGTAAGGCTGTAGGTTCTCCGTCTACAATAAGAACATTGTCATTATATTTATCAGAATCTGCCGCATCTAGATTTGAATAACCCAGTTGAAAAATAATGTCCTGACTATTTATGGTTCCAAGTCCCCAGGCTTTTGAATAGATAGAATGCATCTTAAAATAAGTGCGGTTCATTACAAGAGCACCAAGTCCTGTACTTTTTTGATAAGGCTCTTTATTGAAGGAAATGTGTCCATTAATGTTCATTGGAGCAAACCAGGTTGCAGAGCAGCGTGAAGAGGCTGGTGAAGGACTTACAAACAAACAGTCCGTATGCATTTTTCCCCCAATTGGTGAAAAGAAAAATCCTTCTGCATTTGGTCTGGCTGAATCTCCCTTTACCCTAAAAGAAAAGGCAAAGTGCTGGTGTTTTCTTCCCCAAAAAAGCTTAAAATAACGTCTTTTTTGATAGCTTGCACAAATCCCCTTATCTGAGTTAAGGGGAATATAATGTCTGCGGGTCGGAACTACAGTATGATAAACATGTTTTTTATTTGTTTCCTTATTCCAGAAAACCAGTTCAGCAAGTCCAAATATTCTGAAATCAAAAAACTCTGACATTCCGATGTAATCATCTATTGAGAAAATAAAATTAAGGCGGCTTTTTATACGTAATTTAGAAATAATGACAGGAAGAGGAATCCCCGCGTAAGGAGCCTTCATTCCTTTAATACCCAGTTTTTGAGGTAAATCTAAATATGTGCCAAAGCTTGCTTTTCCGTTCTGAATGATAGCTTCAGGCGGCCTGTTAAATTGTCGAAAGTACACTCCAACCTCTTATTTTTTATTATAAAATACTTTTTAATAAGTAGCAACTTTGAATAATGTGCTATAATGGATATTCAGGAGGCATTAAGGTAATTATGGAAATAAAAACATTTTCCTTAGGAGCAGCTGGAGAAGTTACCGGTTCAAAGCATTTTCTGGAAATTGACGGGCGGCTTTATATGATTGATTGTGGTGCGTTTCAAGGAAAAAGGCGTGAATCCGATGAAAAAAATCGCAACTTTTTTGTAGATCCTGATAAACTGGAATCTGTTATATTGACTCACGGGCATTTTGATCATTGTGGTTTGTTGCCTCTTCTTGTAAAGCATGGTTATAGAGGAAATATTTACGCAACTCCTGCTACTCGTGATATTGCAAATCTGGTAATGATGGATAGCGCTCGTATTCAGGCACGTGATGCGGAGTTTCTTGCAAAACAGGCTTCTAAAAAAGGGGAAAAGTTTTATTGGAAACCGCTTTTTGATGAAATTGATTGTGTGGATGCGGCAAATCAAATAGTTACTCTTTCATATAACAGAAAAATGTATATTGGCCCAAATGTTCAGCTGGAGTTTTATGATGCCGGTCATATTTTAGGTTCTGCCTTTGCAAATGTTACGGTAAATCCTAATCCTTCAAACCCAGATAAGGAATTGCGCATTTTATTTACCGGAGATATAGGACGAAAATGCAAGCCGATAATTCGTGACCCGGCTGTAAATATACCTGCTCCTGATTATATTTATCTTGAATCGACTTACGGTAACAAGCGGCATGAAGATCATTCATTTGCCATGAAAGAACTAGAAAGAATTGTCCGTGAAACTTGTCAAAAGAAAGGAAAAATAATAATTCCTTCCTTTGCAATTGAACGTGCGCAGGAGCTTGTTTTTTATCTTCATCTGCTAACCGACAAGAAAAAGATTCCTGTTCTTCCTATTTATGTTGATTCTCCTATGGCGACAAATGTAACTTCAATTTTCCGCGTTCATCCTGAATGTTATGATAAATCTGTTAATGATGCTTTCCTTAAACATCACAAAAATCCTTTTGGATTCAGTTCTCTTTCCTATACGACAAGTGTTGAAGAATCTAAAGCATTAAACACTAAAGAAGGACCTATGATTATTATTTCTGCCGATGGAATGTGCGAAGCAGGAAGAGTTTTGTATCATCTGGCAAATGAGATTTCTAATCCTGACAACACAATATTAATAGTAGGTTATATGGCAGAAAATACTCTGGGCAGAAGAATAAAGGATGGTCAAAAGGAAGTAAAAATCCTTGGAGATATGTATAAGGTTGAGGCAAAGATAGAACAGATAAACGCCTTTAGTGCTCATGCTGATTACACCGAAATGATTGAATGGCTGCAGGCAATTGATACTTCCCGCCTCAAAAAAATATTCCTGGTTCACGGCGAAAAAGATCAGCAGGAAGGTTTCAAGCAGCACTTAGCCGAGGCTGGTTTCTCTAACGTAGAAATCGTCGAAGAAGAAAAAGAATACAAGTTGGCAATTAACAATTGATTTTGCTTGACATTTTAATAAATTGTAACTATTATAATATTGTAATGATTACAAATAATTGTTACAAAAATATGGATATGCTAGTATTCAACCTTGAAGAAAGGCGTACAATGCATTATTATTAGAGTGCGCTTTTAGCGAGTTATAAAAATAAATCAGAGGCAAAGGCTTCTGAAAAAAAATAGAGGTAAAATATGGCTTTAAGACCGGAATGGGAAGGATTTAATCCTAGTGGTTTGTGGACAAGCGAAGTCAATGTTCGTGACTTTATTCAGAGCAATTATACAGAATATTCTGGAGACAGTTCGTTCTTGGCTGGTCCAACAAGTGCAACTAACAAGTTGTTCGATGAACTTCAGAAGTTGCAGAAGGAAGAACACAATAAAAAGTCTGTTGGTTTAGACGGAAAGGAAAGAACTGGTGTTCTTGATTTGGATACAGATATCGTATCTAGCATTACTTCTCATGGTCCAGGTTACATTTGTCCAGAAGGAAAAGACCTTGAGCAGGTTGTAGGTCTTCAAACAGACAAGCCTTTAAAGAGAGCTTTCATGCCTTTTGGTGGAATCCGCATGGCAGAACAGTCTTGCGAAATGTATGGATATAAACCAAATCCAGAACTCCATAAAATCTTTACAGAATATCATAAAACTCACTCAGATGCAGTATTTGAAGTATATTCACCAGAAATTAGAAAAGCACGTTCAGCACATATCTTAACTGGTTTACCAGATACTTATGGACGTGGTCGTATCGTTGGTGACTATCGTCGTATCGCTCTTTATGGTATCGATTATCTTATTGAACAGAAACAGAATGATTTTGCAAATATTGGCGACGGAACAATGACAGAAGAAGTTATCCGCCTTCGCGAAGAAGTTGCAGAACAGATTAAATGCCTTAAACAGATGAAAGTTATGGCTGCTTCTTACGGCTTTGATATTTCAAAACCAGCTAAGACTGCAAAAGAAGCTTTCCAGTGGCTCTATTTTGGTTATCTTGCTGCTGTTAAGACACAGAACGGTGCTGCTATGTCTGTTGGACGTATTTCTACCTTCCTTGACATTTACATCGAACGTGACCTTAAAAAAGGCATTCTTACAGAAGAAAAAGCACAGGAAC
The DNA here is from genome assembly GCA_902802305.1 of uncultured Spirochaetaceae bacterium. Lineage (GTDB taxonomy): Bacteria > Spirochaetota > Spirochaetia > Treponematales > Treponemataceae > Treponema_D. The sequence continues at coordinate 257,382 of CADCLG010000001.1, forward strand.
TCGTTGACCATATCGTTATGAAGTTCCGTATGGTTCGTTTTGCTCGTATCGAAGCTTACAACCAGCTCTTCTCTGGTGATCCAATTTGGGCTACACTTGAAGTTGCAGGTCTTGGACAGGATGGACGCTCTCAGGTAACAAAGAATGACTATCGTTTCCTTCATACTCTCGAAAACATGGGACCTTCTCCAGAGCCAAACATCACAGTACTTTACTCAAAGAGACTTCCAGAAAACTTCCGTCGTTATGCAGCAAAGATTTCTATTGATACATCTTCTATCCAGTACGAAAACGATGATATCATGCGCCCAATCTGGGGTGATGACTACTCAATCTGCTGCTGTGTATCTGCTACTCAGACTGGTAAAGAAATGCAGTTCTTTGGTGCTCGTGCTAACTTGGCTAAAGCTCTTCTTTACGCTATCAACGGTGGTAAAGATGAAGAAGCTGGTTTAACACCAGGTGTACAAGTTGGTCCAGAAATTGCACCAATTACTTCTGAATATCTTGATTACAACGAAGTTATGCATAAATATGACATTATGCTTGAATGGCTCGCAGATTTGTATGTAAATACATTGAATGCTATCCACTACATGCATGATAAATATTACTACGAAGCTGCTGAACTTGCTCTTATTGATACAAACGTACGCCGTACATTTGCTACAGGTATTGCAGGATTCTCTCACGTAGTTGACTCACTTTCTGCTATCAAATATGCAAAAGTTAAGGTTCTCCGCCGTGATATCAACATCACAGACAAAAAAGGAAACAAGATTTTTGCTCCAAATATGGCTTATGACTTCAAGATTGAAGGTGACTTCCCTCGCTATGGTCAGGATGATGACAGAGCAGACGAAATCGCTGTATGGTTGCTCAAAACATTCATTACTAAGATTAAGAAGCACCCTACATACCGCAATGCTGAACCAACAACTTCAATTCTTACTATTACTTCTAACGTTGTATATGGTAAGGCTACAGGTGCTCTTCCTAATGGACGTCCTGCTAAGGCTCCATTCTCACCAGGAGCTTCTCCATCTTACGGTGCAGAAACAAAAGGTTTGATTAAGTCTTTGAACTCTGTTGCAAAAGTACCTTACAAATATTCTTTGGATGGTATTTCTAATACACAGACAATCAACCCTGCGGCTCTTGGTCACGATGAAAACGAACGTGTTTCTAACCTCGTAAATGTTCTTGACGTATACTTCTCTAAAGGAGCTCACCACTTGAACGTAAACGTATTCGGTGTAGAAAAACTTAAGGACTGTCAGGCTCACCCTGAAAAACCTGAATATGCAAACTTTACAGTTCGCGTTTCTGGTTATGCAGTACGCTTTATCAACCTTACAAAGGAACAGCAGGACGACGTTATCGCTCGTACTTGCCATGCTGCTCTCTAGTAAGTGTGCTTTCCGTGCAGGCTAAAATGCGCGGAAGTTACGAAAGTATTGAGAACACCACTTCAATTTGAGGTGGTGTTTTTTTATGAAAATAAATGTTATAATCAATTTTCAGAATGGATAAAATAGAGATTTTACATCTGGATAAATATATAGCTGTTATAAATAAACCCGCCGGGCTTTTAAGTGTGCCTTATTCTGGCAGCAATATGAGAACAGCACAATCTGTCTTGGAACAGATTTTACGCAAGCAGGGAAGGGGAAATGCTCATCACAGACCTTTTGCGGTTCATAGACTTGACCGGGATACAAGCGGGGTTATGATGTTTGCACTTACCGAACAGGCTCAAAAAATTATTATGGATAACTGGCATACTATGGTAACAGAACGCCTTTACCGTGCCCTTTCAGAAGTTTCTCCAGTCGCAAAAAAAAATCCTCTTGCAAATGAAGGTCTTATTGATGATCCCATTGCACTTAATGCACATAATATAGGTTTTGTTCCAAAAGCTCCAAAATCAGGAGAGTTCAAGACAATTCCAGCCCGAACTAACTATAAAAAACTTGCTGAAAACTCAAAATATGCCCTCTTTGAATTATCCCTTGATACTGGTAAAAAAAATCAGATTCGTGCACATTTAGCAGCTCACGGATATCCTCTTGCAGGAGATAGAGAGCATAGAGCGCATACAAATCCTTTTAATCGTTTGTGTTTACATGCGCGAACCCTTGAGTTTGATCATCCATTTACGCATGAACATTTAAAATTTGAGGTTCCAGAACCTGAAGAATGGGCAAAAATTATAAAATAATAAAATATATATTTCATAGAAAAGGGAGATAAAATGAGCAAATATTTAGAAAGAGCTAAAGAAATCCGCGCAATAGTTGAACCTCATCACAATTGTGCACAGTCAGTTTTAATGTCCTTTACTCAGAGTTTGAATCTGGATGATGAAACGGCATTTAAGCTTGCAACAGCTTTTGGTGGTGGTATGAAGTCAGGAATAACTTGCGGAGTTATTGTTGGTGGTCTTATGGTACTTGGTTTGTTCGGAGTTGATGCTCCGGCAGATACACAGGCACTTATAAAGACATTCAAAGAAAAGCATTCAAATATGATAGATTGCGCAGAGCTTCTTCGCGTAAATGCAGAAGCAGGAGGACAGCGAAAACCTCATTGTGATGCGCTTGTTTATGAAATGGTACAATATGTTGAAAATGTTCTTAAAGAAAAGGGGAGAATTTAATTATGAAAAATCTTAAAAAAGTATTGATTTGTTTTTTTCTTGTAATGGCAGCGTCCTTCTGCTTTAGTTGTTTTGATGATGAAGATGATTATGAGCTTGATGATGAAGCAAGAGAATTATTCTATGATTATTATGGTTATTATCCGGATGAAGAATATGATTACGATGATGACGAAGATTCATATTACTACGATGATGATGACTATTATGATGATTATTACGATGAAGATTATGAAGATTACGATGATGATGAATCCTGGTACTCATTATTTATGGATTTGTTTGGTCTGAGTGATGATGATTACGATGATGATTATTACGACGACTACGAAGATGATTACGGCGAAGATTATGGAGATTACGGAGATTATGGTGAATCAGATTATGACGATTCTTCATCTTCTTCTGCAGCTTATGATTATTACTTCAATGGTGGTGATAGTGCGGATACTGCTGGAAAATCTTCCTTTTATTCTGTAGAGGTTTCTGAACCTATAGTAAATGAAGTTCCTGCTGGTGCTGCTGATTGGACTGTATTAATTTATATGTGCGGTTCAGATCTTGAGTCCCAGCATGGTGAAGGTGTAAAAGATCTTAACCAGATGGCTTCGGCTTCCCTTGGTTCAAATGTAAATATTGTTGTACAGACTGGTGGTGCAAAACAATGGCATGGTCTTGGAATAAATGCAAATGAACTTGGACGCTATGTAGTTAAAAATGGAAAAGTTACCAAAGTTGAATCTCTTCCAAAAGCGTCTATGGGAAAATCCGAAACATTAAGAGATTTTGTTTCCTGGGCTGCTAAGAATTATCCGGCAAAAAAATATGTAATTGATTTCTGGAATCATGGTGGCGGAAGTGTTTATGGTGTTTGTTTTGATGAATTATATCCAGATTCACTTGGAAACCCGGATTCCCTTTATGCGTCAGAGATTAAAAAGGCTCTTTCAGAAGCTGGCGTAAGTTTTGAAATGTTCCTTTTTGACACTTGTCTTAGTGCAACAATTGAAATGGCCGACACGCTTTCTAATTTTGGAAAATATATGGTTGCTTCTGAAGAGGTTCTCCTTGGTGGTTGTGTTTCTTACGATAAGTGGATGACTTCAATTTCTCAGAATCCTGAACAGACTGGTGCAGATTTAGGAAAAATGATTACAGACTTCTATGGTGAAAACATGAAGAAAGCTGGTTATGCTTCTGAATGTACAATGGCGGCTTTGGATCTTTCTAAAATTGAATATGTAAAACTTGCATTCCAGGCCATGGCTTCCCAAATGACACAGAAAACACAGGATGTAACGGCTTTGCGTAATCTTGTTCGCAATGGTTCTAGGGGCGTAAAATATGGTTCTGCAAGTAGAAATGAAGGTTATACAAATCTTATTGACCTTGGAGAGTTTGCTGTAAATGTTTCCAGTGAAGTTCAAGAACCGGCACAGGCCCTTATCGCTGCAATTAAAAAAGCAGTTCTTCATGAGGTTCATGGACGGAATGAAGGTAATTCTTCAGGAATTGCTGTTTTCTATCCAATACATGCAGAAAAGGCAGAATTGGATGCTTATGCCGACAATGTTGATAACAGACCTTATCTTCAGTACCTTGATGCAATTTCAGAAGACTGGACAGCTCCTTCCTGGGTTTATCAGGATAAAAGGGTAAGAGCCTTTACACCTGTTAAGAGTTCAAGTTATCAGCTTGCTTTCAATACAGCAATTAAAGAATACGAAGGTTATGAAAGATATGCCCTCAAAATCACCAGTGCCCTTGAATCTGTTAATTCGGTTACAATGAATCTTTTCTGGTACGATGAAGAAGCCAAAGAGTTCCTCTATCTTGGAAATGACGATGATATTTATGCTGACTGGGATACAGGTAATTTCTATGACAACTTTAATTCTGAATGGATTACAATTGGTGACTGCTATGTAAATGCAGTTTTGATTGAAACCACAGATAAGTATAACTATTATTCTGTTCCTGTTGAATTAAATGGTAAGGATTCTAACCTCCGCTTGCGTTATGATCTTGAAAAAAATAAGTTCACTCTTATTGGTGCCTATGACGGTATCGAAGGCGGTGCTGCCTCTAAAGGTATGAGACGTCTTAAAGAGGGGGATAAACTTGCCTTTGTATTTTATGCTTATGATGAAAATGCAGATGAAAACGCTGAGCCAAAATCTTATATTGGTGGTACAGTAACTTATTCAAAGAAGCTTGATATTTCGTATAGTGAGCTTTTTGAAGGTTTCTATTACTATCAGTTTGAAATTGAAGATATTTTTGGTAATGTAGAATATACAGATTTCATTGAAATGGAATATGCAGATGGAATGATTTATCTTGGAGTTGATGAATAAATTAAATAATCAAAACCTAAAATATAAATAAGGAGTATTTATGCAAGGATACATACATCAGCTTGAAAGCTTTGGTTGTGCAGACGGACCTGGAAGCCGCTTTATAATCTTTTTTTCTGGCTGTCCGCTAAGATGTCTTTACTGTCATAATCCTGATACCTGGAAAATGACAGATGGAAAGCTTTATACAGTAGAGGAACTCGTTACCGAAGCAATGTCCTGCAAGGAATATTGGGGTACAAAAGGTGGAGTTACCGTAAGTGGTGGCGAGCCTCTTTTTCAGATTGATTTCCTGATTGAACTTTTTACCCGTTTTAAAGAGCTTGGTGTAAATACATGTATAGATACTTCCGGGGCTCCCTTCCGTAATGGTGAAAGTCCAGATGCAAGTGAAGAAGATAAAGCCTGGTTTGCAAAGTTTGAACGTTTGATGAAGGTAACAGATATTCTTCTTATGGATATCAAGCATATTAATGAAGAAGAGCACATAAAGCTTACTGGAAAAACAGGAAAAAATATCCGCGAAATGTTTGCTTATCTTGATAAAATTAATAAACCAATCTGGATTCGTCATGTTCTTGTTCCTGGTATTACTGATAATGATGAATATTTGACACAAACCCGAGATTTTATCCGTACTTTACACAATGTTTACAGGGTTGAGATATTACCATATCACGGTCTTGGGGCAATGAAGTATAAAACACTTGGAATAGGCTATCCACTTGAAAAAACGGAAAGTCCTACAAAGGAGCGTGTAGAGAATGCACGAAAAATCCTTGAATGTGAAAAATATGACAGGTGGACAAAAGCAGCTGAACCTTCATCTTAATTTGTAAAACAAACTGTAAATTGATATTAGGAGAAAAAAATGGAAAAACAGGAAATTGTAGAGATTGTAGAAAAACAGCGCGCATTTTTTCTTACAGGAAAAACTTTGCCGGTGTGTAACAGAATAGTTGCTTTGTCAAAACTTGAAGAAGCCATCAAAAAAAATCAGAAAAAAATAAGTGAAGCCCTTACTTCTGATTTAGGAAAAAGTGAAACTGAAGGTTTTATGTGTGAAATAGGAATTGTACTTTCTGAAATCACCTATATGAAAAAACATGCGCGTTCTTTTGCACGTGATAAAAGAGTTTCTACTCCAATTACTAATTTTCCGGCAAAAAGCTTTGTAAAAACTTCTCCTTACGGCAATGTCCTGATTATGAGTCCCTGGAATTATCCTTTTCTGCTTACAGTGGAACCGCTTGTAGATGCAATCGCTGCCGGAAATACAGCTGTAGTAAAACCAAGTGCCTATTCTCCTGCAACAAGCGAAATTATGAAGCTTATAATTGCTGAAGCTTTTTCTCCTGAATATGTGACTGTTATTACTGGTGGAAGAGCAGAAAATGCATGTCTTCTGGAACAAAAGTTTGATTATATTTTCTTTACTGGAAGTCAGGGTGTCGGTAAGGAAGTTTTACGTCATGCTGCCGAATATCTTACTCCTTGTACACTTGAACTTGGTGGAAAATCTCCTTGTATTGTAGATTCTTCTGCTAAAATTAAACTTGCAGCAAAACGTATTGCCTGGGGAAAGTTCTTGAATTGTGGACAGACTTGTGTTGCTCCTGATTATATTTTATGTCATTCTTCGGTAAAAGATGCCTTGGTTAAGGAATTGACTGCTGAAATAAAAGCTCAGTACGGTGAAAAGCCTCTCGAAAATCCTGCTTACGGAAAAATAATAAATCAAAAGCATTTTGAACGCTTGTGCGGACTTATTGACGCCAATAAAGTTGTAGTCGGTGGTAGCTCAGATTCTCAGAGTCTTAGAATTGAACCTACGGTAATGCAGAATGTTACCTTCGAAGATGCCGTAATGGGAGAAGAAATCTTTGGTCCTATTCTGCCAATTCTTACCTTTGAGTCTTATAATCAGATTTATGAAATTCTGAATGTCCGCCAGAAACCGCTTGCATTCTATCTTTATACAGAAAATAAAAAGCTTATGAAGGAGTTTACCTCAAGATTCTCCTTTGGCGGTGGTTGTATAAATGACTGTATCATTCATCTGGCCACAAACAACATGGGCTTTGGCGGTGTTGGTGAAAGTGGAATGGGTGCTTACCATGGAAAAATCGGTTTTGACACCTTCTCACATAAAAAAAGCATCGTAAACCGAAAAACCTTCATGGATGTTCCGCTGCGCTATCAGCCATATACAGAAACAAAAATGAAGCTTCTTAAAAACTTTTTGAAGTAAATAGGGAGTTTATTATATGAAAAAAGTTATTCTAATTTTGTTGATGGCAATGCTTTTGTTTTCGGCCTGTAAAAAAGATATAGATGGTAGCAATGGCTTTAAATCATATTCTTTTGATGATTCAAGTTATTTGGTAATAACGAATCCAACTAAAAATAAAAAAGTGTCTGATGATATTTGGGTAAAGATAGATTCTGTATCGAACAGGCAGGTTAGTCCTGATGTTTCAATAGACTCAAAAAAAAGTGATTATGTTGAACATACTCTTCCTTATATTCAGGAAGATTTGAGTCAGTTTAAATTAAAAAGTGTACGTGCTGCATCTTCTACTCCTGTAAAAGCAAGAGGATATATAGTTGGTGAACAAAAGAATATTGAAGATGATTTCTCAAAAAAGAACAGCATTGCAAAAATGGTATATGAAGGCGAATATTGTTATATTTGGGTTTATAAAGATGAAGCAGAAGAATCAAAACTTTCAGAAGATGAAATAAAAGCTTTTGCAGATAAGTTTGATTCTATTTTTCTTAAGCAGATTGTTTTGTGTGGTCCAAAATATAATGGAATTACCGTTTATGATGATATAATTACTCCTGCAAAAAAACTTTCAGTAATGCTTTTTGATATAGGGCAAGATAAGGAAATGGGAGCAGTTTATGGTTATTTTCATCCTAGAGACTATTCTGCTGGAAATAAAATGGAAATAATCTATATTGATTCTTATTATGCAAAAAAAATCAGTATGAATATTTTGTTCTCAACTCTTGTGCATGAATTTAATCATCTGCTCAATTACTGCAATAAAACCTTGAAGTATGGACTTAAAATGGAATCATGGTATACAGAAATGCTGTCAATGGTTACTGAAGATTTCTTTTCCGATGATTTATGTTTAAATTTTAATGAGACACCAAAAAAAAGGTTGCTGGGGCTGGTAAATGGTTCCTATATACATGGATTTGGGAATTGGTTTAATAACTCTCCTTTTGTAAGTAATTATTATACAAATGCCTATGCCTTTGGTGCATATCTAGCTAGAAATTATGGTGGGGCTGAGCTGATTCATGAAATTATGATAAATGATTCAGTTAATGAAGAGTCAGTTGTAAATGCAGTGAATAAAATTAATGGAACATCATATTCTTTTGCAGATTTATTGTGTGATTTTTCATCTATTTTAATAAATCCTCAAAATGAAGACGCAAATAAACCGTCTTTATTTAAATCAACAGAGGATATTCTTGAGGAAGATGAAGATTTTACATTCAGATTGGGGAAAATTGATTTAGAAAACCTGAGCGATGATTCTGATGCTCGAAATAAAATTAATACAAATATTTTAAAAGAAGCTTCGGATACTTTATTTGATTCCTATGGATTTCAAATATTCAATGTGTCAGGTTATTCAAAAGTTAGCGTTTCTGCAAAAGATTTTCTTGATGTTTTTGTGATAAAGTAAAAGCATATAGAATGCTGAAAAATCTACTATACTGAACTTATTTCAGTATAGTAGAGGAAATTGTCAAAATAAAAAAATAAACTCAGTATGCTTTTTATTCATATTCAACAAAATTAAGACTCAATAAGTGGGAGTCTTCTCTGTCAGCAAAGTAGTCTGCACCTATTTCTATGGCAAGACTTGAGCTTGACATACCTGTTTCTATTTCGAATGTATATTCGTTTTTATAATAAATAGGATTATTGTCATCTGTAGTTGCCTCTAAACTTGGAATAACAATATCACCACCTTCTGCTTGTTTATTAAGAATCTGGAAACTGTCATTGTTGTTAGCACGTAAATCACACAATTGAGCATAAACCTTCTCAATATTGTATGGAGACCAAACCTTGTATTTAATAGTAAGAGTATCTCCTGCACGCAATACTTCATGATTTAATAATGGCTTTATATTTATCCGGTAATTTTGATTATTATCCCAATATTTATTTTCTTCCATTGTGAAAGAATATTCTGGAATAGTTATTACAAAATTATATGGATGCGTTATTGAAGATTTTTTTGTCGAAAATTCAATTGGGAACATTTTTAAATAATTGCCGTCAATATCACGTAAATATGCCGAACTTTTTGTGTAACTGCCATCATTATTTTGAGAAGTTAAGAAAGAATCATCGTTAAAAATAATTTTAAAGTTCGAATCATAGCGAAGATCCAAAGCAAATCTATATGTGTAAGAATTTACCCAACCATATCTTAATATATCTCCAGCACATTGTTTATAGTAAATCCATTCGAAATACTGCGTATCCATGGCCCTGTCAAATCTAATGTCAATGTAATCTACGCTTGATGGATCAACATCGGTTGCTCCATTTTCAATTCCAACTAATGTTGCTGTTGGATAAAATTGTCCTTTACTGCCATTGTCGCATGATGTAAAAATTGACATTATTACTGTTGCGATAACCATTAAAAGTGTTTTCTGTAATAAACGTTTCATTACTAAATCTCCTATTCATTTTAATGTATATGATTTTGATTTTTTAGTAAATGCAAAATAAATCAATTACCTTCAAAAACTTAATGATGGTCATTTTTTAATTATGAATTGAAATCTGCCTTTTAATTTTGTATAATCATCTATTATATTATAGAGGTTAATAATGATTGATAAGTGGGAAATTGTAATTGGTTGTGAAATTCATACACAGCTTTTGACTAAAACAAAGGCTTTTTGTGCCTGTGAAAATCGTTATGGAGGAATGCCTGATACGCGTGTTTGTCCAGTTTGTCTTGGACTTCCAGGTGCATTGCCACGTATTTCAAAGGGCTATGTTGAACTTGGTGCAGTTGCAGGACAAGCTTTGAATTGCAATATTGCCAGATTCACAAAGTTTGACCGTAAACATTATTTCTATCCCGATTTGGCAAAAGGCTATCAGATTACCCAGTATGATATTCCACTTTGTACGGATGGTTTTGTTGATTTGCCATTCCGAAGTTTTCCTAAAGATGAACAGCCGGGCGGTTCAAAATGCCGTGATAAAAACTTTAAGGGCGATAACTGTATTGTAGAAGCAAATGGTTCAAAATACCGCCGGGTAAGAATTGAACGAATCCATCTTGAGGAAGACGTTGGTAAATCCCTTCACTTGCAGGGGGCACATTCTTACATTGACTACAACCGCTGCGGAACTCCTCTTATAGAAATTGTAACAAAGCCTGATATGACTTCACCTGATGAAGCAGCTCTCTTTATGCAGACTGTTCAGGAAATTCTCCGCTATGTAAAAGTAACCAACGGTAACCTTGAAGAAGGAAACATGCGTTGTGATGCCAATATCAACCTTAATGTTTGGGAAGATGGCAAGCTTTATCATACTCCAATTTCAGAAATTAAAAACCTCAACTCTTTCAAGGCAATTCGTGATGCTTGTACTTATGAAGCCCAGCGCCAGTTAAAAGAATTCCAGGAAGACCGTCAGGAATTTAATCCTGGATTCAAAGTTACAATGGGTTGGGATGAAGAAAAGGGCCAGACAGTAGTTCAGCGAACAAAGAACTCTTTTGTTGATTACCGCTTTACAACAGAACCAGATATCAAACCTTTCAGCGTAAGTGAAGAACTTATTGCTGCAGCAAAAGAAAAAGTTGGTGAATTGCCGGAAGCAAAACGTCAGCGTTACAAGGCTCAGTATGGAATGACAGATTTTGATGTTGAGACTATCACTTCTTCAAAAGATCTGGCAATGTTCTTTGAGGAAGCCGCTCTTAAAGCAAAAAATCCTAAGAAAGCAGTAAACCTTATTCTTGCAGAACTTCTTGCTGTTCTTAATGAAAAACGCGAGACAATCACGGATGTAAAAATTACTCCTGCCCATATTGCAGATCTTGCAGATGCTCTTGATGCCGGAAAGATTACTTCAAAGCAGGGTAAGGAAGTATTTGCCGAAATGATGCAGACAAATAAAATGCCTTCTGAAATCATAAAAGAAAAAGGTATGGAAGTTGTAAGCGATGCCGGCGAAATTGATAAAATCGTTCAAGATGTTATTTCAGCAAATCCTAAGGCTGTTGAAGACTGGAAGGGCGGAAAAACAAACGTTGTTGGCTGGCTGATGGGACAGGTTATGAAGCAATCCCATGGTAAAGCTAATCCAAAACAGGCAACAGAAATATTGAATAAGTATCTTAATGAATTAAAATAATTTGATTAAAATACATAGATGATTATGGATAAAAAAGGGCCTGTTCTTATGAAGTGCACCCCTAAAGTTGGACAAATAAAGTTCAATTTTAGGAGGTGCATTTTTTTATGTCTAAATACTCAAATGAGTTCAAGATAAAAGTTGTAAATGCATATTTAGTAGGAGAAGGAGGAGCAGGAACAATTGCAAACAAATACAAAGTTGCAAGGACCTGTGTTCAACAATGGGTAGCTCAATATAAACTAGGTGGAAAATTTACTGAACCAACTAGACATTTTAGCGGAGAATTTAAGCTAAAAGTGTTAAACTATCAGCAAGAGCATCATCTTTCAGACTCAAAGACAGCATTGATTTTCGGTATTACAAATATTGGAACAATCTGTGCGTGGCGAAAGAAGTATATTACCGGTGGTACAGAAGCTCTGTTTCAGAAACAAGGCAGGCGTTCAAAAATGCCAAAGAAAAGTTTAATACCTAATAAACCAAGAGAAGAATGGACAAAAGACGAAGAACTTGCTTATCTTCGTATGGAGAATGAATACCTAAAAAAATTAACTGCCTTAATTCAGGAAGACAAACAACGGGAAAAAGACTCAAAGAACAAAAAATCAGAGTCATCAAAGAATTAAGGCAGAATTTCTCCGTTGCAGATTTGACAAAACTTACAGGTTTGCCAAGAAGTTCATTTTACTACTCAGAATCTCATCCAAAGCAAGATAATCACAAAGAAGAGCGAGAACTTGTCCAGCAGATTTATCATGCAAATAAAGGGCGGTATGGGTACAGAAGAATTACTCTAGAATTCAGAAACAGAGGAAAGTCAACAAACCACAAAGTAATTCAGAAACTTATGCATGAAGAACATATTGTGTGTAAGGTTCGTCAACATAAATACAATTCGTATAAAGGTCAGATAGGCAAAGTGGCTCCTAATCTTTTGCAGCGAGATTTCAGTACAACAAAATCTAATGAAAAATGGGTTACAGATGTTACACAATTCAATCTGTTTGGGACAAAGCTTTATCTGTCTCCGATTCTTGATTTACATGACCAGTCATTAATCAGTTGGAACCTTTCTGAAAGCCCAAACTATGCTCAGACAGTTGATATGCTTGAAAAAGCATTCAAGAAAATTCCTGATGGAACTAATCTGATTCTTCATTCTGATCAGGGTTGGCAATACCAGATGTATGATTATCAGAGGCGTTTGAAAGAAAAAGGAATCCGACAGAGCATGTCCAGAAAAGGGAACTGTCTTGATAATTCGGTAATGGAAAATTTCTTTGGTTTATTAAAATCTGAGCTTTTATATTTACAGGAGTTTGAGTCTGTTGAACATTTCAAAAAAGAATTGATTGAATATCTATCTTGGTACAACGAAAAGAGAATTAAGGCTAAATTAAAAGGACTGACCCCTTTACAATTTAGGAATCAGTCCTTAAAATCAACCTAGTTAAAGTGTCCAATAATTGGGGTGCACTTCACTTAAAACTGAAAGAGCAGTTCCTTTTTTTTTGTGCCTAAGAAAAACAAATTAACTAAAAACTTTGAAAATTAGTTAAAAAAGAAGTGAAAATTAGGGAAAAAATAAAACCACAATACAAATGTACCAAAATGAAGATTTAGTAAAACGTTTAATCAAATAATATAGGGAAATTCCCCTAGGGGTAATTTAAGATAACTGATTTAAAATATTTTTAATGTGAGAATTCACATAAAAAGATTATTTTCAAAATTAAAGGAGTTTTTCGATGAAAAAAGCATTAAAAGTTTTAATCTTTGCTTCAGCAGTAATGATGGTAGCTCTTACAGGCTGTACAAAGAAAGAGTCAACAAAGGCAGAAGACCTTACAATTAATTTGTGGTCTTTTACAGATGAAGTTCCAGGAATGGTAGAGAAGTATATCGCTGCTCATCCAGATTTCAAGTACAAAGTAAACACAACAATCATCGCCACAACAGACGGTGCTTATCAGCCAGCTCTTGATCAGGCTTTGCAGGCTGGTGGAAAGGATGCTCCTGATATGTTCTGTGCAGAATCAGCTTTCGTATTGAAATATACAAAAGGTGACATGCAGGACTATGCTATGCCTTACAAAGATTTAGGCATTGACATTAACAAGGCTATTAAAGATGCAGACATCGCTGGTTATACAGTAGATATCGGAACTAACACAAAGGGTGAAGTAGACGGACTTGCTTATCAGTCAACAGGTGGAGCTTACATCTACCGCCGTTCAGTTGCAAAGACAGTATTCGGAACAGATGATCCAGCAACAGTTCAGAAAGAAATTGGTGGTGGTTCAGGTTCTTGGAATCAGTATTGGAAAGCAGCTGCAAAATGTGCAGAAAAAGGTATTGCTATCGTTTCTGGTGACGGAGACATCTGGCATGCAGTAGAAAACTCTTCTGACAAGGGTTGGATTGTAAACGGAAAACTTTACATCGATCCAAAACGCGAAGCTCTTCTTGACTATTCAAAATCACTTACAGACAACGGTTGGTCAAACGGAACACAGGACTGGCAGGATGCTTGGTTTGCAGACTTTAAAGGTGTAGGTGAAAAACCTGTTCTTGGTTTCTTCGGACCAGCTTGGCTCATCAACTACGTAATGGCTCCTAACTGCGGTGGATCTAAAGTTGGAGAAGGTACTTATGGTGACTGGGCTGTATGTAACTCACCAATCGGATTCTTCTGGGGTGGTACATGGGTAATCGCAAACAAGAATATGCCAGAATCAAAGAAAGATGCAGTTAGAAAGCTTATCGAATTCATCACTCTTGATACATCTAATGATGGTCTTCTCTACAAGTGGGCAAATGGTACACTCAATGGCGAAGGCGGAACAAAAGATACAGTATCTTCTGGTGTTGTAATGGCTAAATCTAATGGTACATTGGACTTCCTCGGCGGACAGAATATGTTCGATTACTTCGTTCCAGCTAACCAGTATGCAAATGGTAAGAACCTTACACAGTATGATGAAACAATCAACCAGTACTGGCGTGACCAGGTTAGACAGTATGCAGCAGGAAACAAGTCTCGTGCAGATGCAATTAAAGACTTCAAACAGATGGTAGCTGATAACCTTGGAATTAACTAATATTTAGGTTTTTCTAAATAATTAATGAGGCTGTCCAGAAAGTATCTGCATTGATCTTTTTGGGCACCTCATTTTTTTGGACAAAAAGTTTCATTTAAAATCGGGAAAAAAAATCCATTCAAAAAAAATCCCGTAGTAAAGAGGTTCCTACTATGAGCAAAAAAAGGAAAATTAGCTATTCCAAATATGGCTATATCTTCTGTATTCCTTTTGTAGTTGCATGGCTGATTTTTCAGTTATATCCTACATTATATACGATTATAATTGGTTTTACTGATTTAAAAGGAATTGGTAAAACGGATTTTCATTTCTTAAAAGACGATATTTTTGCAAATTATAAACTGATTCTTACAAATCCTACTTTTTTAACAGCCTTTAAGAATACTTTCAGAATTTGGGTTTGTAACTTTATTCCGCAGATTATTTTGGCATTATTTTTTGCTGCCTGTTTTACAAATACTAGAATTAAGATTCCTGGTACAGGTGCCTTCAAGGTTTTGTTCTACATGCCGAATATCATAACCGCTTCAACAGTTGCTATTTTGTTTGCAGCTCTTTTTGGTTACCCTATGGGACCGGTAAATGATTTGTTGCAACGCTTTAATCTGGTTGAAAAGCCAATTAACTTTCTTGTTAGTAAAACGATTGCCCGAAATATAGTTATCTTTATCCAGACCTGGATGTGGTATGGATATACAATGATTATTATGATTTCAAGTATCCTTGGTATCAGCCCTGATATTTTTGAAGCAGCTGATATTGATGGTGCAAATGGCTGGCAGGTATTCTGGAAAATAACAATCCCAAGCATTAAGACTATTATGTTATTCACTTTGGTAACAAGTCTTATTGGTGGTTTGACAATGTTCGATATTCCTCAGTTGTTTATTAATAACGGAGGTCCGGATAACGCTACGGTAACAACCAGCGTATTCATTTATGCTCAGGCTTTCAAGGGTGGTTACATGTATAACCGTGCCTCTGCTGCAAGTATGGTTATGTTCATCATCATCATCATTCTTTCTGCATTTATGTTCTTCCTCTTGAGAGATAAGGATGAAGCTGCACTTAAAAAGCAGGCAAGAGAAGCTGCTAGAGCCGCTAAAATTGCTCAGAAAAATGCTGCGCTTGAAGGAGGTTCTAAATGAGTGTAAATCGTAAATCAAGCATAATTTATAAGAGTATTCTTGTTTTTATATCTGTTATTTTTGCAATCATGAGCATACTTCCATTCCTCATCATGATTGTAAACTCAACACGTTCAACCTATCAGATTCAGCAGCACGCTGTTTCTCTTATTCCGTCAAAATATCTGCTCAAGAACTTTGTGATTCTTACAAGTAAGAGTTTTAATCCTGCAGTTGGATTCCTCAATTCGTTGATGATTTCGACCTTCTCTACAATTCTTGCTTTGTATTTCTCTACATTGACAGCTTATTCTCTGGTTATTTATGACTGGAAATTGAAGAAGGCTTTCTTTGGATTTATTATGGCAATCATGATGATTCCTGCTCAGATTACAATGATTGGTTTCTATCAGATGGTTTATAAAATCCACATGACAAATAAGGCAATTATGCTTATTCTTCCAGCAATTCAGTCACCGTCTATGGTTTTCTTTATGCGGCAGTATATGAAGCCAATGCTTTCTCCTTCACTGGTAGAATCTGCACGCATCGACGGTTCAAAAGAGTTCTATACTTTTAATGCTATTGTATTGCCGATTATGAAACCTGCTATTGCTACTCAGGCTATCTTTACATTCGTAACAAGCTGGAACAACCTCTTTACTCCTCTTGTTCTTTTGACAAAGCAGTCTAAGTATACTCTGCCTATCATGGTTTCGCTTTTGAAAGGTGATATTTACAGAACTGAATACGGTGCTGTTTATTTAGGATTGACTTTGACAGCCCTTCCGTTAATCATTGTTTACTTCCTGCTTTCTAAGTACATTATTGCGGGTGTTGCACTTGGTTCTGTAAAAGGATAGTAAGGTTAATTTGCTTTTTCTTTAGTGAGTTTTGAGCCTGATTCAATTTTGAGTCAGGCTCGTTTTTTTTTTTTTTGTAATTCTTAGTATAAAGCCAAATTTTTTTATAGATTTGTTATATAAAGATAACGTATTTTAACATTGAATATCTTGTTATAAGTATTATAATATTCATATTAGGAATATTTTTTTAGTGAGGAAACATGAAATACGGTTATTTTGATGATGACAAGGCGGAGTATGTAATTACCCGTCCGGATACTCCTACTTCTTGGAGTAATTATCTTGGTTCAACTGTTTATGGTGCTGTAATTACAAACAACGCCGGCGGTTACGGTTTTTATAAATCAGGAGCCCAGGGAAGATTTATGCGTCTGCGATTTAATGCAGTTCCAATGGATCAGCCTGGTCGCTATTTTTATCTCCGTGATCAGGAAAGTGGAGATTTCTGGTCTGCTTCATGGCAGCCTGTAGGAAAACCTCTTGATAAATATAAGAGTGAATGCCGCCACGGAACAGCCTATACAATCATTACTTCTGAATATGAAGGAATTAAATCAGAAACAAAATATTATGTTCCGCTTGGACAGAACTTTGAATATTGGCGCTTAAAGGTAACAAATACTTCAAATAAAGTAAGAAAAATCCGTGCCTTCAGCTATTGTGAGTTTGCAAACCAGTGGAATACAACTCAGGATCAGGTAAATCTTCAGTATTCTTTGTTCATCGTAAAAGGTGAAAAGGTTGCAGATAACATGCTCCGCTATTCAATTCAGGATAATCTTTATATTCAGCATCCTGAGTGGGAAGTTGGTGGCGCTTATATGAGCCAGTGGGTTGCTTTGGTAGGAAGCCCAATGACTGGTTTTGATACAAGCCGTGAAGCCTTTATTGGAACTTATGGTTCTTACGAGCATCCAAAGGCTGTTGTTGATGGCGCATGTACAAACTCAGAAGCTTATGGTGATAACTCTTGTGGTACAGTTCAGACTGATTTGGAATTAAAGCCAGGCGAAACAAAAGAAATCATGCTTATGCTTGGTATTGATGATGCCAGAGCTGTCGGTCAGAAAATCGTTGCAGAATATGGTAATTTTGCAAGAGCTGATGAAGAGTTTGATAAACTTGTAAACAACTGGCACAGACGTCTTGGAAGTTTTAAGGCAATCACACCAGATGAGGATATTAATCATACTGTAAATGTTTGGGGCTTGTACAACTGTCTTATTACTTTTGCCTGGTCACGTGCAGCTTCTCTTGTTTACAATGGTGAACGCGATGGTCTTGGTTACCGCGACTCTGTTCAGGATATTCTTGGTGTTTCTGCTGCAATTCCAGAAGAAGCAGAAGAACGTCTTGTTCGTATGATTTCCGGCCAGTGTCAGAATGGTGGTGCTGTTCCTGTAATTTCTAAAGATTTCAATGCAGGTCATGAAAAGGCTCCAAAACCAGAAGAGTTCCGCTCTGATGACTGTGAATGGTTCTTTAATGCTGTTCCTTGTTTTGTTGCTGAAACTGGTAAGTTTGATTTCTATAATCGTGTAGTTCCTTATGCCGACGGTGGAGAAGCTACTGTATTTGG
This sequence comes from uncultured Spirochaetaceae bacterium, assembly GCA_902802305.1. Taxonomy (GTDB): domain Bacteria; phylum Spirochaetota; class Spirochaetia; order Treponematales; family Treponemataceae; genus Treponema_D. The sequence goes on from CADCLG010000001.1 coordinate 275,495, forward strand.
TCACTTAAAACGCGCTCTTGAATTCAACTTGGAAAGAATGGGAGCTGATGGTCTTCCTTGTGGTCTTTTGGCAGACTGGAATGACTGTCTTAAACTTGGTTATCATGGAGAATCTCTCTTTGTAGCCTTCCAGCTTCGTCTTGGTCTTACAACTTATGCTGATATTGCTAAACGTCTTGGAAAGGCTGATGAAGAAGCCTGGGCTTTGGCACAGCGCAAAACTCTTGATGAAAATATCCAGAAAAAATGCTGGGATGGAAAATGGTTTATCTGGGCTGTTGGTGAAGACGGAACTGTTTATGGAACTCAGTCTATAGAAGAAGGTCAGATTTACTTTAATACTCAGGTTTGGGCTGTTATGTCTTCTGCAGCTACTCCAGAACAGGCAAAGCTTTGTATGGAAGCTGTAAAGGAAAAACTTGCAACTCCTTATGGTCTTATGCTTTGTGCACCTCCATTTGTAAAGACTCGCTCAGATTTGATGACATCTGTTGTATTCTTGAAGGGTATTAAGGAAAATGCAGGTATCTTCAATCATACTCAGGGTTGGGGTGTTATTGCAGAAACTATGCTTGGAAACGGAGATCGCGCTTACGAATATTGTAAGGCTTCTATTCCTCCTGCATATAACGATAAGGCAGAAATCCGCCAGAGTGAACCTTATGTAGTTGGTCAGACAACTTATTCTGCTTATTCAAAGAGACCTGGAAATACAAGAACTTCTTGGCTTTCTGGTGCTGCAACCTGGAATTATTATTCAATTACTCAGTATATTCTGGGAATCAGACCTCAGTATGACGGTCTTTTGATAGATCCATGTATTAATCACGAATGGGATGGCTTCAGCGTAGAAAGAAGATGGCGTGGAATGAATCTTAATATTGAAGTTAAGAATCCACAGCATGTTTGTAAGGGCGTTGAATACATTGAAGTTGATGGAAAGCGCGTGGATGCAGCTGTAATTCCAGCAAGTATGATTAAAGATGGTACAAAGCTTGTTGCTTATATGGGTGCAAAGGCTCAGCCAGTACCTGTAGAAAGAGTATAGTTTATTGTACTAATATCTAATATATAGAAAATAGCCTTTCTGGCAGCTTCGTATTTGAATCTGTCGGAAAGGCTATTTTTTTTCTGAAGTATGTTCTGCAAGATTTATTGAGAAAGATTTATATAGAAAAAATTGCATTATAAATAGTCTTATAGTATAATTATACGGTTTAATAATAAAAAATACACAAAAAAAGTTGTCTATATAAAAGTTTTCCAAAAAAATAGAGCGAGCAATTCGCTACAAAAAATTAAAAGAGGTAATTTTGTGAAAAAAATTATTAATTTTATTATTTTTACTTGTCTATTCGGATTATTTATTGGGTGCGATAATCTTGTCAATAAACCTGTTCAAAAAGGGCAGGCAACCATAAGCATTTCTGGAGTTTCTTGTAATTCGAAAGAGGCTTTTTCTCCAGAAGACATAAATGAAAACGATATCACTAAAGCTGAACTTATTATTGAAAATATTGATAATCCAGATTCCCCTGAAATAACAGAAACATTATCATTTCTGCCTGTTACAGAAAATCAGGTGATAGAGACAGAAACTGGAACTGCCACAGTAGTTCAAATTAAGGAATCTGCAATCAGTGTATTAAGGTCTCAGCTTCTTTCTCTGGATGAAGGTACATATAATTTTTATTTAAATCTATATGTTTTGGACTTAGACAGCCAGGAACGTCGTACCCAGTCAGATAAAATCGAAAATCTTACGCTCGAAGCTGGAAAAACTTATCCTCTGGCATTTTCTACAAAATATGTTGATAAGGGAGATTTGTGCATAACTTATAAATGGATTACAGATGGTGAGGATAATCGTATTGGAAGCGTAAAAATGGGACTAATTTCTTTTCCTGATGGAGAAGAAATAAAAGATTCAGAAGGTAATCCTCTGTATCCGCTGGAAGAGTGCGAAATTACTTTTGACGCTGAAAATTCAATCGGTTCAGCAACTTACAGAAAAAATGACATTAAAAATAATAATTATTTCTTAATAATTCAACTTTATGATAATCCTCAGAATGAATATACAGAACCTGAGCTGGTGAATGCTTATCAGGATTTTGTAAGTATATACGGTTATAAAACAGTTAATGAAAGAACCCTTTCCTTAGATGAATACAACCAGAACTATTACATTTATTACGATTTGCATGGTGGCGAGTTTAGAGAAGGCTATGATGCTCCAAAATCATTTAGCCCGAATAATATTACTTGTCAGCTTCCTGTAAGTATTAAATTTAATCAGAAAAAATTTGGAGAATCCTCTACAAACTGGTATTTTGCCGGCTGGTTTGAAAAAGACGAAAATGGTAATGAAACAAAAATAGAAGCAATAGAGCTTGGAACAGCCAGAGATGTAACTTTGCATGCAAAGTGGGGACTTACTTGTAATTATGGAACGGCATTGGAGTCTGTTGCTGACGATGGTTCCTATGATTATGAAAATCTGGAAAGTGTAAATATTATTTTTGACGATATAATTACAGAAGATGATTTTGATGAATATGCTTCCCAAATTGCAGCTGAACATAAATATAAAACTGACAATATCCCGGAAGGTTTTTCTGAAGTAGAGAATGGAGCTGTCTGGTCTCAGAAAGGCCTTCTTTCTGTTTATCAAAAATATGACAGAATAGAAGTTACCAATACATATATTTGTAATGCAGATGATGATAATGCTCAAACAATAACAAAAACTGGAAAGTACGGAACTCCGACGGGATTCAGTAATTCTGACATTCCTTCGTATGAAGGTTATAGGTTCAAAACGTGGACTGATGCGGGTGGTGACGAAATAGACGAAGTGCCGGAAGCTTTTGGCAGTTATGATAGAACTTTCAATGCAGTATACGATGATTTACATTCTGAACTTTCTGGAAATATCGTAGTGAATGACGGACTTGTGGATATAGGTTTTGAATCGCCGTCTGTTTTATATTTGAATGATGCTTATGTTGGATTTACAGCAACTTCAAAACTAACTCCTGAAATAGACCTTTCTAAGAGCGAAGCTATTGTATGGGATGCCCATCTTTTCTATGGTGGAGTAGATATTAATAATTACGGAACTGAATATTACAAGCTTGAAGATTGTTCAGACCAATCAGCTCCTTATGCTAAAGTGCTAAAACTTAAACATAGACTTGAAATCTCAGACGTTTATCAATTATATGTTTCGGCGACTTACAATGGGGTAACAAGTACTTCTATCGTTGAGCTTACGATAGCTAATAATGAATATTACAGTCATAACATTACAGAAAGCAATTTTGTTTCTACCCTTACTTCCGAAATGAAAAATCTTATTGCTCCTGCAATTGTTGTGCTTGAAGGAACTATACCATCTGATAATACAAGCCTTTACACTGATATCTGTTCTGCTCTGAACCAGGCTTCGTGCAGGATTAATGTTGATATGTCTAAGGTAAGCGGAATTACTTCAATCGGAACTGGTTCTGATTATGATTTTACAAGCAATAATATAAAATCGCTGATACTTCCGCTGTCTGTTACGACTATCCGTGAAAAAGCCTTTGATTTATCCAGCCTCAACAAAATAACAATTCCTGCAAGCGTTACAGAAATTGATTCAAAAGCTTTCAATAAATGTAATTCTCTTAATCAGTTTATTATCTCTGGCGAGGTTGAAGGTCAGACTCCAGTTTATTCTACTGTCAAAGATGGCGTAATGCTTATTCACAATGTATTTGATGATTTAGGTGCACTTGAATCTTGTATTCTCCTTGCAGGTGCAAAAGATGCTGTTCCTGTAAATCTTGATTTCAGTGATTCAGATTTGAGCGTAATTACACAAATCGGAGATTATGCATTCTATGAGAATTCTACACTTAAAAGTATAAAAAGTTTTGGAAATGTTACTACAATTGGTGATTCTGCTTTCTATGAGTGTAGTAATCTTACTTCTATACCAGAGATTAAAGATCCAATAACTTCTATTGGTTATATGGCTTTCTATTCTTGTTATGACTTACAAACTTTCTCTCTATACAGCGACAGTATTACAATTGGTAATGTAGTAGATGAAGATAATACTTATTCTTCTGTAAATGCAAAAGAATTAATTTTTAATTTTGATATTATCTGCTATGCGAATCAAGATGCTGGAATTACAGCTAATTACGACAAAGTTAAGAATACTATTGTTTCGAGAATACAAGGCGTAGAAAGCGTTGTATTCAAAGGCAAAGTTCAGCTTCCTGATTTGGAATATAGTACCCCACCATCTTCTGCACCTTCTGATTCATTCTTATATGAGTATCGTTATAGGCTCAAGGGTCTTACTTTTGATGATCAGAATAATGATGCGCTTTCTATCATTGGTGATTATCAGTTTAATCATTATACCTGTCTTGAAACTGTTACTAACAACGGAAAACTTGGGCGCATAGGAGACAGGGCTTTTGCAGATACGGGAATCTCACAAATTAACCTCGATGGTATTATTTCTGTGGGAGAAAATGCATTTGAAGCTTGCTCTAATCTTACTGACTTCTTTATTGATGAAGATAGTGGTTCTCATTATTCCGTTGCCATGAATAATAAGGCTCTTGTATATAAAACTGATGATGGTGGTGGTAGTGTTAATCGTCTTGTACGCTGTCTGCCAGATTCAGATATTACGACTTTGGATTTCTCTTCTGGTGAATTGAGCGGAATAACACAAATTGGTGCTTATGCTTTTGATGGATGTACGGCCCTTACTGAAATTACAGACTGGGGGGGAATAGAAGAAATTCATGATTATGCATTCAACGGTTGTACGGAGCTTGCTTCTATTCCTGCATTAGGAGATTCTTCAACAGAATCTGAAATGACTTTGTCTGAAAATGTCTTTAAGGGATGTAGTAAACTCAATGAAATAACAATTGGTGGTACTAATGTAACGCTTAATGATACATTTAAGCAAAGTTCTACGTATAGTGTAATTTTTGATTTTGCAATCAATTCAACTAACATTAATGATGTTAGAAATAAGATTATTGCGGGTCTCTATCCTTATATTTCAAAAGTTACATTCGATAAAACAGTAAACTTGCCGGATGTAACATACTTTGAAGATGAATCACTCTTTGATGACAGTGGAGACATGATTGCTCCTCCATCATCAACACAAATGAAGCAAAGTAATGCTTTATTCGCAAGGTTTGTAGATACCGCTACATTTGGAACAGTTATCTTTAATGGCGAAGGTAGTACTATTGGTGCTTATCAGTTCTGTAATTTTAAAAATATACTTGGGCAAACAACAAATCCTTATGGTGCAGAATATGTAAATTTGAATGGTAATGTTACTACAATCGGTAAATATGCATTCTATAACTGTCAAAAACTTGATGCAATTGACCTTACCGGCGTAGAAGTAATTTACGATTATGCATTTGCTAATACGGGACTCGGTGGAAAAACTGTTACAATTCCTGCTTCTGTTTATGCAATCGGTAATTGTGCATTTATGAATGAAAGTCAGGTTGATTTTATTTTTGAAAATCCTATTACAATTGAAGAAGAGGCTGATTCTTTCTGGTCAAACTTCTACAGATTCAACTCTTATAATGCATGGCAAACATTTGTAAATGAAAAATCAGATTCAATTACTACATCGACTAATATTATATTAATTTGGGATAGCATCCCTGAGGGGTCTAAAGATCAGACTCATGTAGTTGATTACATTAAAGAAGTAATAGCTCCAACCAGTGTTCCGCCAAGTTCAGGTTATATTATAAGCTATGAAAGTACAAGTTTGAAAGATTAGGAGATACTTATGAAAATGAATAATCGAATGAACATAGAAAATATAATTAAGATTTTTGGAATGGCTGTTTCTATAGTTTGTATTCTTGGTTGTGCCGGTTTTAATAAAACTCATCCCCAGGAAGGTTCATATCTTGTAAGCGGTAAAATCTCCCTTGCTGCGGAATCGGGGGCTATGCCATCGCAATTACAAAATCTTTTGAATACTTCTGCGCGAACTGCAACTAGTACTTTTGCACAAACAACAAATGAAATAGCAAGAGACTTTACAGTTACTGCTACTCATACAATAGCAGAAACTGGAGAAGTTATTACAAAAACTTGTGTTATAGAAACTTCAGAAGATGGTTCAAGAACTTATTCGTTGCGACTTCCATATACTGGTTCATGGACTTTAGAAGCAAGACTTTTTGGTTATATTGATGACTCTACAACAGATTCAATAGCTTACTTGGATGGACAGGCTACAATCAATATTACCGAAGAAGCAAGCAGTCTGATAAAAAATATTATAGTTTCTCCAGTTTTTAACAGTAACACACAAGGAAAGGTAAATTTACCTGTAATTGATGAAACAGAAAGTGTTAATCAGATAAAAATATTTGAATATGAAACTGATTTGGATGGGAAAGAAGTAATGGCTGCAACTCCATCATTGGATACAACTTTCATTAATTCACTAGATTATATTCAAGGAGATTACGAACCAGGTTCTCATAAAATTGCAATTTATTTTTATAATTCAGAATCAGAAACTCAGGAAATCTATTCTTGCACAGAAGCTTTTGTTGTGTATTCTGGTTTTGTTACTGATATCTGGTATGGTCAGGCACCTCATCTGCGTTATAATGATGAAACCAGACATTACGACTTTGTTATTACTGATGAATTATTGCGTGACTATGTAAAGCGTGGTGATTTAACAACTAAAAAATACGAAGATGGTTATTTAGATACTCCATATATTTTGTGGAGCGAAATAACAGATGAAAGGGGTAGCAGCAGTGATTTTACACAAACAATTGAAGGTGGAACTTCATACTTAACAGGTGTACAGGTTGTCGGTTCATTAAATGAAGAGACTACTATAAATAATCCTTTTTCTTCATCTGACAATAAGCCTTGTTTCTGTTTTGGTGATGATGGATATCTTTATGTTTTGGAGAGTGCCTCTTATGTCGATAATTCAGTAATAAACTGTTATAAAGAATCATATTCAGGATATGTTTCTGCCAAAAAAATAGATTTGGAAGAAAAATTCTTTTCAGACTATGACAGCCATACATTCGGTTCGGCTCTTTTATATAAAGACGGTTACCTATTTTTTATTTTTTCTAATCGCAACAGTAACTATAATTTGACCTATAATTTGTGTATTTTGGATCTTGCAAGTGAAACTCTTTATGCTAAAGCTGTAATTCCATCTCTTGAATCAGTTTCTGGCAGTTTGAATAGTTCTGCAGGTATTGCAGTAAAATGGGAAAATGCAGACGATGAATCAAATCCAAACCTCATTAAGAAGGGGGTCTTGTATTATTCTACAAGCGACTCAAATGAATATATTGAAAATGAAATTATTTCTCAGCCATTTACAATTTCATTTAATAGCACAAATAATAGTTACGAATTGCAAATGGACTCTACTACTGCTTTTTCTTATTCATTAAGTAAAGGAAATCTTGGTGTCGAAAGTGTAGCCTATCGTTTTTTGGTAAGTGATATGCAGATTCAAGATAATGTTTTATATGTATTAATTAATGCTTATACGGAAAAAGGCTCAACTTTATACACAAAAATAGATGATGACAATTATTCAGAACATACAATCTATACAAGTAACGGTGGTGTTTTGAGATTTGAACTTTCAGATTCAGATTCTAATTCTACGTCAACATCTGCATTTGTGCCTTCACTCTGGGGTGATGAGGAAGATTCACCTCTTGTTCTGGGACTTTATACAAATAATGAAATGTATTATACATATTCTTACAACGGATACACAGCAAGTAATCTGGACGGCGACAATCTTAGGCCGTTTGTTACAACTCCACCTCTTTCTGAAGCAGAGTCTTATTTCTATGGACCACAAAAGTTTATTGCAATAAAACCAAAAGAATTAGTTATTGCAGATGATGGTGCATATTTTGATGAGAGTAAGATTTACTGCAAAAACCGCGTTGTAAAGGTAAATCTGGGAGAAGAAGCTTTGGGCCAAATGAACGTTACAGATGTAAATGTTACTTTTACAAAGAAGCTTGGTTCTTGTGGCGGTATAATTCTTGATTAGAATGAAATCTGTTCCTGTTATTTCCATCTGCATTCCTGTCTATAATTCTGAGCGTATGCTGAAGCGTTGCCTGCTTTCGGCAATCACTCAGGATTTTGATTCATTCGAAATTGTGATTGTAAACGACGGCAGTCCAGGAAGGAATGAAGAGGGGCAGAATTGTAAGAAGATTGTTAAGCTGGTTCAGAAAGAAGGGAAAAAGCTGCGGAAACAAATGGGGCTTCCTCCTGTAAGTATAAATTATTATGAACACAGCAAAAACTTAGGGCTTCTGGAAGCTCGCCGTACTGCGGTAGAAAATGCTTGTGGCCAATATATCTGTATTTTGGATAGCGATGATACTCTTTTACCTGATGCTCTTAAAAATCTGTATGAAGCGGCTTTTTCTTACGGGGCAGATATAGTTCAGGGAAAGACAGAAGTATTTTGTGCAGATACAGAACCTGCCTCTTCCTTGCCAACTGAAGATTCAGTCTCACAGGAAATACGTGAAAAACAGGAAAAGCGCGCGCAAATTATCCTTGAACGATATAATAATGTATATCCTGGCGTCCTCAGCGGCAGAGCGATTTTTGATGGATACATGATTTCTCAAAATCACATAGGTCTTTTATGGGCAAAGCTCATACGCCGCGAGATTTATCTAAAAGCGCTCTCTCACATTCCTTTTTCAAATCTGGTTATGTCCGAAGATTTTCCCCAGTATTTTTTTATTTCGTTAGAGGCACAAAAATACGTCGGCATAGAAAAGTGCGTTTATCAATATACCATAGACACCGGCATTTCCGGCAATATAAAAATCGACAATCTTGCGCGCTGGGAAAAAATCTGTACCACAGCAAATGCCTTTACAATCGTCTTTGAAGCCATAAAAGAACTGCCCAAAAATACCTTTACTCAGGAAGAAATGGATGCCATCCGCCTTCAAAGCCGTTCCTATCTTGTAAATAACCTTGAAGCCCTTCATCATACAGTAACAGACCAGCTAAAACCCCAGGCCCGTGAACTCTTATGCGAATACTGGGGCAAAGCTTTTGTCGAAACCATGGAAAAAGCTATGGAAAAAACGATGAATAATTCACATGGTTGAAAAATAACACATTTTTAGTGTATTATAGCCTTATGAATATTATAACGCCTTTGTTACAGTTGATTGGTAGTTTAGGAATCCTGCTCTATGGTATGAAACTGATGAGTAATGGTATTCAGAAAAGTGCAGGCGAAAAACTTCAGCGTGCCTTGAGCGTTCTTACGGGAAATCGTTTTGTCGCTCTTTTGACTGGACTTGTCGTTACTATGGTCATTCAGTCTTCCGGTGCAACTACCGTAATGGTTGTTACCTTTGTTAATGCCGGCTTGATGACCCTTACCCAATCTGTAGGCGTAATTTTTGGTGCAAACATCGGTACTACAATTACCGCCTGGATTGTTGCAATTTTCGGATTTAATTTTAAGATTTCAGCCTTTGCAATTCCTGTTTTTGGTATTGGATATTTCTGTACAATTTTAATTAAAAAAAGCGGATATAAAAATCTTGGTGAAGCAATCATGGGTTTTGGTTTGCTTTTCCTTGGTTTGTCAGGACTCTCTGATGTATTTACTCCTGAACAGCTGGGCTGGCTTTTCAATATTCAGGGAAGCGGTTTTCTTGCAATTTTAGTAGGCTTTATCATTGGTGTTTTTGTTACAGCACTTCTTCATTCATCTTCTGCTTTTTCTGCTATCGTAATCACAATGGCTTATAACGGACTTATTTCCTGGGAACTTGCTGCCGCCATGACTTTAGGAAGTAACATAGGCTCTACAATAGACGCCCTTTTAGCCGCTGCTTCTGCTAATGCTGATGGAAAACGCTCTGCAATCATCCACCTTATGTTCAATGTTTTTGGTACAGTTCTTGCTCTGATTTTCTTCCACCCATTCTTGAATCTTGTTGTTCTTCTTACACCAGGACATGCTAATTCAAATATAGCAATCCGTATTTCCATGCTTCATACCGTATTCAAAGTTTTGTCTACAGTAATTTTTCTTCCAATGCAGCCTTTCCTTGTTAAACTTTCACAGAAGATAATTAAAGACGATAAACATGGTAAATCAAATACATATAAGCTTGAGTTTACAGAACTTATTGCAAAAGACAGCGTTACAACTCATATCATTCAGGCAGAAAAAGCAATTGCTGATATGACTGATGTTGTAAGTGATATGTTCGATAAGATTCAAATTGGTGTAACTCAGCGCAATGGTGATTTTATAGAAAAATATCGTGAAGAATGTGTTCTGGCAGAAGATTATGTAGATCAGATGCACGAGCAGATTACCCACTTCCTTATAAAGTGCGAAAGTCTCCAGCTTACCGAAAAGCAGCTTAATCATATTTCAGGTATGATTCAGATTGTTGATGAACTTGAAGATATGAGTGACAGCTGTTATGCAACAATTATGCTGGTAATCCGCAGTATAGAAAAGAAGATGAGCTTTAAGAGCGAAGATATGGAGCGTCTTTTGCCTTATCTTGAGCTGGTTCGCCAGTTCCTGCAGTTTATCCGCCGAAACATCAACAAGCCGCTTGCAAAAGAAAAGCTTGAGCTTGCTGCAGAACTTGAAGATGGAATTGATGCTTTCAGAAAAGATTTGAAAAAAGTTGCCAGAAAGCGTCTTGAAGGCGGTGCCGATGTTAAAGCCGAACTTTTATATATTGATTTGGTTCGTCGCATTGAAAACATCGGCGACAACTGCTTTAGTATTTCGGAAACACTTGTAGAAAATAAATAATTTAATTTATCAAGCCAAGTGGATTTACAGTTTTTCCATTTTTATAAACTGTAAAGTGAAGGTGAGGGCCGGTACTCAAACCGGTGCTTCCAACTTCGCCGATTTTTGTATTTGTGTAAACAAAGTTTCCTTTTTTACAGGTAATTCTGCTCATGTGACCATAAAGGGTTTTATAGCCTGAATGATGTTGGATAATTACATAATTTCCATAAACTGAATTGTAGCCGGCAGTAATAACGGTTCCATCCATGGCAGGATAAATTGATGTTCCCGAAATTGCAGCCATATCAATACCGCTGTGGAAGGAACGTTTTCCAGAACTAAATGGGGAATCACGCCAGCCATAAGAAGATGAAAGGTAATATCTTGAGTGAAGCGGTTTTTTGAATAAGTCGCCGTTTATTTCCTGGCGGGTCATCCAGTCAAGTTCTGCGTCCGGTACAAAAAGTGACATTCCGGCTTTTAAAATTGTATCTTCTTCTATTGAATTAACAAGGGCGCACTTTTGTGCATCTATGTCGTATTTTTTTGCAATAGTCTGAGGGGTTTCTCCGTTTGCTTTTACAGTGTATAAAATACCAGGCATTGACGGAATTTTTAAATACTGCCCTGGTTGAATCAGACGGGACTGTTTGATGTTGTTTATACTAATGATTGTGTCCTGTGTTACATTGAAATCATCAGCAATAAAACCAATCATATCACCTTTTTTAACGCGGTAAGTAAGATAAGTGAGAGGAGCTGGTTTTAATTCTGTATTAACTGAATCATCAGCTGCAATAGAAGAATCTGAGGCCTCTGAATCAAGATTATCTAAAAGACTTTCAGCTGAATAAAGGTCGTCTGCTGCTAATTCTGCAAACTCATCTGTAAACTCTGGCACTGCATTTGTTTCAAGACCACCGATACCGTTTGGTTTTTCACCCTTATTCATTGATAAGACAAAAAAGCCCGTGCCGGCAGCTCCTGCACAGAAGCATAAAAGAGAAGCACAGAATATTTTTACGCCTTTAGACTTAATCATTCGTTTATAACCGGTTACAAACCTATTCATTATACTATTAAACAATTTAGAAATAAACCCCTTATTTTTTATTAATTCCAATTAAATATGTTTCAAAAGATTCTGCCCGACAGGCTTCCGGTTTAAAACCTTTTGCAGAAGTAAAGATTTCTCGCATAGACTTTAAGATTCTCTGCTGATCTCCGTTCTGAAAAATCTTTACTGCAAAGTTTCCGCCTGTTTTAAGCATTGTCTGGGCATACCAAACTGCCATTTCTACAAGCTGTTCTGAGCGGGCTGTGTCTACGGTGCGGTTTCCTGTAGTTTTTGGAGCGGCATCACAAACAACCAGATCATAAGGACCATTTTCTTTAATTTGCTTTCTAATTTCAGGAGCATTCAAATCTCCCTGAATAAAAAGCAGATTATCGCCCTTTACAGTTTTAGAAAGCGGATTCAAATCGCAGGAAACAACTTTTCCGGTATTGTTCAGTTGTCTTAAAAGAAAAACCGTCCAGCTTCCAGGAGCTGCTCCCAAGTCAAGGACAGTATAATTTTTTTTAATCATTCCGAACTTTTCATCAATTTCCTTTAGTTTATATACAGAACGTGCAGGATATCCCTCTGAAAAAGCTTTTTGAGACCAAAAATCCGGTTTTTCATAACTATTTGCTGGCATACATTTATTTTCGGCAGTAAAATATAAAAAATGGAGGAAAAAATGAAAATACTATTTATTGGCGGAACAGGCACAATAAGTACTGCAATTTCTAAAAAACTGGTTGAGCGTGGGGATGAACTATATCTTATCAATCGTGGACACAGAAACAAAATCTTTGGTGGCCGCGTGCATGAAATTAATATAGACATAAATGATGAAGATGCTGTTGCAAAAAAGATTGCCGGACTCAAGTTTGATGCAGTTTGTGATTTTATTGGTTTTGTTCCTCAGCAGCTGGAACGTGATTACAGATTATTTAAAGGAAAAACTAAGCAGTTTTTGTATATAAGTTCTGCCTCTGCCTACCATAAACCAGTTAAAGATTACAGAATTACCGAAAGTACGACCCTTGCAAATCCTTACTGGGAATATTCCCGCAATAAAATTGCCTGTGAAGAACTTTTGATGAAATATTATCGCGAGGAAGACTTTCCTATTACAATAATTCGTCCAAGCCATACTTATGATGAACGTTCGGTTCCTCTTGGAGTACATGGAAATAACGGCAGCTTCCAGGTAATCAAACGTATGATGGAAGGAAAGCCTGTTATCGTTCATGGAGATGGAACTTCGCTTTGGACAATCACCTTTAATACAGATTTTGCCAATGCTTTTATAGGCTTGATTGGAAATCCTCATGCAATAGGTGAGGCCTTCCAGATTACTTCTGACGAATCCCTTACCTGGAATCAGATTTATCAGATTATTGCAGATACTCTTGGAGTGGAATATAAGCCTTATTATGTTTCTTCTGATTTTCTTGATGCAGTAAGTGAATATGATTTTAGAGGCGGTTTGATTGGTGATAAAGCTAATACTGTTGTTTTTGACAATACAAAACTAAAGCGTGCTGTACCAGATTTTGTTCCTCATGTTCGGGCTGAAGAAGGAATACGCATTGCGATTGAAAATATAATGCTTCATCCTGAATTGCAGATTCTTGATAAAGACTTTGATGAATGGTGTGACAAAGTTATTGCTGAATTGGAAGAAGCAAAGAAAAGGATTTTAGCTTAAAAAACGCATTATAATGTAAAAATCCTGCGCTTTCGTTGAATAAAAAAGCGGCTTTCATTATAATTTATTAGGTAATTTCCCCTAAAGATTTTACAAAAAAAACTATTATAGAGGTTCTTATGAAGTTCGGACATTTTGATGATGCCAAACGCGAATATGTTATTGAAACACCACGTACACCTTATCCGTGGATTAACTACCTTGGAAGCGAGAAGTTTTTCTCACTGATTTCTAACACAACTGGCGGATACTCTTTCTATACCGACGCACGTTTGCGCCGTCTTACACGTTACCGCTACAATGATATGCCGCTTGATAACAACGGTCACTATTTCTTCATTAAAGATGGAGATGCAATCTGGAATCCGGGCTGGCAGCCTACACAGACTCCGCTTGATTCTTATGAATGCCGACATGGTTTTGGTTATTCTAAGTTTACATCTGCAAAGAACGGACTTAAAGCAGAAGCTCTTTATTTTGTGCCAAATGGAGAAAATGCCGAAGTAGAAATGCTTACTTTGAAAAATGAAAGTTCAGCTGAAAAGCAGGTAAGTCTTGTTTCTTTTGTTGAATGGTGTCTTTACAATGCATCTGACGACTGCCAGAACTTCCAGAGAAACTTTTCTACAGGTGAAGTAGAAATTGAAGGAAGCGGAATCTACCATAAAACTGAATACCGCGAAAGACGAAATCACTTTGCTTTCTACTGGTGTAATCAGAAAATAGACGGTTTTGATACTGACCGCGAAACTTTCCTTGGACTTTATAATCCAATTTCTGCACCTCAGACAGTTGTTGCTGGCAAGAGCGGAAACTCTGTTGCAGACGGTTGGTCTCCAATTGCTTCTCATCGTGTAAATCTAACTCTTAAAGCAGGTGAAGAAAAGACCTTTATTTTCGTGCTCGGCTACATTGAAATGGAAGATGATAAAAAGTTCCTTTCTGAGGCTGATAAGAAAAAGGCTTTGGATGCAGGTTTGCTCCGCACAAATACAGCAAGTGGCGTAATCAATAAGGAAAAGGCTTATGCTTTGCAGAAGAAGTTTGATTCTAAAGAAAAAGTTCTTGCTGCCTGGGATGCTTTGCGCCTCTTCTGGGATGAAACTTTATCACACTTCTCTATTAAAACTGGTGACGAAAAGCTTGACCGAATGGCTGTATGGAACCAGTACCAGTGTGTTGTTACCTATAACTTTGCACGTTCTGCCTCTTACTTTGAAAGCGGAATTGGTCGTGGACTTGGTTTCCGCGATACTTCTCAGGATATGCTTGGCGCTGCTCATCAGTTGCCGGCTTCACGTATTCGTGAGCGACTTTATGATGTTGCTGCAACTCAGTTTGAAGACGGTTCTGCTTATCATCAGTTCCAGCCACTTACAAAACGTGGAAATGCAGATATTGGTTCTAACTTCAACGATGACCCACTCTGGCTTGTTCTTGGTGTTGGCAACTATATCCGCGAATCTGGCGATGTTGACTTCCTTAAGGTTGATGTTCCTTTTGATAACTCTGAAACAAATAAAGCTACAATGTTTGAGCACTTACGCCGTTCTTACAACTACATTCCAAACCATATGGGACCACACGGACTTCCACTTATTGGTCGCGCCGACTGGAATGACTGTCTCAACCTCAACTGTTTCTCTACAAATCCAAACGATTCCTTCCAGACTTCTACAAACAAGGATGGAAAGAACGCTGAATCAGTAATGATTGCTCAGATGTTTGTATTTGTAACTCCAGACTATGTTCAGATGTGCCGCCTTATGGGTGATGAAGCTGAAGCAAAACGCGCTGAAGAGCTTTGCAAAAAGATGGAAGAAGCTATCTGTACTGCAGGCTGGGACGGTGAATGGTATGTTCGTGCTTATGATGATTTTGGTCACAAAATTGGCAGCCACGAATGTGAAGATGGAAAAATCTTTATTGAAAGCCAGGGCTTTGGAACTATGGCAAAGATTGGAGCCGATAAGGGGTATCCACAGAAATCACTTGACAGCGTAAAGAAATATCTTGATTCTAAATACGGTATTGTAATTCTCTGGCCTGCTTACCAGAACTATCACGTAGAGCTTGGTGAAGTTTCTTCTTATCCACCTGGATACAAAGAGAACGGCGGTATTTTCTGCCACAACAACCCGTGGGTAATCATTGGTGAAGTTGTAAACGGCCGCCCTGAAGATGCCTTTGAACACTACACAAAGATTGCTCCGGCTTGGGTTGAAGAAAAATGGTCTGATATTCACCGCACAGAACCTTATGTATACAGCCAGATGGTTGCAGGAAAAGAAGCACGCCGCGAAGGTGAAGCTAAAAACTCATGGCTTACAGGTACTGCTGCATGGAACTTTGTTGCACTTTCACAGTACATCTGCGGTTTGCGCCCACAGCATGCAGGTTTGGAAATTGAACCACGCTTGCCAAGCCACGTAAAGAATGCAGAAATTACACGTAAGTTCCGTGGCGTAACTTACCACATCACTGTTGAAAACAAAAAGAACACAGGAACTGTTTCGCTTGAAGTTAAGGGCGGAAAAGCAAACGGTTTGATTGTTGCAGCAGATAAGGGTGTAAAGGAAGTTTACGTAAAGGCAACGGTTGCGTAATAAAAAAAACAGAATCCTGTAAGAAGGATTCCGCTGAAAGTAAAAGGTTTTTACAAAAAACTGCCTTAAATGATTTTAAGGCAGTTTTTTTTACAATTTAGTCTTCTGTGTAGTTCCAGATGATTGTGGCACTGTTGCATCCATTAAACCAAGATGAATACCATGTTGATGGAGCTTCGGTATAGCCAATTACTTTGATGGAAGCAAGACCTGTACAACCATTAAAAACATTTCCCTCTATCTTTTTTACAGAGTGAGGTATTGTAATTGTGGTAAGGCCTTTACATTGACTGAAGGCATATTCTTCAATAGTGGTAATATTTGAATTTAGTGTAAAAGATGTAAGTGATGTACAACCAGAGAATGAATAGTTATCAATTAGAGTAACTTTTTCTGGTACTGTAAATGATTGTAATGATGAACAATCCTGGAATGCAAATGAACCAATTTCATAAACTGTATCTGGAAGTGTTATGGATGTAAGTGATGAACAATATCGGAAAGAATTGGAACCTATTTTTGTTACATTATTACCCATTGTAACAGAAGAAAGGTTACTGCATCCATCAAATAATCCATTGATTTCAAGAACTCCAGAAGGAAGAATAACAGAAGAAAGTGAAGAACAATTCATAAAGACTTGAGTTCCCATACTAACTATATTTTCACCAAGAGAAATATTTACGAGAGATGAACAAGAGTCAAATACATGATCGCCGATGGAAACAACACTGTTTGGTACTACAAGGTTAACAAGTTTTTTACATTTTTCAAAAGCTCTATCTTCAATATATTTTACGTTATCAGGAATGATAAAACTTGTAAAAGCAGTAGAATAAAATGCCTCTTCTCCAATAATTGTGACAGCCTGAGGAATTGTAATTGAAGACAAAGATGTACAATTATAGAACATTTCCAAACCAATTGCAGATGGAATATTTGGCAATGTTACCGAAGTAAGGAATGAACAATTCTTGAATACACATATACCCATTGAGAGTACAGAATCAGGAATATCAATTTCTGTAAGAGAAGTACAGCCTTGGAAAACACTATTTCCGATTATCTTCACAGAATCAGGGATTTGTATTGAAGAAAGGTTTGTACAATTCATGAAAGCACCTGCTTCAATTGACAAAACACCATAAGGAATTATTAAAGTAGAAAGACTTGTACAGCTATAGAAAAGATGTTCAGACAAAACTTCTAGTGTTTGAGGAAGGGTAATAGAGTTAAGGTTTATACATTCCCAGAAAGCATCTTCTCCAATCATGGTAATTGTATTTGGTAATGCAATTGCTTCGAGTGTAGAACAAGAATAGAATGCTTTTTCTGGTAGACTTGTTAGCCCAGTAACTCGTGTTAAATCAAGGCGAACCTTTTTCTGATTGTTATCTTTCAATGCTTGTTTTATTACGGAGATTTTTCCTGATGTTAATTCACCTGTTAATGTAATTACAAATGGGCCTGCTCCATTCTGAGCATCCAGATATGAAGCAAAATTATCTACTGTAATTACCTGTGATGTTTCACCGTTAAGTCCACTGGTACCACTAGTTGCAAGAAGCTGCCATTCATCTTCTATAAAGATATAAGAATTACCGTTAGTGCTGTTATAGTATGCTTGGTATTCTGCTGGATTTGCTGGAGCGGTATTTAAAGAGCCGAGCCATTCAATTGTTGTATTTGGATTTCTTGGTTCCGGGAGTTTATTCCAGCTCGTTCCATCATAAACGAATATCGCACAGAAATTAGTATTGTAGTAAGCCCAGTTAGCTTCTGGTGCTTCTGGTGCAGCTGACAAAGAACCTTTCCAAATTATGTTCAAGTTGCCTTGTGCAAGAAGTTGCCAGATTGTTCCATTCCAGAGGTAAGAACAACCGTCGTTTGTATTGTAATAAGCCCAATACAATTCAGGATTTACAGGAGCCGAATCGAATGCACCTTTCCAGATTAGTGAACGACCATCTTTTCCATCCTTGCCATTTGTTCCGTCAATACCATTGGTACCGTTTATACCGTTTAAGCCATCTGCACCAGCTTTTGCAAGCAAGGTCCACTGTGTTCCATCATAAATATAAGAACAACCATCTGTTGTGTTGTAGTATGCCCAGTTTCTTTCTGGTTCATCAGGAGCTTCGTCAAGTTCGCCTTTCCAGATAATTCCGATACCGTCAGCACCGTTTGTTCCATCAATACCATTGGTACCGTTTAAGCCATCTGCACCAGCTTTTGCAAGTAAGGTCCACTGTGTTCCATCATAAATATAAGAACATCCGTCTGTTGAATTATAATAAGCCCAGTTTGTCTGAGGTTCATCAGGAGCTTCGTCGAGCTCGCCTTTCCAGATAATTCCGATACCATCATTTCCATTCTGACCGTCAATACCATTTGTACCGTTGGTTCCATTTATACCATCAACACCAGCTCTAGAAAGCATATTCCATTTATTACCATCATAAATATAAGAACAGCCATCTGTCGTATTGAAATAAGCCCAATTTCTCTGAGGTTCATCAGGAGATTCGTCAAGTTCGCCTTTCCAGATTATGCTTAAACCGTCAATACCGTCTCGTCCATCATTTCCATTAGTACCGTTGGTTCCATCAACTCCGTCACGACCATCTTTTCCGTCAATACCGTCACGACCATCCTTTCCATTTTCTCCGTCTTTACCGTCAGCACCTTTTGCACCGGCTTTAGAAAGAAGATTCCATTCATCACCATTCCAAATATAAGAACATCCATCAGTAGTATTATAGTAAGCATTGTATAGTTCTGGATTTTCAGGAGCAGATGCTTTTTCGCCAAGCCAGGTAATTGAGGTGCCGTCTTTTCCATTTGTTCCGTCAATTCCGTCTCGACCATCTTTACCGTCAATACCATCAATTCCGTCTTTTCCTTTTTCACCTGATCTTGCGAGCAAGGTCCATTGTGTTCCATCATAAATATAAGAACAGCCATCTGTCGTATTAAAATATGCCCATCCCGTTTTAGGAGATGCAAGTTCTGAAACCTCTGAAGATTCAAAACTTCCCTTCCATACAAGACTGTTATTTCCAGTTTCCATATCAGAAGAAAGAATATTCTTGGAACCGGCATTTACTGTTTCTGAAGCATTTACAGTTATTTTTGTCCAGGCTACTGTATAGTTTCCTTTCATAATTACAAGTTGATATTCTTTGCCGGCAGGCAAATCAGAAATTTTAAAGCTTCCTGCATCATCAGTAATTGCAAGATAGCCTGTTCCTGCTACAAAAACAAAAAAGCCAAGATTTCCAGAAGAAGCCGCATCCAAAGTTACAATGCCGGAAATATTTCCAGTAGCAGTAAGTTTTAGTGTCTCGGCTGTAACAGTATCATCTGCCTTAACCTGAATGTTTGTAGAAACGGCTTTTTCTGTCGAGTTTTGCATTGAAGCATAAATGGTATAAATACCAGGAACTACATCTGTAAAAGTATATTGTCCATCCCTGTCTGTTTTTATTTGAACTATATTCGCACTTGCAAGTACAGCTCGATCTGATGAAGTAACTGCTGAACGTGCACTTGTAGCTGCAAGTTCGTTCTGATACAAATCTGCACTTATAACGCCAGATGTAGGAACAAGAGAAACCGTAATGCCGGAATAATCGTTTGAGTTTTCACAAATTACAGAGCCTTTTACGCTTCCGTATTTGTTATTCTGCAAATACTCGTTAATTTTTGCAGCAGTTAATCCATCGCATCCTGCAAAAAGCAGAAGTGTTGCTGCAACCAAAAATGCTGTTTTTAAAGCATTAAATCGTTTTTTCATTTAAACCTCCGTTTAATATACTTTTTTTAAGTATCTTTATGATTATAGCAGAGGCAAAATATTTAACAATACCAAGCTAATTTTTTGCGTTTGCATTTTTCGGATAATAGTTCTATATTTACTTTTATGACTGCAATTGCAAAGTTTTTAAGTGATATAGAAAAAATAAAAAAATATGACAGGCAGAATCATGGAAATCAGCCTGATTATAAGAGGTTTTCACGCGATATTCGCAATCTTTTTGAACGTTCCTCTTCTTGTCCTGGAGATTTACCGGGGTCTGTATTTGAATACTGGGAAAATGAATATATTTTTAAATCTCAGAATATTAAGGAAGAGCCCCTTCAGGAAAATTGTGACCGTCTGGCAGCAATGCTTTCTTTTCTTAATGGTGATGATGAAGATTTAAGCCTGCTTTCAGATTCGGACTGGCAGGAAATTGGAAAGCTTGTAAATTACGAATCTGAAGATTTGCCGATTGATGTTCTTCAGGAACTTATGAAAGTTCTTGTTGAAAAAAATGCATACTAGGAAAGCTTGTTGAAAACGTATGCAGAATATGAATGAAATAATCCAGAAATATTATAGAAATTGTACTCAGTGTCCTCGGAAATGCAAGGCAGACCGTACTGCTTTGTCTGGAGCTGGCATGGGCTTTTGCAGGGAGCCTGCAGAACTCAGAATTGCTTTTGCAGGACTTCACTTTGGTGAGGAGCCGCTGGTTACAGTTTTTGGTGGAAGCGGTACAATCTTTTTTACTGGATGTACTTTGCGCTGTGCCTTTTGTCAGAATTATCAGATTAGTCAGAATGGATATGGAAGGGAAGTTTCTCTGGAAGAGTTCGCGCAAATCTGCCTTAAATTACAGGAAGCTGGAGCTGAAAATATAAATCTTGTTACTCCAAGTCATAACATTCCGCTGATTGCTGAGGGAATTCGTCTTGCTAAGTCGTACGGTGTTACTGTGCCCTTCTGCTGGAACTCCTCTGCTTATGAATCTGTGGAAATGCTGGAGCTTCTTCGCGGGCTTGTTACAATCTGGCTGCCGGACTTAAAAACACTCAGTTCAGTGCTTTCAAAAAAACTTTTTGCTGCTCAAGATTACCCGGATGTTGCTGCAAGGGCCATCCGCTGGATGATAGAAAATAATCCTATGCAAATTGACGAAATCCCTGAACCGCCTGATGCTAAGCCTGTTGAATGGGCAGAGCCGGGAGAAACACGCGATAAAATGCTGCAGGGAGTTATAATCCGTCATCTTTTTTTGCCGGGACGTTTTGAGGAAACAGCAGATGTTCTTGCCTGGCTAAAAGAAAATGCCGACGGAAAAGCCTGTATTTCGCTTATGAATCAGTATACGCCGGTTAATTTTTCTGAAGATAAAAAAGAGCTGGAAGCGCGAAAGCAATCACTTTCTACAATAGAAAATCGCCTTGTTACGGTTCAGGAAGATCAGGATTTGCAGGATTTGATTGAAGCCTACGATTTTGATTATCTTTTTTATCAGGAATTGACGGACGATACAAGCTGGTTACCGGATTTTACACGTAAGCAGCCTTTTTCTAATAAACTGGCAAAACCGATTTGGCATGCATAATTCATAATGCAGAAGTAATGATTTATGAGGATAATTGACTTATGTTTACTGATACACATTTTCATTTTAAGATGATGGTTACAGAGAGGGAAATTGATGGGGTTGAAGTTCTCTCTAAGATGGCAGACCGTGATTGTTTTTTGGGACTTGATATTGGAACCAAACCTGAAGATTTACTGGAGAGACAGGCTTTTATGGATAAAACAATTGCCCAGATTGCAGACGGTCAGATTTCAGACCGAGTAAGGGATTTTATATATTTTTCTGCAGGAATCTGGCCGGAAATAGAATACATTCATAATAGGGAAGAAAGCGTAAATCAGCTGGTTGCTCAGATTCAGAGGGCTGCAGCAGAACCAGACAGAGACACCTTGCATAGAAAAATAATTGCGATAGGGGAGTGCGGCCTTGATCACCACTGGAATCCTTCCGGGGCAGATGGGCGCAGCGAAGAAGATTTTGACAGCAAAACTTATCAGGGCGAACGGGAGCTTTTTGAAATGCAGCTGGAACTGGGCAAAAAGCTGAATCTTCCTGTTATAATTCATAGCCGCGATGCTTTTGAAGACACTTTGGAATGTGTAAAAAATGTCGGCTATAACTGCGGAATCATGCACTGCTACAGCTATGGTATTGAAGAAGCGCGTAAGTTTTTGGATTTAGGCTGGTATATCAGTTTTTCGGGCAGTGTGACCTATACAAAAAAATCAAAACTCGAAGAAATGAAGGCGCTTTTACAGTTTATTCCAGAAGACAGAATCCTTTGTGAGACGGATGCACCTTATCTTGCACCGGTTCCATGTCGCGGACAGCCGAATACACCTTATCTTGTTCAGCATGTTTATGAATATGTCGCTGCTGCAAGAAAAACAAGTCCGGATGCACTGTCTGCGCTTGTTGATGAAAATGCAAAAAAACTTTTTAAGCTTGGATAAATAGATTATTCGCTTAATAAGGGCGGCTGCTGACGCACCGGGCTTTGAGATTTATCTTCAACTTTATTTTCAATTGTCGGGTGTATATTCAAATAATCAGAAAGGAGTCTTATATCTCTGTCTTTAAGATGATTAAAATGTTCGACAAAGCGCAAATCATTATCTCCGTTGAAATACTGCTTCACGAATATTCTTTCAATTTCGGGTTTTGAATCATCAAGAATGGATAAAAATGTTTCTTCCTGCTTTTTTTGATGCAGTTTTTCAAGTTCTTCAGATTCTTTTGCAGATAAATGCTCAAGCTCAGGCGTGACCGAAGAAATATCCTTTTTATAATCATCACCCTTTACATAATTCTGGTTTTTAAAAAGCTGGTCAAAATCAATTGAGTGAGTAAAATTAAGCTTAATTTTTTTGCTGCCGTCTTTGTCAATCGCAATATATGAGTCAGAAAGATTCACGCCGAATAAAACGTCATTTACAGTCATCACCCTGCGCGAAATTATTTTTTTCTGATGGTTGGGCAAAATCATCTTTTCAATCTTTTTGCGCATAGACAAATCCAAATCATCATAATTAGTTTCAATTTTCATTGTTTCCAGTTTTTTAAAATAAATCACAATGTTTTTTACAGATAAAGCCTGGTTCGCAATAATTGTTGTGTAAAGACCTTCCGGCTGTTTTTTAGATGAATCCTTTGTGCTGATATCCTTGAATACTGAAACAACAGCCTTTATTCCAAAATGTCCGATTAAGAGGTAATAAAGAGCAAAGAAAAATAAATAAACAATCTGCTCCAGCTGCCCGGAAAAATACAAAAGTCCAAAAGGTAAAATCAGTAAAAAACTTGTCACAACAACCGTGAGAATGAAGGTAAAAATTGATTTGATGATTCGCTTTAGCTTTCCCATGTTTTCCTCTTGAGATTATTATAATAGGAAGATGGGGTTTTTGCCAGCAGGCTTTTTTTATTGTCAGATATGTTTTTATTTGATATAATATGACTATATAATGACTAGTTATTGTGAATATGTTTTATTGTTCCGGGAGGTATAGAATTATGACTGTTCCACTTTTCGATGTAAAAGCAAAGTTTTGTGAGTATGTCACTCGCGCTGAAAATGGTGATGTAATTGAAATTACAAAACATGGAAGATCTGCTGTCGTAATAATCAGTTCTGCAGAATATGAAAAATTGAATGAGGGATATCATCCTTCCTTTATTGATAATTTGAACAGATGGCACAGAAAAACTGGCGGATTGACTGAAGATGAATATAACAGTTTTCAGCAGAAAGTTTTGAGAAACAAAGAAGTATACTCAAATCAAGGAGGGATGTTTTGAAAAATATTTATCTACTTGATACAAATATAATCTCTCAGGTAACAAAAACAAATCCAGATGCTGCTTTGATTTCCAATCTGGAGATTCACTCTCAGAATTGCTGTATAAGCAGTATTACCTGGTTTGAACTGAAAAATGGGGTTGAACTGTTGGAAGATGGACGTAAAAAAGAGAAGCTGCGTTCCTTTTTGTATGATTATGTACAATCTTCTTTTCCAGTTATTCCTTATGATGAAAATGCTGCTTCTATAAATGCTGATATTACCAGCGTACTGATTCCAGAAGGAAAAACATCTCCGATTTTAGATACTCAAATTGCTTCTGTGGCTATTGCAAATAATTTGATTCTTGTTACAGATAATATAAAGGATTTTGATGTTTTTAAAAAACGATTTGGACTGATGATGGAAAATTGGAAAGCAGGTTGAAAAATCTGGCTGTCGTTTACGGCTTGTAGTCTAAAAAACAAAAGTATAATATATTATTAAATATGGGTATGGTTGCTGAAAAACTTGAAAAAGAAAGAATCATTCACGCAGTAAAAACTCCCTTAAAACATAAGGAAGAGTTAGGTCAGTATTTTACACCTTATCCAATTGCTCACTTTATGTCTTCTTTGTTTCCTGTTACCAACAAGAAAATAAGGCTCCTTGACCCAGGAGCAGGTATAGGGACTCTTTCGTGTTCGTTTATGGAACGAATTGCAAAAGAAAAATGGAATACTCCTGATATCCATGTTTCTGCTTATGATATTGATAAAGATATTTATTCAATATTAAATGAAAATCTTGCAGCCTCGAGTTCTGTATTTAAGAAATCTGATTATGAGATTTTTTCAGAGGATTTTTTAGAAAAAACTTCTTTTGAATATAGTAGAAAAATTAATGAAACTTATACACATGTAATAATGAATCCTCCTTACAAGAAAATACAGACAAAATCAAAAGAAAGGCAGTCTGCACGTACTTTTGGACTTGAAACTGTAAATCTTTATTCCGCTTTTATGGGAGCTGCTATTTCTTTGACAGAGGATAATGGCTATATTGTTGCTATTGTTCCTCGCAGTTTTTGTAATGGTGTCTATTATAAGCCATTTAGAGAATTCATTTTAAAGAGTTGTGCAATTAAACATATTCATCTTTTTGAATCAAGGGATAAAGCGTTTAAAGATGAAGCTGTTTTGCAGGAAAATATCATAATCATGTTGCAAAAAAATGCAAAACAGGGAAATGTGAAAATTTCATATTGTAAAGATGATTCTTTTATCGGTCTTTCAGAATTTGATACACCATTTTCTCAGATTTTATATAAAGATGATAAAGAAAAATATTTTCATATTCCTACAAAACAACAATTGGGAACAGAACCCCCTACTGTATATTCAAATCTAAAGGATTTAAAAATAAGTGTTTCTACAGGACCAATCGTTGATTTTAGAATGAAAGAGATTTTAAGAAAAAATTATGAGGAAAAGTCTTTTCCTCTTATTTATCCAGTTCATTTAAAAAATCATCGCCTTATATGGCCTCAAACTTCAAAAAAGCCGAATGCAATTGTGGAATCAGAAGTACTGAAAAAACAACTTTTTCCAAAAGGTTTTTATGTTTTGGTAAAGCGTTTCTCGACAAAAGAAGAAAAGAAAAGGATTGTAGCTAGTCTTATTACCCCGAATGATTTTATTAATGATGGAATTGCTTTTGAAAATCATTTAAATGTTTTTCATCTTAAAAAATCTTCTCTTAATGAAAATATTGCCTATGGTTTGGTTTGTTGGCTTAATTCAACCTATATAGATGAGAAGTTTCGACTTTTTAGTGGACATACACAGGTTAATGCAACGGATTTACGAAATCTTCCGTATCCATCTATCGAAGATTTAGAAAAGATTGGAAAGAAAATAAAAAAATATAAAGAATGGAATCAGCAGATTTTTGATGAGTTATCTGAGGAAGTAACAAAATGAAACTTGAAGAACAGATAAGACAAAAACTTGAAGAAGCTGTGGATATTTTGAAAAGGTTTGGTATGCCTTCTGCACAGCAAAATGAACGGACTGCGTATTGTTTGCTTGCATTGTTAAATATTACCCCCGAAAAAGAATGGAAGAATGCAGAAAAGCCTCTTGTTGGAATTACTCCGATGATGACTTTTGCAAAAGAATATTACAATAAGGATTATGCACCTAATACCCGTGAAACATTTCGAAGATTCAGTACACATCAAATGATACAGGCTGGAATTGTGCTTTATAATCCTGACAAGCCAGAGCGTGCAGTTAATAGTCCAAACGCTGTTTATCAGATTTCGGATGCAGCTTTATTTGTTATAAAAGCATATAAAACGAAAAAGTTTGATTCATTGCTTAATAATTTTATAAAAAATCAACCGACTCTTTCTGCTCAATATGCTCATGAAAGAGAAATGAAAATGGTTTCTGTAAAAATCAAAAAAAATCATAGTATTCAAATCTCTCCAGGAAAACACAGTGAATTAATCCGTGATATCATTGAGCAAATGGCACCACGATTTTTACCAGATAGTTCTTTGATTTATGTAGGTGATACTGGTGAAAAATGGGGATATTATGATCAGGAACTTGCAGGTAATCTTTTATTTGATGTTCAGCAGCATGGAAAAATGCCTGATGTAATTTTGTATGTTGAGAATAAAAAGTGGCTTGTTCTTGTAGAATCAGTAACTTCTCATGGACCAGTTGATAGCAAACGCTATATTGAACTTGAAAATCTTTTTAGTAATGTAACTGCTGATAAAGTCTATATATCGGCTTTTCCTGATAAGAAAACATTCACTCATTATGCTCAAGAAATTGCATGGGATACTGAAGCATGGATTGCTGATAATCCAACACATATGATTCATTTTAATGGAGACAAATTTCTCGGTCCACATAAATAGCAACTTGTACATTTTATGGAAAGACTTTGATTATCTATCCATGATGTTTTCTATTTATTTATCCTTTTTATCTTTAGGTGCCCGCTTCCTTGTAATCAGTTTTAAATCCTGCAGCTTCCTGCCTAATTCGTCATCTTTTGCAACCTGTAACATATCCTTTTCCAGACTCAAGGAATTAAGGACCGACATATATATTCCCATTGCAACTGACGGCGAACCTTTTTCAACATTTACAAGTGTAGCCCTGCTTATTCCTGCTCGTTCTGACACAAGTTCGCTTGATAGACCCCTTCTTAAACGAGCCAGTTTGATATTTTCACCTAATTCTGTTAAAACCTTCTGAACTGAAGGTAATAAAACAACAGCATTCTTTCCCATAACATCTATAATTATAGACTATAATGCACAATTTGTATATAAATATAGACATTATATCTCAAAAAACTTAATTCTATCATTTGTTTGCCAGCATGTTCCCTTAAACTGCTTGGATGTGGACTTTTGCCATGCTATTATAGATTATAACTTTTATTTTTGTTATATTTGTATTATCAGGATAGTTGGTTCAAATGGAAAACAAACTTAATTTAGCAAAATATTTTAAACGGTATGCCACTTTATATTTAATTGCAGTTTTTTCTATGGCATTTTCAACCTGGCTTGATATGATTGCGCCTATTATTGTTCAGCATATTGTTGACGATGTTCTTGTTGCGCATAATATAGATTTGCTTAAGGGCTTGCTGCTGGGAATCTTGGGCATTGGTCTTGGTCGCTGTGTTTTTCAGTATACAAAAGAGTTTATCTGTGACTGGTGCGGAAGTAAAATTGCTTCGGAAGTGCGTATAAATCTTTTTCAGAAAATCCAGAGTCTTTCGGCTAACTTTTTTGACGGTATTAATTCCGGAGAGTTGATGAGCCGTGTTAAGGATGATGTTGACCGAATCTGGGATGTTGCGGCTTTTATGGGGATTTTGATTGCCGAAGTCGTACTGCGTGCTGTGATTACTACTTTTTATATGTTCAATCTTAACTGGAAGCTGGCAATTATTCCGACTCTTTTTATGTTTGTTGCCGGTTTTATTGCAATCCGCATGGAAAAAAAACTTGATGATGTTTTTGGTGCTATTGCTCAGGAAAACTCGGAGCTTAATAATACTGCGGCTGAAAATCTTGCAGGGGTAAGAACTGTTAAGGCTTTTGCTCGTGAAGATTTTGAAATCAAAAAGTTTCATAAGCATAATCAGAAGTATTATGAATTGAACATTACCCAGTCTAAGATTTTTGTTCATTATAATCCTATGGTTCAGGCTATAACCAGGCTGCTCCCGGCGGTAATGCTCATTTTGGGTGGGCTTTTTGTTATAAAGGAAGAAATGACTGTTGGTCAACTTATTGCCTTTATTCAGTATGTGGGTAATATTGTCTGGCCTATGGAAATGCTGGGCTGGCTTACAAATGGTCTTTCAAGTGCAAAGGCTAGTATTAAGCGCCTGAACAAAATCTACGAGCAGACACCTCAGATTAATGATGAATCGGCTCTTGCATCTCAAAATGCTGATGAACAGATTAATACGGCACTTTTTAATCAGTTTGATTTGAATGGAGCAATTTCTTTTGAAAATGTAACTTACGAGGCTGGCGGTCGCAAGATTCT
This sequence comes from uncultured Spirochaetaceae bacterium, assembly GCA_902802305.1. Taxonomy (GTDB): domain Bacteria; phylum Spirochaetota; class Spirochaetia; order Treponematales; family Treponemataceae; genus Treponema_D. Next base: position 303,979 of record CADCLG010000001.1, read on the forward strand.
GGATAATGTAAGTTTTGATATTAAGGCTGGACAGACTCTTGGTATTATGGGAGCGACTGGAAGCGGTAAGACTACAATTATAAATCTGCTCAAGCGAATGTATGATGTTACGGGCGGTTCTATAAAACTGGATGGTATTGATATACGAAATCTTCCGCTTAATACTTTGCGTCGAAGTATTGCCTGTGTCATGCAGGATGTATTTTTGTTCAGTGATACTATTGAAGGAAATATCCGCCTTGGTGAAAAAGAAACTATGTCTAAGCCAACGGTTATGCAGGCACTGGAAAAAGCTCAGGCTCTTGGTTTTGTAAATGAAATGAAGGATGCTGAAAACACTGTAATTGGTGAGCGTGGTGTTGGCTTGAGTGGCGGTCAGAAGCAGCGTATTACGATTGCAAGGGCTTTGGCTCGCAATACGCCTGTTCTGGTTCTGGATGATTCTACTTCGGCTCTGGATACTGAGACTGAACAGGATATTCAGCAGGTTTTGGAAGGCTTGCATGGTATGACAAAAATAATTATTGGTCACCGAATAAGCAGTGTGCGAAAGGCGGATAAGATTATTGTTCTTGATGGCGGTCATATTGTAGAAGAGGGTACTCACGAGGAACTTCTGGCTAAGGGCGGTCTTTATAAAGAAACCTATGATTCACAACGATGAGGTGAAGTTATGGCAATAAATAGTTATAAACAGGATGAAGCAGCGGTAAAAAAGAGTAAGTTTGCGACTATTCCGAGACTTTTTAAATATCTTTTGCGTTATAAGGGCAGAGTTTTTCTGGTTCTTTTGCTGATGGCATTTGGTACAGTTATTGATTTGATTAATCCTTTGATTATGGAAAAGGCTGTTGATAATTATATTGTTCCAGGTGACATTCCGGGGCTGATTAAAATTGTAATCATTTTTGCAACTTTGAATATTCTTATGATTCTTGCAATTAAGTTCCGTATGCTGATTATGGCAAAAACGAGTAACAAGGTTATTCAGGATATAAGACAGCAGCTTTATGATCATATTCAAAAGCTGGATTTGAAGTTCTTTGATTCTCGTCCAAGTGGAAAAATCCTTGCACGAATTATCGGTGATACTAACTCGCTTAAAGACATTATTGAAAATGCCGTTACAACTTTTATTCCAAATCTTATTACGGTTGTTGCGGTTATGGCAATTATGTTTGCAAAGAATGTAAAGCTTGCTCTGGCGGCTTTGTGTTCTCTTCCGCTACTGATTGTTGGGGTTTTTCTGATTTCTATTAAGGCAGAAAAATACTGGAAGGCAAAGAGACAAAAATCTTCAAACATGAACGCTTTTATTAACGAGGATTTGTCGGGAATCAAAATAATTCAGAGCTTTAGGGCTGAAACCGAAACGGATAAAACCTTTCAGGAGCTTGTATGGGCTGACCGCAAGGAGTTTTTGAACGCTGTACGCTGGTGTGATGCTTTTGGTTCCTGGATTGATTTGTGCTGGAGTGTAGGAACTATGGCACTTTATCTGGTGGGAATTAAGATTCTTGGAATTGATAATGTTTCAATCGGTACTTATATTGCCTTTGGTTCTTACGTGGGTATGTTCTGGCAGCCTATTATGAATCTTAGTAATTTCTATAATCAGGCAATTAATGCGGCCAGTGGTGCAGAGCGTATTTTTGAAATCATTGATACTCAGCCAACTGTGGTTAATCATCCTGATGCTAAGCCTATGCCACCAATTAAGGGAGATGTTAATTTCTGCAAGGTTACTTTTGGTTATGATAACGAAACCGATGTTCTTAGTGATGTTAGTTTTAATGTTAATGCGGGGGAAACTATTGCATTGGTTGGTCCTACAGGGGCCGGCAAATCTACAATCGTAAATCTTTTGAGCAGATTTTATGACATAAAGAGCGGACAGATTTTGATTGATGGTAAGGATATTCGCGAGGTTACGATTGACAGTCTTAGGACTCAGATGGGAATAATGACTCAGGATAATTATATCTTCTCTGGTACAATCCGCGAAAATATTATGTATGGAAGACTTGATGCCAGTGAAGAGGAAATGATTGAGGCTGCAAAGGCGGTTCATGCTGATGATTTTATTCGTGAGCTTGAAAAGGGCTATGATACAAAGCTTACTGCCCGAGGTGGTGAATTGAGTAATGGCCAGAGACAGCTGGTTGCTTTTGCAAGGACTATGCTTTCTGCACCTAGGATTCTTATTTTGGATGAGGCAACAAGTAGTATTGATACTAAAACTGAGCTTATGATTCAAAAGGGAATTGCAAGTATTCTTAAAAATCGCACTAGTTTTGTAATTGCCCACAGGCTTTCTACTATTCAGAATGCTGACCGTATTTTTGTAATTGATGATGGTGGAATTGTTGAAAGTGGAACGCCGGCAGAGTTGATGGCTAAGAAAGGGGCTTATTACAATTTGTATCAGAAACAGTTTGCCTGATGATGCAAGAGGGGTTGTGGAATGGGTAGGTTTGAGATAAAAGATGATTTTTATCTGGATGGAAAAAAGTTCAAGATTATTTCGGGAGCCCTTCATTATTTTAGGGTAAGGCCGGAATACTGGCAGGACAGACTTGAAAAATTAAAGAACTTTGGCTGCAACACAGTAGAAACTTATATTCCCTGGAACTTTCATGAGCCGGAAAAAGGCGAGTTTTTATGGGAGGGCGATCGGGATTTTGTAAGGTTTATTGAAATTGCTGAGTCGCTTGGTTTGTATATTATTATCCGTCCTTCTCCTTTTATCTGTGCTGAATGGGAGTTTGGAGGTCTTCCTTACTGGCTTTTACGTGAGGATGGCATGAAGCTTCGTTCTTCTTATGGACCTTATCTGGAGCATGTAAAAGACTATTATAATCAGCTTATTCCTCGTCTTGTACCTCATCAAATTGACAGAGGCGGAAAAATAATTCTTGTACAAATTGAAAATGAATATGGTTATTTTGGACGGGATAAAAAGTATTTGCAATTTCTGGCAGATTGTCTACGGGAGCAGGGCATAACTGTTCCATTTGTAACTTCTGATGGTCCCTGGGGCTGGGCCTTAAAAAATGGTTCTATACCGGACGCCCTTCCTACCGCTAATTTTGGTTCAAAGGCAGCAATGCAGTTTGGAGCACTCAGACGCAAGGGAAGAAAAAATGGTCCGCTCATGTGTATGGAGTTCTGGGCCGGCTGGTTTGATGCCTGGGGAAATGGTGGACATAAAAAATCGAATCTGGAGCAGAATAAAAAAGATCTCATCTACATGCTGGAAAATGGTAATGTGAATTTTTATATGTTCCACGGCGGAACTAATTTTGGCTTTATGAACGGGTCAAATTATTATACAAAGCTTACTCCCGATACAACTTCTTATGATTATGATGCAGTCTTGAGCGAATGTGGCGATATTACGGAAAAATACAAAGTTCTTCACGATGTGGTAAAGGTTTATAATCCGGGCGTGGTAACAAAACAGCTTACGCTTTCTACTAAAATCCAGAAAAAATCTTTTGGGAAAATTCCCCTCTGCAAGGCGACCGGACTTTTTGAAAATTTGGAAAAACTTTCTTCTCCTTCTGTCAGTGAAAATCCTCTTAGTATGGAAAAACTGGGAGTTGGAAGTGGTTATGTTCTTTATAAAAGCAAGCTGGATTGTTCTGATGGGGAAGACAAGGTAAAAATTAAGTTTAACTCGGCAAATGACCGTTTGATTGGATTTTTGGGTTCAGACAAAGGTCGGCAGAATTTACAAAACTTACAAAATTTACAGAATTTACAGAACTTACAGAAGGTTTTTACGCTTTTTGACAGGGAAATTGCTAAGGGAGCGACTTTTTCTGATATCAACAAATCGGACGCTGGTGAAAAGGTCCTTTACATTCTGGCAGAAAATCTTGGAAGGGTGAACTTTGGCGGAAGAATCAAAAAGCAGCAAAAGGGAATTACGGGCGACGTAAAAATAAAGGGAAAGTGCGTGAAAAACTGGCAGGCTTATCCTCTTTCTTTTGATACTGAGCAGATGGAAAAGCTTGATTTTAATGCTGGGTACACAAAGGGATTGCCGGGCTTTTATCTTTTTGAGTTTGATTATGAGCCGGAGAATGAAAACGAATCCAATATTTATATGGATACTTTTCTTGATTTTTCCGGTTGGGGAAAAGGTTTTGCTTATATCAATGGTTTTAATCTTGGCCGTTACTGGAATATCGGTCCACAGAAAAGACTTTACATTCCGGGACCGCTTTTGAAAAAAGGAAAAAACACAATCATCCTTTTTGAGAGCGAAGGCATAACTTCTGATTCAATAGAATTATGCGACGCTCCAGATTTAGGATGATCTTTTTCTGAACTAAAACTAGAAAGGCAGTGTAATTGAAATACCTGTGGAGAAGTTGATTCCCTGAGCAAGGCTTTCCTTGAATGTCATTTTGTCGTAACCTTCAGCTGCTTTATAGTGTGTGTAAGAAATATCCTGTACAAGCGAGCCATAAACAGAACCCAATCTAACTTTTGGAGTCTGGAAGGAAACGCCGAAAATACCAGGGAAGATTGGAGCTTGAACCATCTTATCTGTTCCAAAAAGGGCTTGCGGCTGTGAAGCAACTGTTCCTGTTGAAAGAACCACACCGGCATAGAATGAAATATAATCATTCAAATGAAGGGTAAGACAGATTGGAAGATTGAAGGTATTAAATAAGCTTCCAATTTCAAAGTTTGTGTAGGATTGAATAGGGTAAGTATATCTTACCATAATACCAGGATTTATAGACCATAAGTTAAGCTGGAATTCGGTTTGCAAAGTTCCACCCTTAGGCCAGAAACCAAACTGATTTGAAGGTGTGTAGAAGCTCCAGTCCAGATAGCCGTTGAAATTAAAGTAAACGCTGGCATTTTTATAACGTTTCATTGAATTTGCGTTAGAAGATTTTGAACCTGAGGAAGAAGTTGTTGTTGATGGTGTGTTAGTCGTTGTCGGTGTATCTGGTTTTTGTGAAGTAGAGGCCACACTATCATTTATAATTCTTCCTGCGCAGTAATAATGAGACTGCCAGTATGGTTCTGAAAGTTTTGAAATAATTACTCCTGTGCGGGGACCATCACTTGCACTGTTCAGCATCTGATTGTTTCCGAGATAGATTCCTACGTGAGAAATACTTGAGCCGACAGCAAAGAAAACTAAATCACCTGCTTTGCGTTCACTATCTGAAATTCTTGTTGAAATTTTGTACATTTCGGCGGCTGTTCTTGGAAGTGATATTCCGGCATCCCTAGCGGCAACGTAAACAAAACCAGAACAGTCCATTCCGCTTCGCGAAGAGCCACCATCACGATAAGGAACACCCATATAAGCTTTTGCGCATTGAATAAATTTATCCCGTAAAGAATCAGCTGCAAAAGCGCAGTTGCCAGAAATTAAAATCAAAATAAATACATTAAGAAATAATTTTTTACATTTCATAAAAACTCCCGTAAACAATGTTCGGCTAATTATAATTTAAAATTTCATAAAATTATATCATAAAACTATAGAAACAAAAACAAAAAAATGATAAAATTAAGTTATCAATTGGGGAATTAGCTCAGTTGGCTAGAGCACCGGCTTTGCAAGCCGGGTGTCAGGGGTTCAAATCCCCTATTCTCCAATCTTTTTTTTCTTGTGAATATTGAACAAAAGCTTTGTGAAGAGTTAAAAATTTCCCCCGCAACATTAAAAAACTGGCAGAAAGAAAAACTGATACCACCACTTCCTGCAGAGTTAACCGGTGATTATCTGAAGCAAATCAGGCAAAATACCAAAAATAAACTTTCTTCCCGCGCAAATAGAAGTCTCTCTTCAAAAAAACAGACCCTTCATCACGGTCTTACATCGCCAGAACGCAAAAAGCTTTTATCCAGCCTTGTACAGCTTTATGAAGCTTCAAAACTTACTCCCGAAGAGGCCGTTTTTTCTCTCTGTTACCGTTGCCTTGTCTGTGAAAATCTACTCGAATCATCTTTTTTGTCTGACACTTTTATTACCCGTCAAATGCTTGAATGGAAAAAATCTCTGGAAGAAAAAGCAGAGGCTTCGAAAAGTCCGCTAAATCCTTCACTTTTTGATGCTTTTTTTATTTCTAATGAAGATGACGATTTAATTGGTGCCTTTTATCAGTCGATTCTCAGCCTTTCAAAAAAATCAGGCAGCGGAAGCTTTTATACTCCCCAATCACTTTTGAAAGATATTCATATTCCTTCCAATAAATCTGTTTATGACCCCTGCTGTGGAAGTGGAAACATCCTGCTTAAAGTTCTTTCAAAAAATCATCAGCCGGACTTAATTTTTGCTTCGGATATAGATGAAATTGCTCTAAAAATCTGCCGCGTTAATCTTGTTCTATTTTTTCATAATCCTGATATTAAGGCAAAGATTTTTTATCGTGATTTTATTTTTCTGCCCGATAAGGAGCTTGCTTGTGCAAATACTGACAAAACTCTTTACGATTATATTATTACAAATCCGCCTTGGGGGGCTGTTTTTTCTGCCAACCAAAAAACTTTATTAAAAGAAAAATATCCCCTCTTGAAAACATCAGAAAGCTTTTCTCTCTGCCTTTACAATGCTTTTTTTTCTCTTTCTGAAAAAGCAAGTCTGTATTTTTTTCTTCCAAAATCTTTTCTCAATGTTTCAAAACACAAAAAAATCCGCCAGTTTTTGCTTGAACAGAATTGCAGCCTGAAAATATGTGATTTTGGAAATGCTTTTAAGGGGGTTGTTTCCCAGACGATTTTGCTAAAGCTTGAAAAATGCATTGATAAAGACTGGAAAAATAAAGAAAGGAAAATTGAAAGCTCAGCTGGAATAATTCCACAAGAAAGCATTCTTCCTCCTGATTATTTTATTCCTCTTTTTCCACCTGATAAGCTTTTTATAAATCAAAAGCTTTTGGAGAGATTATCCTATATTACTCTTAAAAATCAGGCTATTTTTGGCATGGGAATTGTTACCGGCAATAATAAAGCTGTTTTCAGGCAGAAAAAGTCAGATACTTCAAGTGATTCAGGTGATTCAGATGAAAGTGCAGATAGGGTAGCTTTAAAAAAAGAGCCTGTTTATCGTGGCAAAGATATTCAGCCTTATCAACTTAGTGAAACAAATCTCAAAATACAATTTAATAGGGATGATTTTCAGCAGTCGGCTCCAGAAAAACTCTACCGTCAGAAAAAAATAGTTTATCGTTTTATAGCAGATCATCCAATTTGTTGTATTGATGAAAAAGGCTGCCTTTTTTTGAACAGTGCCAATTTTTTCATTCCATCACAGGAACTGAATTATCCCTGGGAAAGCATAGTTTGTCTTTTTAACAGCAGTTTTTATGCGGAATATTATAAAAATACCTTTGCAAGTTTAAAAATTTTACGTTCTCATCTGGAAAAGCTGCCTCTTTTTTTATTTACACAAGACCAGCACAAACAGTTAAAAGAGCTTTATGACAAGGCTAATAGTGATTTTCCACAAAAAAATCAAATTCAGGCCGAGATTGATGACCTTTTGCGCCACTTTTTGTGTCCAACCTCTAAATAGCTTTGTTTAAAACTAAACAAATTGATTAAAACTGAATTAATTTTTTTACAATTATAAATTTCTGCTGTATAATGGGTGTATGTTAGAGATTTTAAGCGATATAGATTATGAAAAATTCCGTAAACTAATTTATGATGAGAGCGGAATTACCTTTTCTGCAACGAATCGTTCTATTCTTGATGGAAGAATAAAAGAACTGTTACGTAAGAAAAATATTGCTACACCTGCAGAATATTATCAGTTAGTTACTCACAATTCTGATGAAATGAAAGAAATGTTGGATTCAATCACAACGAATCTTACCCGTTTTTTTAGAAATCAGCCGCATTTTGATGCTTTTATTAATTATGTCATACCAAATGTTTTGGAGCGAAAAAAAGCTTCATCCTTTGATAAGACTGTAAAAATCTGGAGTGCAGGTTGTTCTACTGGAGAAGAGCCTTTAACAATATCCATGATTTTAAAGGAGATTCTTCCGCCTGGCTATAATTTCCAGATTACAGCTTCTGATATTTCTTTAAAATCTCTGCTTGTTGGGCAAAAAGGTTTTTATCCTGATGCAAAAGTTGAAGGAATTCCTGAAAACTACCTTTCTAAATATTTTACAAAAATTGAAGGGGGGTATCAGGCTAATAAAGAAATCCTTGACCCAATCAAATTCGACTATCATAATCTGAAAAACGATTCTGGAATTAGAAATCTGGATGTTATTTTCTGCCGAAATGTGTTAATCTATTTTGACGAGGCAGCTCAGCTTTCAGTTGTGAATCGTTTTTATGATGCTCTTGCCAATAATGCGTTTTTATTTATCGGTCATTCTGAGTCTTTGTTTGGCATGAAAACACAATTTGAATTCTTAAAAACTGAATGGGCTTGTTTATATCACAAAAAATAAAGTTTTAGGTGGGGATATTTCATGGAAGATATTGCAGTAATGTGTTGCGATGATTCTGCCTTAATGCGAAATCTTATAAGCAGAATTGTTGATGATACAGTTGGTTTAAAAATAATCGGCAAAGCGGAAAATGGGCTGGACTTAATTGAAAAATTAAAAACCCTTTCGCCGGATGTAATTCTTCTTGATATAGAAATGCCAAAAATGAATGGAGTTGAATTCCTTAAAAAGCGCAAGGAACTTAGGATAGATACTCCAATCATTGTACTTTCCAGCATTGCAACAGAAGGCGCTGCCGTTACAATGCAGTGTCTGGAGTTAGGTGCTTCTGACTTTATTACTAAGCCAGGCGGTTCTTCAATCTCTCTGAATATTGCAGATGTTTCCGGTGATATTATTGAATGTATTTCTTCTTACGGTGGTGCCTATGCCCGTATGCACGGAAAGAGTGTATATGATCCGGAATTCTTCCTTCATCAGAAAAAATTAAAGGAAGCAACCCGCCGTATTGCAAAACAAAAGGGTGATGAAGCCGCAAAAGCAGTGACCCTTTCAAAAGCAGATATTGCCAGTCTTTCATCATGGACACCTGCTGTAGAAAAGAAGCCTTCTGTCATTGTACCGGAAAGAGAAGGCGGAAGAATAGAAATTATTGCAATTGGTATTTCAACAGGCGGACCAAACGCCCTGCGAGAAATGTTTAAATATCTAGATGCTTCCCTGCGACAGCCTATTGTTGTTGTTCAGCACATGCCGGCTGGTTTTACAGCGGAGTTTGCCGCAAGTCTTGATAATATCTGTCCTCTAACTGTTACCGAAGCAAAAGACGGTGAGCCTTTACTTAGTGGCCATGTCTATATTGCACCGGGAAATTATCACATGCAGATAGTACGCAAACCAATCGGCAATATAATCCGTCTTAATCAGGATACTCAAAGAAACGGACACAGACCGTCGGTTGATGTTCTTTTTGAATCCATTGCAGAGGTTTACGGAAATAAAGCTCTTGGTGTAATAATGACTGGAATGGGAAGAGATGGCGCTGCTCAATTGGCCGAAATGCGTAAAAAAGGAGCCTGGACTTTAGGACAGAATCAGGCTTCCAGCATAGTTTATGGAATGCCTAAAGTTGCCTTTGAAATGGGAGCTGTTCAAAAGCAAGTAGCCCTTGCTGATATGGCAGGAGAAATTAACAAACTTGCTACTGAGCATTTATACAGATAAATTATAATTCATTAAGGCGTTTCTGACATTCAGCGACGCCTTTTTCATTTTTAAGCTCTGAATAAGTATCGCGAAGATTGAAAATAGCATCTTCATAATAGGGATTGAGAATAACTGCATTCTGGAAAGCGTCGCTGGCCTTTTCAAATTGCTCACTCTTAAAATGCACTACTCCTAAAAGATTCCAGAAATGAGGATTTTCGCTGTTTATTTCTATTCCCTCGTAGCAGTAATTGAGTGCATCCTGCATTTTATTTGCCTGCATACACGTAGTTCCCAAGGCTTCAAGGATTTCTTCATCGTAGTAATTCAGTTCATGGGCCTTTCTGAAAGAATTGATTGCATTTACCATGTCACCAGAGTTTCTGTAAGTAACACCAAGGTTATACCAGACCAGATGATTGTCATTGTCAATTGTAACAGCTCTCTGAAGGCAGGCAATAGCATCCTTGTAATTTCCTTTGGAGGCAAGAATGAGGGCTTGATTGTTAAGTTTATCTGCACGTTCTATCATTTAAAATCCTTTGGAATCATTGAATCAAATAAATCTGTGATTAATGAAGCTGTCTTCTCTGAATCTGACGCCTGTAACTGCTTGTATCCGTCAAAATATCCGGCAAAAGCCCTGCAATTTTTGTGAATGAGATTTTTGCCTTTTTCCGCTGCTTCTGTAATGCAGTTGCTTTGTTCCAGAAGAGCTATACATTCTTCAACAGCAGGTGAATTAATTCCTTCTTTCTGAGCCTGTTCCATCAAAGCAGAGATTTTTTCCTTATCTTCTGGACACTTTTCAATATGGATTAAAACCGGCAGGGATTTTTTTCCTTCAACAATATCATCACCGCGCTTTTTACCAGGGTTGCCTTTTGTAAGATTGATTACATCATCAATAATCTGAAAGCCAATTCCTATATTTGCGGCAATCTCACCGATTTTTTCGCAATCTTCTGTTGCAGCACCACCTGCGGTAAATCCAACCTTAGCGGCAAGGGAAGCCAGCGTTCCAGTTTTGCACTTTACCATAGACATATATTCATCCTGATTAGGAAAAATGTTCTTATTTCTGTGCCAGTAAATATCCATAGCCTGACCAAGATGAAGTCGTCTCAATTCATTTGTGTAAAGATTATAAAAGTTCAGTCTCAGGGAATCTGGAATATTAATTCGATTTAGACAGACTGGAGCTTCAAAATAAAGCCAGGAAGCTGCATTCAGAGCTGTATCGAGTCCGTAAGTTATGTAGGCAGAAGGTTTTCCTCGTCGCAAATCAGCAGAATCTTCTATATCATCATGAATTAAACTTGCTGTGTGAACAAACTCAACAAGGGGAGTAAGGGCATAAGCTTCATCTTCTGAGATAGAATTGTCATAAAAGTTTTTGGACAGTTCATAACTCAAAATCAAAAGCAGAGGTCGCCAGCGTTTTCCTCCCAAACTGATTAATTCTCTGTTGGGCTGGATAAGGTTCTGGATGTACTGAGCTTTTACTGATGGAGAAAGTTCTGCAAATGAAGATTTCTGCCACTCTTGGGTAAAATCCATAGAAAGCGCTTTATCAAGAGCGGCTTCAATTTTAGTTAATCTCTCTGTAAAATCGTTTTTCATGTCCCTGCATTATATGCTATAATTCAAAAAATGTAAAATTAGGATTGAATATGAAATTAATTTGTGGACCTATGGCTACGGTCAGTCATCCTGCCTTTAGATTTCTTGTAGAAAAGTTTGGCGGTTGTGATGAATATTTTACCGAAATGATAAATGCGGGAACTCTTTTGACTGGCGGTCCTTTTGAAAAATATTATCTGGATTCTTCTCCCTGTCCTCAAAAAATTGTCTGGCAGCTTACATCAAAAAATACGGAGCTAATGCTGGGTGCGGCAGAAAGAATTGTAAAGCTTGATGGCATTGGAATTGATTTGAATATGGGCTGTTCTGCTCCCGATATTTATAAAACCGGTGCCGGCATTTCCTGGATGATTAAAGACAGGGCTGAAACTTTTGCAATGGTTGAAGGGGTAGGGAAGATTATCAGCCTTTATAATTCTTCTGCAGTCGATAATAAAAAACGTTTCAGCGTAAAACTCCGCCTTGGTGATGACAATTTTACTGATGAAGGCTTCTTCTCTTTTTGTGACGGGCTTGTAGAGCGGGGAGTTCAGCTTTTGACCCTTCATCCGCGTACAAAAAAAGAAAAGCTTACCTTAACTCCACGTTATGCCTATTGCCAGAAGCTTGCTGAACGCTATAAGGGCTCTGGTCTGCAGATTTATTTGAATGGAAATATCAAAGATAAGGCTTCTTATGATTATGCTCTTTCTGTCGCACCAGATGTAGATGGCGTGATGATTTCGCGTGCTTCTGTTCAAAAGCCCTGGATTTTTTCTGAATTAAAGCAGTCGTCTTTGAAAGAGTCGATTGATATGCAGGAGCTGGCCCTTTCTTTTATTGATGATGTAGAAAAATATCAGCCGCCTGAGTTTTGGAAAACCAGATTGCAGCGCTTTTTTACTTATTTTTGCATGAACTTTAAGTTTTCACATTATGCCCAGACTCAGTTCTTAAATGCTAAGGATAACGAAGACCTGCGCTCTCGCATAAAAGATTTTTTTGAAAAATGTCCTGAAGAAAAGCTTTTTATTCCCAAATAATTCTAAAAATTGCTGCCCGTATAGTTACTTGGTATAGTATTTTTCTTTGATTTAAATTATATTTTCCCTTATGAAGAGAAAGGTTTTATTAGTATTAGTATTGCTTTCTGCCATTTCAGCTTTTGCAGTGGAGAATTCTGTTGAAGAAGTAATGCAGGGGCTTGATGAAGTTGTAGAGGGCTATGGTTATGAAGAAGCATTGGTAACAATTGGCTTTATCACTTATCAGGATTCTAACACTTGTGGAACGATTGTACCGTATATTCAGGAGAGAATTAAAAAAGTATCTGAAAATTTACAGCACATCAAAATTGTAAAAACTACAGAACTGTCGGAATATGAACAGTCTGGTATTGCAACCAGAGGACTTGGCAGGGGAATTGGTGACGATAATTCAACTTCAAAGCAAAAAAAGTTGATTTTGGACGGTACATATACTCCTGACAGCGGACATATTTTATTTCAGCTCACACTGCATGATGTCGAAAACGAATTCTGGGAATACGCTGCAAGCTGGGTCACATTAGAGGAAGTTACAGGTTATACTTTATATCCGACAAATATAAAGCTTGCAGAAACTGTTCAGGAAGATTTTAATGAAATAACTAATCAGACAGATACGACAGATTCTAATCAGAATAATAATCAGAATAATTCTCAAAAGCAGAATACTAAAACAGCAGGTCGTATCAATCTTTCTGCTTCCATGCTGGATTCAAATGGGGAACTTGTAAATATTCTTCACCCGAATGATGTTGTTCGCTTTAAAATCACAGCAGATTTTGACTGTTATATTGCAATCTTGTGTATTGATGCAAATGGTGTAAAAACATGGCTTCCTACTACCAGTAATTTTATGGAAGCAAATGTATCTCGTTTGTTCCCTGATATTTCCGGTGCAGTTCTTAGAGTTGCAAATGACGGAGTTTTTGGTGCAGAGCAGGTTGTTATATATGCCAGCACAGGCAAAGAGGGACTTCCAAGCCAGGGAGATAACGGAAAATACACAAGTCAGGATCTTCACATGATTATGAAAAATCAGCAGAATGCGAGAAAAGATAAAAACAATAAAACTGGTACCTTTAAAATTACGTACACAATTATTAAATAAATATATGGAGAAATAAAAAAATGAAAAAAAACATCACTTTTTTAGTCGGCTTATTATTTACAATGGCTTTTTCAGCTTTTGCGCAGACAAAGGGGGAAGCAAAATACGCACTTCTTATTGCAAACAGTAATTATAAAACTTTCGGAAGTCTTGCAACTCCTGTAAAAGAAGCTGAAGATTTAAAGAACACACTTGAAAAACTCAATTTTGCAGTAACTATTGTTGAAGATGCAAGCAAAGAAAATATACTTGATGCCCTCTATGATTTTCAGCAGAAGGTTTCTAAAGCAGGAGGAGTTGCATTTTTCCATTATGGTGGTCACGCAGTACAGGTAAACGGAAAGAATTACATTATTCCAGTTGATGCTGATATTCCGGACGAAAGACGCGTTAGTACTCGTGCAGTAGATTTGGATGAAATTATGTCAAGCATGCAGGGGGATACTAATATAGTAATTCTTGATGCATGTCGAAATAATCCTTTACCGGCTAGCAGCGGACGAAGTGCTACCAGAGGTCTTGTTCTTTCTGAATTCAAACCAAAGAACTCTATCATTGTTTATTCTGCTCAGCCTGGAAAGGTTGCGCAGGATGGTGTTTTTACTCCAATTCTTACAAAAAATCTGCTGGAAGAAAAATCATTTACGGATGTTCTGATGGATACCCGCCGCGAAGTAAGAAAAAGAACAAATAATGAGCAGAGTCCTGGCGAATATAATGAACTTGATGCTCCTATTTATCTGGCAGGATTTGCAACAGTAAAAACTGAACAGACTGTAGTGGAAAATCCTGTTGCTTCTAAAAATCCAAATACAGTTACTACAAATAGTGTTGCTACAAATACCGCTTATACAGACAATGCTCTTGTTGAAAAAGAGGAATATGCATCAACCTTTGATGAATATATGGCTTATGCTAAGAAAAATGATCCTGATGCTCAATATAATCTAGGGTATATGTACGAAACTGGCGATGGCGTAGACCAGGATTTACTACAGGCAAAAAAATGGTATGAAAAAGCAGCTAAACAAGATCAACCTGATGCACAATACGCTCTGGCAGCATTATATTATTATGACAATGGTGTTATTAAACAGAATTATGCAGAAGCGAAAAAATGGTTTGAAAAGGCTGCATATAATGGTGATGACTATGCAATGAATTTGTTAGGATATATGTATGAACAAGGTCACGGAACTAAGCAAGATTATGACGAGGCTTTGAGATGGTATTTAAAAGCTGCTGACAAAAATAATGTTTATGCTCAAAGAAATTTAGGGTTACTATATTTAAATGGAAATGGTGTAAGACAGAATTACAAATTAGCAAAAGAATGGTTCGAAAAATCTGCAGAGCAGAATAATTCTACTGCAAAAGCTTGTCTTGCTTATCTCTATATTGATGGGCTTGGTGTAAAACAGAATTATACAGAAGCAAAAAAATGGCTCGATTCTGCTGTTGAACAGGGAGACAGGCTTGCACAATTCTATCTTGGACACTTATATGAAAACGGCTATGGTGTAAAACAGAATATAGATGAAGCAATAAAATGGTACAAGCTGGCTGCTGAGCAGGGAAGTGCAGGCGCAGAAGCCAGACTAAAAGCGCTTTCAGATTATAATAATAATCAGAATGATTATGATGATTATGATTATTATGGTAGTTATGATGACTATGATAATAATGATGATTACGATGATGATTATGATTTCTTTGATTTTTTCTATTAATAAGGTAATCGGGGGAATAATAAAATGAAATTAAAGAAATTAGTTATTTTTTTGCTGGGAAATATTTTTCTTTTTCACTTGAATGCCTACGATTTGGATAATCTTGATTTTTCAATTGTTCCAAAAACTCAATTTACACAGGAAAAAACAAATAAAAATCTTAAAAAGGGCGGTCTTGTTGATCCGGAATTTACTGCTATTAAAAATAAGAAGGATGTTGAAATGCCGGATATAAAGCTTTTGCGTGGATTCGAACGTTCTCCAAAAACCGATGCCTTTGGTGATACTCTTCCGGACAGCTTTCTTTTTCACCGTCAGACTCTAAAAGATAATGAAAAATCTGCTTATGACGAAATATACAAGGCTTTGATTAATGCAGAAAAAAAAATATATCTTATTACTAGAGTTACTTGTGATGAATACATTAATGCTGAAAATGCAGTTTACTATGATAATCCAGAACTTTTCTGGTGGTGTGGGAGTAGTTCCTGGTGGTATAACAGCGATAATATTGTTACGGCAGTAGAATTTGAATATCTGTTTTCTCCAGAAGAATTAAAAGAAGCTAATAAATTATTCTTCAACAGGTCTCTTCCAGTTATCTTTTATGCAAATCTGTTAGATAATGATATGGACAAAATAAAGTACGTTCATGATTATATTTGTCTTTCAACTGTATATGATGATGAAGCTTATGCAGCTCATAATACTGGTGGAAAACTTCAAACGGCATATAGTACAATTGTGGAATATAAGACAGTGTGTGCCGGTTATGCCAGAGCCTTTGCCTATTACATGCAGCAGCTTCGTATTCCGTGTGTAGTAGTTCGTGGGAATGGACACGCCTGGAATTTTATTGAAGTAAATGGAGACTATTATCAACTGGATGTTACCTGGGATGACGGTTATCAAAATCCGCCATATTTTAATCTTCCCCACTCAGAAATGCAAAAGATTTCCAGTCATTCACCTGAAGGTTCTTCTGTCCTTATAATAAAAAATCATCCGACAAAATCTGATCGCATGACTTATAAAAATTATTTTGGAGATATTCCAGAAGGCGTTCCTTATATTTATCAGGAGTTTAATAATCTTGCAACCGATATTTATAATCCGGCATTTGCAGAACTAATTTTACAGTAACGACTTTATTGGGGTTAAATGAAAGGGGCTGTCCATTTTTCTTTGGATAGCCCCTTTTCTTTATTAAGCGGTAGCTTTAGCACCTTTTGCCTGACGTGCAAATGTCTGAATGCCTTCAATTACAAGAATTACAGCGAGTACAGCCATTGCAAGAGCGAAAATCAACTGGAACCAGTTGCCCCAGAAGAATGCACCTTGAGCACCAGCAGCCATAGCTCCAATCTTCTTTACAATTGTAAGAACCAAAGAAGTCAATGTAGCAGCAAGCATGAAAATCATAGGGATAAAGAACATCTTGTTGTTCTTTCCAGCTTCACCAAGCCATGCAGCAACTGCCATAAGAGCAATACCTGCGAGGAGCTGGTTAGCGGCACCAAAGAGTCCCCAGATTGCAGAAAGTTTAAGTCCACCAAGAATACATCCAATCAGAACCATAAGAGCTGTTCCGAAAATTGGGTTTGCAAGAAGCTTGCGGATTCCCTTTGCATCTTTCCAGCTTGCTTCTCCGTCTTTAAGGAAGAGCTCAGAGAACATAAAGCGGCTCAAGCGTGTACCTGTATCCAATGATGTCAAAGCGAATACAGAAACTGCAAGTGTAAGAAGAGCGTAGATTGTGTTGTAAACGCCACTTCCTTCTTTTCCAAAGAGAACTGCAAGACCTGCACCAAAAGCAGCAGATGGAGAACCAAATCCGCCGTTCTTGTATTTATCAAATACCATACCAACAGCAATCAAAGAAATAATACCAAGAGCAGATTCAATAAGCATTGAACCATAACCGATAGCCTTAGCATGACTTTCGCTGTCCAGCTGTTTAGAAGAAGTACCAGTAGAAATAAGTGAGTGGAAACCAGAACAAGCACCGCAAGCAACTGTAATAAAAAGGGCAGGGAACATAGTTCCAATTCCTGTCTTCCAGCCTGTAAATGCAGGAATTGTAAAGGTTGCATTGCCTGTGAAAGCAGAACCAATAATTCCAATAAGAGCAAGAAGCATCATTGCATACAAAAGGAATGAAGAAAGATAATCACGTGGCTGGAGCAAAATCCAAACTGGAACAAGGGAAGCAATTGCAATATAAAGACCAATGAATACAATCCATGCAGTTCGTGTCATTGCAAAACCAACATTCAAACCAAGAATTGTGATAAGAACAATTCCTACAATTCCAATGATTGTAGCTGGCAATGTTTTTAGACCACATTTATTTGTAATAATTCCGTATACGATAGCGAGGACAATAAAAAGAAGAGAAATCATAGCTGTTGACTGATTTCCTGTAGGATTTTTTACAAAGCCAAAGGTTTTTCCAGCATCTGCGGCAGTAAAGAAAGTTCCTGCAACAACGTTTACGAAGGAAGCAATTACAAGAATAAGAACGAGAAGTGCAAAGATGATAAAGAGTTTCTTTGCTTTTGAACCCATTGAATCCTTGATGATTTCGCCTACAGATTTTCCATCGTGACGAATAGAAGCAAACAGAGAACCAAAGTCCTGAAGACCGCCGAAGAAAATACCTCCGACTACACACCACAAGAATACAGGAACCCAACCAAAAACGGCAGCCTGAATAGGACCGTTAATTGGACCAGCTCCTGCAATTGATGAGAAGTGGTGTCCCATCAGAACGGCTGGTTTTGCCGGAACATAATCAACACCGTCAGTTTTTTCATGAGCAGGTGTTTTTCTTGCAGGGTCAATGCCCCACTGCTTTGCAAGCCAGGAACCATAGAAAATATAGCCGACTAAAAGCAAAGCGACCGCAGCAATAATGATAAGTAATGCTGTCATCTTTTTTTCCTCCTAAAAAGATTTCAAACAAAAAATATTTTTTTCCAGCAGCTTACGGTAATCTTTACCGAATCTGTTGTAATAAATGCCATGTTTTTCAGTTTGATTTTCCATCTCATTCCCATTTCCAACTTCAACAACGGCAAGCTTAAAATTGCTCCATCCCCAGAAGCTGAACTTATAGGATTTATAAAGCTTTGTTTTTTTGATTGCTTCTTTTGCCTCGTCATCAACTTTTTCTGCAATGATAATAAGGGTAACGTCAGAATTGCGGTGACCGCTATGAGGTTTGATCAGAGAAAGTCCTTTTTCCCATGCAAGTTTTGTCAATTCTTCTAATGCATGGGTATCCAGATTTTCAATTGTTGTGAAATAAACAAATTCATTGGAATCAATATCTGCAATATGAGCAGAGCGCACAAGAAAATATTGCTCGTTATGAGAGCGGAATTCTGCTTGAGCACAGAAGGGCGGGTCAGAAACTTTTTTTACAGTATAATACCGTTCAAATGCCGGTAAAACTTTTTCAATTACTTGGGGAAGCTCCATTGCTAACACCTTTTTAAAAATTATAAGTCAGGAATAATTAAGTGTCAATAAAAAACTTTAGTCTGCTTGCAGAATCTCTGGAAGAATTTGAACAAAAAGCCTTTTTATGATACAGTCAATAGAAATATCAATTAATGGCACAAGCCGGTGTCGTAAAGGAAGTATAAAATGGCAAACGAAAAAGATACACATGCGTGTACATTAGACAAAATCATTTCACTTTGTAAAAGAAGAGGCTTTGTATATCAGGCTTCAGAAATCTATGGTGGTCAGGCTGGAGCATGGGATTATGGTCCTTTAGGTGTTGATTTCAAACGAAACATCCAGAATGAATGGTGGCATTACATGACTCAGCTTCACGATGATGTAGTTGGTCTTGATTCTGCAATTTTCCAGCATCACACAACCTGGAAGGCATCTGGTCACGTAGATCACTTCTCAGACCCAATGGTAGACTGTCTTGAGTGTCAGGCACGCCACAGAGCAGATAAACTTATTGAAGACTTTGTTGCTGCAAACCCAGATATTAATCCTGGAAAACCTGTTGATACAATGACTCACGAAGAAATGAAAGCCTTCATCGACGCAAATATCAATTGTCCAACCTGTGGAAGCAAAAATAAAAAATATACCGCAGTTCGCGAGTTCAACCTTATGTTCAAAACCTATCAGGGACCGATTGCAGATGAATCACATCTTATTTATCTCCGTCCTGAAACCTGTCAGGGTATTTTTACAGATTTCAAGAGCATTGTTCAGTCAAACCGCATGAAGGTGCCTTTTGGTGTAGCTCAGGTTGGTAAATCCTTCCGTAACGAAATCATTTTCAAGAACTTTATTTTCCGTACCTGTGAGTTTGAACAGATGGAAATGGAATATTTCTGTAAACCAGGTACAGAAGATGAAACTTTTGAACGCTGGAGAAATGAACGCTGGAACTTCTACTTAAAGTACGGTATTCCAGAAAAACAGCTCAAATGGCATCATCATGACAAGCTCGCTCACTACGCTAAGGACGCTTACGATATTACTTACAACTTCCCAATCGGATTTGAAGAGGTTGAAGGTATCCATTCCCGCACTGACTTTGACCTTAGCCAGCACATGGAATATTCTAAAAAGGATATGTCTTACATCGATCAGGAAGACGGAAACAAAAAATACATTCCTTATGTTGTTGAAACTTCTGCTGGTCTTAACCGCAACTTCCTCATGTTCCTTTGTGAAGCTTATGAAGAAGAAAACGTTGGAACAGACGGAAAAGAAGATTACAGAACAGTTCTTCACCTTGATCCACGTCTTGCTCCTATTACAGTTGCAGTTCTTCCTTTGATGAAAAAAGACGGACTTGCAGAAAAAGCAAAAGAAATCCAGCACATGCTCAAGGAAGATTTTGTTACTGATTATGATACTTCTGGA
The DNA here is from genome assembly GCA_902802305.1 of uncultured Spirochaetaceae bacterium. Taxonomy (GTDB): domain Bacteria; phylum Spirochaetota; class Spirochaetia; order Treponematales; family Treponemataceae; genus Treponema_D. The sequence continues at coordinate 324,038 of CADCLG010000001.1, forward strand.
ACTGTTGGAAAGCGCTATCGCCGCCAGGATGAAGTTGGTACACCATTCTGCGTAACTGTAGACTACGATACAATTCAGGAAAAGAAAGAAGACGGTTCTGCAAATGAACTTTATAACACTGTAACAGTTCGTTTCCGCGATTCAATGGCTCAGGAACGAGTTTCACTTGATGATTTAGTTCCTTTTATCCAGAAAGCAATTAAAAATTATAAACCTGTTGTAAGGTAATTTTTGTGGAATATATAAGACTTGGTAAAACAAATCTTTTAGTTTCTCGGGTGTCATTTGGAGCAATGCGGCTTACTGATAGTGTAGGTACTGATGATGCAGCTCTGATTATCCGTAAGGCTTATGATTCAGGAATTAATTTTTTTGATTCAACCCATAAAGTTCTTCTCAGCGAGCAGCTTTTGGGTGATGCCCTTTATGACATCCGCCGCAATGTTTTTCTTTCGACTTCTACAAGAGGAAAAACTGCAAAAGAAATTACCGAAGATTTGGAAGCAAGTCTTATGGCCCTTCATACAGACAGTGTGGATTTGTTCCAGCTGGAAATTGAAAAGTTCTTGCCATTACCGGGTGGGGCAGACAAGATTTACGATACCCTTGAAACATTAAAAAATCAAAGCAAAATCAAGCATTTTGGAATTATCACTACAAATTACGAAACTGCAAAAAAAGTTGCTGAATCCAATCTTTATGAAACCCTGCAGTTTCCTTTTAATGTATTAAGCTCTGAACAGGCTGTTGAAATTGTAAAGCTCTGTGAAGAAAATGACATTGGTTTTATAGCAATGCAGCCTTTAGGTGGTGGACTTCTGGAAAATGTTCCTATTGCCTATGGATTTTTGTCTCAGTTTGAATCTGTTGTTCCTTTGTGGGGCGTTCAGAAAATGGAAGAACTGGAGCAAATCCTTTATTTTAACGAACACCCGCCTGTTATTGATGAAAAATTTCAGGCTGATGTAAACAATTTACGAAACTTCTTTAATTAGAAAATATAATTAATAATCTAGAAATATTCAGAATCAAATTATCAAATCAAGAGAACATGTTTATTTAACCGAATATTTTATTTAGCTGAACATGTTGATGTCGATGTCTTCCATTCCCTCGTCAGCAGAATGAGAAGCCTTGGATGACTGCTTTTCTGAGGCATTTGAGTCTGTCTGACTGTTATTTGCGCTGACAGAAAATTGCTCTTCATCAATTTCTTCAAGTAATTCACCCTGTATTTCTGGTAACAGTTCTGCATTTTCAATTTCTTGAGGACCTGCTGCGGAAACATCATTTTTAGAAGGCTCCGCCTGTATTTTTTTACCAGATTCTTCGGCTTCTTTTTCTTTAACAATATTAATTATATCTTCCTTTTCCTTGCGGTTCAAAATTCTCAGGATATGAACAGAATCTTTATTTGTATGATAAATTACAGGTTCACCATTCTCATCTTTATCAAGCAATAGTTGAACTACAGGGGATTTTGGATCGTCCTGATTTGTATCTACGACAACACCTATTTTTCTGTTGGAAAGATAAACATAGGAACCAATCGGGTAAAGGGAAACTGTACAGAAAAGGGCTTTTACTATAGCTGGATTATATGCATGATCCGTATTTCTCAAAAGCTCCAGATAAGCATTAAAGTTATAGCTTTCTTCTCTAAAGCCCCGTGCCGAGGTAATTGCTTCAAAGGAACAGGCTACAGAAATAATCTTTGCAATGGAAGAGATTTTTTCGGCACTGAGTTTTCTCGGATAGCCGGTTCCGTTTTCCCTTTCATGATGTTCAAGAACTCCCAACTGAATTGTTGGCGGAAAATCCAAATCTCTAAGAATCTGGTAGCCAAAAAGCGTATGCTTTGTAATCTGGATTTTTTCTCCCGGTGTAAGCTTCTTGTCGGTAATATACATTTGAGGAGGCAGTCTTAACATTCCAATTTCATGAAGAATACAGGCTGTTCCCAACTCCTTGATTTTTGAAAAAGGCATTCTCATGAACATGGCGATTGTGATTGCAATAATCGTTGTACGCATAGTGTGGATTATGAGAAAGTTTTTTCCTGTGTTTTCAAAAACAGGATTAATTCGCAGAATGTAACGCTGATTGTTTTTTATGAATCCACATAATTCTTCTACAGTTTCTGCAATTTCATCCTTATCAATTTCCTTGTGGGTTGCATAGTGTGTGAATACGCTTTCTATATAGTTTGAATATTCATCATAAACCCGCTGAACCATCTGCATTCGAGATTTATCGCTTCCATCAAGCTGAGAATTTCTGGAATTTTCTAGAGCTTTTTTTACAGATTCGCCTATTTTATTCTTGCCTTTTTCGGCTTCATCTTCATCTTCGATACTGCCAAAATCAATTTTACCATCGGAGCCTTTTGAGTTTGAATCATTGCCAGAAGCAGCAGAGCTAGCCGCAGCCTGACCGATAACTCCGCCTTGTGTAAGAACCCTGTCAAATTCCCAAAGCTTCAATGCATCTTTTAAGCCTTGTGTAAAGGGGCAGCCCTTTGGCAATAAAAGAACATTCTCGTCGAGCATCAAGTCATCTGTGAAAAGTATGTTTTCCCGTAAAGAATCTAAAGCTATACTCTGCATTTTTTAATCTCCGCTTTTAATCACTAATTTGCTTCGTCTCCAGTGTCAGTAACCCTCTTTGAATCAGGATTTAACAAAGCAGCAACTTCCGGCCGTTTCCATCGTTTTGCAACTTCATAAGGTGTTTCTCCAGAAACATTCTTAATATTTTTTTCAAGTCCATAGGAAACCAAAGTTCTTACAATTTCAAGACTACTGCTCTTTGCTGCATAATGCAATATTGTATTTCCCTGAATGTCAGTCAAGTTTCCTGCATATTTAACAATTGCTGCAACCATCTGTTTGTCGTTGTTTGCCAGGGCAATTGTAACACCATTTGTACCCTTTCTATCTATAGTTTGGAACGGATTTGCTCCATTTTCAAGTAAAATTAATGCCAAATTCAAATTGTTGTTTTCAATTGCGTAATTTACAGGTGTATAACCGTCGGCATTTCTGGTATCAATTGGATATCCTTCAGCAATAAGTGTGCGCAATAAGTCACTGTTACCGTTGTTCTTTACTACAATATGAATAGGTGAGTTTCCGTCACTGTCTGTAATCGTGTAAGATTCTCCAAGAATTTCCTTTATGATAGAGTTATCCATTTTAAGAACAATAGAGAAAGGCGTATTTCCCTGTCTGTCTCTTGAAAGTGGATTTGCGCCTGCATTCTTTATTAAAGAAATTATTTCTCTGTTACCAGTGTAAGCCGCTGCATGGAATGCGTTCTGTCCGTTAATCTCCTGAAGATTAGGATTAGCACCATATTTAAGCAGAAGCTTTACCATTTCAACATTCTGAGTTTTGATTGTATCAACTAAAACTGAAACTCCATTTGTATCGCAGGAATTGGGATTTGCACCGTTCTGTAAAAGATAGCGTGAAACCTTGTATTTTCCAGCCGCACAAGCTTCTGCAAGCGGTGATTTTCCAGAGCTGTTCTGGGCATTTATATTAATTCCAAGCGTAATCAATTTTTCAGCAGATTTTTCTGCATCCCAGCGAACTGCAATGTGTAAAGGCGTATTTCCCAGGTGTTCGCGTTCTTTTATCTGTCCGCCACAGTCCAATACAGTTTGAATAATCTGAGGATTATTTGTTTTTGCAGCACTAAAGAGAGGAGTTTCTCCATTTGCATTTTTGGCATTGATGTCAGCTCCTTTTATAGAAAGAGAAGTGATTGCATCCTTGAACTGCCATTCAGCTGCATAATGGAGAACTGTATTACCACTTCCATCTACAGAATGAACGGTTTTTGAAGTAATGAGCCAGTTTTGTGTTTCGCCACCATTTTTAAGAGCATATCTCAAAGGTGAGTCGTTGTTTATGTTGGCAGAGAAGATGTCTGCATCCTTTGCTATAAGAAGCTCGCCCACTTCTTTCCAGTTTTTCATTACACAAAGGTACAATGCAGAATTACCGTCTCTATTACGGATATTAACATCGTCCATAAGGCTCAGAATGTACTGAATCTTTGTCAAAGGCGCATTTTTCAGAATTGCAATATGAAGCGGTGTGTTACCTTCTGAATCCTGAGTATTGATATTGGTCTTTGTAACAGTTGCTTCAAAAATATTATCATCTGAATCAAGAGCAAGAGACAGCGGTGAGTTACCGTGAGTGTCCTGAGTATGGATATTTGCATCATAAAGAGTAAAGAGTTTTACGGTTGTAACGTCTTTCTGCTGAATTGCAATTTCAAGAGGAGTAACACCTTCCTTGTTTCTTGTGTTTACAATTTCCTTGTTATGAAGAACCAGCATTCTCATTACGTTTGTTGAAACATGAAGCATGGCTGCTGTATGAAGAACTGTATCACCATACATATCTTTTTCATTTAAATCAGCTTCGTAATTAAGAAGCAGAGTGTAAGTATCGTAAATCTTATTCTTTGGAATTATAAGCATAATTGGAGTTTTTCCAAGATTGTCCTTAGCATTAACGTTGGCACCTGCATCCAAAAGCATTGTTGCAATTTCAAGATTTCCGTAGCGAACAGCTTCGTGAAGAGGAGTTGCACCGCTGCTGTCCTGAACGGCTGTATTTGCATTATTTTCCAAAAGATAAGTTGCAATTGCGTTGTGTCCAAGAATTGCTGCATAGTGAAGAGGAGTCTGACCATCATCAAAACGAGTATTTAAATTACGTGCAGCAACAGCGTCCTGGAAGTAAGAAAAATCGGTTTCAACTTCATCTGCACCACCCAGAATAAGCTCAGCAGCAATTTCAACAGACTCATAATCATTTATGTCAGAAAATGCAATATCAAGAGGAGTTTTACCAAATTTATCTTTTACAGAAATTGGAAGCTCCTTTTCAATACACTTGCGAATACCGTCAAGATTCTTTGTTTTTACAAAATAATGAACGATAGACTGTCCTTCTGTATCGCGGATATTACCTGAATTTGTAGTAATAAATAAATCATAATAAAGAGGATTTGTCTGTAAGCCCAAATCAAGCGCAGTAATACCGTCAGCATCTCTTGCAAAAAGATTACCGCCAATGGCTGCCAGGGTTCTTGCCGCATCATAAGCATCATTTTTAATGGCAAGATGCAGAGCCGTATCTCCGGCAAAGTTTTTTAGTTCAGGATCAGCACCCTTTGTAATAAAAAATGTAATTAAATCAGGATCATTCATTTCTGCTGCCAGATGAAGAACTGTATTTCCGTCGGCATCAATGCCGTTAATATCCCAAGAATATACGAATTTTGACTTTGCAGCTTCTATTTGCTTGTCTTTAAGCAGTTCTTGTGGACTTAAATTTGTTGTTGTTTTTGTACTTTTACATCCAGCTAAAACGCAGATTGAAACAAATGCAATAAAAAAGATGTTTTTATTCATATTTTCCCCTCTAAAACCTGTAGTCAAATTAAAAAGCCTACTCCTATAAGTTTTATATCGGGCAAAATACAAAATGAATTTAGGAAAATATTTATTTTTTATACTGGATTTTTGACCTTTTTCCAGACTTTCATTTTATTTACAGGCACATTCTTTGCATTTTCCCCAGAGATATGTCTGTACTTTTGACATTAAAAAACCGTCTGGAAGAATCTTCTGGCATTGCTGGGAAAGCTTGTCTTCATCTGATTTAGAAAAAATATCAAAGATTTTGTTACAGTCTGTACATTTAAAATGAAAATGATCTCTCATCTCTGCGTCAAAACGCAATTTATCATCTTCAATCTTGATTGACTGGACAATATTTTTTTCTTCAAAAAGTTTTAATGTATTGTAAACTGTAGTCTTTGAAAGAGTAGGGTAAGACGGTGCCAAATCTGCATAAACCTTTTCTACGTCTGGATGAATTGGATTCTCGCATAAATATCTATAAACTGCAATCCTCTGAATTGACGGCCGAATCCCTGCATTTTCAAGAATTGTTTGATATTGTTTTACCAAAATTGTTTTCCTTATAAAAATGTAATCATTATAATAATGTATTTATTTTTAAATGTCAAGGTGACATGTCAAGGTGAATCAATTGTAACTGTAATTCGAGCTTCCAATTATGCATTCCTCATTCAGCACTCTCATTCTGCATTATTTTATTTTCCTTTTTGAGATTTTATTATTATATTTAGTGGTATGGCTAATAATGAAGATAAAAATACAGAAGAAAGTTCAATCATTCCTACAGAACAAATGCTTCCAGGAAAACTCATGCTTGTTCCCTTGCAGGGCCGACCTATTTTCCCGGGCATTTTTTCTCCATTAATGATTAATTCCGAAGAAGATATTAAAGCCGTCGAAAAAGCTTATGAAACAGACGGATTTATCGGCATTGTAATGCTAAAAAATGACGCCGAGCATCCGCAGGTATCTGACCTTTGCAAGGTTGGAACAGTTGTGCGCATTATTCGTAAGGTTGTTCTTCCTGATGGTGGATTGAATGTCTTTATTTCTACAATAAAACGCTTCCGAATCCGACGAGCCCTTCATTCAAGTGAACCTATGGCAGCTGCAGTAGAATATCTTGAAGAGGAAGAAGCCGACACTTTTGAAGTAAAAGCCCTTACTCGTGCCTTAATCAGCGAAATGAAGGAAGTTTCCGAAAACAACCCTTTGTTTTCCGAAGAAATGCGCCTGAATATGGTGAATATCGACAATCCTGGAAAAATAGCTGATTTCATCGCTTCAATTTTAAATATTGATAAAAACGAACAGCAGAAGATTCTTGAAACCGTAAATGTCCGCCAGAGAATGGAGCAGGTTCTTGTATTCATTAAAAAAGAACAGGAACTATTAAGAGTTCAAAAGAAGATTCAGCATGAAATAAATGAAAGGGTAGAAAAAAATCAGCGTGAATATTTTCTCCGCGAGGAACTCAAATCAATTCAGGATGAATTGGGGGAAAATGCAAACGGAGATGCAACCGATTATCAGAAGTTTAAGAAAAAGCTTGAAGAGTTTAATTTTACCGGCGAAATTAAAGAAACCGTAGAAAGTGAACTGGAAAAGTTCAATCTTATGGATCCTAATTCCGCCGAATATATTGGCACCCGCAATTACCTTGAACTGATTTGTCAGTTGCCCTGGAAAGAATCTCAGGAGGAAGCCTATAAAAAAAAAAAAAAAAAAAAGATTCTGGAAAACGACCATTTTGGTCTTGATGACGTAAAAAAGCGTATTCTCGAATATCTTGCTGTCAGAAAAATGAAGAAGGATAATAAAGGTTCAATTTTGCTTTTGGTAGGACCTCCAGGAGTTGGAAAAACCAGCGTTGGAAAATCCATAGCAAATGCAATGAATAAACCTTTCTATCGTTTTTCGGTTGGTGGTATGCGTGATGAAGCAGAAATTAAAGGTCATCGCAGAACCTACATTGGTGCCATGCCTGGAAAAATTATTCAGGGCTTAAAAATCACCAAGAGTAATTCTCCTGTCTTTATGATTGATGAAATCGATAAAATGGGAGCAAGCTACAACGGAGATCCTGCATCTGCCCTGCTTGAAGTTCTTGATTCTGAACAGAATGTTTCTTTCCGCGATAATTATCTGGATTTGCCTTTTGACATTTCAAATGTTTTCTTTATTCTTACCGCAAACACACTGGATTCAATTCCTGCTCCACTTATGGACCGAGCAGAAATAATTCAGTTGTCAGGTTATATCGATCAGGAAAAACTTGAAATTGCCAAAAAATATCTGATTCCAAAAAATCTTGCTAAAAACGGCTTAAAAAAGAATCAGGTTCGCTACACCAAAGCAGCCCTGCTTACAATTGCAGAAGAATATGCGCGTGAAGCAGGTGTTCGTAATTACGAAAAATGCCTGGATAAGATTCACAGAAAGATTGTAACAAAGATGATTACAGACGAGGAGCAGGCTCAGACAAAATATCTTATTGATTCAAAGAATTTGTTTGAATATTTAGGAAAACCTGTATTTGACGAGTCAGAAATTAAAGTTGCAAAACAGCCTGGAACAGCAATTGGTCTTGCCTGGACAAGTATGGGTGGCGATACTCTGCTTATAGAAGCTGCAAGCTTTGCAGGAAAAGGTGGACTTGTGCTTACCGGACAGATGGGCGATGTAATGAAGGAATCAAGCCAGATTGCCTTTAACTGGGCTCGTAAATATGTACTTGATAAAAAAATAAAAAAGCCTGACTGGTTTGAAAAAAATATTGTTCATCTGCATATTCCTGAAGGAGCAACTCCAAAAGATGGACCAAGCGCAGGAATTACAATGGCAACAACTTTTGTTTCTCTTTTTACAAATAAAACAATCAAACCGCATCTGGCTATGACTGGTGAACTTTCTCTTACGGGACAGGTTCTTCCAATTGGCGGATTAAGGGAAAAAACTGTAGCGGCAAAAAGGAATAAGATAAAGATAATTATTATTCCAAAGGCAAATCTCCGCGATTTTGAAGAGATTCCAGAAAATGTCAAAGCAGGTATAACCTTTATTCCTGTATCAGATATTACTCAAGTTCTGGAAGCCGCTTTCAGATAATTCACAAGCAATTCACAGTTTATCGACATTTTATCCACAACTTATCCACAAGTTTTTAAGTAAAAAATCCTTTAACTTGTGGATAAGTTTTTTATTTAAATCTTTCCAGCATAAAAGCTAAAAAGAAAGTTTTTTTCTTCAAAAAATCACAAAAAAGGCAAAAATTGCCCTCAAAAAGCCTTAAAAACAATTGAAAATGCTGAAAAACAGCTTGATAATAACTCTGATTATGCAAAAAAATAAACCCGTCTGAAAAACTGACGGGTTAAAAAAAAGAGCAAAATGAATAAAAAAATTACAGTTTAAGATTTATCCACAAGTTATCCACAAGCAAAAAAAGAGCTGTGGAAAACTAACCCAGGGTAATTTCTGCTTTATTGCTTATGGCAATAATAGACTTGCAGCCAGAACAGCGGAATCTTCCTGGTCTTGTTGCTCTAAGCTTTTTAGCACAAACAGGACAATCAATTATTGCAGGGAAGAGAGAATTTGAAGCATTATCTCCGTTTGAAAAGAAAGCAACAGCATCTTCAACTGTATTTTTAATATTAAAGAACTGGGAAAATCCCAATAGCTGGAAAACTTCATAAACTTTAGGCTGTATCTCAAGTAAAACAACGTCACCATCTTTTGGCTTTACCATTTTTAAGAAAACAGTGAAAGAGCCGATTCCAGTGGAAGAAACGTAGTTTAAGGATGAACAATTAAAAATCAGATTTATGTAACCGGAATTTATAACTTGTGTAATCTTCTTTTGGAAAAAACTTGAATTATAAGTATCTATATAGCCATTAAGATAAATGAATAGTCCGTTTTTCATGTTTTCGATTTTTCTTAAATTGATAGCAAGACTGTCATCTTTGTCGTTGTCAAAACCCGGTATAATTGAATTATTATTGTCCATAACTTTAGCCTCGTAAACAGCGATTGAAATCGTGATTATTATAACACATTTTGTAAACTGTAGCACAAATATTTTTAAATAAACCTATTAATTATGTTATATTCAAAAATACTTTCTGTCAAATATTATTTTATGAAAAAAATTTATTTATTTTAAGTGATTCTTATATTTTCCGATAATCAAAAAGGCATGATATAATTATTTTTGTATATCAGTCGGATTACTGCCCTTAAAGGTTTTTGAAATGAAGAAAGCTTTAAAATTATTATTATATTTTTTCATCTTTTTAATCTGTGGAATTGGTTGTGGAAGTATATTGTATGGACTGTATTTAAATATTTTAAATACGACAGCTGGAAACGCTTTTATAGACTTAAATACTAATACTTATTTAAAAGCTCTATTCTATATAATTCTCTGTGTATCCGTCGTTATTTGTCCTCTTCTTGCCTTTGTTCATATAAAGCACAAAGGTGGCGTAATTCAACTGATTTTTTATTTTATCTTATGTGCAGTAATATGGCTTGCAGTCATACCTTTTTCAATTTATTTTAAGCAAAAGCTTATTTCTGATGTCAAAATAGAAAAAGAAAAGCTTTCTGCCCATTATTTTAGAAAAATTGATGACAAGGTTTATTTTTTAACAAATGATTTATCTGATTATCGTTCTTCTACAGTAGTCGTGCTTGATACCTCCCCAGATGGCAAAGTCAGTATTGACAAAATGATGGAATCTACATCAGGTGATTTATACAAGGCCGCAGAACCTTATAGGGATGTAAATATAAAAACCTCTTTCAGCATGGGTAGAAACACTCTTCTTCCTGATTTTCAGTTTCTGGCAGATTTTGCAGACAGCAATTTTAACAGAGAGTGGTATTACTGGCTCAGTTTTTTATCTCTGGGGCTTGTTTTGTGTTCTCTTTATGCAATTTCCGGTTTATTTTCATGGAAGCTTATTGATGTAGGTTTTATTTCTATAATTACGTATTTAATCCTATATATTAATACAAAGTGCCTTTCAACTCCGGTAATTTATTCTGTAATTAAAAAGATTAATTCATCAACCTTGTTTGCTAAGCTTGGAAAATACATGCAGGAGCCCTTTGTCGTATTTTTAAATGTTTTACTTGCATTGATTTTTATTATAACTGGCATAATTAAGTTTTCTGTCGAAAAGAAAAGACTCAGACATATATAATAGAAAGATTAGTGGGAAAGATTATATGAAAAGAATTATTTCTGTACTGGCAGCATTTTTAGGTATCGGTTTTATTATCTGCTTTATTTTGGGGATGGTTCAGTCTCTTCCTTCTGATGTACCGTCGAAATCTGTTTTTGTGTATAAACTTTGTCTTGGAATGGATTATTTTCTTTCCTATTTGCCTGCAATCATAATTACAGGATTTTCAATCAGCTGTTCTGTTTATTTTGGACATAATTCAGAGGGAAGTACAAATAGATTTTCTATAGCAATGGGTAAAAGATATAAGATTGTCATTATTTCAGCCCTTATTTCTACCTTTGTGCTTTCACTTTCCAACGAAACATTAGGAATCCTCATCAGCAGAAAAAAAGAAAATATTGTCAATCGTCCTAAATTGATTAAAGAATATATTGATGTAGGAAACACTCTTTGCGATAACGGTTTGTATGAACGTGGTTTAGTTTATGCAAATGCCGCAATCAAACTGGATTCTTCTTCGGAAGCTGCCCGTAATCTGAGAAGTCGCTGCGAAATGGGTATTAACTGGGAAAATGTCACAGAATTACATTTGCGGACTGAAAATGTAGAATTAAAAAACAAAAGCGATGATGAGTTCAATATTGATTCTCAGAAAGTATATAATTCTTATCAGTATCTTTTAAAGGCTATTTCGGCTTTTGAAAACGAGCAGTGGTTTGACGCTCATTTTTATGCTGAAGAGGGAATAAAAATTGCTTCATCAAAAGAGCCTAATCTGGCACAGCTAAAACAGATTTCCAGTGATGCATGGAATAATATTTCAGAAGCCCATAGCAGTAAAAAGACTGCCGGAGAAAAGATTTTTGAGGAAAAATATAAAGGTTATCTGGCCCTTATGAAAAATGAGGACTTGCAGGCTTATTATATTTTCCGCAATCTCAACGAAAATTATCCTGAACTGGATAAGGATAATGATGTTCAGTTTTATATGGAAATTGCCCGCAAAAGGGTTGAGCAAAAGTATTTCTTTATTGATGAAACTCTTGAGCTTGAAACCTTTGAAACTGCAAATGATGTGTATTTCTGCAATAAACGCGCGGACGGTTCGGAAGACGTTCTATTTTTCAAAGGAATGACTGTTCAAAAATCTGCTGGAAAAACTATTCAGTATCTGAGAGATTTCTATATCATCACTCTGCGAAACGGCGAATGGCGTCGGACCCTTCATGTTCCTTATGCAAAGGTTATGTCTCTTTCTGTAAAGGAACTTAATGAAAATGCAAAGACCTTTCTTGAAATCGATGATGAAACTGAATATGTCCCATATATTCTTTTAAAATCCGTTGGAAGAAATAATGAAAATCAGGTTATTGAGCCTGAATATATTTATGCAGATGGAAGAAGTGCTTCAACACCTGAATATCTGGTTTATCCTCTGTCTTATTCTTCTTTTTTATTGCTTGAAGAATCTTCTGAAAATCCAAAGACCATGTCCTTTTCTTCTCTTTATGCACTTTCAAAGGCTGCTTCCCAGTTTGGATATTCCCAGCAGATATTCACCCACATTTTTTACAACAGGGTTTTATATCCAATTTTTATCCTTGTTCTTTTTATGCTGATTGGTATTTTCAGCTGGAATTACAGAATCGGGCAGGCCTTATATTTTAAGATGTCCTGGGCTTTTATCTTTCCATTCCTGATTTTCCTTGCTTTCCTTTTTTATAAAATTGTTTTCTTTTTATTCACGATGATAAACTATATTTTTGTAAGCTTCTCAAGCATAATTACGGGGCTTGTTCTTGCGGCTCTTTTATATGCCCTTCTGTTTATAATTTTTTCAATCTGCTTCTGGGGTTGCAAAACTGAATGATACAAATCAGATACAAAACTGAATGATTGATTAAAATAATTCATAGTATTAAAATAATCTTTCGGTAGGTTATTTTATGAACATTGAAGTATTAGATAAAGCAATTCGCCGTGTTCCAGACTTTCCTAAGCCTGGAATCCTTTTTTATGACATCACAGGAGTTTTAATCAATCCTGACGCCTTTAAATACTGTCTTGATAGAATGGTAGAAATCTATAAGGATGCAGAAATTGATGCCATTGCAGCTGTCGAATCCCGCGGTTTTCTTTTTGCGGCTCCACTTGCAGAAAAATTAAAGCTTCCACTTGTTTTAATCAGAAAAAAAGGAAAATTGCCTGGTGATACTTATCAGTGCTCTTATGCTCTTGAATACGGAACTGCAACTATCGAAGTTCATAAAGCAGATGTAAAGTTAGGACAGAAGTTCCTTGTTGTTGATGATTTGATTGCAACAGGCGGTACTCTGGAAGCATCTAAAAATCTTATCGCACAGGGCGGCGGTACTGTTACCGATTTCTTTGGTGTTATTGGTCTGCCTGCCTTAAATTACGAAAAAGTTCTTGCTCCATGCAAGGTTACCACTCTTATCAACTTCGATGGAGAATAATTAAACAATAAGGAAACAAAAATGATTAAACTTCCCGCAAAATATAAGTCGATTCTGGACACAAAAGAAACAGAACATGCAATTGTTGCAATCAAGGATTTTTTTCAGCTTGCACTTTCAACTGAATTAAACTTAACTCGCGTAACTGCTCCTTTGTTTGTAGGGGCAGGTACTGGTATAAATGATGACCTCAATGGGGTTGAACGCCCGGTAACTTTCCCGGTAAAAAGTCTCAACGAACAGAAAATGGAAATTGTTCAGTCGCTTGCAAAATGGAAGCGTCTCAAGGTTACAGATTTAAAGCTTGACCCAGGCTTTGGTATTTATACAGATATGAATGCCCTTCGTCCGGATGAAGATTTGGATCCAATTCATTCCATTTATGTTGACCAGTGGGACTGGTGTATTGCAATTGATCCTTTGGATAGAAATGTTTATTTCCTTCATGAAATTGTAAAAAAGGTTTACCGCTGTATTCAGAGAACTGAGTTCTTCTTGTATGACCGCTATCCAAAAATTAAGCCAATCCTTCCTAAAGAAATAAAAATTCTTTATGCTGATGATTTACAGAAGCTTTATCCAAAGCTGACTCCAAAAGAGCGCGAAGATAAAGTAACAAAAGAATATGGTGCAGTATTTATCACAGGTATCGGTGGTAAACTTCCTGATGGTAGCATTCATGACGGACGTGCTCCTGACTACGATGACTGGATTACAGAAAGTGGCGACGGTCACCGCGGTTTGAATGGTGATATTCTTGTATGGAATCCTGTTTTGGACAGCGCTTTTGAGCTTTCTTCAATGGGTATTCGTGTAAGCCCGGAAAGTCTTAAAGCCCAGCTGGAAGAACGTGGTTGTCCTGAACGCGCTAAGTTTGAATTCCACAGCAAATTGCTTAAAGGTGAATTAACCCAGACTTTAGGTGGTGGAATTGGTCAGTCTCGCCTCTGCATGTTCCTTTTGCGCAAGGCTCATATCGGCGAAACTCAGGTAAGTGTTTGGACTGACGAAATTAAAAAGGACTGCAAAAAGCGCGGAATTGTCCTGCTTTAATCAGATTATGCAGAAGCAGTATCAATTTTCATCTGAGCAGTTAGAATCTCAAATTCCTCATTTACAGGAAAAAGGAATTACTGAATTTTCTGTTCATGATGAAAAAATTGCAGTAAACAAAAAACGAATAATTCAATTGATTGATTTGTTCGCTGAATATGCTCCGGACCTTTATGTTTCTTTTTTAATTGATGCTTCTGTTGTTGATAAAGAACTTGTGTCAGCCGCAGAAAAAATCTTCTGTTCCTTTGACATTCCTCTGAAAGCTACCGAAAAGGGCGGAAAACTTTTATTCGATAAAAAATTCTACAGTAATAAATCCCGGCTTTTAAATGATTCCGGACTGATTTTTGGTTTTCAGCTTTCTTATGCAGACCTGCCGGGGGATTCCTTAAAAAACTTTATGGAACGCATGGATTTTGCAATCCAGCAGTATCCTAATCATCTTGATTTTCCCCAGACCGAAAATGCTGATTTAGCAGCTACAGCAAAAGTGAGCGGACTTTTTTCTGCCCAGGATATTCGTTATGCTCGAGACCTCTCTTTTGCCTGCAGAACTTTTTATTCGGCGGGAAGAGCTGTCCCATGGATGCTTTCTGTCCTAAAACCGCTAAAAATCTATCCGTCACGTTTTTTTGCTGATTTTTCTGAGTGGCAGCGCTGTAACAATTGTGATTTTAAGAGCGGCTTCAATCCCGAGGCTGCTGACCATAAAGAAATAGAAAAAATGCAGCTTTTATTTCTGGAACAAAAATATGAAGAAAAAAAATGTTCTGATTTGTTTCCAATAGTTCAGGATATAGTAAAGATCAATGGAGCCATGTCACGGCTTTCTGGAGAAGGAAGTGAAGAAATAATAAGGACTTCCTATAATCCGGAAGATTTATTAAGCCCAGAAAGTATGGATTTAGTCAGTTTTTCAGAAAATGTCTGCATGGAAGAGTGCAGTGTAAAAATCTTTGCCGGTCAATACGGCCCCGATTTCGCCCTCCTCTAAATCGTCGAACCCCAAAACCTAAAATGCAGAAAATTGAATTAAAAACGACAGATAAAATTTTGCTCGACCAATATTTAAAAGCGGAACTTCCTGCAGTCCTTTCTCAGTACGAGCTGTCAAATTCAAAAATTCGCCGTCTAATTATCGCGGGCGCAGTTTCTGTCAACGGAAAGCAAATCTTCCGTCCCTCTTTTGAGTTACGGGGCAGCTCTCTGGTTCAGATAAAATTCGACAAAGAAAAATTCTTTTTTGAAAAACAGCCGGATGACATCAAGTTTGAGATGACAGAAAAAAACGTTCTTTTCGAGGACGACAATCTTATTTTTGTAAATAAACCAGCTTTTTTCCCGGTTGAACAGACAATTACCGGCAACCGTGCAAATCTTCACGACGCTCTTGTTGATTATTTATGGAAGAAAAATCCTTCTTTAAAAAATCCACCCTATGTTGGAATCATGCACCGTCTTGACCGCGACACAAGCGGAATAATTCTTTTTACCAAAAACCGTGCAGTAAACAAAGAAATCCAGCAGATGTTTGAAAATCATGATTTTATCAAGGAATATTTTGCCCTTGTATGCATTGATGGCTGTGACAGAACAGGAAAGAACACAACACAACTGCCAGATTCATTTACAGTAGAAAAATACATGGGAAGAATCAGTCCCAAAAGTCAGGCTGGAAAATGGGGAAGTCTTCCTCAAAGCAGGGGAGGCCTCTATTCAAAAACTGATTTTACCGTGATAAAAGAATGCCTTGTCGAAGGAAAAAAGTGTGTACTCATCAAATGCTCGCTTTATACAGGTCGCACCCATCAAATCCGCGTGCATTTAAGCGAAATGGGCTTCCCGATTCTTGGAGACCGCTTGTACGGAGGCAAATCAGCCCAAAGACTTTATCTCCATTCCGCAAGATTAAGCGCCCCCGAAAAGTTCGATGTTTTCTGCAAACCAGACTGGGGGAAAATTAATTAAGAATTAATAATTTACAATGCATAATTAGGTTAAATTTTTAGTTTTGAAAAGAGATTCTAAGAATTGGCGTAAGTGAATTCTCAGACGAAACTGATTATGGATTAAAAAA
The DNA here is from genome assembly GCA_902802305.1 of uncultured Spirochaetaceae bacterium. Classification (GTDB taxonomy): domain Bacteria; phylum Spirochaetota; class Spirochaetia; order Treponematales; family Treponemataceae; genus Treponema_D. The sequence goes on from CADCLG010000001.1 coordinate 340,292, forward strand.
TTATTTTTTTTGCAAAAAAATGTTGACGATTGAAGGAAGAAATTATTATTTTTTTATATGTAAATAAAAGAAAAGAGGAATTGATTGTAGATGTCAGACAAGAAAGAAACTTCTGAGATTGAAAATGAAGAAAAAAAAGAAGATGTAGAGACAAAAGCAGAAAAAACTGCTGAAAATACATCAGACGAAAATCAATCTCAAGAGACAGAGACACAATCTCAAGAAAATGAAGCAAATGCTTCAGAAGAAAAAAAAGAAGAGACTCCGGAAGAAAAAATTGCCGCATTAGAAGCAGAAGTTGCAGACTTAAAAGATCAGTTGCTTAGACGAGCAGCAGATTTTGATAATTATCGTAAGCGAATGATAAAAGAAAAGCAGGAAACTTATGATTATGCCAATGCAGCTCTGCTTTCTGATTTATTGGACAGTCTTGATAACTTTGACCGTACTCTGGATGCTGCCAAAGACGCAACAGATGCAAAATCAATTGCTGACGGCATCAGAATGATTAACAACAATCTTGTTAAAATGCTTGAAGATAAGTATGGTCTTTGTGGTTATGGTTCAGAAGGAGATGAGTTTAATCCTGATGAACATGAAGCTATTGGCCGTATGGAAGACGAAAATGCAGACAAGGAAACATTAGCTCAGGTATATCTTAAAGGATATAAATTAAAGGATAGGATAATTCGCCATGCAAAAGTAATGGTGAAGGTACCTAAACAGTAACATAAATTAAGGAAATAATTAAACGAGGTGAATAGAATGGGTAAAATTATTGGTATTGACTTAGGAACAACAAACTCTTGTGTAGCCGTAATGGAAAACGGTGAACCAGTTGTAATTCAGAACTCAGAAGGAGGAAGAACAACTCCTTCAATTGTTGGTTTTACCACAAAGGGAGACAGAATTGTAGGTGCTCCTGCTAAAAACCAGATGGTAACAAATCCAAAAAATACAGTTTATTCTGTAAAACGACTTATTGGTCACAGATTCAGCGAATTACAGGGAGAAGCAACAAAACTTCCTTATACAGTTGTAGATAACGGCCAGGATGTTCGTGTAGAAGTAGACGAAGCTGGAAATAAAAAGCGCTATAGCCCACAGGAAATCTCTGCATTCATTCTTCAGAAAATGAAGAAAACTGCAGAAGATTATCTTGGAACAGAAGTTACAGAGGCTGTAATTACAGTTCCTGCTTACTTCAACGATTCTCAGCGACAGGCTACAAAAGATGCCGGAAAGATTGCTGGTCTTGATGTAAAACGAATCATCAACGAACCTACAGCCGCTGCACTTGCTTTTGGTTTCAATAAAGACCAGTCTAAGGAAAAAACAATTGCTGTTTATGACCTTGGTGGTGGTACATTTGATATTTCTATTCTCCAGCTTGCTGACGGTGTATTTGAAGTTCTTTCTACAAATGGTGATACACATCTTGGTGGCGATGACTGGGACCGTGTAATTTCTAACTGGCTTATTGATGAGTTCAAACGCGATACAGGCATTGATTTGTCAAAGGATTCAATGGCTATGCAGCGTCTCCGTGAAGCAGCAGAAAACGCAAAAATCAGTCTTTCTAACCAGACTACAACAGATATTAATCTTCCATTTATTACAGCAGATGCAACAGGTCCAAAACACTTGCAGAAGTCTTTGACTCGTGCTCAGTTTGAACAGATGACAGATAATCTCTTTGAACGCACAAAGGAGCCTTGCCGCAAAGCATTGTCAGATGCAGGTCTTACATCAGATAAGATTGACGAAGTTCTTTTGGTTGGTGGTTCATCTCGTATGCCAAAAGTTCAGGAAGTTGTAAAAGCAATTTTCGGTAAGGAAGGAAGTCGTGCAGTAAACCCAGATGAAGCTGTAGCAGTTGGTGCTGCAATTCAGGGTGGTATTTTGAATAAGGATGTAAAACAGGATATCCTTCTTCTTGATGTAACTCCACTTTCTCTTGGAATTGAAACAATGGGTGGTGTATTTACAAAACTTATTCCACGAAATACAACAATTCCTTCAAAGAAGAGCCAGATCTTCTCTACAGCAGCAGACGGACAGACAGCAGTTTCTATTCACGTACTTCAGGGTGAACGCGAAATGGCAGACCAGAACAGAACTCTTGGTCGCTTTGACTTGGTTGGTATTCCAGCCGCTCCTCGTGGAGTTCCTCAGATTGAAGTTACATTCGATATCGACGCTAACGGTATTGTTCACGTATCTGCAAAGGACCTTGGAACTGGAAAAGAGCAGCATATCCAGATTACTTCTTCTTCTGGATTGAGCGATGCTGAAATCGACAAGATGGTAAAAGATGCAGAAGCAAATGCTGCAGCTGATAAAGCAAAACGCGAAAGTGTAGATGCTCGCAACGAAGCTGATTCAATGATTTATGCAACAGAAAAATCAATCAAGGAACTTGGTGACAAGATTGATGCTGCAGAAAAACAGAAGGTTGAAGATGCAATTGCAGCCCTTAAACAGGCAATGCAGGGCGATAATACAGAAGATATCAAGGCAAAGACAGAAGCTTTGAAGACTGCTTCTTACAAAATTGCAGAAGAACTTTATAAACAGCAGGGGGCCGCTGGTGCAGCAGGTGCTGGTGCTCAGCCAGGTCCAGATGCAGCAAACAATGCAGGTGCTGATGCTGGTGCAGATAATTCTTCAGCAGGTTCAAATGGCGGATTCAACAAAGGTTCTGCTGATGATGTAGATTACGAAGTAAAAGACGAGTAACAGAAAATAAATAAGAATATTGGGTAACTAGAATGGCAAAGCGTGATTATTATGAAGTTTTAGGTGTCGATAAGTCAGCCTCTCAGGAAGATATTAAAAAGGCCTATAGAAAATTGGCTGTAAAATATCATCCTGATAGAAATCCTGGCGATAAAGAAGCAGAAGAAAAGTTTAAGGAAGCAACAGAAGCTTACGAAGTTCTTTCTGATGATAAAAAACGACCTCTTTATGATCAATACGGTTTTGCAGGCGTTGATGGAATGGATCAGGGCGGTGCCCAATATTCTCACGCATACCAGGATTTCAGCGACTTGTTTGGTGGAGCTGGTGGCGGTTTCAGTGATATCTTTGACAGTATTTTTGGTGGCGGCTTCAGCAGTGGTTCAAGACGTCAGAGGGGAGGGGCTGTTACAGGTGCCAACCTTCGATATGATTTATATCTTGGATTTAAAGAAGCCGTATACGGAACTTCAACCGATATTCATTTTAAACACAATGAAACCTGTGAATCCTGTCATGGAACAGGTGGAGCCGCTGGTTCTGCAAGAAAAACTTGTCCAACCTGTAATGGTGCTGGTCAGATAAGACAGGGCAATGGTTTCTTTACAATTCAGCAAACCTGTCCAAAGTGTGGTGGAAAAGGAACTGTTATTGATAAGCCTTGTCCGGACTGTCGTGGTTCAGGCCACCAGTTAAAGAATAAAAAAATGTCATTAAAGATTCCGGCAGGAACAGATAACGGAAAACGCATTATAATTCCTGGACAGGGAGATGCTGGTGAAAACGGTGGACAGCCTGGAGATCTTCATGTAATTATTCATGTTGAGTCTCATCCATTGTTTGAACGCAGTGAACAGGATTTGTATTGTGCAGTTCCAATTTCTATGTCTCAGGCTGCTTTAGGCTGTGACATCACAATCAATTCTCTTGATGATAAAAAAGTCTTGATTAGAGTTCCTTCGGGTACTGCAAATGGTAAACTTCTCCGCATTAAAGGAGAGGGTGTACCTTATGCTAACGGTACACGAAAAGGTGACTTGTATATTAAGATTATGGTTCAGATTCCTCAGCATCTTTCCCCTAAACAGAAAGATTTGTTAAAAGCATATATGGAACTGGAAAATCCTTCGGAAAATCCAAATCTTATCCCCCTTTCTGAGCTGGAACGATAAATAATATTGAATAATTTTACACTTTTTTCCCATTTCTGCCGATAATATGGTACAATAGTAGTACTGTATTTTTGAGGTGAATATGTACAAAACAAGAGAAAAGTTTATTTCAATTGGTATTTACGTTCTGGCCGTAATATTATTTATTGGTTTTTCCTTATTTTTAATTCCGGCAAAAGTAAATGAAGAATATTCGATATATTCCTTTCTGATTATTGTTGCGATTTTTTTTGCAATCATTTTATTGTGTACCAGAATCCGCTCTATTTTATTAAAATTAGCAAAACGTGACACAATAGATACCGGTGAAACTTTGATAATCCGGGATTTTATTGAACGCCTTAAATTCTGTTACTCACTTGATGATTTTTATGGTGCTATAGGTGATTATCTCGAAAAACGCGGTGACTGTTCTGTTCTTTTGATTGACCGAACAAGAAACTATGTTTTGTATAACAGTCCTGACCGTCTCACCACATCCGAGCGAACACGAAAAAAGATAGACCAGTATTTTGATGAACAGTGGCAGGACGGTATATTCTTCTTTGATAAAGACTTTGGTATTACCTCAAAATTCAAAAAAGCGCGTGGCTTCTTCCTTTGTTCCGAAAAGCAGCACATGTTCGTATTCTGTAATTACACACGTCTTTTTGACAGTACAATTTATTCCCAGCTATTTGAAGAATATAAACGTTTTATTACCCGTACAAGAACAATTTCAACCTTGTCAGAAATTGCCGCTACAACAACCGAATGGCAGCAGCTTGCAGAAACCCAGCAATCCTTCTTACCTCAAAAAATCCCAAATATTCCAAAACTAAAGATTGCTACCTACTTCCGCCCTCTCGTAAACGTATCGGGCGACTACTTCTCAATTTTGCCTATCGATTCCTCAAAAACCCTTCTCATGCTTGGCGACGTATCCGGTAAAGGTCTTCCAGCTGCTCTTATCATGGGTTTGGTAATGAATACAGTAAAAATTATTGAAGACAAAGAAGATTTGGTTGGTGTAATCCATGCTATTGATAAAGCTATCAAAGGAATGCACCTTCAGGATAAATATACAGTATTGTTCCTTGGAATCGTCGATACAGAAAAAATGAAGATTCGTTATATCAACGCTTCCATGTCTGACCCTCTGATTCTTTCACCATCTCCTGATGGATATCGCATAAAGCCATTAACTTCAAATGCTTCTCTTATCGGTATTCTTGATGTTGGCGATATCACAGTTGCCGAAAAACGTCTTTTCCGCGGTGATACCATTCTTATGGCAACTGACGGTGTGTCTGAAGTTATGGATGACAGTGGTGTTGAATTGGGTGATACAGATTTGTATAAGAAAACCCTTATTGCAGGTGCCGCAAAGAGTCCTCAGGAATTTGTTGACGATATAGTAAATCTTATCTGGAGATATAATGGCGATAAAAAACTCCATGATGACGTTACAATGATGATTGCAAAGGTAGGTTATTAATATGATTTTTGTTGTCTTGAATGCGGCTGTAGTTGCTGCTTTTGTTGCACTCACTTTCTATGTAGATAAAAAAGTAAAGCTTGAAACCCAGAGCGGTAATGCTATGGTTGTTCCTCTACTTATTGCAAGTGTTGAATCATTCCTTTTCTTCTTTGTAATGTTATTTAGACATGTTTGGTTAGATGGTTTTACCGGCCAGCTGATGAGAATTGTTTTTGTACTGGACGTAATATTTTTTGTAATGTTCAGTTTTGGTCTTATTGGAATTGTGGCAAATGTCAGAAAATTTTCCATTCAGCTGCTAAAAATTATATTCATTGCGTTTGGTGTTTTTATTGTATACAGACGCTTTGATGCTGTTGATATTTCACAAAATAACAGTTTGTACATTGGTTCTGAATACCTTTTCTCTGAAGAATCTGGGGCACGGGAATTTTTCCCTTGGACTTGGGTAACTTTGTACAATGCTATATTTAAGGTTTCCCTTCCTACAATCTGCTTTTTATTCCTTACACTTTTGCAGGAAAAGAAAGGCATTTCTATACAGCGTTATCAGGGACTTGTAGTTGGTGAAGGAATCATTTCTTTGTGGATTCTTCAGCTTTTCTTCCAGTTTATGTCTGAACGCGAACCTGGTTTTACATCCATGTTCCTTTATTCATACCTCCTGATGTTCATAATTATTATTTCAGGTCTTTCTCAAAAGACAATTCCTTCAGGAAGAGTTGTTTTTGCCTCTCTCTTTAAGTTTGTCCTTTCATATCTTATTCCTGGCTGTGCTTTGGGATTAGGCGTTATGTTCCTTCAGCCTTCTGATACAATTTTCCATGCAGGATTTATTTTCAACTTCTCCCTCATGGCAATTATTGCAATTATTTTTTCTCTCAAAATATCACAGATTCTTTCATCTTCTACAAAAATATATACAGCTGATTACGCCGCTTCTCTTGAACGTGATCTTGCTTCTATTGACTACAGTGGTGAAATGGATCAGATTACAAACCGAATGTATGAGATTTTCAGAAAGAACATTCAGGCTTCTTCTGTAAACGTTTATATTACTAACAATAAAGGTATGCTTGATACCGCATATTCTTCTAATGGAATGCAGTTATCTCTGCCTGTAAATACATCAATGTTTGAAACTCTTTTGAATGAAAACAAATCTGTAGTCTGCTATTCAGAAGTAGGAAACAAGCATATTCTTTCTTCAATAGAAAAGGAGCTTTTTGATTTCTTTGACAAAACAAAATCAGATGCTCTCTTCGTTTTGAATGAAGGTCATAGTATTCACGGTTTAATTACCTTAGGAAAACGTGTAAATGGCGACCATTATAAGGAATATGATTATACAACCTTCTTAAAATTGTATTCATACTTCTTTGTATTTGGCTATTACATGCGTAATATTTCCAACAAAGATATTATTTCAATCGTTAATCGAGAAATCCGCATGTCTTCTCAGATTATTACTTCAATCCAGGAAGATATTGACCATATTAAAAATGAAAAGATTGACAGCGGTTATCTGATGGTTCCTGCCCACAATATTGGTGGTGAGTTCATTGATTTTATCCGCCTTACAGATACACGCCATCTCTTTGTAGTAGGTGACTTGAGTGGTAAAGGTATTGCGGCTTCTATGAACATGGTTATCTTAAAATCCATCATCAGAACATATCTTGCAGAAACTCATGATTTTAAGGAGCTGGTAATTAAAATCAACAGCTTTATCCGTGATTCTTTGCAGAAGGGTACGATTTTTGCCGGTCTTTTTGCTTTAATCGATTTCCAGACAGATACAATGTATTACATCAACTGCGGTATTCCGGTTTTGATGCTTTATACCCAGGTTTATAATAACGTTATTGAAATCCAGGGTTCAGGTCATGTTCTTGGCTTTGTAAAGGATTTGACTCCTTATGTTTCTGTAAAAACAACTAAATTAAACCGTGGTGATATCATTCTTGCCTGTACAGACGGTCTTGTTCAGTCACATTCTCTTCGTGGTGAACAGTTTGGAAAAGAACGAATCCAGCAGTGTGTTCTTGATAATTCTACTTATCCAGCCCAGCGTATGGCCCAGTTCACCTTTGACAGCCTGACTAAGTTTATGTCAAAAGAAATGGAAGATGACGTTTCTATTCTTGTTCTTAAGTATGAAACTGCCGCAAGCTTTGCAGATAAGGCAGCTGAAGAAGCAAGAAAAGAAGAAGAAAAGCGACAGGAAGAAGTTCAGCAAGAAGAAAAACCTCAGACAGAAGCAGCTCCTGTTGAAGCAGAAGTTACGCCTGCCGAAGCATCAGCCGAAAGTGCGCCAGCAGAAGCAGTTGAAACTTCAGCACCAGAAGCTTCTTCATCAGAACTTTCTGCAGAAAAAAGCGATAATCCTTTTGAAGACCCTGATATTCCAGATTTGAGCAACCTTGACGAAATGCTTAAAATGGCAGGCCTCTAATAAATTGATTAAAGAGAATTGATTAAGGAGTTTTTATGGATCAGTTAAGTATAGTAGAAAAAGACGGTGCAAACTATCATTTATATGAACTTGAAGGCGCTCTGAATGCCTATACCTTGGGCGAGTTTCAGAACACACTTTATTCAGCAGTTTTAAAAAATAATATTGTTCTTGATATGTCAAAATTGATAGAACTGGATGCTTCTGGAATCGGTCTTTTGATGGCAGCCTTTAATGATAGTGAAGAAGCAAATCATAAATTATATTTTATGTCTATGTCCAACGAATCAGAAAAGGCGATTGCTTCCACAGGCTTTAAGTCGCTCTTTAATATAGTAAACTCCGTCACGGAAGTACATTAACAATTAAGAATTGACAATGGACAATTGACAATTAGTTAGATAAAAAAAAGGCGGTGATTGAGCAAAAATTTTAGGTCAATCACCGCTTTTTCTTTATAAAACAATGTACCAGTTTTGCGTATGCAAAACTTGTAACGGAGACCGTAGAAATATATGGTATAATTACAACAGAAGTCTCCGTTATTTGACTACAATATTAACCAGTTTATCTGGAACAATAATGCATTTTACAATTTCGTGGCCGTCGGTAAACTTCTTAACACCTTCATGTGCAAGTGCTGTTGCCTTCAATTCATCCTGACTTGTTCCAGGTGCTGCTTCAAAGGTATCACGTTTTTTTCCGTTTACCATTACAACAATTGTTTTAGCATCATCTTTTGCAAAATCAGCATTGATTGTTGGCCAGCTTTCGTAAGCAACAGATTTTGTGTTTCCAAGTTTATTCCAGAGTTCTTCACCAAGGTGAGGAGCATAAGGAGAGAGCAGTTTAACAAAATCACTCCATAAGGCTTTTGGTACAGATTCAAGCTTTGATAAATCATTAATTAAAATCATCATCTGGCTTATTGCTGTGTTAAAATTCAATGTATCTGTATCATCAGTAACTTTCTTAATAGTCTGCGCAAAAAGCTTGCGGGTTTCTACGAGTTTTTTGTCTTCAAGATGACCGGTAATATCAATATCAACCATTGGTTTTTCAGAAACTGCCCAAACCTTTTCAAGGAAACGGTGAATACCAACAATTCCCTGTGTTGACCAAGGTTTTGACATTGTAAGTGGTCCCATGAACATTTCGTACATTCTTACAGAGTCTGCACCATACTGCTTAATCTGGTCATCAGGATTTACTACGTTTTTGAGGGATTTACTCATTTTGGCAACAACCTGTTCAAGTTCTTCGCCTGTTGCTTTTTCGTAGTATTTTCCATCATCACGCTGCTCAACTTCATCAACTGGTACAAGAGTTTTGTTATGGCGCTGATAAGCAAAAGAGGTAATCATACCCTGGTTGATAAGGCGCTGGAATGGTTCTTTTGTAGAAACTAGGCCTAAATCATAAAGTACCTTGTGCCAGAATCTTGCATAAAGCAGATGAAGAACGGCATGTTCAGCACCACCAACATATAAATCAACTGGCATCCAATACTGTTCTGCTTCTTTTGAACAGAACTCCTTATTGTTGTTTGGATCAAGATAGCGCAGATAATACCAGCAGCTTCCGCCCCACTGAGGCATTGTATTTGTTTCTCTTTTTGCTGGCTTTCCGCATTTTGGACATTTGCAGTTTACCCATGATTCAATTCCTGCAAGAGGACTTTCACCAGTTCCTGTTGGCTGATAAGATTTTACATCAGGCAATTCAAGTGGAAGCTGATCTTCTGGAACAGGCACTGTACCGCAGTCTGGACAATGAATCAAAGGAATTGGTTCACCCCAATAACGCTGTCTACTGAAAATCCAGTCACGGAGTTTATAATTTACCGCTTTTTTGCCACAGCCTTTTTCTGCAAGCCAGGCAAGCATTTTTTCGATAGCATCTTTTTTGTTGAGACCATCGAGGAAGTCTGAATTAACGTGGATTCCGTCTTCTGTCCAGGCTTGTGTCTGAACATCAACCTGAGACTTTAAAACCTCAATAATAGGAAGATTGAACTTTTTAGCAAATTCCCAGTCGCGGGTATCGTGAGCTGGAACTGCCATAATTGCACCGGTTCCATAAGAAATAAGAACGTAATCAGCAACCCAGATAGGAATCTTTTTTCCGTTTACAGGATTAATTGCATAACTTCCGCTGAAAACACCAGTTTTATCTTTTGCCAAATCTGTTCTTTCCAAATCAGATTTTTTAGCAGCATCATCACGATATTTTTCAACAGCAGCTTTTTGTTCGGCAGTTGTAAGGCGCTCAATAAGAGGATGTTCAGGAGAAACTACCATATAGGTTGCACCAAAAAGAGTATCGCAGCGGGTAGTGTAAACAGTGAGCTTATCGGAAGTAGGATTTCCATCCTTATCGGCAATAACGAAATCAACTTCTGCACCAATGGATTTTCCAATCCAGTTTTTCTGCATTATCTTAACGCTTTCCGGCCAGTCAAGAGAATCCAAATCTTCAAGCAGTCGGTCTGCGTAATCAGTAATTTTTAAAACCCACTGGCGGATTGTTTTGTGAGTAACAATGTTTCCACAACGTTCACAGCGGCCTTCCTTTACCTCTTCGTTTGCAAGACCAGTTTTGCATGATGGACACCAGTTAATCGGTGTATTGCTTTCGTATGCAAGACCTTTTTTGTAGAGTTGAAGGAAAATCCACTGTGTCCATTTGTAATATTCAGGTTCACAGGTAGAAACGCAGCGATCCCAGTCGTAACTAAATCCAAGAGATTTTATCTGCTGTGTAAATTTATCAATATTCGCATGAGTAGTTGTTTTTGGGTGAGTCCCGGTTTTAATAGCATAATTTTCTGCCGGTAGACCAAAAGAGTCAAATCCCATTGGATGAAGTACGTTGTAACCTTTCATTCTTAGGTAGCGGCAGTAAATATCAGTTGCTGTGTAACCTTCAGGATGACCTACATGAAGTCCTGCTGCCGATGGATACGGAAACATATCCAAAACATACATTCTTTTTTCTTTTGGGACAGACGGATCTTCTCTAACTTTAAAAATTTTGTTGTCTTCCCAATACTTCTGCCATTTAGGCTCAATGTTTTCAAAAGGGTATTTGCTCATTATAACGCCTCTAGTGATATTTTTATAGGAAACAATTATATCAAAATGAGGGGTGTGTTTAAAGTAGAAAAATGCGACTTGAAAAAGCGAATAATTACAAATATTTATTTGATAAATGAAAATTTGTGTATTAGAATATATTTAAACATTTAACTTAATTATAAAAGGAGAACTTATGAAAAAAGGTCTTATTAAATGTTTCGCAATTATTTGTGCTTTCACTTTTTTTTCTATGATAGGATGTGACAACGGGACAACTCCTGATACCCCCGACACAATGTACACTGTAACTTACAAGAGTCAATATGGAGCTCCACCTTCTGCAATAAAGGTTAAAAAAGATACAATTCTTACTGCTGAACAACTTCCTCCCGTTTCTTATACTGGAGATTACGAATTTATCGGCTGGTACGATGGTGATGTACTTGCTGTTGCCGATGTTTACAAGGTTGTAAAAGATGTTACTTTGAATGCCAAATGGGAAAAAGCAAGTGCACAGGAATGTACTGTATCCTATGTAACTGATTATGGAACAGCTCCTGTAGCAATAAAGGTTGCAAAAGATACGATTCTTACTGCAGGTCAACTTCCTAAAATAGAAGCAGCTGGTTACGATTTTATTGGTTGGAAAGATGGAGATTCGTATGTCCTTTATAACTCATATAAAGTAACGAAAAATGTAACACTCAAAGCAGAATTCGGAAAACAGCTTGTAATAAATGGTGTTTCATACGCAAATACATCTGAAGTTTTTGTAGAGGGGAAAACATTTACGGGGACATCAAATAAAGATTCAGATGGAAATGAAATAAATTATGAAGGTTCTTTCCCAGAAGGTACAAGTGTAACAATTAATTCTTATAGAATTGGACGTTTTGAAGTTACTCAGGAATTGTATGCAGCTGTAATGGAAGGTTGTGTAATTTATAATGATGGTGATGAACCAGAGGATGGTCAGCCTGTAGTTACCAATCCAAGTTGGTGTGTTGATAAATATAAAGAAAAATTCGGATTGGAAAACTTTGGAATTCAGGAATACAGACCGGTAGATGAAGTTACCTGGTATGATGCAATTTTATTCTGTAATGAACTTAGTAAGAAAGTTGGTCTGACCCCTGCATACAAAATGAAGATTCGTAGTGTTGCCAAATGGTATGAGGCTGATTTGTCGGCAGGTACGGATGGCTATCATATAGAAAAAGCTGATGTAACTCCGATTGCTGGGGCAAATGGTTACAGATTACCTTATGAAACAGAATGGGAATTTGCTGCAAGAGGTGCTAATCCAGATAGTGTAGAATGGAATTATCTTTTTGCTGGTTCTCCATGTGAAGAAGGTATTCTTTATTATGATGAAGTCAATGTTGGTATGGATGGGTACGGTTGGTATGCTTACAATAACATTACAGGAATTTCCAGCGAAGAAAATGTGACCTGGGATCCAGTTACAAAAGCAAATAAACCTGAAGGTTGGGGGTCTCATCAGGTTGGTCTTTTAAAACCTAATTCTCTTGGTATTTTTGACATGAGTGGAAATGTAATGGAATGGTGTTATGATGAAGTCGAAAAAACTGAGAAAGATCCTAATGATGAAACAAGGACAATTACAACAAAGAAACGAGTAGAACGTGGTGGAGCCTGGTATTTTGGTGCAAAAGAAGCTTCGGTTTCTAATAGAGATATGGCTGGACCGGCGGCTTATCGTTATAACGATTTAGGAATTCGCTTGGTTAGAACTTGTTCTGAATAATTAAAAAAAAGTTAAAATAATTTATTTTTCTTCGATATTTAAATATATAAGGAACAATCTTTAAGTGCTTTTTTCTTGACATTTAGGGATTGTTCTTTATACTATTTATGGTTAAGAATTGTTATAACAAAATATTATTTAATTATGAATTCTCGAAAAAAACGTGTGGGAGGCATGGGGCTTTGATATACGTTTTTTTATTTTTTTATATCATTCTAAACAAAAAGTTGTTCTTTTTTGAAAAAGTTATTTAAAAATCTCGAAAATAGACACCGGAGAGGTGAATTATTTAGTTTAAAATGTGTTTTTTTGATATTGATGACACTTTATTCTAGTTTAAGGGGTAAAAGACTATGAAGAAAGGAACGAAAATAAAAGCGCTGGCAGCAGCGTTAGTAATGGCATTAGCCGCAGCAGGCGGATGTAAGGTAGAAATCGGACTTGGACCGTCAGTAGATGCTTCAGCACCGACACTCACGGTAAACGAAACACCGAAAGCCGGAGACGTGGTAAGGGATAAATTCCTGCTTTCGGGAACCTGTACGGATGATACGGAGCCGCTCGGATTGACAGTAACGTTTACGAGCACAAAGACAGGCTCTACAATAAATTATGTTTTCGCAGGAGATAACGACGAAGGTCTTCCGGTAAACAAAGACGGAAGATGGAGCCTGCTCGTTAACCCGTTTGATTTTGACGGTAACGGCAATAAAAT
>CADCLG010000002.1 GCA_902802305.1 uncultured Spirochaetaceae bacterium
TACAATATTTATGTTCTTAATTCCGTCATCATCTGTGAATCTGAGTCCAAACTGCTGACCTTCACTTCCTTTATTTCTAGTTCCCCCGCTGTCAAGTTCAGTTCTGAGGTCATTCATTGTAGTAATATTTAAAGAAAGTTCCTTTGAGTTTCGTACTTCGATTAAAGGATAGTCTGTTTCCTGATATACATAATATGTACGTTCAATAAAATCCTGGTTTCCGGCACGGTCTGTTGAAGTTATTCTGAGTTTTCCTTCCGCATTGTCCTTATAGACTGACTTATTGTTAACCTTCTTCTTGGTATCCAGTTCCAGCTTGAAGTTGTTACCTTCTATAACTCCGCTGTCTACTACCTTTCCTTCCTGGATGAACTCCCACTTAGTCTCTTCTACCCGGTCGAAATCATCAATTACGGTTCCGCGTACAGTGAATACATCATTAATGAAGTCTTTTCTCTCCAGAGTTTCATATATAGTTTCTCCATTATCATCTTCACCTTTGTTTATTTTGAAAGTTCCGCTTGCAAGCGGCTTTTCGTCATTTATTTCGATTATTGGAGCATCAAGGTCATATACTACTGTCTTGATAACTTCTGTTTTCTTTCCGTTATCAGCAAGTATTTTTATTTTGATAACTTCTGTTTTCTTTCCGTTATCAGCAAGTATTTTTATTGAATACTGTGCGCTCTTTGGTTTATCAAAGTAATCTGCTGCCAGAGGAGGCAGTTCAATTTCACGACGGATTACTTCATTACCTTTATCATCTGTTGTAATTTCTCCGCCCTTATGTTCTACCCTATCGAAAACTAAAGTATCGTCCAGCCATACAGAAACTTTTGCTTCGCCTTCTTCGGTTGTTACGGTACCTGCTATCTGCAGTCCTTTTCCTTTTGAAAGATATACGAGGTTATCAGCAGGCTCTGTTATTTCAACAGTTGGAGCGGCTCCGTTTGAAACGAATCTGAATCCGTATAAAACTTTAGACAAAACTTTTCTGTTATTGTCATCAAGGAATTCTTCAAGAGATTCTGTAACTGCATTACCTTTCTTATCTGCACCTTCTACACCAAATCTGTAATCTGTACCAAAATCGAGCTTTACATTAGTCCATGTTTCATCTTCTGTTCCGGCATTCTCACAAATTACGTTGGTATCCTTCTTCATGGTTACGGACAATCTGTAGGTTGAACCTACCTTTTTCTTTTCTACAGATGTAGGGTAGATTTTCGGAGCATCTTCATATATTGCGCCTTCTTTATTACATTGCTGTACGAATACCTTTATCTTATCCGTTTTCGGATCATATTGTTCTGATACTTCGCTTGCTATAAGAGGAATTGAGTCAAGACCAGGAGATACTTCTATCGTTACCAGTGTTCCGGCTGAAAGTTCATTGTCGGAATTGTTTACGGTGTCATTTCCAACTGTATATTCGAAATCGCTTCCGTCTTCCTTAAGTGGTGATCGGCCTGTTACTGAGAATGAAGGACTGTTTTCCGGATTCAATGAGAATCCTCCGCTTGTTATTTCCCATTCTTTGAGTTCTTCTTTTACTTCACGTATCTTATTAAGGTCAATATCGTCTGTGTTGGTTGCGCTTCTGTTCGGTCCGGCGTATACATTACTGAAGATATTGTATAACCCGGTGATTTTATACTCGCTGATTATTTCTGATATGTCTTCGTAAAGATAATATACTCCGTTTGTGCAGTTTCCTAACTTATCTGCTTCGCTCTGTACTCCGGGTGTTCCGTCCTCGTTTACAGGATATCTTACAGCCGAGTCATAAGCATCCAGAGTAAAATAGCGGTATTCTGTTCCATTGCGTTCTGTACTGCCGTATATATCCGTATATTCATTTTCTACAACTTCTTTTCTTATTTCGCCGGTTGCTTCATCTGTTATTGTCCTTGTTTCCCATGCGGCTGCATCCATGTTGATTCTTGCCGGTACATCCTTAAGGGTAATCGTACGTATCGGCTTTTCTTTTACAATTTCTTCATCATCTTCTTCATCTGTGTTCTCATTAGGGGCATTTTCAAACACTTTGATTTCGATGAGGGCTACGTCATTGTCATCTGCGGACTGTCCTTCGAGGGTAAATGACTGTCCATAAGAGTCTAATGATGTTACTGCTACAAGGTCGCCCTGTTCGTTGTTTTCTGCCTTTTTTCTTGCTCGCGTTGATGGTCTGTCCAGTACGATTACTGGAGGCGTATTATCGATTCTGAAAAGTCTCTTTTCTCTGATTTCGTGCTTGCCTTTATCGGTTACGTAGACTTCTACTTCATACTCACCGTCAAGAATTTTATTGCCGTTACCGTCAAAATCAAACGGGTTAACGAGCAGGCTCCAGCTTCCGTCCTTATTTACCGGAAGGCCTTCGTCGTTATCTCCTGCGAAAGTATATTTTATTGTAGAGCCTGTTTTTGTGCTCGTAAACGTTACTGTCAATCCGAGCGGCTCGGTATCATCCGTACAGGTTCCTGAAAGCAGGAATTTATCCCTTACTACGTCTCCGGCTTTCGGATTTTCGTTTACCGTGAGCGTCGGTGCTGACGCATCTACTGACGGTCCAAGTCCGATTTCTACCTTACATCCGCCTGCTGCGGCCAGTGCCATTACTAACGCTGCTGCCAGCGCTTTTATTTTCGTTCCTTTCTTCATAGTCTTTTACCCCTTAAACTAGAATAAAGTCTCTTAAACTGCTGCTCTGAGCTCTCTCTGATTAAACTTTTTTTGATTATATAACACTTCTTATTATCGTCGAGAATAATAACTCTCTTTACACCTTTATAGTAGATTAGAATTTTTAAATATGGACATGAATCCATTAAAAAGTATAGATGATTTTTTGTTTAAGTCAAGGAAAAGATTATTGCTTATATTCTTAGAGTTTTCTAATTTTTTGTTATATTTAAAAAAGACAAGTATTTCGAATGGTAGAATAACGTTTTATAAAAAAATCCTGAAAAGAAGCATTTTGTCTTTTCAGGATTTGTAAGAATCTAAAAAAAAGCAGGTTAGAACTCTATCAGCTTATTTTGCATCAATAACTTTTGCCTTTGGTTCAGCTACTTCATAAGTTGTAACTGAATCAGAATAAGCATATTCAGACATTGAAATAAGTTCGTTCTGTGTAGAACCAAATTTAACAGAAATCTTGTATTCAGATAATCTTGAAAGGTTACCTGTATTATCATATTTAATCATAAGACGATTGATTATCTGTTTTGCAGCATCATAAGTTGTAATTTCTGATAAATTACCGTTTGCAGCATAGCGGAAAATCTTTTGTACTGTAACACCTGTAAAGCAATCTGTAGATGTAATGCTTTCTGTTTTTCCATCAGCCGCATATGCAAATACATCTTCTGAATCCAATGAACCGTCAAGTGCATACTGAGAAACAGTTGTAAGTTTATTATCTGTATATTTGTAGATTGTTTTCCAAACCAAAGCACCTTCGCTGTCATAACCAGTTTCTTCTGCAAGGTTATTTCCTGAATATCCGTAAATTACTTTTCCACGGAGCAAACCATTTTTTGCATATTCAGAAGAATCAATCTTTTTTCCATCTTTGTAGGTAATAATTGTCTGCCACAAAAGTTCATTAGAAGAATCATAACAACTTTGTTCAATCAAATTATTAGCTGAATCATATTTTGATACAGTTTTATTCAACAAAACATCTTTTGCAGAAAGTTCTGCTGTTTCAATTTCGTTTCCATTTGCATCAAAATTATGAATTATTTTCATATTTGGAGTTCTGAATAAATCACCAAATTTTGAAGTTATAGTAAAATCTGTTTGTGTATAAGATTTTACATCACCAGAAAAAGGTACATACTTAAAGATATCAAGTGCGAACAATGACATACTTAATGTAAAAACGAGTAAAAGTGTTAGAATTCTTTTCATATTTCCTCCAAGAATATCCTAATAATCTTTTTTTCGGTATTATATTATATAATCATAACACCTAAATCGAAAAATTTATAGAAAAAAATATATAAGCAGGGTTTTTACATATATAATATGTATATTATGGGTTTAATAAGCTAATAAACGGGAGACAAAAATGACAGATGCACAGTGGAATGTTTTTCTCAATTTCAAGGAATCATTTAAAAATAAAATAGAAGAATGGGAAAAGCGCATCCCAGATTTAATTGAATTACAAAAAAAAGTTTCTATTCAGACAAAGACTCCCGATTACCCTTTGGAAACCAGCGTAGTTTATAACCTGGATTTGGATAAAATCACAAAAGAAAGCTGTATAAAACTGATTGTGATTGGCGATAATCCTGGAAAAGACGAGCAATTGTCCAAAAACAGAAGGTATCTTGTAGGACAAGCAGGTAAAATTGCTGACGGCTTTTTTAAGAAAAACAAGGAACTGGGCATTGATTTTAGAAGCAACGTAATTATTCTGAATAAAACTCCTGTTCACAGTGCAAAAACCGCACACCTAAAAAAAATAATGCAATCAGGTGGCAAGACAGTTTGTGGTTTAATAGAAGAAAGTGAACTTTGGATGGCAGAGAAAACAGCTGAACTCCACAGGGAATTATGCAGAAGCGGTGACAGTGATGATTCAAAACCTGAATTGTGGCTTGTTGGTTATTCTGAATTAAAAAACAAAGGTATTTTTACCGGCTACAAGGATTGCCTAAAAGAATGCTATTCTGACGGTGACTTCTGGGATAAAGTTTTTGTATTCCAGCATTTTTCAATGAATAGATTTACAATTGATTTGAATGATTTTATAAAATCAACCTGTGAAAATGGTAATCTTAAAGAGATGATTCATAAAGTAGGGATTATACATAAAAACGAAATATTCGGATAATTGGAATATTAGATTTTAATCTCAGGCTTTTCGGAAAGATCTGGCTTATCTTTTGAACTTTCAGAAGAAGCCCCTGATTCTTTCTGCTTAAGCAATTCATCTTCCTTCTTTTTAAGATTTACAGCTCTATTTGTATAATGAATAACAGAGAAGAAGATAACCATAAAAATCAGAGTTTCAAAAAGAATTGCAGTTCCTTTTAAGGTTCCGATAAAGAATGACAGTATAACAGCAAGGCACAACAAAACCTGAATAAAATCAATAAGGAATAAAGTCTGTTTGCCTGAATATCCCATATTTAGCAATTTATGATGAAGATGTGATTTATCAGGACTCATGATAGGACGCTTATCTCTAAGACGACGCCAGATTGCAGCAATTGTATCAAATACGGGGAAAGAAGTAAGAATAATCATGATTAAAAACTTATTATATTCAAAGCTTTCGCCACAAGATGTATACAAAGGAACTGTTGCAATCATAAATCCAAGGAATTGACTTCCACCATCACCCATAAAAAGCTTTGCAGGCGGCCAGTTAAAACAAAGGAAGCCTAAAATTGAACCGGCAAGAATAAAGCAGATTCCAGACTCCATGTTATTTGAAAGGACATATAAAACACCCAATGCAGAAATTGCAGTGATTGAAAGAGAACCACAAAGTCCATCCAAACCGTCTATCAAGTTATAAGCATTGATTACACCAAGAATCCAGCAGAAAGTAATAAGGAAACTTAAAATTGTAGGTAAATGCCATCCAAAAATCTGTGTAAATCTGAATCCAGAAACCGTAACAATTGCCGATGCAAACAACTGAACTATAAGTTTAATCAGTGCACGAAGATTAAGGATATCATCAATAATTGCAAATACAAAAATGATTACACCCGCAATTAAAATTGGAACTGAGTTTTTAAGAAAGAGCTGATCTTCATATACCAGATAAAAGATTACAACAACCAGAAAAGAAATAATTATACCTACTCCACCTAAACGAGGAATGTTACCGCTATGGATTTTCCTTTCATCCTGATAATCATACAAACCTTTCTTACTGCAGAAATGAATAATAATCGGCATTGAAATAAGCGATATTACAAAAGAAATTAATGCATAAGGTATAATTTTTAACATAGCATTTCATTATATATGCTTAAAGTTTATTGGGTCAAGAAGAAAAAGCCACTGATAAAAAATTCAAAAAAATCAAAGTAAAATGCGATTTTTTTTGTCTTTTTTAAATGTCATGTTATAATTCAAGAATAATCTTTTGTGAAATCCCATTTTCGCAATTAAAAGGAGGCTTATTATGGGAAAAAAGAGTAGCAGTATTAGCTTAATCTATCTTATTGGTGTTGCACTTGTGGCAATTGGATTTTGTCTTCCTATGTTCAAAGGATTAGGACTGACTCCAAGTGGATTTAAGTTCATCAACTTTGATAATTTTGGTTGGATGACTATTGCAGCACTTTTAATTTTCTGTGGAGCAGTTGCAGGCATTGTTTTCAGTTTTGTAAGCGTTGGAAGCAGTAGTGATTTGATTAAATTAATCTGCATTCTTGTTAGTATTGCCGGCGGTATAATCCTTATTATCAACTTTAATGATAACTGGCTTACAAAACAGATTGGAAAAGGATTCTTTAAACACGCTTACATCGGCTTCTATATGATTCTTGCCGGATGGATTGTTGGTCTTATCGGCGCAATCACAAAGAAATAAGCCATTTATATAATTATAATCTGATAATAACTGCACCGGATTTTTCGTCGGTCTTTAAGGCGGAATCCGGTGTTTTTATTTTAACCTCAAGCAAATCGCCTGAATTATAATTTTGAGCTTCTTCCGATAAAACAGATAAAAGCGTAAGACCGAAACTGCTGCAAGCATAAAAACCTGTACGGTGATAAGGAAGATTGAAGCCGTCGGAAACTATTCGAAGTGTTTTTAAGTTACTGTCGATTTTTTTAGACACAACAAGATCTTCAGGAACAGCAGAAATAAAGGACAGAACAGCCCGTTCTTTTGGAAGTTTTGCATTTATTGAAAGCGTCTGTAATTTTTTTGGTGCGTCTGTTGTAGTAAAAGCAAAATTACACCATTTATGAGAACTACCGGTATAAGCCTTAAATCCGTCCATTGGGCAATCCTCTGAATGTGGACATGGTGAATAAATATGATACCCCTGCTTTATAAAACGCTCGCGGAACTGTGTCAGTGTACGGGCTGCTTTTGGAACTCCCGGTTCAATCAAGAGGAACTTTGTATCTGGCTTTGCATAATTGATAAGCTGCTCAAAATCCTTTTTATTTTGATATTCGGGTGGCATATCTCCCTGCTGTTCAATTTCATTGAACATATTTGCGCAGGTAATAAAATCTGCCTTTTGTTTGATAAAGGTTCCAAAGCTGCCTTTTACACGAATGATTTTCCAGGTTTTTCCAGGTAATCTTGCAGCTATAGAAAGAAAAATATCTTCTCCCGCAGCAAGGCTGTTTTGTGAAACATCAAGACAATACCAGGTAAGTTCTTTTTGTCGCAAGTCAGGACGAGCCAGCCATAAAGCAGTAACTACAGTAAGAGGGCCCGAACCTAAATCAAGACAAACGGCATTGTCGGATGGAAAGCATTTTTCATCAAGTGAAGAAAAGAGTCTGGTAAGACGCACAAGATTCCACCAGGTAAAGTAGCGGATATAGGCGGAAAGCTGTAGTTTATCGTTCATGTAGCCAAGGCGGCGCGTTGAACGCTCGTCTGTCATTTGATGGGAAAGATTGCGGATATTATCCGGGAGCTGAAGCAATTGACGGCTGTTTAGAGGCATTACTCCCTGAACTATTTCATCAAAATTATCTATAATTTTGATGTCAACTTTTTTGAACAGTGGATTAGAGGATATCACCTGTGCATTAGCATCGGCATTATCTTTATAATTGTCATTATAAAAGGTCTTTTTGGGAGTGGCTGATTTTATAAAACTGTCTGATTTTTTAGACACTTCTTTTCTGCCTTCTTTTACGCCTTTTTTTGAAGTTTTAGCAGAAGGAATAAACTTGGAATAAAACTTATCACTCATAATTCTACATGCTTTGCCCGCAATTCTAACAGGACATTTACCAATTCTTCACGGCATTCATAAATCTGCTGAATTATATCTGCATTTTCTGATACAAACTGAGCTTCGTGCAAAACCTGCTGTCCCGCCCGCTGGGCAGAAAACTTTCGTTTTGTAATCAGATATTTAAGCCGGAAAATTAATTCTAAATCACGCTGGGAATAAATACGTCTTCCACTCAATTCTTTTTTAGGAGAAAAACCAGGTATAACTTCTTCCCAATATCGCAAAATATGAGGTTTTAAGCCTGTTAATTCTTCCACCTGACTGATTGTATAGGTCATATTCCCGCTTTCCTTATTTTACTCTATCCTGCCATTTTTGACGGCTTCCCTGTAATTCAAGTTGAACAGGAATCTGGTCAAATCCTAAATCTTCACGAATACGATTTTTTAAGTATGTGATATATGGTTCTGGCACAACTTCCGGACGTGTTGCAAAAAGAAGGAACTTTACCGGATTTGTACTTATTTGTGTCATATAGCGGATTTTAAAATGTGCTGTTTTACTTGCTGGAGGAGGATATCGCTCCAACCAATCCTGCAAAGCATTATTCAAGGCGGCAGTCTCTATTTTGCGTGTGAGCTGTTCATAAAGAGAAATTGTCGTATTGAGCAAATCTTTAATTCCTTTGCCTTCAAGCGCAGAAAGCGGAAGAATAGGTGCAAAATCCATGTGGGCAAACATAATGTTCATCCAGTTGCGAACTTCTTTTATAGCCTTATTCCCCTGGTCTTCGCGCAAATCCCATTTATTCAAAACAAAGATGATGGCCCTGCCTTTTTCAAAAGCAAGTGAACAGATTTTTTTATCCTGCTCAGAAAGACCTTCCATTGCATCTATCAAAAGGAAAACTACATCACATTCATCAAGAGTTTTTATTGCGCGGTTTACTGAATAATATTCAACATCTTCATGAACTCTTGCTTTTCGACGGATTCCAGCGGTGTCTAAAACTTTAAACAGTTTGCCTGCATAAGTAAAATCGCCTTCAACAACATCGCGGGTAGTTCCAGAATAATCACAAACGATTGAATTATTTGTATGTGTAAGTCTGTTAGAAAGAGTTGATTTTCCCGTGTTAGGTTTTCCAAGAATTGATATTTTTATTGGTCGTTCAGAGGAAATAACTTTAACTTTAGAAAAATCGCATCTATCTGTAATAAGGTCTGTCAGCTCTGAGATTCGGTCACCGTGTTCCGCAGAAATAAAGATAAGACTGTCAAAACCGTATTTTGCATAATTCCAGGCTTCGGCTTCATTATTGCCACCTTCGGTTTTGTTTACAGCTGCAATCACTTTTTTCCAGTAAGGGCGCATTTTAAGAATAAACTCTTCGTCTTCACCTGTGATTACGCCTGCTTCCAAAAGAAGAATTACAACATCAGCCTTATCAATCATATCAAGAGAACGTTCTACAACATAATCGTCCAGTTCAGCCTCTTTTGTACCAATATCACGGGTAAGCTTGTATCCGCCAGTGTCTACGAGATGAACAGGTTTATCATTAAGGATTGCGGTTGCTTCTACCGGGTCACGGGTAACGCCAGGCTGATCGTTTGTGATAGCAATTCTTTTATGTAAAAATCTATTAAAAAGTGTTGATTTACCGACATTTGGACGGCCAGCAATTACAACTAATGGAAGACCTTCATATTCTAAATCCTGTGGGTCAACTTCATTCTGCGAGGTTTCTTGAACTATGTAATCTGGAAGTTCTTCTTCAAAAGGATTGTTTGAACTTTGATTTTCCTGAGACTCACGTGGTTTTGAAAAGTCGGGTTTTGATTTTTTCTTTGCCATAAGTGCATTATACACAAAAACAATTAAAAAATGAAGTTTAAATAGATATGCAGAAGCTCATGTTTGCCCTGCGATGTGCTGGAGAATCAATTCAAATCAATTCGGAATCTTTCCACACAATTATTTATTATGCTATAATGACTTATTATGGAAGTATTTCTTGGTATATCGGCAGTAAAAGGGTCAGGGATTGGAACGGCATTTGTTATTCCAGATCCAGTAAAGCGTGCAATTCCACAACATCATATTAAAATTGACCAGATAAATAAGGGTTGGGCTCGTTTTGAAACAGCGGTTCAAACAGTAACATTAAATCTTTCTGAACAGCTGGATTCACTTTCTAAAACAGATCCTAAAGATAAAGTTCAGCGTGAAGTTCTAGAAACTTATATTCTCATGCTGGAGGACCCGGTTTTTACTCAGGAAGTACGCGACTTTTTTGAGCATGAATTATTCAATATTGAATATACTGTTCAATTCAAGGCCGAAGAATACGCTTCCAAACTCCGCCAGGCTGGTAACTATTACCTTTCTGAACGCGCACAGGATATCACGGATGTTTTTGGCAAAGTTCTTGATGAAATGCTGGATATTCATCCTTTTGATATAAACAGAGTTCCAGATGGTTCAGTAATTTTTGCAACTTCTTTAAGTTCAGCTGATACAATCATCCTTTCAAAACGTAAGATTATGGGTCTTGCTCTTTCGGAAGGCGGTGTTTCCAGCCATGTAGTTATTCTTGCCCGCAACTATGGTATTCCGACAATCGTTGGTCTTGAAGATATTATCAAAAAAGTAAAGAACGGCGAAATTGTTATCCTGGATGGAACGGAAGCAGAAGTTCTTGTAAGCCCTGACCGTGGAACAATCGAAGATTATAAAGCAAAAATCCGCGCTGAATATCAGCATAAGATTGAATTACGAAAATATCTTGGAAAACCGGCTCTCACAAAAGATGGTGTTCTCTTCAATCTGATGGCAAATATTGGAACCCCGGAAGAAGCAGAACTTGCAAAGGCTGAAGGTGCTGATGGTATCGGCTTGTTCCGAACAGAGTTCCTTTATATGGCTCAAAGTGGTGCATCTTTGAATGCGGCTGCCCGTTCCTTTAGCGAAGAAACTCAGTTTGAAGCATACAAGCATGTTCTTCAAATTATGGGCGACAAACCGGTTACAATCCGTACTCTGGATGCCGGCGGTGATAAGCTTATAAACTCAGTTGATATTCCAATTGTCGATGAAAAAAATCCTTTGATGGGTATGCGTGCCGTCCGCTTGAGCCTGCAATGTCCGAATGTTTTAAAAACTCAGTTACGTGCCCTTTATAAAGCCAGTGTTTACGGCAATTTAAGGATTATGTTCCCTCTTATCACCAGCGTTGAACAGGTAAAACAGCTGATGGAAATTGTAAAGCAGGCAAAGGCTGAACTGGATTACGAAAAAGTTCCTTATAAAAATGACATCCCTATTGGCATAATGATTGAAACAGCGGCGGCGGCAATTGTTTCTGATACTTTGACCCGAGTAAGTGATTTCTTCAGTTTGGGAACTAACGATTTAACTCAATACACGCTTGCAGTAGACCGCGAAAACTCAAGGGTTGCAGACCTTTATGACGAGTTCAATCTTGCGGTTTTAAGATTGATTCAGCTTACGGTGGATTCAGCAAAAGCAGCAAATCTTCCAGTTTCTGTATGTGGTGAAATGGCAGGTCGCCAGGATAGTGTAATGGTTCTTGGCGGAATGGGAATAAGAACTTTAAGTATGAGTCCTAAATTAATTTCCAGTACAAAGGAACTGCTTTCTAGATTTACGATTGAAGAACTGGAAGCTGTGTCTACAAAATATCTGACGGATGTAAAGATTTAATTATACGATTTAATTCTAAGAATACCATTTGGGATATAATTCATTTATATTTCAGCAGTAGATAATTTCACGGGTTACTTATTAAAAGAACTGTGTTATAATAAAAAGAACGTTTGGGTGGAATACTAGAGAGGTTTGAGATATGAAGACAGTTGGTATTAAGCTTGCAGATGGGTCCTTTTATCCTGTAATGGAAGAGGGAACTGCTCAACAGAAAAAACTCGATTTAACTACAGCTCACAATAATCAGACTTGTGTAATGGTTGATTTATACAGATCTGAAAATTGTACTATGGAAGATGCTGAATACATTGACACCTTGAAAATCGATAACCTTGTTGCACATCCTAACGGAGAACCAGATATTTCTTTTTCTGTCGGATTAGATGAAAACGGTCAATTAACTGCCCAGATTGAAGACCCGGAAACTGGGGCAAAGAGCGATTCTAATATCACTTTGGTAAACAGAACTGCGGAAGAAAGACTTGTAACTGATGATTATACCATCGAACCTTCTAAGCTTGTTGAGGATGAAGAAGCAGAAGATAGCGGAACAGAAAAGACTGTTAATAAGGGTGCTGTGGCGGCTGGTGTAGCGGGAGTTGCAGCAGGTGCAGGTCTTTTGGCAATGGCATCGGCACTCAATAAGAAAAAGGAAGAAGAGACTGTTGCAGAAGAGGAAATTGTTTCGGATGAAGCAGTTGTGCCGGAGGAAACTTCTATTGAGGAGCCGGTTGCGACTGATACTGATGATGAAACTACTGATGAAACTGTCGGTATGGACAACTTTGACGATATGATTTTTGATGAGCCGACAAGTCCTGAGGAAACTGATACAGAGAAAGTGCCTGTTGAAAGTGAAACAATCGCAGAAGATGATTTTGATGATATAAAAATTGAAGATGAACCTGTTTCTGAAGAGACTGTCGATGACAACTTTGACAATATAAACATTGAAGACGAAGCTTCCACTGAAACAGCAATTGAAGACAACTTTGATGATATAACCATTCCAGATGAGCCTGTTGTTGAAGAAAATTTTGACGATATCAACCTTGAAGACGAAAAACCTTCTCTGGATGATTTAGACGATATGGATTTTGATGATAATCTGGATACCAACACTTCTGATAATTTTGCAGCAGACAGTGGACTCAGTTTTACGGGGCTTTACGACAAAGAAACGGAAATGGGTGAATCTGCGCCTCAGGAAGAAGACGATGTAAAGAAAAAAACAAAGGTTCCTGTAATTATCTGTATAATCTGCGCAATCATCTGTCTTATAGCTACTGCACTTTTGCTTTTTGTAATTCCTTCAAAATATAATCTGATTTCAAAGAAGAATAAGAAAAACGATAAAAGGCCTACAGTAATTGAAATTGAGGATGATTCCAGCAAAAATGAAGTTGCAACAATTAATCAGCCTGTAGAAGAACCTGAAGAAACTGTTCCAGAAGCAAAAGAAGATGAGGTTATAATCATCGAAAAGGCTGAAGAAGTTGTTCCTTTACCGCCACCTGTAATCGAAGAAAAACCAAAAGATATTACTTACAAGATTAAATGGGGTGACACTCTCTGGGATATTGCAGACACTTACTATAAAAATCCTTGGCGATATAAAAAGATTGCTGCTTACAATAAGATTAAAAATCCTGACTACATCATATCGGGAACAACAATCTTAATTCCAGCAGAGTAAAAATCTGTTGAATAAAAGTGTAATATTTTTTATACATATCTTATGAACACTGATGTACCCTTTAAGAAGATTGCTGCTAATGCTGCATTTTTAATCAGCCTTTCTATTTATTCTCTCTTTATTTTTTCTTGTTTTGGCTGCAAGAAAAAGGCAGATTCTGATTATTATGATTCATTTTACTACATTGGTTTACAGAAGCTTGCGGAAAACAAAGAAAACGAAGCAAGAACCAAGTTCATGCAGTGTACAAAAAAGGGTTCACATTATTGTGCCAGAGAAAGTGCAATAATGCTTACAACCTTTGGAAGCGTTCAGGAGAAAAATAAGGCATGTCTAGAGCTGGTTGCAGCTTTTGATGATGAAGATTCAAGACTTATTGCGGCAAGACAATTTTACAATTCAGAGGAAATTGGAAAGGTTCTGGA
Organism: uncultured Spirochaetaceae bacterium; assembly: GCA_902802305.1. GTDB lineage: Bacteria > Spirochaetota > Spirochaetia > Treponematales > Treponemataceae > Treponema_D. The sequence goes on from CADCLG010000002.1 coordinate 13,761, forward strand.
GCTTACTTCTTCAATTGATTACGCAACTTCGAATAATGAGCTTATAAAAATCAGACTTGAGTGTCTAAAAAAACGTACAATCTCCACTTATCTTGATGACGTTTTTACCTGGTTTGTTTCCCGTCCTCTGTCTGATTATCACTACAAGTTTTATAGGGATGTCTATAGCGAAGAGCTTATGACTACAGAAGGAAATGAACAGGAAATATCTCCAAAAGATTTTGTAATTATGTACAGGATTGACTTGTATAAAAGGAATTATATTTCGGTTTATGATAAGTCATCCAAGGTTCTGGAGTTTTTTGAGCAAAATAAATTGCAGCCACTTCCTCAGATTGCTTCGGATATGGGTAAGGGTTTTCTTTATGGAAGTAATGAGTTTGCCCAAAACGCTAATATCCTTTATAAAAATGCTGAATTTTTTTCGGGTACACCTGTTGAGTTTTATTTTTGGTTTTATGCAGGGCGACTTTTTGACAGGGCTGGACTTTACTATAAACAGTCGGTTTCTTGCTTTGAAAATGCAATCCGTTGTGCTGCTCATTCCGAAAATGAGACTTTACAAAAGGATAATGCAATCTGGTATCTGCTAAATGCTTCTCTTAATATTTCTATTGATTCAACGATAAGCAAACTGGTAACTTACAGCCAGCAATGGTCTGATCCATCCTATTTTGATGATTTTTTTGAAAAGTTGATTCCATCAATGATTGAAAAAGGAAGATGGAATTCCTTTGAGCAGCTGCTGAAAATTGTCAAAGGTAAGGCAACGGATGCGGTTACAGCAAAAGTTGCCTATATTTACGGACGGCTTTTGCAAAACGGATTTTCTATTGATTCTACAAGCACTTCTAAAATCGGAAATTCTAGTCAAAATGCTATCAGTTCCGCGTTTGAGATTGCTTTGAATTCAGGAGATGAACCTTACTATAAAATCATGGCCGCCTACCAACTTGGATTAAGAGGTCCAGAACTTGATGAAGTTTTTGCAAAATATCAGGGTCAGATAAATAATGCCAGTGTAAGCATGGATACAGATGCAGAAAACTTTTTGAAGGGATTTGTTACTTACGGTTTCCCACAAAAAATCTTTCCTAACTGGCAGTCACTTAATCAAAACAGACTTTCCACAGAAACTTCGATGTATCTGTCTGATTTTTTATACAGATGTAGTGGTGCAAATGACAGCTATAAGGTTCAAAGCATTAGAATTGCAGCTGGAGCGGGAAAAAGTAGTGGACGAAAATTGAGTAAAGATGAACTCAAACTTATTTATCCCCAAAATTTTGCAAGCTTTATTGAAAAATATGCTCAGAAATACGACATTGATGACTTCGTGATTTATGCCCTTGTAAGAACCGAAAGTTTTTTTGCACCTGAGGTAATCAGCAATGCGGGGGCAATAGGCTTAACCCAGTTGATGGAATTTACCGCTGGTGATATTGCAAGAAAATTAAAGGTGCAGAATTATTCCTTAACGGATGCAGAAACTAACATTGAGTTTGGTACATTTTATCTCTCCGAACTGATAAAGCGATGTGATGGTTCCTATTTACAGGCTCTACTTTCCTATAACGCCGGAATCACAAGAGTTCGCAGATGGCTTGCTTCTTCTATGCTTGAATTCGGAAAAAAACAGGATATGAGCAATGATTTATTTTTAGAAACTGTTCCTTATGAAGAAACCCGCAATTACGGCAAAAAACTGGTTTCTGCAACAGTGATGTACGAATATTTATATTCTGATTATAATGATTTTTCAAAAACAGTTGAAAAATTTTTAAAATAATTTTTTAGAGGCTTTGTATGCAAAATCCTTTAGCCAATCTGTTGCCCGATTTTATTTATTTTACAAAACTAGAGGCAACGCAATTTGTTTTACTCATTGGAATCATTCTGTTTGTAGGTGCCTTTGGTGGCTGGTTGTTTAAAAAGATAAAGATCCCTCAGGTAGTTGGTTATATCGTTATTGGTATTATCATCGGTTCATCCGGCTTTCAGCTTCTCAAACCAAATGTCATCACAGCACTTTCACCAGTAAATACAATTGCCCTTTCTTTGATTGGATTTTTAATTGGCGGAGAATTAAAACTGGAAATTCTAAAAAAATACGGTAAACAGTTTATAAGCATTCTTTTATTTGAAGCCATTACGCCGGCAATCGTAGTTTCAATCATAATCACCCTTGTGGTTTATATTTTTACAAAAGATTTTATCCATGCAATTTCCTTGGGATTGGTTCTTGGGGCAATTTGTTCTGCAACAGCACCAGCCGCAACTACAGATGTATTAGCCGAATACAGAACCCGCGGACCTTTGACAACAATGGTTTACGGAATTGTCGCCATGGATGATGCCGTTGCTTTGATTTTATACACAATCGCTTCCACAATCGTAACGCCTTTAATTGGTGGCTCATCAATCGGTTTTTGGGCACAAATCCTGAACATTTTTAGAGATATTTTTGGTTCAATTCTCATTGGTGGCATTTTTGGATTTCTTCTTACTCTTCTTGCAAAAAAAATAGAAAATGCCGAGGCACGAATCCTAACATTTTCTCTGGGCTGTCTATTTTTGTGTACAGGTGTTTGCCAAATATTTAATTTTGACAATATCCTGGCAGCTATGGGCTTAGGCTGTGTAATGGTAAATGCAGCCCCTTCAAAAACAAAATCAGTATTTTCTCTGGTTGAAAAATATACTCCACCGATTTATGTCTTATTTTTTGTACTGGTCGGGGCAAAACTCAATATCTGGATAATTACTCCCTTCCTGACTATTCTGGCAATAATTTATATTTTAGGAAGAACAGTTGGAAAATCGATTGGCTCAATGATTGGTGCAAAATTAACACATGCGCCAAAATCAGTTCAAAAATATCTGCCTTATTGTCTGCTAAGTCAGGCTGGTGTTGCAATTGGTCTTTCAATCACAGCAGGCAGCGACTTTTCTGATTCCATTGGTCCCACAATTCTTTTGATTATTACGGCTACAACTTTTATTGTTCAATTGATTGGTCCAATATTCGTAAAAATTGGAGTTACAAAAGCCGGAGAGTGTGGTCTTAATGTAACTGTTGACGATATAAAAAAATCTTCCCGAGTTGCTGACGTCACCTGGGGTAAGTATAAAATCTGTGATTATGATTCTCCTTCTATTGTAAAGGACACAGACACACTGTTTACAATTCTCAATTCCTTCAGCAGAAATCAAAACTTGAATTATGTTGTTAAAGATTCATCAAATATGCTTGTTGGAATTATTTCTCTGGATCATCTTAAAGAAGTTATGCAGATTGGAGATTTTGCAGAAACTATGCTTGCCATGGATGTTATGGATGCACCTACAATCACCTGTAAACCATCCACCACTTTGCCTGAAGCCTATAAATTTTTTGAAGAATATGATACAGATGCAATTCCAATTGTAGATACAGATGGAGAACCGCTTGGTATTCTTGAAAAATCAACGGTTGACCACTATTTGCATACAAAGATTATTGCGCTTACACGAAAAGTGGAGGACATGGAATAAAAAGGAGAAAGCAGACATACCAAGATTGAAAGATAGAAAACAGCTTGCCTTATACCCTAATTCTTTCCAAGCGTTGTAAAATCGGAAGCCTTGTTACAGAAAATAATGCCGCTGCCTGCTTTTTCAAAACACTTGAGTTGCTTTACGGAAGAGATAATTTCCTCTTTCTGGCTGCAAGGAACCAGAATCATGAGCATTTCTTTTTCAGGGACAATTTCCATTCCAAAAAACTTAGCATCTCCTTCTTTTGCTGTCCCTCTAGCAGAAATTATCGTTCCGCCCCGCGCTCCAGCTTTTCTTGCAGCGGCCATCGCATCTTCTGCATAGCCCTTATTCACAATCATGTTTATCATTTCATAAGATTCACTTTCTTCCATATTTATTTCCATATTTGCTTCTATATCTAATTTAATATCCTTATCCATATTGTTTTCTCCTTCCATCTTCTGCTGAATCGTACCCGCTTTTTCAAAATCATCTATCAAAATAGAGAACAAAACCCCAAAATGGCTTTTTTTCTTTTTTGTTTCTTCTACAATTGCCTCACGAACTTTTTGCTCAATGGACTGCTCAACAATGTTATAAGTTATATCTTTTGAAGTATCACCCAAACCTAAAAGCTGAAGAACGCTATTTTCCGCAGTTCCCCGTCCCATCAGAACCGTACCACCACCAGCTCCTGCCTTAACAGCAATATTTGTAATGTATTCTCCATAATTATGGGGTACAATTGCTACAATCAATTTATAACTCATACATTTTTCCTCGTCTTTATCTTAAATATAATTCCCATCACCTGAATTGCTATCAGAGGCATCATAGCAACCAAGGCAATCACACCAAAAGAGCCAACTCCAGCAGCGCTGTTGCTTCCAACCCCAAGAGTAAATGAAAGTACAAAAGTTGAAGTCAAAGGCCCTGAAGCAACACCGCCGGAATCAAAGGCAATTCCCGAAAATAAGGATGGACAGAAAATCATAAGAAGAAGGGAAATTATATATCCGGGAATTAAAATCCATTTTATATTAAAACCAGCTACAGAACGCCATAAAGACAAACCTATAGCAATTGAAGTTCCAATAGACAAAAAGATAAGAAGGATTTTTCTTTTGATTGTACCGCCCGAAACATGTTCAACCTGTTCGCTTAAAACCCAAACAGCTGGTTCTGCGCAGACTATTATTGCCCCTAAAATCAAACCGGTTCCTATCAAAAGAAGATACCAGATACCGCCCTTAGAAATTGCAGCTTTGCCCAATTCCTGGCCAAGAGCCGCTCCTGCCTGCATAAAACCACCATTCACTCCTATCAGGAAAACGGTAAGCCCTAAAAAAGCGTAAAGAAATCCAATAATCAGCCTTACAACTTGTCTTGAAGTCATTTTTAAAAGCCAGAGCTGAAAAATCACAAAAAGAGCAAAGAGAGGTGCGATTGAAAGAAGGACTTCTTTTAATACCAAAGGCGTAATACTTAAAAAGGGAAAAAAAATCCTGCTGAAAAGACCTTTTTCTGCCAGAACTGCTGCCTGTTGCAATTCATTTGCTGAATTAAGACTACTTCCGGCAGTATGTAAAAAACCACCCTTTTGCAGGATGATTGAATAAATCAAAACCGCCATTACCGGGCCTACAGAAGCAACACCTGTCAGACCAAAGCTACCGTCGTTATCTGAACGAACAGCAGAAACACCGAGTCCCAATGCGAGAATAAAAGGAACGGTCATAGGGCCTGTAGTCGCACCGCCGGAATCAAAGGCTATTCCAATAAAAGAATCTGGAGCAAAAATAATCAGTATAAAAAGAAGGATATAGGCAATCAAAAAGGTAATTTTAACTGAAAAATTAATTACAATTCGCAATAACCCAAGCATTACAAAAAAAGCTACGCCGGTTGCAATTACAAAGGTAAAAAGTGTCTTATTTACTGCACTAAAAATGCCCCGTACCTGTTCACTAAAAACCTGAATATCTGGCTCGGCTGCAGTAACTATAAATCCAATAAAAAAAGAGCAAATCAGTAAAAGGGGAAGGCTGCGTTTTTTTGTTAATTCTGCACCACAACGTTCCCCCATTGGTTGAATACCCAAATCAACGCCAAGAAGAAAAACCGTAAGCCCTAAAATTAAAAAAATACCGCCAAAAATAAAGCGGAGTAAGAGGATTTTATCTAAAGGAACGACAGTTAATCCCAGCAAAAGAACAATTGCCATTACGGGAAGAACTGAGATTACGGTTTCTTTGAGTTTTGCTAAAATATTCACAGATAAACCTCAAAATCAATTTAAAATTCTACTTTAAAAAACTGATATAATGATATAATAACTATAACAAATAAACCTCATTTTGAAAAATGAATTAATCCAATTAATCCAATTATCTTTCGTTGATAAATCGATATATATCTGTTAAAATATTTATCTATGGGTCTTTTTCAGGGTATTACAGACTTCTTTGAATCTATTTTTAAAAGGTCATCACCAGAAGTACAAAAAAAACAGCAGATTAAAAAACTCGATGCAGAAATCAGAACCTTTGAACCTGTCATTTACCGCAATGGTAATTTGCAGCCTAATTTTGGTGAGGCTCTTTTTGCCCTTTATAAAAACACAAAACCCCTGAATGATTTATTTCTTGTAACAGTAAGCAATTTTGATATGCAGCGACAGCACAGGTTTGAATCACAACTGATAATAACTGCATATTCACCAGAATATATTGCCATATTAGATTCACTTTCCTTTGAAAGCCGAAAAGAAGAAGTTCTAGCCGAAACTTCCAATGTTGACAGGGTTTATATCCGCCAGCGAAATCAGATGGAAAGACTTTTAAAAGAACTTAATTCTGACGGTTTTAAAAGAATGGACAAGGATATTCTTGATTTACGTCAGCTTGTTGATTTTTGTAAAATCAGTTTTGTTCCTATCCTTCAGATTTTTGATTTGAATTTTACAGTATTGAATCCAGCATATAAGCCGGTTTATTCAGAAGTTCCTGTAAACAAAGCAGTTAACCTTCTGGAAGATTTATATTATCAGATTGCAGGCATGAGGATTACAACTTCGGTTGCAGATGAAGTTCTCGCCCTTGCTCAATTGCGAAAAGGACATCCACTTACAGAAGCAGAAAGCAAGGCTTACATGTCAAACCTAAAAAAAATCAATTATGTAATTACAAGAATCCTCACGCCAGACCATATCAAAGCTTTAATCCGTTATGCCCGACAGGACTTAGTGTATGAGCCCCAAGTGGCCAGCTACACGGGTTCGCCAAGGCAGGAATTTGCAAATCTTTTCCAGTCACGCTTTGACGCCGATGAGCAGCGTATAAAATCAGAAATACAAGATGAACGCATAAGCAGCGATGTTGCCGCACTTTTCAAGGATATAAAAATAGAAGATTTGTACGGTTATAATACACAGGAAAATTCTGTGCTACAGTCAAACACTTCTATGTCCTTTATGTGGATTCTTCCCCTTAGAGTGCTTAAAACCTTCCTTAAATTCTTTATTTCTGACCCGATTAAGAGCCTCTTGAACGATATTGTTATTGAAGGCTTCTTTAACAATCCGGCTTACAAATCAGATTTTTCAACAACAGTTTATGCAGTTTTAAATGCCTTTACCGAAATTCAAGATTTTGAAGATACTTTTCACGATGGACAGCAAAACAGCATAGCCGTAATGAGAAGTTATATAAAAGACAGTCATAAAGATAAGGATTTCTACCGAAAATTAGAGAAGATGGTTTTAGTCGCTAATAATGAGGCGCATAGAATTATACAGACTGTAACAGGAACCTTGACCACCCTGTATAAGGATATTGGAGAATTACTTGCGGATGCGAGAAAACCTTCAAGCGAGATTATTTCAAATCTGAAAGTTCTGATGATGTCTTCCAGAAACAAGGAAAATACCAATATTCTGGAAGAACAGTTCCCGGATTGGAAGATATTTTTTGAAATAATGAAAAACTATGTTATTATAAATAATAGCGAGATAAAGGGATGAGTGAGTCAAGTCCAAAATCAGGTCCAAAAGTAAAAAAAACTGTTCCTCAAGAAGAAGGTCAATCAACTAATGAGCAGTTTGCAAATGACCAGGCTGTTATTGAACAGGTTATGCAATATGAAAAAAGAATTTACGATTTAGGGCAGATGCTCGATATTGCTAAATCTTTTTGTTCAACCCTGGATTTTAGCAAGCTTCTTGAATCAATAGTTTATATCTGCATGGCTCAAATGCATGTTCTTGGTGCACAAATTTTTGTTCTTGATATGATAGAAAATCAAAACTTCTATCTCGAAACTGCAAAAGTCTTAGAAAACGAAAAAAAGCTTTCTATTCCTGTTAATTCCCTTTTAGCTTCTAAACTTCTTGAATTACAAAAACCAGTTACAATAGAAGAATTAAAGGCAACAATTGGCGATGATGAATGTCTTGAAATCTTAAAATCTCTTTGCCCAACCCTGGTAGTACCTTTAATTCAAAAAAAGCATTTAAATGGTCTTTTGATTTTACAGGAACGTATTGCGATTGATGATGACACTTCTTATTCTGAATACGAGCAGAATCAGATTATGTCCATAGCTTCTTTAGCTTCTGTCGCTATAAACAATGCTAATCTCTTACAGATGTCGTCAACTGATATGATGACCCATTTAAAATTAAAATATTTCTTCTTCAATGTACTTACAGAAGCAATAGATAACGCAATCCTTCAGGAAAAGAGCATTGCCGTCCTTATGTTTGATATCGACTTTTTCAAAAAATTCAACGATGCGTACGGTCACGAATGTGGAGATTTTGTTCTTACCGAAGTTGCCAATTTAATTAAGAACAACCTGAGAGATTCGGATGTAGCAAGTCGCTATGGTGGAGAAGAGTTTACCGCCCTGCTTTATCAGACTAAAAAAACAGAAGCAATGAGAGTTGCAAAAAGAATAAAGACAACTATCGAAAATCATGATTTTATATATGGTAATAAGCATCTTCACGTTACAATTTCCTGTGGTGTTTCTGTTTTTGATGCAAAAGTTAATAAAATTATCACACCGAATATTCTTGTAGATCAGGCTGATAAAGCCCTCTATGTTTCAAAAAATACAGGTAGAAATAAGGTTTCTTTTTACACACCCAGTGGAAAGAAAAAATCAAAATGAATAAACCAGTTTTTTTTCGTCGCCCATTTAAATATACTTTTTTTAATGCAACATTAATTCTTGTGGCAATTAATATTGTTGTTTTTTTCCTGACCAATTTTAATCGAAGCCTACAATACGCCTTGTCGCTGAACGTTTACTACGTTATCAACTACAAAATGTTCTGGCAGTTTTTTACATATATGTTTGTACATGGTGGTTTTACCCATCTTTTTTTCAATATGTTTGGTCTGATGATTTTTGGACTATCAGTTGAAAGGGTAATTGGCTCAAAAGAGTTCCTGCTTTTTTATCTTTTATGCGGTCTGCTTTCCGGCTTATTTTCTTTTATAGTTTATTATTTTACCGGCTCTGTCCGTGTTATGCTCATGGGTGCTAGTGGAGCAATTTATTCAGTTCTCTTTGCCTATGCTGTTTGCTTCCCTAATTCACGAGTTTTTATCTGGGGAATCCTTCCAATCCGTTCTCCAATTCTTGTTTTAATATACGCAATCATTGAACTTGCAGAACAGTTATTCACATATTCAAACGTTGCTCACCTGACTCATCTTTTTGGATTTGTTGCAGCCTTTCTTTATTTTGTAATCCGAATGGGAATTAATCCGATAAAAGTATGGAAAGGCGTTCTTAAAAAAGAAAAACCAAATCGAGAACAATTTGAGAATAATGAGGAAGAATAATTGGATAAAAATCATTCAGTTTTGAGTAGAAAAAATCTATCTGCGTGTAAAAAATCTCTATCTGCATGTAGAAAAAATCTGTTTAACGCCAAAGAAACAATACCTCACAAAAAGCTCGTACTTCTTCAGGTTTTATTCTTTATCCCGATGATTTCTCTTTTTGCTCAAACTCCGTCTTTTGTAGAAAAAATCAGGATTCAGCTTTGGGGTGATTTAGACGTTTATCCTGAATACGCAGCTGAGTTTGCACAATCCGAAGAATCTGACGAATATAAAGAATATGAAGGAACTGAAAAATCCAAATCAAGAGGAAAAAACGGCATTTTTGATTATCCAATCAATCAAATAAAAGATACAGCACCATTTTTAATAAACGGAATGCTCTATGGCTGGGATTTTATTTACACACCTTCTGATAAAGCCCGCGGTGTGGAAGAATATTTTGAGTTTATAGAAAGAGAACCTTCTTCCCTGATAAAAAATCAGATTGTCTATTCGTCACCTCTTGTGGAAATAGAAAAAAATCAATTTTCATGCTGGTGTGAATATGTTCGTACAAAAGCACAAATCCAAAATTATAAAATGTGGTCAACAATAACAAATCCAGTATTAAGGGCAAGAGGATATGGTCCAGTTGAACTTGGATTTGAAGGAATAAAGCTTGCTGCCCAGGATGCAATAAAAAGTGCAGTCCGTGAATATTATCGCGGTAAAATAAAAAATAAACCCAAGGAAATTACAGGTTCCGTTTTAATTCGCTCAGAACCACTTTTAGGAATTGATGCAGGACGATATGCAATAAATCTTGATTTTTTCTTAGAATGCGGTAGAATAAAAGAGTATTCTTCTTTCTGATTGGAGGCAACAATGAAAAAAATAATTCTTGCAATATTGATATCAATTACAATAGGATTTGGAGTTTTTGCACAAGGAGTTTCTGGCACAAATAGTGATATATACGATGCAGAAACTTTTGAAGCAGAAAAGACAACAACCCAGATAATTATTCCAAGCGAGCAGCATACAGTTGACCAGACAGCTACTGTTAAAATTGAATACATGCCTATGTATGATGAAGCTCGTATTTATTACGAATGTATGTATGTAACTTATGATCGTGGTGAAGCAATGAACACTGTACTTGAAGTCCTTGCTGATTTCCAGATTGAACACAAATACATTGGTTATAAATATTTGCGTGATGACAAAGAAAAATATTTCAAAGATGATAGAAACCGCCGAAAGGCCCAGTATATTTCCTATGTAAAATTTACCAGATAGGTATTCTTATTTTATTTGAAATATGGTATCATAAAGCCGACAGTCTAAGCTGTCGGCTTATTTTTTTTATAAGGAGATAAACCTAAAAAATTGCTTTCGTAATTTTTTTATCGGGCTGCAATATGGAAGTAAAAAATATTATAAAGAATCTTCATCCTCTTGAAATCAAAGTTTTGCTCAAATATTCGGGCAATGATGAACTTACATCAGAAAAACTCCAGAAAGAGCTGGAATACAAAGAAGGTCATGCCAATCAGGCTTTTTCATGGCTTTCTGGAAAGGAACTCTTAAAAGAAGTTCGACGTACTCCACATACATATTTTGAAATTACAGAAATGGGCCGCAAGCTGGCAGAAACTGGTACTGTAGAAGAGCGCATGGTAAACTTCCTTAAAGAAAAGGGCGCTCACACAATGCCGGAAATTGCTGCTGGAATCGGTCTTGAACAGAAGGACGTTGGTTCTGCTTTTGGACCTCTTGTAAAAGACGGCGTTCTCAAAATGAATGCAGAAAAGAAAGTAGAATACACAGGAGCATCTCTTCCAGAAAGAATTAAAGCAACTATTGAGCTTGTAAAAAAAGCTTGCAAAGCAGAAGGCGGACTTCTTAATAAAGATGATTTAAGTGCTACAGAAGTTGAAGCAATGAATGGTCTTGCTAAAAAACGTGGTGCTGCAGATTCTCCTTTCAAAATGATTGAACGCGAGACAGTTTTCTACAAGCTTCAGTCTGGTTTTGAAAAAGTACGCGATGCTCTTAAAGCTGCCGGTGTAACTGGTAACGAAATCGGCGAAATCACTCCAAAAATGCTTGCTTCCGGTGATTGGAAAAATGGAACTTTCCGTGGCTATAACATTGCAATTCCACCTGCACGCATTATTCCTGGTCGCACAAATCCTTATGTCCAGTTCTTGGAAAGTGTAAAAGACAAGCTTTGTTCTCTTGGATTCCAGGAGTTTGATGGACCGCTTGTAGAAACTGAGTTCTGGAATGGTGATGCTCTCTTTATGCCTCAGTTCCATGCAGCCCGCGATATTCATGATGTATACCGCATTAAAAATCCTACACATGCAAAAGCAATTGAAGAACCATATTTGAGCAATGTAAAAGCTGTTCACGAAAACGGAGGAAACACTGGTAGCCGCGGTTGGAATTATACATTTGATAATGAGTTCACACGCCGCCTTATTCTTCGTTCACAGGGAACTGTTTTGTCGGCTCATCAGCTTCACAAGGCAGAAGTTCCAGGCAAGTACTTTGGTATTGCCCGCTGTTTCCGCTACGACAAGGTAGACGCAACTCATCTTTCAGACTTTTATCAGACAGAAGGAATTATTGCCGGAAATGACGTAACATTGCGCGACCTTCTTGGTATGCTTAAAATGTTTGCTACAGAAATTGCCGGAGCAGAAGAAGTTAAATACGTTCCTGGTTACTTCCCGTTCACAGAGCCTTCTATCGAAGTTCATATCAAGCACCCTGTTTTGGGCTGGTTTGAGCTTGGTGGTTCTGGTATCTTCCGTCCAGAAGTTACAAAGGCTATGGGACTTGATTGTCCTGTTCTTGCCTGGGGTATCGGTATTGACCGCATGGCTTTGATGGCTCTCGGTTTAAACGACCTTCGAGAACTCTTCTGCGAAGATATCGAGAAAGTTAGACTTAGAAAAGCAAAGTTCTAATATAAATTGTCCGTTAAAGTGGATAAAAAACAAGAAAGCGATGGTTCGTTTTGAAACCATCGCTTTTTTTATAATCAAAACTATATAAAGAAAACAGGAGCCTTTGCTAGTCCCAACTTCTGCTGCGCTCTACAGCTTTTTGCCAGAGAGCGTAGCCTTTTTTTCTGTCAGAAGAATCCATTGACGGAGTGAAAACACGATTGATTTTCCAAACATTTTTAATTTCGTCTTTGGACTTCCAGAAGCCGGTTGCTAATCCTGCTAAAAATGCGGCGCCTGTAACTGTAGTTTCGGTGTTTTCCGGGCGGTAAACAGGAGTATCAAGAATATCAGCCTGGAACTGCATCATCAGATTGCTTACAGAAGCTCCTCCGTCAACTTTAAGAGAAGTAAGCTTTATTCCGGCATCTTCTTTCATACATTCGATTTCATCCTTTACCTGATAAGCAATTGCTTCCAGTGCGGCACGACAGATATGTGCTTTATTTGCACCGCGGGTCAAGCCAACAATCGTTCCTCGTGCATAAGAATCCCAGTAAGGAGCGCCAAGCCCCGTAAAGGCAGGAACTAAAATTACACCATTTGAGTTTTCTACTGATTCAGCAAGAATATCACATTCGTGTGCAGATTTTATAATTCCAAGCTCGTCTCTCAACCATTTTATAAGTGCTCCGCCAATAAAGACACTGCCTTCCAGAGCATACTGAATCTGTCCGTTCAAACCAAGAGCAATGGTTGTAAGAAGCTTATGTTTAGAATTGATTGGTTTTGCTCCCGTGTTCATAAGGAGGAAGCAGCCTGTTCCATAAGTAGATTTCATTTCTCCTTCATTAAAACAAGCCTGTCCAAAAAGGGCTGCCTGCTGATCACCAATCAGAGAAGCAATTGGAGCTTCAAAGCCACATACGGCTTTATCTGTCACAGCATAAATGTAAGAAGAATCTTTTACCTCTGGCAAAATGCATTTTGGAATATCTAGCAGCTGCAAAAGTTCATCATCCCACTGGAGAGTATGAATATTAAAAAGCATTGTACGGCAAGCATTAGTATAGTCTGTTACATGGACCTTTTTTCCACTTAAACGCCAGGTAAGCCATGTATCAACGGTTCCTGCAAGGATTTCTCCATTATTTGCACGCTGGCGGACTCCTGGAACATTGTCCAAAATCCATTTGATTTTTGTTCCGGAAAAATATGCATCGGGCAGAAGACCTGTTTTGGAACGGATTAAATCACCTCTGCCAGTAGAAATAAGCTGGTCAGCAAGATTGGCTGTTCTTCTGCACTGCCAGACAATTGCGTTGTAAACGGGTTTGCCTGTATTTTTGTCCCAAAGAATTACAGTTTCACGTTGATTAGTTATTCCTACCGCTTCAATCTGTTCCGGCTTTAATTTTGCCTTCATGATTGCTTCTTTCATGACAGAAAGCTGGCTTGTAAAAATATCTTCCGGATTATGTTCTACCCAACCCGGATGAGGAAAATGCTGTGGAAACTCTCGCTGAGCACATGCGATTTTTTCTACCTGTTTATTAAAAATTACTGCACGGGAAGAAGTTGTTCCCTGATCTAATGCTAAAATATATTTTTCCATAAATAAATTATAAACCAGAAAATAAAAATGTGTAAAAAAAAGTAATAAAAAGGGGCTGCCTAAAACTTAGACAACCCCAGAAACTAATGAAAAAATTATTTATGTTGCTATCGGATAGTATTATTTTATTTCAATATCTTTGATAAAGATAGGATCTCTTCCACCATAGAACATCTGGATTCCGATGAATTCACCTTCAGGTTTGTAAGCATTGCCCCAAAGACCTTCATTTGTAGGTAAATCAATAACAGTTTCTGTCCATTCTGTTGTAGACATATTGCCTGTATACATTGCAGATGCATGTTCAGCACCTTCTGCTGGTGTATCGTTATAAAGTAATGCAATATTCCAAGTCCAGTTGTTGTCAACATCAAGACCTGCTACAGAGAACTTGAATGTTGAAATGCTGCTTGCAGGAATTGGTTTGTCAAATAACCAAATTGTTCGGATATTTCCATCACCATTAGAATTAACTTTTACACATTTTTTTCCAAGGAATTCAGCTTCTTCTGGTTCATCACAATAAATGTCAAGCGGAACAGCTTTTGAATAATCTTTATTTGAGATTATAGAAACATTTTTAAGTTTATTTGCTGTTGTACCTTTTGCTGTACCGATATATTTGTAGTCAAGATGAAGAAGACCATCATCTTCCTGTTCAAACTCAAATCCTTCCGGTGCATCAATACCATCATCTGCTTTTGTAGAAGCACAAGAAACAATACCAAAAACTAATGCTAAAGAAGCAAGAGCCATTACAATTTTTTTCATTCTTTTTTCCTCCTTATGAATGCTTTTTGTATTATCCTAAGTATATCATAGGAGAAATGCCCGATTTATTTTATATGATTGAGTTTTTGTATATCTTTTCTGTAAAAATTAGACTATTTATCTGGAATGATTCAAAATCCCGTCAATTGCAAGGTTAATTGTTGTGCGGATTTTGGAAATATCTGTCTGATTCAAAATTGCAACTCTAAAGATTGCGGCTTCTACAATTCCGTACAAAAGTTCATTAATTTGATGAACATCGGTAACCGCAAACTCTTTGTTTTTTATACCACGGATTATAACTGTACTCATAAGATGGCGTAATTTTACAACACGGCGGCGGACTCGTTCGTTTGTATCAACACCGGCTTTTTTAAGCTGAATTAGATAAACTAAAAGAACGCTGAACATATTGATATTCTGCTCGCAGTAACCAACTATAATCATCATAACCTTACGGAGAGTTTCTTCGGCTGGAATGCTTTCGTTCGAAACAAGATTTCGGATTTCAATTTCCATTTCGGACAAAAGTTGTTTTAGGGCAGCTAAAAAAATATCGCGTTTGTTCTTGAAATAAAAATACAGTGTTGTCCTTGTGATTCCGCAACGGTCAGCGATTTTTTGGAAGGTTACATCCTCGTAACCGTCTTTTGCAAAAACATCAAGGGATTTTTCGAGAATTTCGCGTCTTCTTTTATCATGCTCAACAACAATTGCCATTACTTTCTCCCGTAAATATAAAAACTTGTATCAAGATTACCGGCCTTTAATTTTATTGTCTTGTCTGCCTTGTGATTAAAGTTTTCCTGGAAAGACTGATGAGAAGTTATGATTCCCATACTCCAGCCCGGGAAATCCTGCCAGAGACTATCCATTTTTTTATACAATTTAGCGGCTTCTTCTTCATCTCCAAGTCGTTCACCATAAGGGGGATTACACAATAACAGTCCGTTTTCGTAAGGAGCAGCTAAATCTGCAAAATCTGATTGAACAAAATCTGGGCGTGGAAGGTGGGCACTTATTCCAATTGATTTTAAAGCCCGTCCCGCCATGACACAAGCGTACTCGGCATTCTTCTTTGCCCTCTCAACGGCCCCCCTGTCAACATCCGAACCGGTAATGCGTACTTCAACGTCCGTTCGGATTTTAGCGGCTTCTTCATCGCGGATTGTCTGAGCGAGTTTTTCGTTGTAAATTGCAAGGGTTTCGAGCGCAAATCGACGGCCAAAACCAGGGGCTACGTTAAAGGCATACAAGGTAGCTTCGATTGGAATTGTTCCCGAACCGCAGAAAGGATCGTGAAGTGGAGTTTTTCGTCGCCAGAGCATTTCCTGTAAAAGAACAGCCGCTGTAGTTTCGCGCAAAGGTGCAATTCCACCATCTACACGGTAACCTCGTTTATGAAGTGGCAGACCAGACAAATCAAGCAAAACTAAAACCTTATCTTCGTCAATATAAATGCGGACATCATTCTGGTTTCCGCTTTCGGGCATTGATGACATGTGCCAGGTATCGCAAAGCTTTGAATAGATTGCTTTGTGAACTATACCCTGAACCGAATGTTCAGAGTTTAATTTAGATTTGTAAGTTCTTACTTTATCAACGACAATTTTTGAGTCTTTGTATAAAAAATCCTGCCAGGGGATTGAGTAGGTTCCGTCAAAAAGCTGATCAAAATCTCTTGCTTCATATTCTGCAAGCTGAAGATAAACGCGGTCGGCAGTTCTGAGACAGAGGTTTGCTTTAAAAAGAGCTGCTTCATCACCTAAAAAAGTAACTCTGCCAGGCGCATTTGAGGAAAGCTTGTAACCTAAATGTTTAATTTCATTGCCTAAGATTTTTTCTGCACCCACGGCACAGAGAGCAACAAGTGTATTCATTGGAACAATTTAACATTTTAACAATTATTGTTCAATTGTGAGAATAATTGTGAGAATAATTACAAGGATGACGAAAAATCATAGCCTTGGGCGCCGTATTTAACTTCGATAACAATCTTATTATCTGGAAATCTTCTCTCATTTGTGTCATAAACAGGAATTGAACTGAGCGCTGTCCAAATAACGCGCTGAAGATTGCCGTCTTCAATTTCTTCATACTGACCTACAAGGCCTTTGATTTCCAAATCTGTATTAAAAAATGTTGAAGGAAGGATTTCTAAAAGGTGAATTTCATTGCCATCATGAATTGGAGATTCATTTTCAGTATCTGAAACAAACGAAATTGCCTGTGTTCCAGCAGAACAGGAGAAAATTAATGCAGGCTTAAATTTGTCATCAAAATTATCTATTGCAGAAGGAGTAATAATTGTCCCGCTGATTACGAGTTTTTTATCATTTGCATTGTATACTAATTTTGTATTTGATTTAGGAAGATATCTCAATGTATCGCTGTCGTTACCGGCAATTCCATTTCTAGGCGTAATTCCCGTTGTCCAGTTTGAAAGAGTATAACCCTCATTTTTATCATAGAGGCGGACATAATAACGGTAAGTATTGTTTTTTAAAACATAATTATCTTCATATACAAAAGTAGTATTATTACCAACAGGAAAAACAAGGCCTATATTTTCTATAGGACGCGTATAATCTGCTTCGGTCAGGGAGCCAGTAATATCCTGTCGATAAATATTTACATATTCTATATCCTGAATTGAGTTTTTAAGAGAGACAATAATTCCTTGTGTTTCAGATTTTTTTATGTCGGGACAGGTTATTTTAGAACTTTCGGTAATTTCAACCAGCTGACAGGTAGAGAAAGCGAAAAAACATCCTAAAACAAAAATGCTATATTTAATCGACCGTTTAATTGTGTTTTTCATAGTATTATCCTTTTTTTATCATCGGTTTATATAAGAAAAAACTTTACAATTCCCAATTTACACCACGTCAAAAAATCTGTATATTTTCTTTTGGAGGTTATTTTTATGAAAAAATCTTTAAGTGTTGTTGCTGCATTGGTTTTGACAGTTTTTGCGCTCACATCTTGCAGTTCAAAGAAAGCTGCAACAATTAAAATTGGTTCAATTGGACCTTTGTCTGGTGCTGTTGCAGTTTATGGTGTAGAAGCAAGAGATGGTGCTCAGCTTGCTGTTGATGAAATTAATGCCGCTGGTGGTATTAATGGCAAATTAATTGAACTTATTACTGAAGATGATGAAGGCGATCCTGCAAAAACAGTATCTGCATTCAAAAAATTGACAGTTCAGGATAAATGTAAGATTATCGTTGGTTCATTAACTTCTGGTTGTACAAAAGCTATCACAGAACAGTCTCAGGCTATGAAAGTTATTCAGATGGCTCCAGCTGCAACTGCTGAAAATATCACAATTGATGACAGTGGAAAAACAAATCCTTATGTTTTCCGTGCTTGTTTTATTGACCCATTCCAGGGTACAGTTGGTGGAAAGTTCTCTGCTGAAACTTTAAGAGCAAAGAATGCTGCTATTCTTTATGATATTGGAAACGACTATTCAGTTGGTCTTACAGAAAACTTTGAAAAAGAGTTCACCCGTCTTGGTGGAAAAGTTGTAGCAAAAGAATCTTATTCAACTGGTGAAAAAGACTTCAATGCTCAGATTACAAAGATTAAGAATCAGAATCCTGATGTAGTTTATCTTCCTGATTATTATGCAACTGTTGCTTTAATTGCAAAACAGCTCAGAGCACAGGGAATTACAGTTCCTTTTGTTGGTGCTGACGGTTGGGATGGTCTTACAGAAAATGCAGGCGATGAAGTTTTGAACGGTTTCTATTCAAATCACTATGCTGCTGACTCTACTGATGCTGCTGTAGTAAAATATGTTACAAACTTTAAGAACAAGTATAACCGTGAACCAACTTCTTTTGCTGCTCTTGGATATGATTCTGTTTACATGTTGAAGGATGCTATTGTAAAAGCAGGTGGTGATTCTGATATCGCAGCTGTTCGCAAGGCTCTTGAAGAAAATGAAGGTGACTATGTAACTGGCCATCTTACTTTCGATGCTAAACACAATCCAATTAAATCTGCTGTAATGCTCGAAATGGTTAGAAAAGGCGGAAAACTTGCTACCGCTTATAAAACAACTGTAAATCCGTAATTAGAAAAGAAATACGAGTTGGGTGAAAAAATCACCCAACTTTTTTTTTTTTAAATTAGGGTTCGTGAGCCCGTGAATTATTTTTTATTCTGTTTTTTTGCTTTTACTGCCAGAATACTTGCTACCGTTATTGAGCCAACAATCATTAAAAAACACAAAATCTGACCGGTTGAAAAATTAAGAAGCGAAACGTTTTCGTAGACATTGGCAGTTTTATCACCAATTCTAAAGCCTAAATCTGCATCTGGTTCGCGGAAATATTCAATAAAAAAGCGTACAAAACCATAACCGCCGGTGTAAATGCAGGCTAACATTCCGTCAAACTTTTTGTGCTTGCGACAGAACCAGATTACAAGCCACAAAACTAATCCTTCAAAGAATGACTCGTACAACTGACTTGGGTGGCGGGGAAGATTTACCATTCTTATTGATGAAATGTCCATTCCAATTTTTTCTGCAAAAGCCTGAACCCATGGCAGGGATGAAGAAAACTTTTCTGCACCTGGAAAAACAATTCCCCATGGCATACTTGTAATTCTTCCGTAGAGTTCGCCGTTCATAAAGTTGCCGATTCTTCCAAAAATGTATCCCAGCGGAATTGCACAAACCATTGCATCTATCCATTTAGCAGGTGACTGTTTGTGTCTTTTGCACCAGATAATCATTCCCAGTAATCCACCGATAAAGCCACCGTGATATGACATGCCGGTAAATCCGGTAAAGTGTCCGTTTTGGAAAGGCCAGAAAATAAGCCAGGGTTTTCGCCAGTAGGTTCCGCTTGTATCGTAAATAAGGGTTGAACCAACACGAGCGCCAATCAAAAGCCATAAAATGCCTGTTGCTAAAAAGCCGAACAAGTCATCTTCGGTGATTTTGTAATTATCTGAATCAAGGGCACCTTCGTTTGCAACTTTACGCAAAATAAAATATGCAATTCCAAAGGCTACGGCGTACATAAGGCCGTACCAGCGCAAAAGTCCTAAAAACTTTACGCCTGGAAAAATCTCCGGGTGAATCCAGGACGGATAGTTAATATATAAAAACATTTTTTTCTCCTTAGTATCAATTTGCAGTTTGTTTTGCAAACTGCAAAAAAGCAATGTTCAGCTGCTTATCAAACTTTGAAGCCCATTGCGGCGGCTTTAATAATTTTTGCCTTAAGAAGCTGGTTTTCCTTTTTGAGTTGAACCAGTTCATACTGCTGGGTTTTAATCATTTCGGCAAGTTCGCCAATGGAAAGTTCACCGCCAGCAACTAAATCATCAATTCCGGAAAGCTTGAAATCGTAATCGTTATTGGCTTCTTCTTCGGCAGAGATAAAGGTATCGTTATTAAAATATTCCGGATTAAAGTCTTCATCAAAAGTGCGTGGCGGAGTTTCTATAACTTTGTCTGCAATTCTGTAAACGGCCTGTCCAAGAACTGACTGTGGTTTGTAAACAACCAGAGGCAACTGGGAGGCAAGGGCCTTATCCTGAAGCATATCGCGGTACATAATTCCAAGGAAATCTACTTCAAGACCAAGGTACTGGTTGCAGGAAGTTTTGATTCGCTGGGCTTTGTTGGCATCGTTTGGATTTTCAATCATATTCATTACAAGGCGAGGTCTGAATTGCTGCATTCTTGTAATAAAAAGATGGGTGTTTTCGCGGTCAACACGTCCCAGAGCTTGAACCAGCTGAGGAATGTAAAGTTTTTGCATGGAAGCAGAGTTCTTTTTTAGATTATCTAGAAGCTCGCGGCCAGGTGTATTCTTTTTATATGTTGTGTAAAGCAGGCGGAAAACGGCATTTTTTAAGAAAAGATATCCGTTCAGGGTTGCTGTAACTGCCGGTGCGGAAACAATAATTCCCTGAGGCGAAAGCAGGAACATATCAAGAATAAACTGATGGGTTCCTGCTCCAAGGTCAAGAATAAGATAATCCGTATCAATATTTTTAAGGTTACGTATGAGTTTTATTTTCTGGGCATGCTTGAGAGAGGTCAAATCAGGAATCTGACTGTCGCCGGCTATAAAACTTACGTTCTTATAATCAGTTGGCTGAATGATGTCTTTAAATTGTGTTTTTTCGGTGAACCAGGAACCCAGACTTGCTGAACCAGGATGTTGTCCTATAACAAGATGAAGGTTTGAAGCTCCCAAATCCAAATCAACTAATACTACCCGTTTGCCCTGCTGTCCAAGGGCGATTGCTAAGTTTGCAGAAAGAAGGCTCTTTCCAACTCCGCCTTTTCCGCTTGCTACTGGAATTATCTGTGCCATAAGTTTAATTATACAATCAATAGTAGATTTTTTAAAGGGAGTGAAGTAAAATGAGCGCTATGAATAGATTTAAAATTTCATTCAAAAAGAGACTTTTTCTCGTTTCAACTGTAGCTATTACACTTTTTTTCAATTCATCTTGTTTTGCAGCTTCCAGGCAGGATGAAAAAGCTTCTGCCTTTCAATATATGAAAAAACTTAATTCTGTTTTTGATTTTGTTTTACAGAATTATGTTGATGAAATTGATCCAAAGATTTTATATGAAGGCGCAATAAAAGGTATGCTGGATTCGATTGGCGATCCTTATACGCTTTATCTTGACCCTAATGCAATGCGTGATTTGAATGATACTACAGCGGGCTCTTTTGGTGGTATTGGTCTTTCTATAACAAAGGCACTTGAATCTACTCCGGAAAAACCTGCTTATGTAGAAGTCGCTTCCCCAATGGAAGACACTCCAGGCGCAAAGGCTGGCATTCAGGCGGGAGATTATATTGTTGCGATTGACGGAACTCCAACTCCAGACCTTACCATGAACGAAGCTTTGGGAAAACTTCGCGGCGAGGTTGGTACGCCTGTCACACTTTCTATTCTTCGCGGAACAAATATGCGTTTTGATGTAAAAATCATTCGCGCGCTGATTGAGGTTCCAACTGCAAAATATGGAATGATTGAAGATAGTTCGATTGGTTATGTTAGACTGATTGAATTTACTCCTGAGACGCCTAATCGGCTGCAGGACGCGCTCAATTTCTTTGAAGAAAATAATTACACAGGAATGATTATTGACTTGCGCGATAATCCGGGCGGACTTATAACAAGTGTTGCTGATGTTGCAGATAAATTTATTGATGAAGGTGTGATTGTTTCTACCAAGAGCCGACTTGCTTTTGAAAATCAGGAATTTACTTCGACTGCGGCAAAAACAACTGTAAAAAAGAACCTTCCGATTGTAGTTCTTATAAATCGTGGTTCAGCAAGTGCTTCCGAGATTCTTTCCGGGGCTTTGAAGGATTATCATCTGGCTTATCTTGTTGGTGAGCGCACTTACGGAAAAGGTTCGGTTCAGCAAGTAATTCCATTGAGCAATATTGATGGAATGAAAATCACAATGGCCCGTTATTATACGCCAAGTGATGTAAATATTGATAAAATTGGTATTCCGCCTGATTTGGAAATCAAAAATCTTGAAAAAATGACTCCAGAGGAAGAAGAAATTTACGTAAAATTAGTAAATTCCAATCTTATTTCTACTCTTGTAGAAAAAAATCCAAATTTGAGTGAAGGGGCAATCGCTCTAGAAGCCGAAAAAATCGCTAAAGAATATCCGCTGGATTTGCGCCTGTTGCGACGTATGATTCGTATTCAGGTTCAGAGAACTAAAGCTAATGTTCTTTATGATTTGGATTTTGATTTGCAGCTTAATGAAGCATTAAAAATTGTAAAAAGCAAGGATTTTGACGCTTTAATTAAAAATACAAAAACCTTGAAGGAGCTTCAGGAAGCTGTAGAAGATTCTGCAATAGACGCTTCAAAACAGGCTGCGGAATAAATTCAGTAGATGAGAGCAAATGCGACAGTTAATTTTAGATAAAATGCCGGATAAAAAAGGCATTGTCAGTGTAGAAGGCAGCGATTTTAAATACCTGCGGCAGGTTTTGCGGGTAAAAAGCGGCGATATGATAAATTTGCGGCTTTTGGATGGAACTTTGCAAAATTCTACGGTTGCTGCGGTTAATGACAAATCTAAAAAAATTCTTTTGCAGATATGCGCTAATGCTTCTTCCAGTGCTTCTGTTGGTTCTGTAACGCGTGGAACTGTAACCCGTGGTGTTCAGGCGGATGAAATTCAGTCAGAAGTTGCTTACTTGTCTCAGGAATACATCCTTTTCCAGTTTATTCCCAAGCCTCAGAAATTTGAGCAGATTGTACGACAGGCAACGGAATGTGGGGTAAAAACTATTGTTCCGGTAATCGGCGAATATTCCGAAAAAAGCAGCCTCTTGGCTTTGCAGGGAAATAAAAAGGACAGGCTTGAAAAGATAATTCGTGAAGCGCGTCAGCAGAGTGGATCGCCGGTTGAGACGGTAGTTACAGAAGCGATGACCTTGGGTGAGGCGCTCGGGCGGTACGAGAGGGATGTCGCTTTTGTTTTGTATGAGCGGCAGGTGGAGGAAGGGACTTCAACTGCTGAATTACTCAAAACAAATCCTCATGCAAAAAAAATTGGAATTGCCTGCGGGTGTGAAGGTGGAATCAGCCCGAATGAAATTGAACTTTTGACAAAAAAAGGTCTTTTTATTCCAGTACATTTTTCCGTAAATATATTAAGGTGTGAAACAGCAGCTTTATATGGCATTGCCGCTGTCCAGGTTGCCCGAAGTTAATAAAATCAAAAAAAAGGAATTAAACATGGCGATTGAAAGAATTAATTTAATTGGTGTACCAGTTGATATTTGCCAGCCCGAAAATCTTGAAAACGAAATCCTGGAGATTCTCGCAAAACCGGGAACAAAGCAGATTATTTTTCTTTCAATTTGGGATTTATTAAAAGCCCGCCGCCGTGGAGATTTTGCAGACTGCATTAAAAGTGCCGATTTAATTCTTCCAATTTCAAAAAGCATATTAAAAGGCGCCCGTTTTCTTAAAAAGAATGTGCCAGTTCGCTACAACCCCTTCAAAGCTATAATACAAATCCTTACAATCCTTGATTCTCATTACAAAAGTCTTTACATGCTGGGCTCACACGCAAAAACCCTGCAAAAAGCAACTGCAAATGTCCGCGATACTTTCCCAAACTTAAAAATCGTTGGCCGTTATGTAGGATATTTTTCAAAAGAAATAGAAGGCGATATAGTTCAGGCAATTTTTAAAGCCCAGCCGTCTTTAGTTTTAATAAGCGATGGTATCAAAGAAAAAAACTGTTGGGCCTATCGCCGCCGAAACCGCTTTTCTTCAAGCATATTCCTTTATTACCGCGATGTGTTCGGTATCTTTTCTGAACGCGTAAAACGCATAAAGGAAAAAACCTTCGACAAAGGAAACGAAATTTTCGTAGAAATTCTTCACAATCCCTTCAAAATTTTCCTGATTTTCCCATTTTTAAAGTATAAGTTTATTCTGCTTTGGTATAGAATATTTAAAAAGTAGGAGAATTAAGTAAAATTTTAAAAAGTTTGGAGAAAACATGACGTCAGAATTCTATTCTAAAGCACTGCTTGTTTCTTCACGGCAGGACGTTATTGTCTATTGTAAGCGGAATTTACCAGAATCTCTTCAGATTGAAGTTACCCCAGATTTATCAAATTGTAATTTAAACCTTTATCCAATCATTTTGTATGATGCATCCTCTGCGGCTCCAAATGAAAGCAACTGTCTTCTGGACATAAACAACAAACTCAATCCAAAAATCCAGAAAGTTGTATTCCTGATTTCAAATACAGTCTCTGACAAATTGCGCAACAATATTTTTTCAATCACTAAAAATATAATTCCTTATCCCTGCAATCCAAGAATTTTCAAAAACATCATAAATTATATTGTTTATGAAAATAAAGATGAAAGTTACAGCAGAAGAAGCGTACTACCTGTTTATGGAAATATAAGCAAAGAAGAAGAAATCATCAAACAGACTATTCTCGGTGATTCCGATGCAATGAAAAATGTCCGTAATCGAATTATCTGCTATTCACAAAATGATAATCCTGTCCTATTACTTGGAGAAAGCGGAACCGGCAAAACCACAACAGCTGAATTTATTCATCTTCTTTCATCAAGAAACAAAAAACCTTATATTCCAATCAACTGCTCGAATATTGTAGGTCATTTTGCAGACACCTCCCTTTTTGGAACCGAAGACGGAGCTTTTACAGATGCAAAAGTAACAAAAGGATTTGTTCAAAATGCAGAAGGCGGCACTCTTTTTATTGATGAAATAGGATTAGCCAGTCTTGAATTACAATCAAAGCTTTATATGTTCATCGATTCAGGCCTTATATACAGCGTAGGAAGCTCAACTCCCAAAAAAGTAGACACCCGTCTTATTTTTGCAACAAACGACAATCTTGAAGAAAAGATGAAAAAAGGCCTGTTCCGAAAAGAATTATTTTACAGAATATTTGCAAACGTAATCATAATCCCGCCCCTTCGTGAACACCGCTGCGACATAGCAATAATTGCACAAAACCTTGCAGAAAAGAACAAAAAATATTTCTCACCTACAGCCCTTCGTAAACTGGAAGACTATTCCTGGCCAGGCAATGTCCGTCAGCTTCAAAATTGCGTAAATCGTGCAGTTGCAATCAATAAAAATGAACAAATCACAGAAGACAGCATTTTCTTTGGAATATAATTGGATTATGAGTTATAATACAGTATGGCATTAAATTAGAGGTATTATGAGTAAAGAAACAAAAAAATCTACCCCCAAAAAGGGAAATAAAACGAAAAAAAAGATTAATAAGGCAGCCCTGATAATAATTCTATCCATTATGATAATTGGAATTGGAGCAGGAATTGCAGCAGGTCTTTACATCCAAAAAGAAAAATCCAAAAATCTTGATGTAGCATTTTATAAGCTTTCCGATTTAGTAAAAAAAGAACTGGAAAACTATGTTTCACAATCTTATGACGGAAAAATTACCTTCACCGATATTTCCGAAGAACAATTTGACGCCAGAAAAATAGCAAAAAAATACGATTTGTTTTTCTCATGGAATGGTTCAGCAGTAAGTAAACTTGAAAAATATTCAGAGCCACTTCCTGAAGGAATTACATCTCAAATGCCAACATCCCTAAGGCGAAAAGCAGAAAAAGCCCTTCCTATAATCATTGACCATTATGAGTTTGATTATTACCGAAAAGCAAAAACAGATGCCGGGCTGGATTTTCCACAAAACATTGTTGAACTTGAATCCTACCTAAAAAAAATGCGCAGCTATACTTTTACTCCATTCTTCTGTGCCGGTGGAAATGATGACACACTGCTTGCCCTTATCGGAGGATTTGTAGAAGCCTTTGGAGGAACAGCCAGCTATAATGAACTCATCAGCAACTTTACAAAACGCCCTTCCCTTGCCCAAACCCTGGATTTTGAACTCTCAAAAAGTGGAAAAAAACAGGATTCCTTCACCTTGCGGGCTATTCTGGACATGCTTCGTAACTGGCAGGAAGAAGGATTAGTTCATCCAAACTGGTACAGGGGAACTCAAGTTGACGTAGAAGCCTTTATGGACGTAAAACAAATTGCCATTTTATTTACACCACTTTCTATTCATAGAACCATGCCATACAAAAATGTCACAGAAATGGACGTAGACAGAATGCCGGTATTCTCTGTTGATATTTCTCACGGAGTAATTGCACCAACAGTTGTTGCCGTAAAATTGACCAATCAAAAATTATTTGATAATGCCCTTTATATTTTTGCAGAAGACACTACGCAGGAAGCACTCTGCCAAAAAATAAAGCTAGGACCAGTAAACAGAAGCTCCAAGGTTTATGACCGCCAGTCAAGCGATGTAAGATTTTTAGTTGCAGCCTGTAGAGACGGAGCACTTCCACCTTTTGGAGATGCAGTTTTCCAGACAAATGAAACTGCAAAACATAAAGTTGCAGAAGAAATAAGAAATTACCTTAAAAATGGTCCAACTGGTGTATACCGAGTAACATCTACAACAAAATAAGGATTTATATGGATACAAGTTTATTACTAACAATCATAGCAGGTATTCTGCTGGCAGTCGGATTTCTTGGAACCTTTATTCCTGTTTTACCGGGAGCTCCTTTAGCATGGCTGGGGTTGCTTGTTTCCTATTTTTCTTCCTACAATAAGATTTCGATAATCTGCCTGATAATAACGGGAGTAGTTGCCCTTGTAGTTTCTATTTTAGATAACATTCTGCCGGTTTACATGACCAATAAAAGAGGTGGCAGCAAGGCAGCTACAACCGGTTCCACAATCGGACTTATAATAGGATTTTTTGTCGGACCACCAGGAATTATTTTCGGGCCATTTTTAGGTGCTTTAATAGGTGAATTAATCAGTACATCTGGAGATTTCAAAGCATCTGTAAAATCAGCATGGGGAGCATTTTTAGGCTTTTTGTGCGGTGTAGGAATAAAAATGGCTGCGGTAATGGTTTTTATATGGATTTTCATTATCTCCTTCCGATAATTCCAGCAAGCACCACACACCACCCATACACACGGAGTTAAAAAAAATGAATCTTAAAAATATAGTCATTATCCTTGACCACCCGGACGAAAGCCGCAATATCGGGGCAGTCTGTCGGGCAATGGCAAATAATGATATTAAAGAGCTTAGAATTGTCGGCAATCGTGATGATTACGACATCGAACACATTCACGTTCTTGCAATCCATGCAGGTTATATTTTTGATAATGCGCACTTCTATAATTCAATAATAGAAGCAACAAAAGATTGCAGCATAAGCGCCGGAACTACCCGCCGTCGTGGAAAAAAACGCGGTAAACTTTATCTCCCAGAAGAGTTTGCCCAAAAAGCCTCAGAAATAACAGGCACTGAAACAAGAAACACAGATTCAAAAGTTGCCGTAATCTTTGGCAATGAGCGCACTGGCCTTACCGACGACCAGCTTTCACAATGTACAGTTGGCGTTACAATTCCTTCAAGTGATGATTTTGGCTCTCTGAATCTTTCCCATGCAGTTCAAATTATCTGCTATCATCTTTTCCGCGAAAATCTTGCTGCCCATAACAAGGCCGTAAAAAGCTACCAATCCCTTTCTCTGGAACGCATAGATTCAACCGTAAAAACAATTACAGATAATCTTAAAGAAATTGGTTTTTTCAAAATGCCAGGAAGGGAAGAAATGGAAAACTTCTGGCGCAGTATTCTCTCACGTGCCAGCATGTCCGAAAGTGAGGTTCAGTATCTGGAAAAAATCTTCAGCAAAATCAGTGGCCTCAACAAAAAAACTCACGAGAAAAATCCCAAAAAAAATCCCGAAAAAATCTGATTTATAAAAATTAACATTCTGTGTTATAATTTCTCTTTAAGATTGTTTTACAGTTGAAATATTCTGGAGGTTTTATGAAAAAAATATCTGTTATCCTTTTTTCACTTTTTATTTCTATTTCTGCAATTTATGCGGCTCCCAAAAATGCAAATATTAGAGACAACGGAGACGGCTCAGTAAATATTCTTAATGTCGATAAAGATGCTTCTGTTAAGTTCAAGCAGAAGGTTGATGGTTTTGACAATGTTACAGTCATAACAGGCAGTAAGGTAAAAAAGAACAATCCTGTTACAGTTGATTTATCCGCATTCGGCAATCAGGAAGTTTATCTCAACTTCAGCTGCGATATAAAAATTGTTGACAGCCAGAAAGGAACAAATGAAATCAGCTGGGTAATTAATGATATGAATGCCGGTTTTCCAGAAGTTGCCTACAAAAAGGTAAAATCTGATGAATGGACCAGTCTCAAGGGTGATCTTGCAATCCCTCTTGGCGAAAACAAATCCCTCTATATTTCAGGTTCAGGACTTACAAAAGAAAATCTTGTTTTTTATATCAAAAACCTTCAAATTAAACTTACTGGTGACGGAGTAAGTGCAGCAAAAGCCGCTCCAGTAAACTGGTCTCAAGCCCCTAGTCTCTATGAAGCCTACAAGGATTATTTTGATTACTTTGGATTAGCCTGCGAATACCGTGCAGACTTGAAAAATCCTGAAGTTCAGGAAAATCTTCCAAAAATAGTAAATTACATCACACTTGGCAACGAGTTCAAACCGGACTTTATCTTTAACTGGCAGAAACCATCCAACCTTGAAGATTTTCTTGCAGAAGACGGAAATACCTACAAAGTTCCAATGGGAATGCCAAGCTTTGGTTCAGCAAAAGAGATTTTATTCCTTGCAAGTCAGATGGGAGTAAAAATCCGCGGACACGTTCTGGTATGGCATTCTCAAACACCAAAATGGTTCTTTAAAGTTGATTATAACGAAAAAAATGATTATGTAGACAAGGCAACCATGAATGCACGCTTGGAATGGTATATAAAATCCGTAATGAATTATGTCTATGATTTTGAAAAGAAAATTGGTTGTAAAGAACATATTGTTACAATGTGGGATGTTGTAAACGAAGCAGTTGCAGACAATGCAGGAAGTCAAAAGTGGCTCAGACAGGATAGCGACTGGTTCCGTGTTTATGGCAGCGAAGAGTTTATTATCAATGCTTTCCGTTATGCAAACACTTATGCGCCAAAAGATGTTCTTTTAATTTATAATGATTACAATTGCTACAACCCAGGAAAATGCAATGCCATCTGCAATCTTGTTGAGCAAATTAAGGCTACCCCAGATGCAAGAATAAATGCAGTAGGAATGCAGTCTCACGTATCTATGACTTCTCCTAAAGTTACCGGTACCAATTCTTTTGAAGATGCAGTTAAAAAGTTCCTTGAGCATGATGTAGATGTTCAGATAACTGAATTGGATATTGCAAACGGTTCAAAGCCATACAGTTCAGTAATGTTAAAGTCAAAATATAAAGAATACTTTAAAATGTTCCTTGCCAACCGCAAAACAGAAGATAAACACGGAATCATGGGTGTTACAATCTGGGGTCTTTCTGATGCCGGCACCTGGCTGGATGATATGGATCAGTATAAAGGCCATAAACAATATCCACTTTTGCTGGATGAAGAATATAATCTTAAACCTGCATATTATGGTGTTCTTGAAGCAGCAGAATCCTATGCTGAATCCTTAGAATCATCAAAATAAACAATAATAAAAAGTATAAAAGGTCTATAAAAAATGCGAGTAATTGGTGAACTGCTAATCTTTTTCCTCTTGTTTCTGACAAACAGCCGTGTTCTTTATGTACGTCACGAAAAAAGGGATGCCTTGGTTATTTTAGCTCCTCTGTCCCTTTTTCTTGTTCTTCTGCATATTCTGGCCTGGGGACTTGATATTTATAATCTTTACGCTCTTATTCTTTCTATACTGGTACTTCTCTCAAACTTTCATGCTCTTTTCAGATATTCAGAAAACCTCTATATAGACCATTACAGTTTTCTTATGCTTTTCTGGACAATTATAACCAGTATTTTGTCAATTGGCGGAATAGTTATACTGATTATTTTTTATCCAATTAATTACAATAACAAAAAACTGAATATAAATGAAAAAACCTCCTATTACGAAGGCAGTATTCGTTCTGGTTTTACAGAAAAAACAGTTTTTGGACGCACAAATATGGTTTTGCACGAATTCACGCCCGCTGTTTCCGTTGAAACTGATGCAGCTGATTCTACTCTTTCAACAGAACAAGAAGATTTAGTAATTCTTTATCTTGCAGACAAACGCAGCGAAACAGAATACAGCAAAAACTATCTCCAGTTGCTTGCTTCAAAAGGTTATAGTATTTGTTCCGCAGACATTTACACTGATGATATAAAATGGCTTGGAATAAAAGCAGAAGCCCGTTTTTACAGAAGAGCGGCTATGATAACTAAAAGTCTTTTTTATCCTCAGGAATATGCTCTGGACAATACAAAATATACATATAATACAACAAGCGAACTTGAAGCTTTACTCCCTATGCTCAAAGAGTATTATACTCAGCAGGAAAACTATTCTGACAAGGTTAAATTTTTCATCATATCTGATGAAATGGGAAGTACTGCAACAGAATATTTTGCAAAGAAAAATGAAGAGCTTATAGCCGGTTATCTGCTGCTTAATTCCATTCCTGAATATAAAAGTGACGGTTACGGCTTTATCAGTCAGACAGAACCCCTGCTTGCCCGTATTCTTGGAATCAAGCGCGATACAAAGGGTAAAATTATTAATATGATTGTAGATGATACAGATTACGAAATACAAAAAATCAAAGAATTAAAGGAGACAAAAGAAGATGACATTGAGGGAATTGGACAATTATTTTAATAGCTTCCTTAAAAAGGAAAATTATGCCAATGATATTGCAATCAACGGAATCCAGGTAGAAAACAGTGAACCTGACAAAAAAGAAATAAAAAAGATTGCTTTTGCCGTAGATGCCTGCGAAGCAACCGAAAAAATAGCCGCAGAACTTGGCGCAGACCTTTTATTTGTTCATCACGGTCTTTTCTGGGGACATTGCCAGCCAATAACAGAAGCTTTGTACAAGCGAGTTTCAACTCTTATTAATAAAGATATGGCCTTGTGTGCTTATCATATTCCGCTGGATGCAAATAATCCTTATGGAAACAACTATGGTCTAGCTTCAAGATTAGGCCTTACAAATCTTGAACCATTTGGAACTTGGAAAGGTATGACAATCGGGGTAAAGGGTGAATTACCTGAGCCTTTGACAATAGACATGATATCCGAAAAAGTAATGCGTATTGGCAAAATGCCTTGTGCAGTCCTCAGATTCGGTAAAAAAGAGATAAAAACCATTGGAATTGTGTCAGGTGGAGCCAGCGAAGATGTAGAAACTGCAATTTCAGAAGGTTTAGACTGCTTTATTACCGGCGAGTTCAATCACGAGCAGTATCACACAGCCGAAGAAATGAAAATCAATGTAATCGCAGGCGGTCACTACGAAACCGAAACTATGGGAGTTTCCCTTGTAAAAGAAAAGGTGGAAAAAGAATTAGGCATAGAATGTGTCTTTATAGACCTGCCAACCGGCTTCTAGTTTTTGCTAGTTTTTGCTTTCTCCTTTAAACACTACGCATTTTTTGGTATATTTAATATATGGAATTCGATAAGACTTTAAAATCAAAATTATTACCCCTTGCTTTGACAATTATTGTAATTGTTTTAGATCAAATTACTAAAATGCTGGTTGTACGCTTTATCCCCATGAACACAATCGGCACACAATTTTTCGGAGATTTTTTAAGAATAATACATGTTCGTAATCCCGGAGTTGCATTCAGTGTTGGTGCAGGCCTTTCATACAGCGTAAGACGTATACTTTTTTCTATTGTTCCTGTTGTAGTTTTAGTTCTTGTAATTGTAATTTATTTTAGAAATAACGACTTTACAAAATTACAGCGATGGGCAATCTGCGGAATTGTAGGCGGTGGCTTTGGAAATATCATTGACCGTATTTTCAGACCAGCTGGCGTTGTAGATTTTATTGACGTAAAGTTCTACGGCCTTTTTGGTTTTGACCGCTGGCCAACCTTCAATGCGGCTGATTCTGCTGTAGTTGTATGCGGAATCCTTTTGATTATTTCATTTATCATCACAATTATAAAAGAATCAAAGGCCAAAAATAATAAATCAGGCGAAAAAAATAGTGAGGAAGTAAAATAATGATTGAAGAAGAAATGACCCCTTACGAGCAGGCAGAAAAAGAACGCGAAAAGAAGGCTAAAATTGAGTATAGAAAAAAGAAGCAGTTTTCTGCAATTTTTATGACAGTTGCCTGTATTGTAGAAATCATTGAAACACTGATTATAATGCTTCTGCTTTTAGTTGGTGTTGCTTTTCTCTTTACAAAAGTAATCCATATTGAAGGCAAAGTTTATGACACTATTATGACTATTTTTATGATTCTGGTTTTCTTTGGTGGACTTGCCCTTGGCTTCTTTATTTACAAAAAATTAGTTACTTTTGTAATTAAAAAGTTCAAACTGGAAGACAAGCTTATGGAAGATGTTTTGGTTCATTATACAAAAGAGCCAAAAGAAAAACGCGAGCAAAGGTTAAAGCGATAAATGAAAGAAGTGATTGGAATTATTGGAGCAATGGAAAGCGAGGTAAATGCCTTGCAAAAAGCTCTTTCTTCCGTAGAAAAAACAGAATATTGCAATCTTACTTTTTATAAAGGCGAGTTGTATGGAAAAAATCTGGTTGTCGTAAAAAGCGGAATCGGTAAGGTAAATGCAGCCTTATGTGCACAGATTTTAATTTTAAAATTTGGTGCCACAAAAGTGATTAATACAGGAATTGCAGGTGCTACGGGAGCTTCTCTTGGTATTTTTGATTTTGTAGTTTCTACAAGTGCCGTTTATCACGATTTTGATACAACTGCTTTTGGCTATAAGCTTGGACAGGTTCCAGGACTCCCAGAACAGTTTACTGCTGATGAAAAAATGGCAGAAGGAATTGTTAATGCCTTTAATCATACAGAGATTTCAAAAGAACACAAAATTGTAAAAGGCTTGATTGCTTCTGGTGACCAATTTATTTCGGCTGGTGAAAAAAAAGATTTTATTAAAAGCAATTTTTCGCCCCTGTGTGTTGAAATGGAAGGTTGTGCAATTGCCCATGCCTGTAGTGTTAATAAAGTTCCTTTTGTAATTATACGCTGTATGTCTGATATGGCAGATGATACTGTAAAAAGCACATATTCTTTTAATGAAGACGTATGTGCAAATATGAGTGCAGAGCTGGTAAAACACTTTATAAAAGAACTAAGTTTCTAAGGATAAATTATGAAAAAATATAATGTAGATAGTTTTAATCTTGATCATACAAAGGTAAAGGCCCCTTTTGTAAGACTTGCTTCTAAAAAAGTTGGTGAAAAAGGTGACATCGTTACAAAGTTTGATATCCGTTTTTGTCAGCCGAATCAGGAGTTTATGTCTACAGGCACAATTCATACCCTGGAACACCTGATTGCTGAATATATTCGTGATGAAATGGACGGAATCATTGATTTTTCACCTATGGGTTGTAGAACAGGCTTTTATTTTACAATCTGGGGCGATCATGATGAAGAATACGTTGCAAACCACCTGCTGAATGTTCTTAAAAAAGTTGCAGTTTGGGATAAGCCTGTTCCAGCTGCTACCGAAAAAGAATGTGGAAACTACCGGGACCACGATTTAGAAGGCGCAAAAAAATATGCCTCCAAATGGATTGAAGGCATAGAATCTAAAGGTTGGTCTGCGTTTTAAAAGCTTTTAGAAAGGTAAAAACCAAGTAACGCCGACATTAAGTTTTACAATATTAAATATTGTCAGGAAAATTGAACCAATTGCAGCGCCAAGTGCGGCATCAGCTTCGTTATCAGATTCAGAAGATTCTGCAATAACTACTGTCGGCGAGAAAGAAAGTCCAATATCAACATTTCCTATTCCAGGACCCCAATCCCAGTTGCCAAATACAGCACCTGCCCTAACCTGCCATGAAACAATTGAATTAGTATTTTCTTCTGAATTAGAAGCTGTAAAATCAATAAAAGCGCCGCCACCCAGATAAAAATGATGGAATGTAATTGTGAATGTTGGCAACAGGTACATAAAAGGTTCTTTACTTGATTTCAGCGTGTTAAAAAGAACCCTAAGCCCCAAATCAGCACTAAAGTTTTCTGTAGGTTTAATCATAAAAGAAGTGCTTTCGTAAAGATAAGGCTTAAGAATAAAACTTGTTTCTACACCTGCACCAAAATTGATACCATATTCAATTCCAGAAGACTCTTCATCTAAGTTTTCTTGTGCACTTACACAAACCGTACCTATAATAAAACAGGCCATTATTGCTAAAAATCTTTTTTTCATAGTCATGCCTCCTTAATAAGGTAAAATTGTCATTTGTAAATAAGTCTGACTGAAAACTACATAAAGTATACATGGTTACAGCAAAAAAGCAAAAGAAAAATGCAAATTAATAGAAAGAGAGCCCGAGATGACATCCCGGACTCTCAAAAGCCATTATGAAGGAATTTTGTGAAAGTGTTCTATTCGGTAATTGCGAAAAGTATGTCGGAGATTGTTAACACACCTTCTGGACAAGTACCAAAGTCAAACATTAAAGATATATTTTCAAAATCTCTAGGAGATGTTCCTGAGCAATGAATTGTTTCACCGTCTGTAAAGGCTACGTTGTTGAACATTGGAACTAATTCTTCTGTATCATTCAATTTAAGAGTGTAGTTTCCACTGATTCCAGAAAGTTTGCATGCAAAATACCATTTCTGTCCTTCTGTCAATTTAGCATCTGTTGAAAGTTTTAACTGGGCCTGCCACTGTTCACCTAGTCCTGCTGGCAATTTATATGTTGCAACATTGTTTTCAATTGTAAGATATTCAGCTGCAGCTGCTAATTCTGTTACATCCTGAAGAAGTGCATTCCATCCAGGTCCAAGGTATACTCTTTCAAGACCAACTGTTGTTACAAGATTTGTTAATCCTGCAGCAACAGAAACTGTAGCTGTTGCTGTGAATGTACCATCATCACAAGTATAAGTTGCTTTTACTGTTACTGTTCCGCTTGCATTTCCAGCTGTAAGAACGTTAGCAGCAATAGTAGAACCTGTAGCATCTTCACCGTCGATTGCAAATGTTGTGCTTGCAGTTATATCATTAAGATTTGAATCTTTTACTGTGAATGTAACAGCTGCACCACCAGCAACACTTGTTGTTTCAGGAGCGATTGTAATTGCAGAAACTGGTTTTACAGGATTTTCTTTTGCAGCAAGATAAACTTCTGTCAATTTTATAGAACCTGAACCACCAATGATGATTGCAAACTCAACTGCACTTTTTGGAGCCTCGCCAAACTCTGATGTTGCGATATAATAAGTTATTGTTCCATCTGCATTTTTATTCTTTGTAGTAAATCTCTTCTGAACGTCTGGAACTTTTATGTTTACACCGGCATTTCCTACTTCAGGGTCTTCTGTATCATTAATCGTGAAATTAGAGAAATCACCTGTAAATGCAATGTAATCATACTGAGAAATTACTCCGGCATTTAAACCTGTAAAAGGAGCAACGACACCAGAAATACCACCCCACATACTAGTAGAAGCAGTCAATGTCCAAGAACCATCTTCGTTTGGTTTACGGTCAGTTCCATCACCCCAATCACCAATTCCAATATTCAAAGTTTCTGTTGTACTTACAAAGTTCTTTCTGTAAGAATAAGTACTCAAATCCAAAGTAATTTCTTCTACAGGTTTTGGATCTGGGTCTGGATCAGGATTTGGTTGTGGATCCGGATTTTCAATAACAGGTGGACTTGCTGGATTATCAGGGTTTTCTGCCTCAGGCTGACAACCAGTAATAAATAATGTACTTGCCGCAAAAAGCAAAGCAGTTGCCATAAACAATTTAGTCTTTTTCATTTTTTTCCTCCTCGTGAAAAAGAAATATATAATTTTTATTTCAAACTAAGTTTTACAGAGTTTCCGTCGCTATCTACCCAATCAAGGTTGCGGATTTCGAAGTAGTCGTTTTCCTTAAAAAGGTTTGGAATCTTGATTCCATCCAAATCTCCAGCTACAATAATACAAAAAGCATTAATAACATTGTCTTTTGCTGCTCCCGAAATATCAAAAGTCACTTTTTGCCATTCCGTTTCACTTAATTCTGTTAATCCTGCTGTCACTGACAAGGATTTTTTTTTCGGGAGTAAGTGCTCAGCTGAGGTTGTTTTGTCTTTGCCTTGCACAGTAATACAAATAGCTTTAGGAGGAATCGTTCCTCTTATTTCAAATGTCATTTTTGAAACGCCAGTAAAATCAATGTACTTCGAAGAATCAGAACTGACTAATCCACCACCAAACCAACCGCCACCCAAATCTACAGCTGTAAAACGTCCACAATCTGATTGATTTTCATGTTTAAATACACCAGCTCCATTACCATCATTTTTCCAAACCTGCATATCAAAAATATCGTAACTACTATCTTTACAAAGTGCCCAGCCTGTACCTGTTCCGCTACTTCCACTTCCGCTGGCTGGATAACCAGAACCATCATCAGCAACTGCATCTGCCAGACATCCTGTTAAAGAAAAAACAGCAGATAAAATCAAAAGGCTAAAAATTGCTGCAAGTGATTTTTTCATTTTTTTTCCTCCATCTTTTTTATGTTTTTATTGTCACACCAGAAGGCCGCAATTAAAAGTCAGCGAGTTTTCGTTAAGGTGTGATTTTTTCAGAAATATTTGTGCAATCCGCACAAAAAAAGCGCAAAAATTACTGGTATACCCTTACGTAATCAACTAAAAACTCTACATCTGAGCCCTGCAAGGAAGCTGCAGCCGAAGTTCCACCCAAGTTTCCACCAATTGCAAGATTAAGAATGATGTAAAAATCCGTATTATAAGGCCAGTTCTTTTTTCCAGTTCCGTCGTTGTAATAGGTGCCCATAACTTCACCGTCATAAACAGCACTTATCTTTGTTTCGTCCCACTGTAAGCCAAAGGTATGCCATTCATCTTTTAAGGAACCAGAAAAAGTTTTATTACCTATGCTTGCACCCTCTCCAGCAGAATGTCCTTTTGCATGCAAGGTACTAAAGCAATAATTCTGTTTTTTACATACATACGGAGCATTTTCCATGATGTCAATTTCACCGCAATTAGGCCAAGGATTAGTTTTATCGTCAAAGTTTGTTGGCATCATCCAAAATGCAGGCCAGGCTCCACTTTTGTCTGTTACTTTAAGGCGGGCTTCAATATAACCATATTTCCAGCTCTGTTTAGTGTTTAATCTCGCACTCTTCCATTCGCTCCCGTCGTAATAGGCCTTGATTTTTAAATGTCCGTCCTCAACAATTGCTGTATCTGCCTTTGAAGTATTATCAATGTAATTTTGGAGTTCATTATTTCCCCAGCCGCTTTTCCCTGTCTGATATTTCCACTTTGACGTATTTGGAACACCTGTATAATCAAACTCATCAGACCAGACAAGCTGCATACCATCCTTATTTACAGCTTCATCGTCATCCACCTTGAAAAAGAAGCATGAAGTCGTCAAAAAACTAAGCGCCATAACAGAGCCCATAGCAATCATCACCTTTAATATTTTTTTCATTTTAATCTTCCTCGTTAATCCTTTATTTAAGTCCAATGTTGAAGTAAAGCGATGCTTCAAGATAATTTGCCCCGGAAAGTTCAAGACCATTTGGCAGACAAAGATATGCATCTGAGCTTTGATCACCGAATGTACAGCCCTGAACTTTCATACCAATACGGTTCTTTGCATCACCAAAAGCAGGCTTATCAAATCCATAAGCTATATCAAGTGAATACTGTAATGGGAAGGTCTGATTAAAGTTTCGCCACCATTCTTCTTCACCCCAGGCATTTAGGCCCAAAGCTCCCTGGAAAATCCAGTTGCGATAACGCAAGGCTAATTCTGCACGAACAAAGTCTACAAACTCACTGGTTCCGGCAGAAACATAAGCTCCTGTTGTTGCACCAAGATGTCCGCCATAAACATTACCGATAATTCTGAGGTTTCCAGTAGGATTACATACAATGCGTGTTCCAACCTGGAAAAGATTGTTCTGCAAAGGAAGTGCACCGCCTTCATACCATGCGTATTTTGTCGCTGAAGTTTCGTCATTGCGTGAATAAGTAGCCTTATCTGAACTTCTGAATGGAAGCGAATCCGTCTTTCCAGCAAAAAGTTGGTAAAGCCCCATAACGCTAAAGGCAAAAGGAGCACCTTCAATATCATCGCTATTCCATTCGTGGAACCAAGTTGCGCCCTCTGGGTCATAAGTGAACACACCTTCAAACTCAACGCACTGTCTGTTGCCCATATCAACTACAAATGGAGAACCAGCAGTAAGTTTTCTACCAATTGCTTTTTCAAGCGGCTTTCTCATGCGCATTACAGGTTTGAAAGTAAAGTTTCCATAAACTAAATCTGCACCAACCTGCATTTCCATTCTGTTGCCAGAACCTGAATCTGCGGTAAAGAAGCTGCCTCTTACAGCCTGAGCGTTTGTCTGAGCAACAAGACCGCGGTAAATACCGTTTGCATAAATGTATGCATGCTGGAACATATTTGTACCAATCTGAACGTAGCCACCCAAAGTATCTGCGTAAGTGATTTTTGCAAGCTGACCGTTGCCTTTTGTATAAGTTGCTCCAAGTTTTTCTGAACCGGCAAATAATCCACCTGCTTTGAAAGTAAGCCAAGGATTAAAGAAGGATTCAAAATAAACAGACGCTTTTCTTCCTGGACCAAAACCATTATAAGGGTCAAGATTTATATTTTCTGAATGTCCAAACTCTTCTGCATAAGTTGCATTCAAAACAATTCCGTCAACAATTCCGTTTGAAAAAGGAATCCATTTGAAATAATTTGCCTGAATCTGTGGTTTTGCTGCTCCCCAGATTTCTGGTCCTCCAATAACTTCAAGACCTTCAAGTGTGTTTTTTCCTACAAACTCAACTGCAATTGGCGCTTTTGAACCGTAAGTGTCATAACCGATAATATCAAAGGCTTCTTTAGAAATATTAAAGATATCTCCTTTTCCTTCAAAACCTGCATGTCCAGTGTGATAGTAACCGTTCAAAGTGAAGGCTGAATTATCGTAGCTGAAGCTTCCTGAATAAAGGTCAACATATTTTAAGTGAGTTTCGCCACCAACTGAGTTCAATTCATTTTCATAATAACCTGTCCAATTGTTGTGGAACTTAGTAAAAGGTTCATCGGTCCAGGCTTTAATAACAAAATCACCAGTAAGATTTTCAACAGGATTAAGAGTAATGCCCAAAAGACCTTCTGCCGCAACTTTTGTTTCAAGTGTTTCGCCTTTGCTGTTTGCGTAGCGGGTTGCGTTCTTTATAGTTGTCTTTCTATCTGCATTTTCCTTGAGTTTATCAATTGAGACAGGAGTTGTAGAAACAACATTTAATTCAGCCTGTGAAATGCTTGC
The DNA here is from genome assembly GCA_902802305.1 of uncultured Spirochaetaceae bacterium. GTDB lineage: Bacteria > Spirochaetota > Spirochaetia > Treponematales > Treponemataceae > Treponema_D. The sequence goes on from CADCLG010000002.1 coordinate 53,417, forward strand.
AACTTTATTTTCGCGGATTGTCTGTTTGAGCGATTTTTCGTTTCCAAGAGCTAAATACAAACCGTCTTCAAGGAAGTCAAAAGTCTGGTCAATTTCGTAGGTTTCTGAATCATAAAGAGAAAGCTTCCAGATATCTTTGAGCATGTAATAACTTGCACGAGGAATACGGATATTGATTCCATCTTCCTTAAGCGGACTCTGGGCACAAATACCAAACCATTCCTCAGACATATTGTTTACGCCGTCTTTGTAGTCAACATCATAAGCAGAACTAGACCAGGAAGCTCCGTCATGTACTTCAAGATTTTTATTCTGATAGCGTTTCCACCATTCATCCATCCATTCAAAAACTACGCCACCAAGAACATTCTGGCAGTTTCCTTTACCGTAAGCCTGTCTGTAGATTTCTTCCCACTGAGATTTAAGGTAATTCATCTGGGCAACCTGATCTTCCTGCATAAGAATATCATTGAAAGCATCTGCACCAGCTTCGGTAAATACGATAGGTTTATTCAAAACTTCCTGAACATTCTGGTAGAAAGAATCGTAGAACTTATATCCGCGGTATGCATTTACACCAAGAATATCAAGGCTAGGACAAAGTTTTGCAATCAAATCAAGATACTGTGTATCACCATTTACAATTCCAACCAGGCGATTAGGGTCAACTTCCTTACAAGCTGCCATTGCTTTTTCCATCAAATCATAAAGATAGCCGGCTTTTACAATGTCTTTTTCACCTGTAGGTAAATCTTCAATTTCATTAGAAGACCAAACAAGTCCGTAGTTACTTTCGTTACCAAAAAGATACATGAGGACGCCTTTTGTATCCTTGTATTTTTCTGCTGTCTGACGTGCCTGCTCAATAAGAACTTCGCGAGTGTACAAATCTGAATAATCGGTATTTGCATTCCAGGTTCCTTTTACAGTAACGCCGTAACGTCCTAAAGTATCATTGATAATCGAATAGATTCCGTATTTTGTGTAAATGTAATCAACCCATTTTGGAGGAATCATTGTAAAACAGCGGATTGTGTTTACGCCCATCTTTTTGAGAAGGGGCATATCCGTATCAATCATCTTTCTGATAAAATCTTCATCCTGCGCAAATAAATCATAAGTATGAGTCTGACCAATCGGAGTAAAGGACCATACAACGCCTTTTACTTCAACAGGATTTCCACGATCAATAAGTCTCCAGCCGTTTTCATCCTGCTCTACTGTTACTACAGTTTTTTTCTGAGCAAAAACAGAGCTTGAAATAACTAATAAAGCCAAAATTATTGATATTATTTTTTTCATTCTTTTACCTCTTTCTTTCGCTTTTTAATTGCTATACCGCACCAGCCTTATTTGAGCGGAACAACTTTTCCGTTACCCCAGGATGAAGCGTCCATGTAAGTATTGTCTGCCTTGCTGTGCCAGTGAATTAAACGGATTCTTTCTTTTCCGCCGTCAGCATCGTTAATCTGAAAGTCGCCGCGAACCTTATCTTTTAATTTAAGATTTTTACCACCCATGTCTTCCAATGGGAGAGCTGCTTCTACTTTGTAGCCGCTGTCATTAAATACGAAGGCAACCTGAATGTCTGGATTTTCTGTGAGAATATCATTAAAGCTTACTTTTACATCGTTTATATCAGTTTTACTGTTAGAAGCAATTCTTACGCGTACATCACTTGCTTTGTAAAACTTGTGAGAAGAAGTGTCGGTTCCAAAAAACAATTCAATTGAATCACCGCGCCAGGCTTGTGCAATTTCGTAAGGATTTGTACGGGCATCTTCATCGCTGATATCTGCAAAAACATAAAGATATTGACCGTCGGTTCTGTAAACAAAAAGTCCGTCTGCGCTTTCCGGATTGAATGTACCACCGTAAACCATTGTGCGTGTGTGAATACCTTCAAGCCCATCCCAATCTTCAAAGCTACCGTCAATTACAGGACGACTTGCTGTTGAAAAATAAATATTAAATGAATCTTCAACTTCTACTTCCTGAAAAGCAGATGGTTCTGGCACGTAAGGAGCAGGAACCACCTTTTTTTCGTGAATTGTAAGACATGAAGTAAGATTAAAAACAAAAATCAAACTGAAAAATAAATAAATTAAATGAAGTTTTTTCATTTTTACCCCCAAGTATCGATTTGCAGTTTGCATGACAAACCACAAAATCAGCAATTTTATTGTACTTGTTCAGGAGGAGAATAAAAGACAGTTGATTTTCAGAAAGGTGTTAGATTTTCGGTTTTAGAGAGAAAATTAGAGAATAATTTTAGTAATTAATTAGAGAACAAAACCTCTCCATTCATTATTCAGAGACATGCTGCTTCTTCCACTCGCTTGGAGTGAGACCTGTTGCTTCTTTGAAAGTTTTCATAAAGTATTTTACGTCGCCAAAACCGGAGCGTTCGGCAACTTCGTAAACTTTGTAGATATTTTTTTCAAGTAAGCGGCAGGCTTCATCAAGGCGCAGTTTTTTTATATACTCATTAAAGTTCATGCCTATGTGTTCCTTAAACTTTTCGGAAAACCAGGTGTAATTTACCGAAACTTCGTTTGCAACCATGGCCATGTTTATGTTTTTGTTGAAATTGCTTTTTATATAAGCCAGGGCTTCGTCAATAAAAGGATATTCAACATTATCTTTTTTAAGCAGCTCAGAAAGATAAATTGCATAATCTGTTACATTCTTTTTCCATTCTGCAATATTTTTGCATTGAAGAATGTTTTCAATCATTATGCATTTTAAATCCAGATACAAATCGTTCTGGGTATAAATAGCAAAGCGGCCCATCAGATTTTCTGTAATCTTGTTGTAAATAAAATAAAGCTCTTCTGCATAAATATTCTGATTAGAATCCTTAAAAACAAATATCTCATTTATGCTCTTTTGTATTTCTTCGGGACTAGATACAGAAAGCTTTGAAAAACAACGTTCACATTTATCATTAAGATTTGTAAAGTCTAAATCACTTTGTTCTGTCAAAGCACTTTCATCATATCTGAAAATACCTTTTTTATTTTCAGAAAAGAATGACTGCAAAACGGCGATAAAGGCCTGTTTTTTATAAAAACGCAGGGATGTAATATTATTTGAAAGAGAACTGATTCCAATTGCAAAAGTATCCAGAGAAAAATCAGATTTGATTAAATATTCTGCTTCTCTAGGTATGATTATGCTTTCATAGTGCTTTTTTATTTCAAGTGTATAATAATTTACGTTTTCCAAAACCTGAGCAACTGTCTTTTTACAGTTTTTTCCAAGAATATTTACACAATAATATCCGTTTACAAAATCAGAATCAGAGAATTGAATACCGTCACTCACATGACCATCATTAATTATATTTTTAAGAGTATCTTCTGTTTTTTGCTTTTCTGTCTTTCTAAACTCTGTGATTGCCTGTTCTACGGCATTTATAAGCTCTGTTTTATCAACAGGTTTTAGAATATAAGACAAGGCTCCGTTTTGTATTGCAGATTTAGCATAAACAAAATCATCAAAGCCACTAAGAACGATAATTTTAGGCTTATTTTCCAGTGCAGAAACATTTTTCATAAGCTCCACACCGTCCATAATTGGCATACGAATATCGGTAATCAAAACTTGTGGTTCATCAGTCTTACAGATTTCCAGGGCTTCCTGTCCGTTTTTTGCTTCGACAATTTTAAGCTCAATATTTTCAATTGATTTTGAAATCATCTTTGCAATTCCAGCTCTGATTAATTTTTCATCATCGGCAATTAAAATCTCTATCATATCGTCCCCCTGAAAATCTTATTTATCAGATTCACCCTTTTCGATTTCTTTATATGGAATTGGAACGCTTATAGTTGTTCCTTCTCCAACCTTAGATTTTATTTTAATTCTGTAATCAGCTCCGTAAAAAACTGTCAGTCGCTGCTGAATATTCTTTAATCCAATACTACCTTTTGAATCCCGTTCGTAACCATCAGCCTGTAAATAACGTTCAATTTCTTCAACTTGTTCCGGCGACATACCGCAACCAAAATCCTGAACACTTAAAATAACGCGGCTCTTATCTTCTGAAAGTTCAGAAAAAACTCGCAGGGAGGCATCTTTTTCTTCAATTTCAATGGCATGGACAAAAGCATTTTCAATCAGAGGCTGCAAAGTCATTTTTGGGATTTCTATGTCCATAAGATTTTCATCAATATTTATATCAAGCGTAATCACATAATCATTGCGGATATTCAAAATGTAAATGTAGGAACGGATGTAATCGATTTCCTGTTCAAGAGAAACCCTGTGCACACGCCATCTTAAACAATAACGCATCATCCTTCCCAAAATCTGAATACTGTCGGCAATTTCATCCTGATCAGCAAGAACTGCCTGCATTCGGATTGTTTCAAGTACATTGTATAAAAAGTGTGCATTTATCTGATTCTGCATGGCCTTCATTTCGGTATCAGCAATCAAACTTTGTTCTGCTTTTATCTGCTCAATCTGCGAAGAAAGCTGCTGGGTCATTGAATTAAAGATTGTCTGGGTTTCTCCAACTTCATCATTTCCGGTAACAGGGATTTGCACTGAAAGATTTCCCTCTTTAACCTGCTTCATTCCATCCATTACGGAATAAACACCAGACATTATTTTTGAAGTCGCATATTTGATTATAAAAAAGATTCCCACGCTCACAAACAAAAATAAAAAGAATACAATCACAAAAACAGAAATAAATCTGTTCTGTATGTCTCTTAAAGATATATTTTTAATTACAAAAAAGTCGGCATCTGAACAATAATGATAGCAGACAAAGTTTTTTAGACTTCCAAAAGAGACAAAACCGTCTTTTCGTCTGTCTTCTGTGAGATTTTTGTAAAGGATTTTACTGAGAGTTTTAAACTGCCTGTCAGATATTTTTAAATGTTGATATTGAGGCGACTCTTTTATAAGTTCAACATTTTGCTGAAGCCTTCGCGGACTTTCTGCAAGCTTCTGGATTTCTGATTTTTTTACCAGAATATAGGAATAACGGTCTGTTTCGTTTTCATACAAAAATGGAAAAACGGCTTCCATTCTGTAAGTAATTTGAATATAACCTATTTCTTTTGAACCTTTAGTTATTTTTCTTGTAGTACAAAAAGATGGAAACTGTAAAGCATTCTGATTTCCCAGATACATTGCCTTATAATCAAAACTCCAGCGATTTTTTTCTTCATTGCTGATTCGATTTGAACTTAAAAAAACCGGCCATCGTTCCGGGATTTTGGGATTATTTGAAAATATACGGATTGAATAGATTTTTGGGGTAATTTCGCAAACTTTTTCCAGAAAATCTGCTTTTGCAAGAAGGGTGTTTATAAGTTCATCTTCACTACAGCTTTCTGGACGCGCTAAAAATAAAGATAATTCTGTATCACCTCGGATAATGCTTTCTACCAGGTCAAAGTTGTTTTTTGCATCTTCAATAACTTTGCATTTTTCGATTAATGAAGTTAATTCTTCCTGTCTAAGTTGATTGCTTTCCCTCTTCATGTCGGCGTAAGTAATACTTAAAATTATTACAAAAATTGGCACTATTACGATAAGAGAATAAACAAATACAATCCGCTTCGAAAAAAGCATGTTTTTCATATTTAAGATTATACAATAGGTTTAAAAAAAAAGAAGAAATTAGTAATAAGAAAATAATTTATAAAGAAGATTTCTCCTTTTTAGAAGAAATAGGCAGTGTAATATTTAGGAAGGTAATTTATAAAGAAGATTTCTAAAAAAATAACGTGAAGGAGAGTAATGGATTTCAAAAACACTCTGTTGTGCTGCCGCATTTGCGGCAAACTTCTATAGTTTCAAGGCACAACAGCGTGTAGCACATTATTGTGCGGTTTTGAAATACATTACTCGACTGGCAGTTATTTTTTTTGCCTTATTATAATTGCCTTAGTATTACATGCCTAATTTCTTCTTGTTAGCGTTCATCAATTCTGTCTGAGCAGCAATTACCTTATCAACACCGTGATCTTTCTTGTATTTGTTGTAATCAGCAAGAATCTTGTCGAACTCAGCTTCTGAACCTGCGCGGATTAACTGTGGAAGAACTTTTCCCCACTGTCTCTGGATATCTTCGCAAGCAAGAGCTTCGTCTGAACCTACAGGAAGTGTAAGACCATCATAAGCTGCAAATGAGTGAACATAAGGACGTGTCCAAAGCTGTGGCTGTCCAAGAGCTGGTGAATATTCTACACCAAACTGTGCCTGCCAAGCTGTATCCATAAGCATCCAGTATGTGTACTGTACACCAATTTCTGTTTCCTGTTTGTTCTTATCAGATGAATCAAGAGCTTTTACTTCTGGTGTAAGAGTTGGAACTCCATTTACCATTGTGTAGTGTTTGTTAGGAATACCAAAGTTTGTATCCATCTGTCCTTCTTCAGAAATTAAATATGTAAGGAACTGAATAGCTCTTGCCTTGTCTTTACAATTCTTAGAAATCAAAGTTACTGTCCAACCAGCAATTGAACCACCTGCTAATGTTGGGTCATCACCTTTAGAGTTCTTTGGACCCTGTACAGCAATGTAGATAGAGTTTGGATCTCTTTCATAAAGAGCGTTCTGTGCAGCCTGCATATCCCAGTTCTGATAAAGCATACAGAAGTAACGTCCCTGTGCTGCTTTCTCTTCAATCTGTGAACGTTTGTCTACAAATACATCAGTTGCAATAAGACCCTTTTCGTGTGCCTTGCGGAATGCTTTAAGCCAGCGAACGTATTCTGGATTTTCTGTAAGACCAAGGTCTGCATTCTGGAATTTTCCATCTTTTTCTGGAGAAATTGCAAGGAAGTGCATTAAATAGCCCTGAAGCTGTGAACATCCGATATCACCAAATTCGTTTGTTCCGAAAGGAATTATTGGCTGACCATTGATTGTAGGGAACTTCTTTTTAGCAGCTTCAAGAGCAGCAACAAATCCCTCTGGAGTTGTCATGTCTGGGCTACCAAGAGCTTCGTACATATCTTTGCGTACAAGGAAAGTTTCGTTAGAAGTAAGTTTTCCAGCGTAATCTTTGTAAGCCTGTGGTGTGAATGATGCGTTAGGATATCCGTAGATATGTCCGTCTGGCTGTGTGTACCAGCCTACTTTGTCGTTATCAACAACTTTAAAGAAGTATGGATCATAATCTTTAGCCAATTTATCAAGTGGTTCAACAAGACCTGAATCAATCATCATTGGAACCTGTCCTTCCCACCATCCCAATGTAATCAAATCTGGAAGTGCATCACCAGCAATCATAGCATTCAATTTTTCTGCTTCGTTACCAGCAGGAACGATGAAGTTTACATCTACACCAGTTTTTTCTGTGATGTACTTAGAAACTTCTGAATCACCCCAATGACGTGCAAACCAGCTGAAGTTGATATACCAGTCAAATTTGATTGGTTTATCTTTGTTTAAAGTCCATCCGGCAACATTCTCTGTACCTTTTGCAGTTGCTTTCTTTGCCTTTTTCTTTTTGCTTGCAGCAAATGTCTGTGCTGAACATGCCATAGCTACCAACAAACCAATAGCAATTATTTTTCTTCCCTTAATCATAGTTTTCCTCCTATTTTACTACTTATGATTAAAATTATTAACCCTTTACCGAACCAATCATGAATCCTTTTACAAAGTATTTCTGTAAGAATGGATATATAATTATGATTGGCACTGTTGTTACAACCATTGTTGCAAGTCGCAACGAGGTTGAGCTTACCTGCTGTGCTGTAATACCGATTGGCATTGCAACTACAGTCTTTGAAGATGCTGCACTCGCAATTACGCGGTACAGATATGTCTGGATTGGCTGCAAGTCTGCATTGTTGATGTACATAACACCTGTAAAGAAGTCGTTCCAGTGAGCTACACCATTAAACAGGGCTATTGTTGCAACTACAGGCATTGAAAGCGGGAATATGATTCTAACGAAAATCTTAAAATCATTTGCGCCATCAAGCTTTGCAGATTCTTCCAGACCTGGATTTAATTCCTTGAAGTATGTCATGAAGATAATCATGTTGTAGAAGTTGAACAGTGAAGGAATTATGTAAACCAGGAAGTTATCAAACAAACCTAAGTTCTTTATCAAAATAAAGGTAGGAATAAGTCCGCCGCTAAAGAACATAGTGATTGTACCCAAAATCATATAAGCCTTATGTCCCATAAGATTTTTCTTTGAAAATGCATAACCAACCATTGCTGTAAAGAAAACGCTGGTGGTTGTTCCGATTAAAGTCTTTAAGATAGTAACCAGAAAAGCACGCATGATTGTTTTATCCTGAAAAACAGAACGGTAGCTTTCCAAACTAAACTTGCGAGGAAACCAGTAAATGCCTCCTCTCATGGCATCAGAAGAATCATTTAACGAAATGATTAATGTGTACCATACTGGATAGATACAAATGAAGCACAAAAGTATCATTATAATCTTTAATATTACTGAACCTACAAAGCCTTCTTCCTTAATCTTCTTTCCCATTTCTTTTCTCCTTAAAAAAGTCCGTAAACATTCCCTAGAACAAGGATGTATCATTCAATTTTTTAGTTATCTGATTGGCAATGAAGAGCAGGATGAATGAGATAACCGATTTGAAGAATCCAATTGCAGAAGCATAAGAGAATCTCATACTTCGCATAGCCGTATTGTATGTGTAAATATCAATTACATTACTTCGTGGAGCATTGAGCGGATTCCACAAAACTAAAATCTGATCAAAGTTTGAACTCATAAGTCCACCAACTGCCAGAATGAACATAATTGTGATTGTTGGTGCAATAGACGGCAGTGTAATTGTAAAAATCTGATTCCAGCGGCTTGCTCCATCAACACGGGCAGCTTCATACATTTCCTGATCGATACTTGAAATTGCGGCAATATAGATAATTGCTGACCATCCAAGTTCCTTCCACAAGTCAGAAGCTACAACAATACCCCAGAAGTATTTTGGATAAGCAAGGAAAGTAATACCTTCTTTGATTAAGCCCATTTTCATTAAAAGTTCATTTAATAATCCAGTATCGCCCAGCCAGGTTGTTAAGATTCCACCCAAAACTACCCAGGACAAAAAGTGTGGTAAATATGTTATAGTTTGGATTACGCGTTTGAACTTTGCATTTCTGATTTCATTAAGCATAAGTGCAAAAATGATTGGCAGCGGGAAGTTTATTATAAGTTTTAATAAACTGATTCCCAAAGTGTTCAACATTAAGTTGGTGAATTCTGAATCCTTAAAAAAGTTTATGAAATGCTGGAAACCACCATGATCTGCCCAAGGAGAAGTCATAAACTTCCAGCTGAACAGCGGAGTGGTAATTTTGTAATTTTTTTTGAATGCAACAATGATTCCATACATTGGCGCATAATTAAAAATAATCATCCAGATAAGTCCTAAGATTGCCATTATCTGAAGATATTTTTCTTCCTTCAAACGAGCCCAGAAAGTTTTTTTCTTAAGGATCGTTGTCAATTCAGTCTGTTTACTGTTATCCATAGCCTTTCCTCTGTAATCTCATCCGACAGTTTGAAGTATAGAACGGACTCCTTCAGATTCATAGAATCAAAAGTTTCAGAAAAGTGTTCTTTTTTCGGTAAACAAAAACTTTTATTTGTTTTTTAATTGACACCTATCATTACTTCCTTTAATTTGTAGATAGGTAAAATAACCTAATGAAACGATTAAGGAATTATTTATGGAGAAAACAATGGACAAAAAGATTAAAGGTAGTGTTTGCGAATTAAATGGCAAAAAGTATTACAAAATCGAAAACTACGATTGCATGGAAGATTTTTTCATGACAATTACAAGTCCTTCTGATATATGGAACTTCTGCTGGTCAAAAGGCGGAATTACTGCAGGAAGAATAGACAGAAACTTTGCTATCTTCCCTTATTATACAGCAGATAAAGTTAGTGACGCTTCACCATACACAGGAAACTATACTGCAATTGCCGCAAAAATTGATGGCGAAATTGTTTTTTGGGAGCCTTTCACTGCATTAAAAGCTGCACCTTCAATTCAGAGAGAAGCTTCAAAGTATCTGCTCAGAAATATCTATAAAAGCGAAAACGGTACAGAAGTTATTTTTGAAGAAATCAATACAAAATTAAATCTCAGTTTTATGAACGGCTGGACTTCTTCTGAAAAGTTTGGTCTTGTTCGTTCTGCAAAAATCACAAATCTTGGAAAGGAAAAAATAGAGCTTTCTATTCTCGACGGCTGTCAGAATATTCTACCGGCTTGCTGTGAGTTTGGACTTCAGAATGACAATAGTATCCTTCTTGATGCTTACAAAAAGACAGATTTAGACACTAAAACAAATCTTTCTATTTTTTCTGTTTCTTCTATTGTTGCTGATAAGGCTGAACCTAACGAAGGCCTTTATGCAAACACCTGCTGGTTTTCTACAGATGATAAGGTAATTCTTGCTACAGATGCGCCAATTCAATTTGTAAATGTAAATCAAACAGAGCTTGCTGATTACAATTCTTTCAAAACAGAAAACTGTTCAAAAGGTGAAAGAGCTGCCAGCTTTATCTGCAAAAAAATTGAACTTGCAGCAGAAAAATCTGAAAACTGGTACCAGACCTTTGATACAAGCCTTAATGCAACAAAGATTGCCGCACTTAACAGCGTAATTGCCAACAGAACAAAAGCAGTTGCAGAATTGGAAAAAGACATTGCCGCCTGCGAAGCTCAAATGACAAAATATCTTGCCGCAGCTGACGGAATTGAAGATACAGCCGAACAGATTAACTGCCTGCATCACCGCGAAAATGTAATGTTCAATATCATGCGTGGTGGTCTTATTTTGAACGACGGAAAAATTGCTGTAAAAGATTTTATGGCCTTCATCGAACAGAGAAACATTGCCCTGGGAGAAGCAACAGAAAAAACTTTAAGCGATTTTGCAAAAGGAAAAGAACTTGTTTCTTATGATGAATTAAAGGAAGTTGTAGAAAAGACAGGCAATCCTCAGTTCCTGAGACTTTTCCTGGAATATCTTCCTATCACATTCTCACGCCGACACGGAGATCCAAGCCGACCATGGAATGTTTTCTCTATCAGAATTAAAGACAGAAACGGAAATCCTATTTTGAATTACGAAGGTAACTGGCGAGACATTTTCCAGAACTGGGAAGCCCTTGCTTATTCTTTCCCTCAGTACATCAAAAATATGTGTGCAAAGTTCCTTAATGCCATGACAGCAGACGGCTTTAATCCATACAAAATCAACCGTGCCGGAATTGACTGGGAAATCCCTGAACCAGGAAATCCTTGGGCTCACATTGGATATTGGGGCGATCATCAGGTAATTTATTTTGAAAAATTGCTTGAACTTTACAATAAAACAAATCGCGCTGAACTCCTTGCTTCTTTGAATGAAAAAATCTACACCAGCGCAAATGTTCCATACAGAATCGCTTCATACAAAGAAATTGTTGAAAATCCACGTGACACAATTCATTTTGACCGTGAGTTAAGCAACAAATTATACGCAGATACAAAAGCACGCGGTTCAGATGCTAAACTGATTTTAGGTAAAGATGATGAACCTTATCTTTTGACTTTTGCCGCAAAAATGCTTCAGATTGTTCTTACCAAAGTTTCTAATCTTGTTCCAGGCGGCGGAATCTGGCTCAACACTCAGCGTCCTGAATGGAATGATGCAAACAACGCACTCGCAGGCTACGGACTTTCGGTTGTAACTTTGTGCTATCTCTACCGCTACATAAACATGCTTCTTGACCTTTTCAGCAGCACCTCCCTCAAAGAAGTTTCTTTTCCAGCTTGTGAAGCAGAACTCTTGCAGGAGCTTTCTTCAATCTATTCTGGATTCTCACCTAAAGATAGCGCTGAAAATGCAGAAGCAAGAAAAACCTTCACAGATAAAGTTGGACTTGCATTTGAAAAAGAACGCAATGAACTCTATGCAAATGGTTATGGCGCTGGAGAAAAAACTCTTGCAATCAGCCAGATTATTCAGAGTCTTAAAGATTTCAACCGCCACATTGAATATTCAATCCGCACAAACAAAAGAAGCGACGGACTTTATCATTCATACAACACACTTAAAATCGACGGCAACAAAATGGAAATCGTTTATCTTCAGGAAATGCTTGAAGGTCAGGTTGCCGTTCTTTCTTCCGATTTATTACAGGCAGAAGAAGCAAAGAATCTTGTCATCGCACTGCAAAAGAGCAAAATGTATGAACCACGCCAGAACTCCTTTATGCTTTATCCAAACAAAGAACTTGCACATTTTGAAGACAAAAACTGCATAAAGGAAAGCGACATCAAGGGACTTGAAAAACTCCTTGAAAAGAGCGGAAATCTTTACCTGCAGAAGGATTGCAACAATATTTATCACTTCAATGCAGATTTCAGAAATGCAGGAATTATGAAATCTGTAATTGCTGAACAAAAAGATAAGCCGGATGAAAAAGAACAGAAGCTCCTCTTTGATTTGTATGAAAAAACTTTCAATCATCAGGCATTCACAGGCCGTTCAGGAACTTTCTACGCTTACGAAGGTCTGGGCAGTATTTACTGGCACATGGTTTCTAAGCTTCTGCTTGCTGTTCAGGAAAATGTATTCAAGGCTTACAAAAAGGATGATGCAAAACTCACTGTTGAACTTGAAAAGCTATATTATGAGATTAGAAGCGGTCTTGGTTACAACAAAACTCCAGAAATATATGGTGCCTTCCCTGCTGATCCTTATTCACATACACCATATCACAAGGGAGCAAAACAGCCTGGTATGACTGGACAGGTAAAAGAAGAAGTTCTGACACGCTGGGGTGAACTTGGTTTGAGTATTGAAAACGGAAGTGTAAACTTTAATCCAATTATTTTACAGAAAACAGAAATTAAAGCTGATAAAACTCTTGATTTTACTTATTGCGGTGTACCTGTAAAATACTGTTTTGCTGGTGGCACAGAATCTTACATCACTGTAAATGGAATAAAGCATAAGGGAACTTCTCTTTCTCAAAATGAATCTAAAGATCTTTTTGCTCGAAACGGAAAAATTAATTCAATTCATGTTGAGTTTTCAACAGCCTTTGGAAAATAATTTTTCAAAATGCAGTTTGCAGTTCGCATTGCACGCTGCATTCTGAATTGAAGTATTTATTGAGGTAATTATGGTTACAATTTACGAAACTTCAAAAGACACGGACAGACGTTTTTATAAATTGCAGGAAGCTGAAAGAAAGGCCAGCGACAAAGAATGGACATTATTTTCATTCGATGTCGCTGCCGCAAAGGAAGCGCAGACTTTTAAAGGATTCGGTGGTGCTATCACAGAATCTGCGGGTTATGTTCTTTCGCAGATGAAGGATGAAACACAAGAAGAGATTCTGCAAAAATATTTCGACAGCAAAAAGGGAAACGCTTATTCCTTTGTGAGAACGCACTTAAACTCCTGCGATTTTTCTTTGGAAAACTGGGCTTGTGTACCAGAAAAGGATGAAAGTCTTGAATCTTTTTCTATGGAACGACCAAACAAATACATGCTGCCCGCAATTCACAAAGCCGCTGAAATTGCAAAAAGCAATGGTCGTGAGTTGAATCTTCTGATTTCTCCTTGGTCGCCGCCAACCTGGATGAAAGACAACAATGATATGAATCACGGCGGAAAACTGCTTCCTCAATACAAAAAACTTTGGGCTGAATATTTCTGCAAGTTTATACTTGAATTGCAGAAACAAGGTCTTAAAGTTTCGTATGTTACAATCCAGAATGAACCAGAAGCAAAGCAGGTTTGGGATTCCTGCCTTTGGACAGGAGAAGAAGAAGGTGATTTTGCCGTAAATTACCTTTACCCGGCTTTTAAGGCAAATAATTTGTCAGACATCAAGATTCTTGTTTGGGATCATAACCGCGACCGCTTAAAAGAGCGATTTGAAGAATCAATGAGCGTTGCAAATGCGACTAATTCGGAAAAAGCGATTGGCGGTGCAGCCTTCCACTGGTATTCAGGCGACCAATACGACAATTTAAAATTTTTGAGTCAGAAATACCCTGACAAAGATTTTATCTTTACAGAAGGCTGCATTGAAGGCGGACCAAGACAAGGAGCCTGGTTTACAGGTGAACGCTATGCCCACAATATCATCAACGATTTGAACAACGGCTGTACGGCCTGGATTGACTGGAATATCGTTTTGAATATGGAAGGCGGTCCAAATCATGTAGGAAACAACTGCGATGCTCCAATTCTTGCTAATCCTGAAGATGGAAAATATTATCCGCAAAGTTCATACTATTACATTGGGCATTTTTCCCGCTTCATTAAACCAGGTGCGATTCACCTTGATACAAAACTGAACTCTTATTTTGTACCGACAACTGTAACCGCTACCACAGGAAATGACATTGAAGCCACAGCCTTTAAAAACCTGGACGGTTCTGTTGCAATTGTCGTGATGAACCGTACAGAAGCAAATGCAGGATTTGTACTTACTATGCCAGATAAAACCACAACGCATTACTTCTGTCCTCCACGTTCAATTCAGACGTATGTTTGGGAAAAGTAAGAAGATTTGATATTGGAAGTAGATTTACGATTTAATTTTTCTTATCAACAGAAGAAAGCTTTTGTGCCGAATAACGATTTTTGACTACAATAACACTGCTTTCTTCTGTCGGACAACGTGTTTTATTTACTTGGAAAGTACTTTGAAATCAATTATATCACTTTGCCAGCCTGACATTGGTATAGGGTAACCATGTAATTCAAAATGTCCCCAATCATTTAAAGCCTCGTCATACTCGTATTCACTTGCTACAGCCACACCAAAATCTGCCGGTATCGGATAATCAGTCATATAATTTACCTCAATATAAGCTTGAGTAAAATCAACATTTAGTAAAAATTTGCTTGATTTTTCTGAATTGATACCGTATATTTTAAGTGGTAAGTCCTTGCCATTCAAGGCGACAGGTAACTTGAGTATCTGTTAGATTATTACGCAGCGTATTGCGTTCAGAAGCAGTATTCTGCCAGTCTTTGAAGGGTTTTCCGTAGACCTCATCTGAACTAGGCGAAAGCCGAAAGAAAACGGAATAAAAGCTCTGCGAATGGCGCAGGGCTTTTTTTATCTCTTTGGTGGGATTAGATGTCGAATATTGTTGATGCGCAGAATACTTTTTCAAAACTGCTAGATATTGAATATCAGTTTGTACTTGGACGTAAAGACAAAACTGTATCTCTGACAATTGAATTTCAAAAGTATCATTTTTTTCATATTGCTGGATTACAATATCTGCGAGATTTACCAAGACTCTCTATACCAGCAGAAGAAGTTTATAATCAGATTGAATCAGGACAATTACCAGTAAGCTATATTGAATCATCAAAGAATTATAATTACATAAAAGGTCGAGTAGATTATCTTCCAGACCTTGAATATATCTTTGATAGCAACGACACAATATTTAAATACAATCCGGCATTGCAGGCGTTCTCTGTTATTGAAGCTGATTTTCTCTTAAGAAATGAAATAAATCGAGTTCCAATATTTGTTTTTTTATCAAAAGGAAAAAATGAAAAATATTTTTGTAAGACATTCTTCCCTCAAGATAAGAAAGATTATACAGAACGTCAGACAAAATGGACTGTATTATTTAAAAAGAAAATTGTTAAATCTAAAAATACAGAAACGATTTTGTATAAGAATCCAAACTTTGAAATAATTGATTAACCTATTATAGGTTAGCTGGAATTCTTTAAACTGCATTTCTTATTTCTTTAAATAATTCTCCCACTCTTCTACACTGTAAACACATGGATTAACAATAAGTTTATTTGGAGTTCCACCACCACCATACGATTTTTCAACAGAATAAACTTTAGGATATAAATTTCCTTCAATATCATTAAGTTTTACATTGCCAAAAGTGATTTTTCGATATTCTCTTTCGTTATAGTATTTTTTCAAGCTTTTTATTTCATAGCCATTATTATATTTTAAAATAATTCTTTGTCTAATTTCTCCGTAACCTAAAGTTTTTACTTGTGATCCATCCTCATCAAATAATTTGACAACTGCAATATATTCATGTTCCACTGAAAGAATCCTAAAGGAATCTGCTCTTAAATTTTGTACCAATGGAGCATAATTCTTGTCATTGCAGAGTTTTTCCCATGCTTCCCTTACTTCTTTCCAAACAATTACAGCAGTTTGATTAGGAATTATTTTTAAACCTGGTTCAATTGTAAATCGAGCACTTTTTAAATCTGAATTTAATTCTTCCGTTACTGTTGAAAAATCATATACAACTACAGGTAATTTATGTAATAAATATATTTCCAAATCTTTAAATATTTTTTTCCATTTTTCCTGTTGCTTTTGTAAAAATTCAGCCTGCTCTTTTACACTATCAGTTGGAATTGTTCCATTCAAAAGTAATTGAACATTCTGTTGTGCTATGGTTTGAGTATCTCCATCTGTTTTAAAATAAAAATCAAGAGCTTCAACATAGTTACCGTTTTTTTCTGCCACCATTCCTCTGGCAAGATTTTGTGATGAAAAATCTATTTGAGAATTTGTTTTTTCAAGTTCTGAATTTTCTTCTTGAGATAAATCAATTTCAAGACCTTCAAGGAGCTGTTTTGTTATTTCATTAATTGCAAATCCATTTTCAATTTCTGTTATCGTATATCTGCCGCTTGCAGTTGAGCGAATTTCATTTGTTTCCACATCATTGATTCGAAAGCTAAAATCATAGCTGGATTGTAATTTCATTATATTTCCGACCACGAGATATTGTGCATTTGTAAGCTGTCCGTATTGCACAGCATTTTCGTCACTATATTCGCCTGATTCGGAAAGTAATAATTCTGCTTTTATAACCGATTCATTGGTTCTGTCTAAGACTGTCATTTTCGTGTAATGTGCAAAATTTCTAGTTAGGGAATCTTGCACATAAAAAGGAATCCATTTTTTCTCTTTTGAAGTGTCTCCAAAACTAGGAACTGAGATAGCTACCCTAATTCCATCACCTTTATATTGAGGTTTTTCTGCTTTTGCAGAATACGTTTCATTTGAATTAGCTTGTTTATTAGAATTATTTGGTGTGCTTGCACATGAGAAAAGTAATAGAGTAGTAAGAACAAGGATAAATATTTTTTTCATTTTAGCTCCAGAAAAAAAGCAATGCCTATAGTAGACATTGCCACTCAATAGATGAATTAATTAAATAAAATAGAAGCTGCAAGTGCTTCGGCATCAGCCCAATCCTGGTCAGCGGCTGTAATTGTTGCTGCAGACTGGTAAACTGGATTTCCAGATAAATAAGCTGTTTTTGTGGCATCTGCGAGAGCTGCTGTCTGAGCTGTTTTTGATTCTGCAATAATCTTTGTACGTTCTGTTTTTCCATCCTGCATGATTTGAAGAAGAGCCTGATCTGCAGCAGCTTTCTGTTGTGCAGGAGCAAGAGCTGCTTGAACATCAGCCATTTTTTTGTTTGCTTCAGCTTTTGCCCTTGCTTCTTCCTGACTTAGAACTGTTGGGAAACGAGCATCTTCCATCATTTGTGCGACAAGGCCTTTTACGAAATCTTGTTCAGGAGAAAGTTCGTCATCTATTTTTCCAAGAACTTCTTTTACATATTTTGCTGTAGTTAGTGACCATGTTTTTGCATCAATTTGATAGATTTGATAAACAATGAATTTAGAAGTTTTTTCTCCAGACAAAGGATCTTCTTCAATTACTTGTTGCCAAAAATCAATAGCTTTTTGATGTCCAGTAATTTCGACATCAGACTGAACCTTTGTTACATTTTCTATTGCTTCACGTGTTTTATCTGTAATATTTCCTGCTCTTGCCTGTTCAGCAGAAAAAGCATTAATTGACTGTTTCAATTCAGATGCTATTTTTCTTGAGTAATTCATGTCAGCTCTCATAGTTGCTGCTCTAACATCAGCACCAATTCCTTCAGAACTTTTACATACTGTACTATCTGAGATTTTATAAGCTGTTTTATATAAACTGTAATCATCTAATGCAGCAGGAGTAAGCCATGCTGGGATTGCTTCTGTCCCCAGAGTTCTTCCATCCCAATCAATAATTGTAGTTTTTTTTCCTGCAATGCTTACATTCGAGCTGCTGCTTGTTTTACCAACATCCGTAGTTTTTGCAGTTGTTCCTGTCGTTGCGCAACTTGTAATAAGTACTCCCAGAATAATAGAAGTCGCCAAGTTGAATTTCATTTTTTTCATATAAATCTCCTAATATTTTTTTTAGTTTGCAAAGAAATCTGCAAACAATGATTGCCTTAAATCTGTAATAATTGCTGTATAAAGACGTTGCTCCGCAACATTACTATTTTTTGCACCTACCTTTTTCAGGTTTTTGCTGTAATTAAAAAGCGTCTTGTTATCATTTGTAAATGAAACAGAAAATGATGGTGTATAAAATGTACCAGCAGTTAAGACTTGTTTATTATCTTTAAAATCAATCGTGCAAATGATATTTGCGTTTTCTTGAGTTTCAGTGAGAGGAATATTTAAATCACTTAACAGATTTTTGATTTCATCAACAATCTGTTTATTCGATTGTTCAATATATATAGTACAGTTTTTTGATATAGAATTGATTTTCTTTGGTATCGAGGAAAGTTCATCAAGTACATATTCATAGAATTGTGCCTTTTCAGAGTATAGACCATATGCAAATTGTATGACCTTTTCTAAATCATTTTTTTCGGCAAAAAATTGTGCTTTTTTATAAAGAAGAATTTGCTTGAAATATTCATTTTCAGTTTTTGCAGTAGAAACGATACTATCAAATGTATCAATAATATTTTTTACTCTTATTTCATAAATATTCCAAGCTTCTTCTTTATTAATATAAGCAATTATTTCGTAAATCTTTTGTTTTTTATTAAAGTCTGGTTCTGTATAATGAACTGCAAACAATTCTGTTTGAGATTCCATAAAAATATTATTCTGAAGTTCTGTTTGAGATTTGTTATTACCACTAACAATAGTATATTCAGAACTCTCAGTGTGGATTTTCATACTGAAATACTTCGAAATCTGTTCTAAAGCATTATTTTCTGCTTCTTTTACAGTTTCGCCTCTACCTTTGTATGCAATATAATCAGAATTATTCAATAAATCATTACTTTTATTCTTTGCAACTAAAATAGAGGAGAATAAGACGGTATAAAACACAACTAAAGTGAACTTTTTCAAAGTAAATTCCTAAGATATAAAATTACGGATTCCCGAATTATATAATACGGAAAATATTATTATTTTGCAACGGAAAATTGAAGTATCTTGTTCGATAAGGCGTATTATGGATATTTTAGAAAGAATAAGAAATCTTAGGCTCGAAAGAAACTGGACTGAATATCAACTTGCAGAAAAATCAGGAATTCCACAATCAACAATTTCAACATGGTTTCGGAAACAGAATCTTCCAACTATTTCTTCTCTTGAAAAGATATGCTATGCTTTTGATATAACATTATCCGATTTTTTTAGAGAGGATGAATATAATAATCTTGATGAAAATCAAATAAAACTAATACGTAATTTTCACAAGTTGAATAAAGCACAGCAGGAAAGTCTTTTAGTATTTTTAGAACAATTATAATTAATGGAAACTATATATCTCCTATAGTTTTGTGAAGAGTAAAAAAACTCACCTGGAACATATGCTGTATATATTCCAAAATTAAAAAATGTGTCCAAGCATTGTCGTTTTGGATTCAATTTTTTCGGCTGAAAAATATTGGTTCAGTTCAGCAACGGCACCTTTTGAAAGCCAGGGATTAAAATGATTAAAAACAATTTCAACCTGCTTTGTTTTAAGGACATCCTGATTTTTTACAATAAAATCTCTCATCGTGGCACACATTTTGAAAACCCAAATTGGCGTAACAAGAATGATTTTTTCATAATCCTTTAAATCCACCTCAAGCGGAAGCGTCGGCATCTGCCATTTATACATTCCAAATCGTCCGCACCACCAGAACCCCAAAACTCCTTCTGTTCTTTCCGTTGCTTTAAGCCCAAGGATTTTTGCACCTTCCTCATTTGCCTTAGTGTAAACAATTTTTTTTGTGTAATTCATTCTTGAAAAATAACCTACAAGAGTTTTGGAATTGTCATTAAGATTTTTATAATCATTTTTATCAAACTTAAAATTGCTCTGGTTATATAAAACTAACGCCCTGTATCCGCAAACGGCAGCACTTGAAAATACGGAAGCATATCCTACATGTGAAGAATACTTCCGTCCGGTTTTATAAGCATTGAAATTCCGCCGACATAAGCACCTATCCCGATAAATGCTGTTCAAAATAATAATAATCCTTTAAATATTTTGTCCTCATAATTGTGTCCTATTTTTTATATATATAACTATAATATTATAACAGATTTTATAATACTTTGATTATTTTTCCATCTTTCAGGTGAGAATAATCAAAGTAGACATTTCCAACTCCATTTTCAGCAAACAAATTAAGCAGGTATTTTGCCTGCTCTTTTTGTGCTTCAGAGGCATTCGGGTAACAGCCCCACTCACCAATTATAGTCGGAATACCCATTTTTTTTGCAGTATCCAAAATACTTCCAAAAATAAACGCAACTCTCTCGAGGCCGCCTTCATTATATGCCTGGGTATCAACAAGAATATCATAGCCATGTGGAGCGAAAACTTGATTTTCAATAATTCTTCCATCTTCATAAACTGCAGGTCGAAGTACAGAGGGAATACCTGCATTTGCAAAATAATTTGCTTCAAACATAAAAAGAATATCTTTATCAATGCTCCGAATAGCTCTGGCTGCTTCATCATAAAAAGGATTAAGAACTTCGTTTTCAAATTTTGAAGTAATTGGAAGAATTTCGCTGATTATTGCAGCTATACTTTCTGAATTATTAAAGGCCGAAAGGTCTCCATTTTGCAAAAAGCGCCCCATTATTTCACCAACTGCTGCACCAGGAGTTCCCGGAAAGGGTTCGTTCATTATATCAAAACCAATAACATATGGATTTTCTGCGTATCGTTTTGTTACAAATTTTAAAAGTTCAATATAATGAGTTCGGATTCCTTTTCCATCTGGTGATAGCTGATTTTTCCAGAAGTTATCAAAAGCATGCTGAACTGCCGGGCTAATCAGATAGGATTCGCTCCACAAGTCGGTACGTATATGCTCTTCATTATCAGTAAAAGTTGCCCAGGAAGGAGCGCCATCTTCAAAAACAACTCCATACAAATCCTGATGCAAATCAAGAAAAACTGGAAGATCAGCTTTGCGGGCAAGATCAATTAAGCCATCGATTTTTTCAAAATATTGTTCATTGTATTTTCCTGGCTCGGGTTCTGCACCATCCCAATTCAAACCAAGACGAATCAGATTAAAACCGTGCTCTTTTAGGAATTGAAAATCCTCTGCACTATAATTTCCAATATAATTACGTGACTTATCCTTGCAAACCATGTTTATGCCTTTTGCTATGAACTCACGCCCATCCTTTGTGTAAAGTTTATTTTCTTTTACACTGATTATTTTTTTACTCATTTGTGATTTCTCCTTCAGTTTTTTCTTTTGTATCGCACGGTTCGTTTGTATCACATGTTTCTTTTGTGTCGCCCGCATCTTTTATACCACCTTCTCTTGCTGCAACATTAAAATCAGAAATCTCTTTTTCAAGCTTTCTGCCAATCGGGAAGAAAATCATAGGGATAAAGCCCACCACGCACATAATAACTGGAATAAGGCCAGCACCAACTCTTATCCCCCAGACAGCCCTTACAGATTGCTCTGTTAGTGTTCCATCATATCCAAAATGGCTGATGATAGAAGAAAAGATTGTAGCCTGAAGACTTGTTAGAGAGGTGGTAAGCAGTGCAAAAAGACCACCGTATAAACCGGTTTTTCGAGTTCCTGTTTGCATTTCGTCATAATCAATAAGTTCGCCATTCAATACAACGCCGGCAGTCTGAATAACATTAAGAGCAAAAACTATCAAAGTGTAGCTGATAACCGCCTGCCAGCCTTTTGTAATAAAAAGTAGACTTGAAAATCCCAGAATTGCAGGAATAAAGGCGAGCAAGGTAATTGTTTTACTTCCAAAAATCTTAATCATTTTACCTGCCCAGGGAAGCAGTGCAAGCATGATGAGGCCTGGTACAACATCTGCAATTGTAGCAACAGTGTTGGAAGATTTTACAACCGAATCCATAAAGTATAAAAAGGGAGTAAAATAAAATCCGATTGCACCACGAGCAATAATATAAAAAAGCAGATAGGTAAGAAAGGGGCGGGAAAAGATTATCCGTTTTACATCAGTCCAAACTTCTTTTACAGAATGATGCTCAGGTGGAGTTGCGGTTTCATAAAGTTCGGCTTTATCTTTTAGAGTTCTTAGTGCAACAAAATACATGGCGGCATTTACTAAAATAACAATAGAAAAAACAGGAATTACAAGCTTGCGATTTCCACCGCCAACCAAAAGTAAAGTAGGAATTATAGTTGTGATAGCTCCGAGCACATTTCCAATGTAGGTTCTTATAATATCAACATCAACGCGTTCTTCTTTATCTGGAGCGGCTAAAAGAAAATAGGAATTATAAGCTACAGAATAAACCGTGTAGGCCGTGTCAAAAACAAACAGTTCTGCAAGCAATACCCAGAAAACCAGCCAGTCATTCCAGGAAGGAGACGATAAAAGCATAAAGAAAAGTGAAATGAGCATTGTAGGCGCAGTCACCCGCATAAGATAAACGTATTTTCCGCGTTTTTTGCTGAAAGGCAGTTTATCAATATAAGCACCAAGGAGCGGGTCGTTAATTGCATTCCAGATACTGTAAAGTAGATAAATCCAGCCGTAAAATTTTGCATCAAGCCCGATAATATCTGTGTAGAATTTCATCAAAGTATTATGAATAATGATTGGACCTATTACAGATGCTGGTCCCGGCAAAGCCAGAGTTATCTTCTCGCGAAAAGTTAGTTTTCCACCTGATACTTTTTCCATAAAGCCTCCTGAGTTAATGTACGTGGTACAATTAAATTGTAAACCTTAAAGTAACTTTAATGTCAAACTTTTTTTGTGATATAATGAGAAAAAATAGATTTGAGGAAGTCTGCTATGAAAGAGTTTTATACCATTGGTGAAATCAGTAAGATTTTTAATATTCCTTCAGCAACTTTACGATATTACGACAGCATTGGATTATTATGTCCCTGGGAAATTGGCGAAAACAACTACAGGTATTATTCAAAAGCACAGTTTGAAATTATTTCAATGATTATGTTTATGCGCACAATCAATACTCCTATCAAAAAACTTCAAAATATATTAAATGAAAAAACAGCAGATGGTGTGCTGGAGGAATTAAAAAGCTGCGAATCTTCTATCGATGAAAAAATATATGAACTTGAACAACTGAAACAAAAGATTGGAATCTTTAATAAAAATATTGAAGCCACTTGTTACAATCCAAAAATCACACTGGAAAAACTGCCAAAAATGTATATGATGAGTAAACCCTTTGGTGATGAGGATGAGCTTGATATTGATGAAATCATTAAAACAACAATCGGGGTGGGAAAATGGGCTAATACAGCCGGCATTATTTCAACCATTACAAAAGAAAACCTGCAGAAAGGAAGATTTCATACTTATGAAAGATATGGTTATTTAAGTGAGATTCCCTTTTCAAGAAAAAATAAGTACACCAAGATTTTACCCGCAGGACAATTTGTTTGTTATGGTATGAAAGTTAGTTCTGTAGAACATTTCGAAGCAGATGAAGCGTATGCAAAAATGCTCCGTTATATCAAAAGGAATAAACTAAAAATTAGAGGTTCAGCAATAGAGCGAAATGTTCTGGATCTTTATAGTGGAAATAAAAACAATCCCACAATGTATTTTAGGATTTATATTCCTGTTGAATAACAATTCTATTCTATAAAAATATTTTGTTCTTTTTATTAACTTTGTATGTTAAACTGATTTTTATGGAAGAAAAGATTATTAAAACTCTAATTTCTACAGCAATTTCTATGACAGAAAAAGCCTATGTTCCCTATTCACATTTTCATGTAGGGGCAGCATTGCTTGCAGACGACGGAACAGAAGAAGGTAAGATTTTTACCGGTTGTAATATTGAAAATGCGGCTTATGGTCCCAGCAATTGTGCAGAACGTACTGCAGTTTTTAAAGCTGTGAGCGAAGGTTATCGTGATTTTACTGCTATTGCAGTTGTTGGTGGCATGAATGGCGAAATAAAAGATTTTTGCCCGCCATGTGGAGTTTGCCGTCAGGTTCTCGCTGAGTTTTGTGATAAAGATTTTAAAATCATACTCGCAAAATCCACGGAGGAATATAAAATCTTTACCTTAGGCGAGCTCCTCCCCGAAAGTTTTTCATTGTAATTAGATCTACAAAGTAATTAGTTCTACAAAAACGCAAATATTTTTGCACATCTTCCAATATCTCCGCGATTCTTCTATAATAATTTCATGAGTAAAAAAGGTATTGTTATGGAAGGCGGAGCAATGCGCGGAATGTTCACCGCCGGAGTCCTTGATGTTTTGATGGAAAATAATATAACTTTTGACGGCGCGATTGGAGTTTCGGCAGGAGCAACTTTCGGCTGCAATCTTAAATCAAAACAAATCGGCAGGGCAATCCGCTATAATGTTCAACTTGCCCGTGATAAACGCTATTGTTCTGTCAGCAATCTTCTTAGAACAGGCGACCTTTACGAAGCAGATTTCTGTTACAATGTTCTTCCTAATCAGCTTGATATTTTTGACTATGCCGCTTACCGCCAGAATCCCATGGATTTTTATGTTGTAGCTTCTGATTGTGAAACAGGACTTCCTTTGTATAAAAAACTAGACACTTGTGATGAACACGAAATGCTCTGGATGCGTGCAAGTGCCAGTATGCCTTTAGCTTCAAGAATTGTAGAAGTAGACGGGTATAAATTATTAGACGGTGGCATGACTGATTCAATTCCAATCAAATATTTTGAAAGCATAGGTTATGATAAAAATATTGTCATTCTTACTCAGGACAAAGATTTCCAGAAAAAACCAAACAAGCTTTTATGGCTCATGAAAATCTTTCTTAAAAAATATCCAAAGCTCCTGGAAGCCATGAAAAATCGCCACGATACCTACAATCAGGCAAAACAATACGTTTTTGAAAAAGCAGCAAAAAAAGAACTGCTTGCAATCTATCCTGAAAAACCTATTACCATAAGCCGCACAGAACACGACCCTCAAAAATTGCAGGAGGTTTATAATCAGGGAAGATTAGTTGCAAAAACAAGACTTCAGGAAATCAGGGATTTTTTGGCAGATTAATATGAAACTTTACATAGCAGATACACATTTTTACGCAGAAAAATTAAACACAGAGCTGGATAACCGTGGATTTTCTTCAGCAGAAGAAATGAACGAATACATGATAGAAAAATGGAACAATAAAGTTCGCGGCGGAGATATCATCATTGTATTGGGAGATTTTATCCACACAGATGAACCTAAAAAAATCAACTATATTCTTCATAAATTAAAAGGAAAAATCTGCCTTATTCAAGGAAATCATGATTATATCTGGATGAATAAACCTGGTGTTGATATGGACCGCTTTGAATGGATAAAGCCTTATGCCGAAATTGATGACCACAAATCTACACTTATACTAAGCCATTATCCGACCTTTTGTTATAATCATCAGTACCAGCTCAAAAGTGATGGTTCACCCCAAACTTACATGCTTTATGGTCACGTTCATAACAGTCATGATGAAAAGCTTGTAAATACTTTTCAGGAAATGACCCGCCAAACGACAATTACAGTCAAAAAAACAGGCAAAGAGCGTTCCATTCCCTGCAATATGATAAACTGCTTCTGCATGTTCAGTGATTATACGCCGCTTCCACTAAAAGAATGGATTCGACTCGATTCAAAACGACGGGAGTCTCTCAAACAGCAGGAAGAATAATAGCTCGCACCGTGTAGCGATGTGTTATTACTTCATTATTTCTTCATCATTTCTTCGACTTCTTTGCGAGTTAAAGGCTTATTTTCAACATATTGCTGGCGGTTCTTTTCTATTTCTTCATAAGACCAATATTTTCCTTCCCCCGCATTACCTTTTTTCATGCCTGGACAATCCTGCGCACATTCATCCCACATTTCCTTATCTTTTAGCATCCAAGCCCAAAAAGGATAAGTAGAACACTGTACAGGGCGGGCAGAATAAGCAGAACATCCATTTTCCCACAAAATACAGTCGTAATTCTTTTTTTCCAAAAGCGACAAAACTTGTTCACCGTAATAATAATCTGCCCAGCGACAATATTTTTCGACAAAATCCTTTACCGGCAGCTTAAAAAAATCACAAAGAGCAAGCAAATCACGCTTAGAAAGATAAACAAATCCCGGCGAATGTCCACAGCAAAAAGAGCAACGCTGACATTGAAAATGTAATCCATTTTTATAAAACAAATCTTCTGATGAATCTTTTGTTAAATCTTCTGACATATTTTCTCGCATTTAATTTATTCAATTTTATATTCAACATTTTATCACAAAAACCTTTGAAAGAATAAGCATAAAGTCGTATAGTTAATTTATGTTTCATATTTTAGTTGTTGATGATGATAAAAATATCCGCAAATTAATTAGTTCATTTTTACAGGCAGAAAATTACACAGTTTTTACCGCAGTTGATGGAGAAGATGCCCTTACTCAAATGGAAAACAATCATATTGATTTGATTGTACTTGATATCATGATGCCCAAAATGGACGGCTATGAACTTACCCAATTATTGCGTCAGGAAAAAAATAATGTTCCAATCCTCATGGTTTCTGCAAAACAAGAGCAGGTTGCAAAAAACAAGGGCTTTATTGTTGGAACAGATGATTACATAACAAAACCTATTGATCCGGAAGAAATGCTTCTTCGTATAAAAGCCCTTCTGCGTCGTGCAAAAATTGTTTCTGAACATCAGATTATTATTGATGATGTTGTGATTGATTACGATTCCATGACCGTTGCCCGAAAAGGAGAAATCCAGGAGCTTCCACAAAAAGAGTTCCTGCTTTTATACAAACTGCTTTCTTACCCGGGAAAAATCTTTACCAGAATCCAGCTTATGGATGAGATTTGGGGCGCAGATTCCGAAACTGGCTGGGAAACACTTACAGTACACATTGGCAGACTAAGAAAACGTTTTGAAAGCTGGGATGAGTTCCAGATAGAAGCTGTCAGAGGATTAGGTTATAAGGCGGTTAAAAAAAATGGATAGAGAAAAGGGGAAAAAACGTATACATCTTACATTTTTGCTGGCAGTGGGAGTTTTTCTGACTGTAATTGTTGTGTTCGCCATAATTTTTGCAATATGCAGGCTCATTCTAAAAATTAACATAATTCAGCTTTATGATTCAGAAGTCATAGATGCAAAAGCCGCTATAGCAGTATTTATTATTGCAAGCATTATTGTTGGCTATGGACTTTCATTATTATTCAGTAAGCTGCTGATGAACCCTATTAACAAAGTTGTAAATGCCATGCAGGAACTGGCAAAAGGAAACTTCAAGGAAAGGCTATCTTTTGGTTCGCTTGATAAACATTCCGACATTTTTCATGATGTATCAGACAGTTTTAATAAAATGGCAAGTGAACTTGAGCACACAGAAACAATCAGCTCCGATTTTATGAATAATTTTTCTCACGAGTTCAAAACTCCAATTGTTTCAATTTCGGGATTTACCAAGCTCTTAAAAAAAGGCAATCTTACAAAAGAACAGGAAGCAGAATATTTAAATATCATTGATGAAGAATCCAGCCGTCTGACCTATATGGCAACAAGCGTATTAAAGCTTATTAAAGTCGAAAACCAGACAATTCTTTCAAATATTACAAACTTTAATCTTTCTGAGCAAATTAGAAACTGTATTCTTCTTTTGGAAGATAAATGGAGCAGAAAAAACATTGAACTTCAACTTGATTTTGACGAGTTTTACATTCATGCTAATGAAGAACTGCTTAAACAGGTATGGATAAATCTTCTGGATAATGCAGTTAAGTTCACACCAGAAAAGCATTTAATTAAAGTAGATATTAAGGAAAAAGATGAAAATATTATAGTTTCTATTATAAATACAGGCAGTGAGATTCCTGCAAGCAGACAGAAACACATTTTTAATAAGTTTTACCAGGCAGACGAGTCACATTCTTCACAGGGAAGCGGACTCGGTCTAGCCATAGTAAAAAAGATTGTAGATTTACATAAGGGTCAGATTTGCGTTATAAGTGGAAATCAAAAAACTATCTTTTTAACAACCTTGCACAAATAATCTGGCTCAAAAGTTATAGGACTTCCATCAGGATTTTCATATTTTTGCTCCGGTTCAAAAGCCATTGCAATATCATCTGTTTTAATAACTTTGAACTTATCTAACGGCAAATGTTCATAAAGATTGGTTTTAAGACAAGGCTTTCCGTATTTTTCTGCAAAATCAATTTTTATTTCATTCTTTGTGTCGATATAAGCATCCTTTTCTTTGGAACTTGCTTCTGCGCCATTAAAATACAAATTACCTTCTGACCATACTGGAAGTTCACTGTAATAACGGTCTGTAGTAACTGAACCCATGCCGCAATAACCTTCAAACTGAGCCTTCCATTCATCAAAGGTTGGATACTTGGAGAACATATAGGTTCCGCATTTAATGTTATTGTCATCCCAGCAATTTGGTTTTGTTTCTTCCATCTTTTTCTTTAAGAATGGTCGCATTGGCTTTTGAATAAAAATATTATTGTAAAACTTATCGTCTCCATGAAGAATTGTCATAAAACCTGCAATTTCAGTTCTGTGTGGAACGTGATAAGGCGTATAGCGTGGAGAAACTCTAGTAGGTGCACCATTGTCTGTTCCTGTTCCAACTGCATCCAAACTTCCGGCAATAATATTGTGAACACAAGCGACTCCCTGTGTTGCAATTTTTAATGCGCGGTCAGAAAGGAAAATATTGTTATCAAGCAGGGTTGGACCATGCGAAACTTCTATAAATACATCTTCGCCAATTCCGCCCATGCTTTCGTTATTCATGTTGTAATCAAAAGGAAGTGTATTATCATGGAAATAATTTTCAGTTACGCGGGTTCCCTGAGCCTGCCAGTCAAGCCACAAGCCTCGTGTACAGTGATGAATGTGATTTCTACGATAAATTACATCAATTGCGGCATGCATTTTAATTCCGCCAATTTCTGCACCGGCAAGATTCTGCTTATTGTTTATATGATGAATGTGATTGTCTTCTATGATAGAGAAAACACCGCCCAAATGTCCGACAATTCCAGTTTGTCCGCAATCATGAATCTCGCAGCGACGAATTATGTGAGAACCTATATTTTCTTTTGTCCAGCCTTCGCGTTGAGCCTGACAAATACAATCACGTTCCGTCTGAGTTCCATCTTTATATTTCCATTTGAGCCATTTGTTATCATTTTCTGGCTGAAGATATTTTCCAAGAGAAATACCGCTGCATTTTGATTCATAAACTTCACAATCTTCAATAATCCAGCCCTTTGACCAATGAGGACCAATCATTCCTTCCTGATAAGCAGTTGGAGGAGCCCACTGAGTTGCAGCCTTAGAAACTGTAAAACCACTTAAAGTAATATAGCCTTTGCCTTCTTCACTAGGATAAAAACAATTTCGGCGTACACTAATTTCGACATTTTCTTTGTTAGGGTCTTTTCCCTGGAAGTTTGCATAAATTACTGTCTGATTTTTTGCACTATCCTGCTCTGTAAACCAAGTATAAAGCGTAAAATCAGGATCCCAGGAAGGCTTATAAACTACAGGATTTTTTACTTCATCTAAAGTACGAACTTCGTACATAGATTTTTCGTTTAAAAAAACATCTCCCGTATGAGCAACCATATATGCAATAAACCAGTCGCCACTAACCAAAGTTGTATAAGGATTATAATCTCCAAAAATTGAATTAGAAATGCGGGCGACATAAACATTACCTTCAAGTTTTTCCCAGTTTTTTAGCGGTTCTGCTCCCGTAATGTGTGCAGCTTTTATTTTTTCTGATTTATAAACAATTGGTTTATCTTTTGTTCCGCCATTTTTTGGATTTACATATTCGCGGTAAATCCCAGGGGCAACAATAACTTCATCTCCAGGAAGTGCAATTTCGGCTGCCTGCTGAATTGTTTTAAAAGGTGATTCCTTTGTACCCTTTCCAGACTGATTAGCACAAGCATTTACATAATAAATCATATTTTCTCCATGATATAAATACAGAAATCTTATATTGCAATTTTAAAAGAATATATTTAAAATTGATAGCATAAATCAAGCAAATAATAGAAAAAAAATTGGAGTTTTTTGATGAAATCAAAAAGTCAAACCGAATGTTACGTAAACACACAATATGATGTAATTGTAGTTGGAGCTGGCAACGGAGGAATGGTTGCCGCTGCCACTACAGCAAAAAACGGATTTAAAACATTACTTTTAGAAAAAAATAATACACCTGGCGGCAGTGCATCCAGTTTTGTACGCGGACGTTTTGAGTTTGAACCTTCCTTACATGAACTTTGTGCAGTAGGAACAAAAGAAAATCCAGGAACAATTTATTCCCTCTTTGATGAACTAGGTGCAAAAGTAAATTGGGAATATGATGATTACCTTTTTAGAGCAATTGTAAAAGGAGAAAACGGCTATGATGCTAGAATCAAATCTGGAATAGAAGATTTTTGCGATTCTATGGAAAAAGCAGTTCCTGGATGTAGGCAAAGCGTTCATTCACTTTTTGATGTAATCAGACAAAACGAAGAAGCCCTTGCTTATAACGATAAAAAAAATGGAAATCCTAATAAACTTACAATGGTTTCTAAGTATGCCACTTTTTTAAAAACAGCTGCCCATTCTGCAGAAGCATTAATGACAAGTCTTGGTATTCCTAAAAAGGCACAGAATATTATAAGCACTTATTGGTCATATCTTGGAGTTCCAACAGACGAAATGAGTGCTCTTCATTATTTTTTAATGGTTAATGGATATATACAAGAAAAAGCTGCTGTTCCTCCTTTTCGTTCCCATGAACTTTCTGTGGCACTTATTGATGTGCTTTTAAAAAACGGCGGACAAATCTGGTATAACAGTGAAGTAACGGAGTTCATTTTTAATCAAAAAGGGAAAGTTTGTGGTGTAATAGCTAACGGACAAAAACTTTACGCAAAACAAGTTATTTCTAACATCATTCCAAATAATGTTTACAACCGTTCTGAATATGTTTTCCTGCCAAAAAAAGCAATAAAACTTACAAATGCCAGAAGTTTTGGGCTTTCAATTTACTGTGCATATATCGGGTTGGATTGTTCTATGGAAGAATTAGGTATTGAAGATTATACGGTTTTTGTATCGGACTCGCCTAATCCGCGTGAACAATTTAAAAATCTTAAAAATGGTAATACTTATATTGTAAATTGTTTGAATAAGATTTTG
This sequence comes from uncultured Spirochaetaceae bacterium, assembly GCA_902802305.1. Classification (GTDB taxonomy): domain Bacteria; phylum Spirochaetota; class Spirochaetia; order Treponematales; family Treponemataceae; genus Treponema_D. Next base: position 84,941 of record CADCLG010000002.1, read on the forward strand.
CCAAATAGTTCTCCAGAAGGAACTTGTACTATGTTTTTTAGTATTCCAGCGTTGGGGTCTGATTTCCCAAAAGATTTAAAGCCTCAGGATTACAAGCATTTTAAGAGCAATCTTATACGCAAATATATAGAAGATTATCAGCAATTAATGCACATAGATATTCTTTCACACATTGAAGAAATTGAAATTGCAACTCCTGCTACTTTTGCCAGATACTTGGGAACTCCGGAAGGAACAATTTACGGCTATCACCTTTCTTATTGGGACAGTATGATTTCTCGTTTTACTGCAAAGCAAAAAAATATTTCAATCCCAGGATTAACCTTCTGTGGCGGTCACACTGCACAGGGAGATGGATTCAGCACATCTTATACAAGTGGTCGTACAGCTGCACAAATTGCAATGAAAAATATTAGAAAAGACCAATAATAATTGTAAGGAAATATAAATGAAAAAAATGCCAAAATTACCAAAAATTAAATTACCTGACTTAAAATCACTTGGCTTAGATAAGTTTTTAAAAATGGGCTCGTTAAGAGAAAAAATTATAAAGACTGCTTCTGATAAAAAAATACCAGAACTTGAATCTTACGCACCTAATGCAATGGCTTTAGCAAATCATCCAAAAGAGCAGCATTTGATTATTACTGATGTTATTGACCATGAAAACGGATTCAAAAGCTTTGTATTTGGACCAGATTCTTCCATGGGAACAGAAAAACTGGCATATTTTAATGCAGGAGATTATATCAGCCTTACAATTCAAATTGGAAAATCAATCATAACTCGTCCATATTCTTTTGCTTCTTCACCAAAGGAATCTCTAGATGGAAAATATATGGTTTCTATTAAAAAGGTTGATGGCGGATTTTCTTCTGAATATATTTTTGACAATTGGACAGTTGGAACAAAAGTTGAAGCATCGGCTCCTCTTGATATGCTCAGTTATGAATCTTTGCGGGATGCTCCAACAATTGTTGCGGTTGCTGGTGGAAGCGGAATCACACCATTTTATTCTATGGCACAGGCAATCAGGGATGGTTTTGAAGATTTTAATCTTGTGCTGCTTTATGGAACAAGGACTTTAAAAGATGCTGTTTTTTTAAAGGAAATGCACGAAATAGAAAAATCCTGTCCAAAGTTCAAAATGGTAAATATTTTGAGTGAAGAAAGCATTGAAACTGCCAAAAAGTTGACATTCGATTTTTTGGATGAACTTAGTCTTGAAGAAGGATTCATTACCGCAGAAATTATAAAAAAATATGCTCCTGAAAATGCTGAATATTCTGTTTTTATGTGCGGACCTGGAGCAATGTATAAAGCAGTAGACAGAGAATGTGAAAAGCTTGGTATAAAAAAGAGAAGAATTCGCTATGGAGCTGCCGAAGAATACAAGCCATCAAAAGCAGAAGATTTCCCAAAAGAAAAAGCAGGAACTTATTCGCTCACCGTAAAAATGCACGATAGAGTACAAACAATTTCCTGCTCCTCTGATGAGCCTTTATTAGTAGCACTGGAGCGAGAGGGTATAAAAGCTCCTTCTCAGTGCAGGCGTGGAACTTGCGGATGGTGCCGCTCAAAACTTGTAAGTAGTGCTAATACAGTATTTATTCCAGCCAATATGGATAAAAGACGTGCAGCAGACAAAACTTATGGATACATTCATCCCTGCTGCACCTTCCCAATTGGAAATGTAATTATTTATTTGGAATAGTATACGGGAAATATTTAAATATCTTTGACTGTCAAGTTGTAGTTAAAGTTGTCATTCGCATATTTTAATCCCTCTCTTAAATAATCTTTTTTAAAAAGTTTTATAAGTGAAAGACCTGTTTTTATGTACTTTTTTCCTTCACTTATATTTCCTAGAAATGAATAACTACAACCTAAATTAAAAATTAATTCCGGGAGAACACAAAGCTGTCCATATTTATTGCATATTTCTATCCCTTCTTTTTCTATTTCAAGAGATTTTTTAAAATCTTTTTTAATTCCATACCAGTTTGAAAGATTAAACATAAGGACTGGTAAGGTAGCACCTTTATTACTTTCGTCAATAAAATCTCTTTCCTTATAATATTTTATTAAAAACTTTAAATGTCTAATGGCATCATCTGCCTTATTACATTGCCATTCGCAAAGTGCAATACTATTTATTAATTCTAGTTCTTTATTTGTAAAATAACGATTGGGGAATTCACCTTCAAGGGTAAACTCCTTTACAGTTAAATTTAAAACCGATAAAAATTCTTCTAAATATCTTTCTGGATTTCTTTTATCTGAGTTTTCATATTCACAAATAGTTTTTGCTTTAAGATAATATTGCCTACTAAAAATATCATTTTCATCAATTGTTTTTTTATACTTTTCTAAAAGATTTTCTATTTTATAATTATGATTTGCAATTCTATTGCTAATTTCAACTTCAAGATTATAAAGTACAAACTCTTTTTCTGTCATAGGAATAAGATTCATTGGTGGTTTTATTCCCATATAACTGAAAAAAGCTTCAATTTGCTTTCGTCCTGGAAGATGTTTTCCATTCTCTAATCTAGAAAGCGTTGAAACTGCACAAACATCACCACACAATTTTTCTTGGGATAATCCTAATCGTTCCCTATATTCTTTTATAAGCTTTCCAATTAGTGCACAGTTCATATTCCTATTTTAACACAAATTTACTTTAAAAAATAAAAATTTGCACTTTTTGCTATGGTGTTTTGGAATTTCCAATCTGATAATTAATAAACAAAACGAGGAGGTATATAATGAAAAGAATTCTTTTATTTTTTTTAGTAATAATGTCGTTTACTTTTATTTCTTGCAATCCTGTTGAAATTGCTACTGAACCATGGTATACAAGGCAAACTGTCAAAATGATTATCAAGAACAATTCCGCTGAAAAAATTGACGTAGCAATGCATTTTTTCGGGCGTACTGATTCTAATGATGTTTGGCATATTTTTGGTAATTCTAAAAATAAACCATTAACAACGACAGACAATATCGAATCAAATGCAGAAAAAGAATTGGAATTGACAACAGATGGATATTCATTAAGTACACTTGACTTTTCATTTGCATTAGTAATCAACAATAAAACATATACTGGCTTTTCCGAAAACACGTGTAATGATTTTGAAGGAAAAAATATGATTCTAAATATAGTTCAACAAAATCTTGGCTGGATAGAATTAGATGGCAATGATAAAGACTCTAAGGAAGTTTATAAAGGAACTCTCATACCAATAAAAGAAACAGTTGATAGCAATCATAATTGGGGCATGTATTTTACAGTAATTGTTTCTGATACAGGTGTTGATTTTACTTTAGATGAATTGGTTTATTAAAGGAAATATATAGTCTGTTTAATAAGTTTAATACATACGGTCATTTTGTTTCGACTAGCTTAACAAACAAGCCAGCCGAAACAAAATAACCACATTTTATACAATTATTAGCGTGAATATCCCATGGCGACGATTGTAAAGCCCTTGCTTTCTTCTCCGTCAGCCATTTTGATTTCTACAGTATGCTTGGCAGCTACTTCTTCATCAATTATGTATACAGGCACACAATTGCACCAACCGCCGGCTTTTCCGCCATCGTAAGTTGCCTTTAATTGTCCATCAACATAAACATCTGCCTTACCAAACTTTTCGCTGAGCCAGCTGCCCTGTTCTTTGTAAGTCAAAATCAAAGCCTTGCAGTTAATTTCCATAACAAAGCTGCCCTTGCCCGATGCATGATGCCAGTTTTTAGGGAAATTGCCTTTTCCTGTCTTTTTGATTGACTGAGTATAATCATCGGTACCGCCAAAAACACCGGCTGTAATTTTTACGTTTTCATCATCACCTAAAATGCGGGTAAAGTTTGTCAAAGGCTTTGGTCTGCACCAGTTTTCTGGAATTGCAAAAGCTTCTTCTGCCGGAGCGGCATCTGTTTTTGCAAGAAGATTCATAAGACAGTCAGCCTGGATTTCGTGACCGGCCTTTGTCGGGTGAACATTGTCTGTGTAATAATCCGTTTTTGTAAAATCATTTGCCGAGGTCGCTCGCTGAACCAGGGCCAAAACGTTTACCTGTGGAATGCCATAATAGTTTGCTACAACTTTTTTCTGGTTGGCAGTGTTTCCGTAAGTTGCTGCGGAATAAAGGGCGATTACCGCACATTCATCATTTGCTTCAAGAGCATTGCGAACCAGGGCTTCAAACGCTCTTGTACTCAGGTCGCTGCCATCATCATTAACCGCAAACTCAATAATGAGCAAATCTGGTGTATGGCCCAAAACATCAACAACATCACTCTGATAGCGGACTAATCCAAGCTGAGAAGGAGTACCGCTAAGACCTGCTCCATCAAAATAAACATTTGCGCCATCGTTTGGTGTGTAGGCTGCTCTAAGCTTTTTATTGAACTGATATGCATAACCGTCTTTGTAATTGCTTGGTCCAGCACCTTCTGTAACCGAACCGCCTAAAGCTGCAATATAAACATTTTCACCTGCACGTAATTTTTCAATTACTTTTTTAAGACGGTAAGTGTTACCGGTTGAAATAAAAGCCATATCAAGCAATTCTGCATAACGGTCTTCTTCAATACCAAAAGGTTTGTCTGATACTTTTTTTACTTCTTCCTTAGGAGCAACCAGCTCGTCTGTTGCTTCTGTGCCCTTTTCAGATTGTCCTTTTCCAGAGTCAGTTGCACAAGAAGTCAGGGTGATTGCAGTAATCAATGCTGCAGAAAGAACATAAATTACCACGCTTTTTTTAGGTCTTTTCATTATATTTCCTCCATATTTAAAACAACTGTATGATTTTTATGACAGTTGAATTAAAGCTATTTTGTATACCCGAATGCTAAAATCGTAAAGCCTTTGTTTTCATCTCCGGCGGCCATTTTTACTTCAACAGTATGAATACCTGTACTTGCTTCGTCAATGATTATTTCCTGTACACAATCGTTCCAGCCACCTTCTTTTTTACCATCGAATGTATACTTTTTTACACTATCAATGTAAACTTCAGCTTTTCCAAAGGCTTCTTTTGCTTCAAGCCAGGAGCCCTGATGTTTATAGACAAAAATCAGACTTTTACAGTTTAAAGTCATTTTAAAAGCTTCGGTTCCACAAGTGTGATGCCAGTTGTTCGGGAACTCTGTACCGCCAATTTTTAGGCTTTGTGAGTTTGAATCTTTATCGGAAAAGTTTCCTGCTGTGATTGTGACATTTTCATCATCAGCGGCTGTATTTGAATAAAGAGGATGCAGATTGTAGAAGCAATTTTCATTTTTTGGAGCAGGAAGGATGTAAGTTGCTTCTTCTGTGCCAGTTTTTACAGAGGCGTTTTCATCAAGCAGGGAAATCACATTCATCAGACATTTTGCCATAAAAGTGTGCCCTGCTGTTGTTGGATGAACGTAATCAAAGAAGAACTTTGCCTCATCAATATTAGAGGCCGGATTTTCAACCGCATTCTGAATACTGATTCTTGGAAGCCCATAATGTTCTGCAACAGGATCAAAGGCTCCCTGGCAGTTTTTATAAGTTTTAGCATCTGAATATAAAGAAATAATTGTAGTTTGTGGATTTTCTGCAAGTACACTGCGAATTATTCCTTCATAAGCACGAACGCCAGGTTGGCTTCCATCATCATTTACAGAAAACTCTAGAATCAAAAGGTCTGGTGTATGATTAAGTCGCGCAACTACATCTTTTTGATAGCGGATAACACCAAGTAAGGGCGGCGTTCCACTGAGACCTGCACCAGCAAATTGTATGTCTGCTTTTGTATACTGGGCCTTGAGCATATCCACAAACTGATAAGCGTATCCTTTTGTATACACTTTATCTTCTTCTGCGCCGGCGCCTTCTGTAACTGAACCTCCCAAGGCTGCAACATAAACTTTTTCGCCATTTTTTAATTTGGAAATCAAGGTTTTTGTAACACCATCCAAATAAGACTGAGATCCTGCACTAATCAGGGAGTTCTGAATATTTACCTCATACTGTTCCTGAGTGCAACCAAGATTTGTTTTGTTTGTATCTGCTGAATTATTGCAATTTATATTTGCCATAACTGTGAGTACCATCCCTAATAAATATATGATTTTTCTAGATTTCATTTCTGAATTATTCCCCTCATTTCATCCAAACTGTGATAACCTTTGCGTTTCATAAAGGCGGAGAGCCCGTCGATGATTTCTACCATTGCAAGAGAATTTGCAAAGGTTGCGGTACCGACTTCGATTGCAGTGGCACCCGCCATGATAAATTCAACGGCATCTTCCCAGGTCGCTATACCACCGATTGCAATTACTGGTACCCGCTCCTCCGGCGGTAGGGTGTTTATGACCTGAACCAGCTCGTAGACGAGGCGGACGGCGATGGGTTTGACTGCAGGGCCACCAACACCAGCTTTTAAGTTTTCAAAAACTGGGACTCCTCGCTCTATATCGATTGCAATTCCCTGAAAAGAGTTACATAAGCTTATTCCATCAGCACCGGCTTTTATGCAGGCAAGAGCAACATCATTCAACTCCAGAGATTGCGGTGTAAGCTTTACGATAAGCGGTTTTGTTGTAACTTCTCTGACAGCTTTAACAATCTGTTCTGCGGCAGTACAAGTCATTCCCCAGGCTGCACCACCCGCTTTTACGTTTGGACAAGAAATATTCAGCTCGATGATAGGGACATTTGTTTTTTCAAGAAGCTTTGCACCTCCGATATAGCTTTCCATTGTACTTCCGCTCAGGTTTGCGAGTGTAACAGGTTTTAGAGCCATCATCTGAGGAAGCTCTTCTTTTATAAAATGTTCAATTCCAGGATTTTGAAGGCCAATTGAGTTCATCAGACCACCGGTAAACTCCCACAAACGGATTCCCTTGTTTCCCTGGCGAGGTTCAAGAGTTAGACCTTTGCTGGCGATTCCTCCAAGGCGATTTACATCAAAAACTGTCTGATATTCTGTACCAAAACCAAAGGCCCCGGAACTTCCGATTACAGGATTTTCAAAATGAACGCCCTTTATATCTACGCTAAGATCAGGTTCCTCATTTTGAGCAAGAGGCTGACGGCGTGGCTGAACTTTTATTCCGGCTACTGTGTCAGATGGTTTTTCAAAAGGAAGGATACGGGAGTCAAAAACCGGCCCGTCCTTACAACAGCGCAACATTCCTTTTGTAGTTTCGATTGTGCAGCCAAGACAAACGCCTGCTCCACAAGCCATACGCGCTTCCATACTCAAAAAACACTGTATTCCGCATTTTTCGGCAATCTGCTTTACATAGGCAAGCATTGGTGTTGGACCGCAGGCATAAACTGTCGTATATTTCTTTTCTCGTAAGATTTCTTCGGTAAGGGCAGCCGGCAACATTCCGTGAATACCAACAGAACCGTCATCCGTTGTGATTACCAAATCTGCTGGTTTGATGTAATCTAATCCGTAAGAGCCAGATTTAAAGGAAGCATAAAAATCGTAAGAACCGGCTGGGAGCCTTTCTGCAAAACCAGCAACAGGAGCAACGCCAATTCCACCGCCAACGATACAGACTTTAGATTCAGTAGCTGCAGCAGGTGCTTCAAAACGGTTTCCGCAAGGCCCTAGAAGATTGATTTTATCCCCTTTCATCAAAGAACAAAGTTCCTGAGTGCCCTTTCCCTTTACTAAGATTAGGAAATGAATCTCCGTGCCACCATCAAGGCGTTCAGAATGGTACACACTTATCGGGCGACCAAGAAGAACATTGCTTCGTTCCGGATGAAGCATATAAAACTGCCCTGGAGCCGGAATCTGAGCATCATCATCAAGACAGATTTTTAAATGATAAACACTTTTATAAGGAACGGCACTATCAACAGCACCACAGAAAGACACGTTACCCTGTGCAAAAACAGGATATGGAAGATTATTACAATCATAGAATGTTTTCATGGATTTAAGATAGCATAATAGTAAAAAAAATAAAATGGGGCGGTCCCAGCCTTTGCCATACGGCAAAGGCTGGTCGGCTGTTCCGTGGCTTACCTACGGACGGTCGTCCGCTACGCTCCCGACTGGCTTACGCCACCACTCCATAGCCTACCGCGGAAAAAAATAGTTCTGTCTTAGTACCAGCCGTCTGGCATATCTTTTACATGCGGTATTAGCAAAACAGAAAGTATATTTCTTGCATAATCGGTTGAATAGTCATAATGGTCGTTATCAACACCATTCAGACCGATTAGGAAATATTTATATGTTTCTTCCGCTGTTCTGTCATGGTCGTCCCATGTTACATCAACCATTTTCCATTCACTGTTGTAATAACATTTTACCCATGCATGATGACCAGGTTCAGTGTCACCTGATTGGTAAGCAGCCTTTACACCAAGCAATCGAACCAATGATGTATATAGATTTGCATAACCTTCACAGACTCCCATTGCATATTTAACCACATGCACGGCATCTTGTCTCTTGCGCTTTGTGTCCTCATCAGCACTTGTGTGGTCATATTGATGATGCATAGTTTCCCAGTCGTGCAATGCCCGTAACTTTTGTCCCAATGTTACATCTTCTGGCAGTTCCGCGATAACAGCATTGAATACATTGCTAACAATGAAATCATCACTTTGACAGATATATGATGGCATTAAGTATGAACATTCTTCCGCAGAATAAGGGAAACCTGTGTTGTTCGTTACAGTGAAAGTCATCGTTGTAGAACCACTTGTGTAATACCAACCATAATGTTCTACAGCACCTTCATAGCCTTCATCAGGAGTACGATAAGTGATATTCATTTCTGAGACAAGTACCGTATACTCTCCATCTCCAAATCTCAACCAGATTCTTTGCTCAAAATCTCCTGGTGGTAAAATATAAGTTGTTGTATAATCATCTTTGGTAACTTTTACATAGCCATACGTGTTATTTGCGGTACCTTTGAGTACAAAGAAGCCGTCTGCTGTAAAACTTGCATAATTTGGGGTAGGAGCAGCCCATGTAATGTTTGTGGTATCAGAACAAGTTCCGCTTCCATTTGTAACCTCTCCTTTAAATTCATGCCCATTGATAATTACAGAATCAGAAAGATAATCTGAACCATGTACTTTAACTGTCTGATTTGAAGCGGTTTTTCCATCTATTGTTGCTGTAACAGTATATATACCAGCTGTGTTTCCAGGTGTAAATACTCCATTTTCATCAATAGAGCCGCCAGTAGCAGACCAAGTAACTTCCTTTCCTTCTATAATAGAACCATCAGAACGAAGAGCCTTCGCCCTGAATTGAATGCTGTCTCCATTGATATAGGTTTCTTGTAATCCCTTTGGATATATATCAACAGCACTCGTTATATTGGGAGCAAGTGTGATGTTATCGATATATGTTGCGTTTGAAAGAGACGAACTATAGTAACCATCTGGTGATACTGTTTCAAATTTTACAGAATGAGTACCTCCTGAAAGTATTACAGAGCCTTTTTGCCACATCTGCCTGTAACCTGTCGTCTGGAATGAAGGTTCAGAATTATTGTCAATATAAACGTTAAATAAGTTTGAAGTCCATAAATCACACTTGTAATCAAATGATAGAGCAGATTCTTCAGCAACGGTTATCCTTAAAATTTTTAAAGAAGCAGGATAAAAAGAATACTCCAATTTAAATACTTTTCCATGTGTATCAACAAGTGCATCTCCATACTGTTCCCAAGCTGCGTAAATAGGATCACAATCAATTACCTCTGCAATCCCTGATGTAACCCATATATCAGTATCAAGTTCTTCTTCAAATTTTTGATTTATATTATTTAAATCTACAAGAAATGATGTACTGTAAGAAGTTGCAACTGTTGACCAAAAGCCAAAATATTTTGTCATACCTTTATACTCTGAACAATCAATATCCTTGTTGTCTGCTGAAATGGCAATGTATCTTTCAAATGTGCCGTTTTCATTAAAAATAACTAAATCTGGATAAGAGTTCCAACCTGTGACAGCAATCGATAAGGTGTAGTCGTACTCAGAATCAAAACTTTTTCTTAAAAATTTCATTTCGCCTGCAGCAAGCGAACCTGAATCAGAATCTGAACTTGTAGGAATTGTATAAAAGGCCGCCTGAGTAGTTTCTCCTGTTATAATGCTCACAGCATTATCATTTGTTCCTGATGAAATAACATTGTTATCTGAGTCAAGGAGTTCTATTTTCATTGTTCCAGCACCGTAATTTCCAGAAGGAATTTCAGGAAAACTGCATTTGTATACAGACCCAACAAAATCATCTGGTGCATTAGGAATTGCAGTCTTTCCTGCTTCAGATAGTATTACACTGCTATGTGCTGTCCAATAATTTGATTCCTTTAATGAGAGAAGTACTTTTGTTGTTTGCGGAGCAATAGCTCTTGAAGCTTTGTTTCTTGAGAATCCTGCCATCGCGTAATAATCAGGTATTACAATATTAAAATTAGCAGAACCAGTATCTGTCTGTTTTTTTTCGTTTTCATTGGAGTTCAAATCATATTTACATGCCATTATTGTTAAAAGTAAACTCAAAATTAATGCTATTGATATAATTCTATATATTTTATTCATAACCAATTTCTCCCCTTAGTAAATTAGAGCTTCGAGAGTTCCGCTTTCGACAGTTGCTTCACCAGTGTAATTGTAGATGATTGTTGCATTAGTCAGAGGTGAATTTGCAGATCCAATATCTATCTCCTTCCATTGACTTTCGTTGCCGCGATAATATACGGTTGTTAGACTGTTACAACTATAGAATGCATTACTTCCAATACTAGTAACGTTCTCAGAAATTGTGATAGTTCTAAGAAGACTACAACTCTGAAATGCGCTGTCACCTATTATATTTATACCGTCTGGGATCATTATATTTTCAAGTTTAAAGCAATTAATAAATGTATTCTCTTCAATACATTTTATTTTTGTAGGTATCCTTATAGTTGTAATTTTTTCACATCCAGCAAATGCTTGGCTTCCAATAGTCATTACGCTATCTGGTATCGTAATATTTGTAAGACTTTTACAATCACAGAATGCCCAATTTCCAATACTTGTCACACTGTCTGGTATCGTAATGCTTGTAAGTCCTGTACATCCAGAGAATACAGATGTTCCAATGCTTGTTACTTTATCAGGTATCGTAATGTTTGTAAGACTACTACAACTATAGAATGTACTTTCTCCAATACTTGTTACACTGTCTGGTATTGTTATGCTTTTAAGACTGCTACAACCATGGAATGCATAATCTCCTATACTTGTCACACTGTCGGGTATTGTAATGCTTGTAAGACTAGTACAATAATCGAATGTACGTTCTCCAATACTTGCAACTTTATTAGGTATTGTGATACTTGTGAGACTACTACAGCTAGAGAATGCATAATCTCCAACACTTGTCACGCTATCAGGTATAATAATGTTTGTAAGCCCGGTACAATGAGCGAATTCATTATTGATACTGGTTATACCAGTACCAATTACAACATTCAAAGGTTTACTATACGAACCGAAGTCAAATCCCAAAAGAGTTGATACACCATCTCCAATAATAATATCCTTAAGACCACTACAACCATAGAATGCATCATTTCCAATACTTGTTACACTGTCAGGTATTTCAATACTTGTGAGACTACTACAACCATAGAATGCATCATTTCCAATACTTGTTACACTGTCAGGTATTTCAATACTTGTAAGACCACTACAACCATAAAATACATAACCCCCAATACTTGATATTTTGTCAGGTATTGTTATGCTTGTAAGACTGCTACAACCATGGAATACCCAATTTCCTATACTTGTCACACTGTCTGGTATCGTAATACTTGAAAGGCCACTACAATCACAGAATACATAATCTCCAATACTTGTCACGCTGTCTGGTATCGTAATGCTTGTAAGATTACTATAACCATAAAATGCTTTATCTCCAATTCTAGTAGCGGTATCAGAAATGTGAATATTGGTTATTTTATTTCCATTAATATAAAGATGGTCAGCATAAATTAAAGGATTATCGGAAAAGTTTATTTCTATCCATTCCTCTATAGTTCCTGTGTAATTAACTTTTTTTAGACCACTGCAACCAAAGAATGCGTTAGCTCCAATGCTGGTAACACTTTTAGGTATAGTTATGCTCTCAAGTACCTTACAGTCCAAAAATGCCATTTCTTCGATGCATGTTACACCTTTGCCTATTACAATGTTTGTTAATTTTTCATATTTATGTAATTCATAAGTAAAACTAGAACAATTAGTAAACCCTATAATACTTGTAAGTTCATAGCAGTTAGAAAATGCACATTCTCCGATGTTTATTACGCTATCAGGTATAGTAATACTCGTAAGTCCTCTACATCCATAGAATGCATATATTCCTATACTTGTTACACTATCGGGGATTGTTATGTTCGTGATATTGCTACACCCATAGAATGCAAACATTCCTATACTTGTCACACTGTCTGGTATCGTAATACTTGTAAGAGCACTACAATCATAGAATACATAATCTCCAATACTTGTTACACTGTCTGGTATTGTTATGCTTTTAAGACTGCTACAACCATAGAATGCATGTTTTCCTATATTTGTTACACTGTTAGGTATCGTAATACTTGAAAGGCCACTACAATCATAGAATGCACTATCTTCAATTTTAGTTAGACCATTATCTATGTTGATACTAGTAAGTCCACTACAATTATAAAATGCTTTTTCTCCAATGCTTGTTACGGTGCTAGGTATGGTTATGCTTGTAAGACCAACGCAACCATAGAATGTATATTCTTTAATTCTTGATATGCCATCGGGAATCTTTATTTCCGATAACTCTTGGCCATTAATATAAAGATGATGAGTATAACTTAAAGGGTTCGATGATTCATCTGAAAATGATATTTCAAGCCATTGTTCAGGTTTTCCTGTATAATTTATATATTCAAGTTTACTACAATCAGTGAATGCCCAATATCCAATGCTAGACACATTTTCAGGTAATATTATGCTTCTTAAATTTGTGCATTTATAAAACGCATATCTTTCAATATTCTTAATAGTATTTGGAAGCGAAATTGCATATAATGTTTGTACTTCAGAAAACCAGTTATACCATTCTGTTATTCCTGTTGTATTAGAAAAATCTAATGCAATATAGACTGTATTGTTTGTGGTCATTGATTCAACAATAGCATAGAGCATATTCCAATCAATTTTCCCATTAAACTTAAGCGTTGTATTATTAGTAAGAGAAAGAATTGTTGACTGTACTTCAGTTATTGTCGTCTTGATAGGAAAACTAATTACATCATCAAAATCCATAACCATTTTTTTAAATTTGCCTATAGAACCTGATTTTGTTAATAGAGTCCAATCATCTCCATTATATATATATGAGCAGCCGTCTGTCATGTTGTAGTATGCGTCCAAGTATTGAGGATTATCCAATTCTTCTTCGTAACTGTAAGCTCCACGCCAATTTATGCCTTTCCCTTCATTTCCGCTTTTTCCATTTTCACCTTTACTTGCAAGGAGTTTCCACCCAGTACCGTTGAAGATATAAGAACAACCATCTGTTTCATCATAATATGCGTCCAAATATTGAGGATTGCTAATATTACTAGAAGATGAAAAAGAACCTCTCCAATTTATACTTTTTCCAGATTCTCCTTTCTGCGCAAGAAGTTGCCAACCGTTTGAGGTATAAATATACGAACATCCATCTTCTGAATTGAAGTAAGCATCCAAGATTTGAGGATCGCTGATGAAAGTAGATGAGGTATACGAACCAAGCCAATTTATACTCTTACCATTTTCGCCTGTATCACCTTTGTCACCCTTACTAGCAAGAAGACACCAAGAATAACTATCGGAATCATAAACATAAATATACGAACAACCGTCCGTAGTATTGTAATAAGCATCCAAATATTTAGGATTATAATACCAGAAGCCTTCAACGGGGTCATAATGTCCATAAGCTTCGTACAAAGCCGCTAATGAAGAATAAGAACCAAGCCACTTTATGCTCTTTCCATTTTCGCCATCTTTTCCATCGTTGCCGTCCCTTCCAGCTGCACCTGTATCACCTTTGCTTGCAAGAAGCTGCCAATTACTTCCGTCGAAGATATATGAGCAACCATCTGTTGTGTTATGGTAAACATCCATAAATTGAGGAGTAGAAATATTATCAGAACTTGAATAAGAACCACGCCATCTAAAACTTTTGCCGTTTTCTCCATCGTTTCCATCAGTTCCATCTCTTCCATTTTCACCTGAGGCTCCTTTGCTTGCGAGCAATGTCCAGCCATCATACTCAGTGTAGATGTATGAACAACCAGTTGTATAGTTAAAGAATGCATCAAACTCTTTTGGATTATCAATTTCACTAACTGATGAATAAGAGCCGAGCCATTTTATGCCATTGCCTCCTTTGGCAAGTAAAGTCCAGCAACCATAGTAAATGTATGAACAACCATCTATTTCGTTGTAGTATGCATCAAGATATTGAGGTGTAAAAGTAATAGTATAGTAATTGTCATCATCATCTGTATAAGTATAAGAATTATCCTCATAAAGCAATTCTTCACTCTGATATGAACCTAACCAATTAATACCTTTACCATTAGTTCCATCGGTACCTTTTTCACCTCTTTGTGCAAGTATACGCCAATATCCTTCTATATAGATATATGAGCAGCCATCTGTATCATTAAAATATACATCCAGTTCTTCTGGATTATTTATTTCGTATTCAGAAGAATAATAACCACGCCAATTTATGCTTTTTCCATCAGCACCAGCAGCACCTGATTTTGCAAGTAACTGCCAACCATTCTTGTAGATATAAGAGCAACCATTTGTTTTGTTAAAATATGCATCTAAGTATTGTGGGATGTATGCATGATATTCTTCCTCTTCTTCAGAATAATAAGAACAACTTGCATAGAGTTCTTCTTCATCATTATAAGAGCCCAGCCAATTGATTTCTCTGCCATCAGTTCCGTCTTTACCATTTGCTCCACTTCTGGCAAGAAGTTCCCAATAGCTTCCATTGTAAATATATGAACAACCATCTGTCATGTTAAAGTAAGCATTCAAATATACAGGATTTTCTATTTCATCAGCAGAATCAAAAGCTCCAAGCCACACCATGCTAATTCCGTCTTTACCATCTACACCGGCTGCTCCTGTTTCACCTTTTTCACCTTGAACTGTGTTATCAATTTCTGAACTTGTAAAATTATTATCTGCCAATGCTGCACTGCCATTTGCAGTTACAGTTACATTTGAACTCAAATTATGAATAACACCGTTCTTTGTAGCCACAACCTGATATCCGTTTCCAGCAGGAACTCCAGTGATTGTATAGTTTCCTGCATCGTCGGTCATTGCCATGTAGCTTGTGCCTGCAACAAAAACTAAAAAGCCTGTATTGCCGCTAGTTCCATTGTCCAGCGTGATTCTACCAGTAATACTTCCTGTGGCAGTAAGCCTTAATATATCAGCTACGCTTGTTTCTGCTGCACGTACAACAACATTTGTACAGACTGCTTTTTCTGCTGAATAAGAGCTTGCGGCATAGACAGTGTAAGTTCCTTCAGCCAGATTTTCAAAAGTGTAAGAACCATTGCTTGAAGTAACATTGTTTGCAACAATAACACGTGCATTACTGTCTCCATTCTGGAAAATATCAACTGTCTGTACTCGCCCTTGCATTACATTCATCACATTCTGAGTTACGAGACCGTCTGTTTTATCCAAAGTCAGAATAATTCCATTGTGAGCATCACCTTCAACGTTTGAATACATTACTTTACCGGTGATTTTTCCAGTAGCCTTTGTCTCATTTTCTGGAGTTTTGACTCCAACATCCATATTGCACGAAAACAACCCATAAACAATCAACACTGTGCTAATAATGGTAACCAAATAAGAAATACTTTTTCTCATACACGTCTCCTATGCCTCTTTTTTATTAAACTGCAAGTTTTTACAATATAATATACTTGCATTTTGTTTACATATTATAACACGCTATCACCATATTGCTAGTAAAAAATTCAAAAATACTTGCGTAAAGTTATATTATGACTGAAGATAAATGACATAGAAGGTCGCAGTCGATGGCTTACAAAAAAAGGCATTGGGAAGGGATTTTCAAAAAGCTCAAATAGAAATCTTTGCGCATAATCAAAATTTATACCAAGTTTAACCTTGCGCATAATCAAAGATTTTTATGGTATTAAAGAGAAAAATATACGGAAGACTTCTTTCGTGGAAAAAAGAATGTAAAGGCTCAAAGGCTCTGCTTGTTGAAGGTGCAAGACTTATCGGTAAATCAATTATATGCGAAGAATACGAGCATGAATTTTAAGCCCAACTAAATTATACTTTTAAGGATTTTTAGTTGGACTTAAAATTGTTACAAATTCAAAATGTCTATTATTGTCTTAAAAAATAAATTTTTTCTTCGAGACTTATCATCTCATCCTCAATAATGAGCACACCCATATATTTTGATTTTGTTGCATCTGTTTTTATACTTTCTAAAACATGTACAAATGCAGTTATATTATTATCATATTTTTTTAACGACACCTCATCTGTAAAAGTATCGAAAGAATCTATTCTATCTTGTTTTGAATAAGAAGTCCTTTTTACCTTTGAACATGCAAACGTATTTCTATTATTTGATACAGTAAATTCATATTCATATATATACTTATGAAACTCATCTTCATAAAATTGTTTGCATATCCAATTTCCATCTGATAATTCAATTTGTTCTACAGAAAGAGGAACTTCACTTTCTGAAAAAGGCGGAGTTAAGGAAGATGGTATATCTACGGGAGTTTCACTGTTCCAATTATAAATTATACGTAGTATTCTACCACCATTGCTATAATAATTATTCCCCTTTTCTATATTATTCCATTCCTCTTCAGAACCACAATAATAAATTCTAATAAGATTAACACAGTTATAAAAAGCCCCCCGCCCTATGTTTTCTAGACTATCAGGTATAATTACACAATTTAGGTTGCTGCAATTATAAAAAGCATAGGCATCTATACTTTTCACACCATTAGATATTTTTACATCTTTCAAACCTTTGCAGTCTTCAAAAGCAGAGGTCTCAATGCTTTCTACACTATTTGGAATTGTTACACTTGATAACTCAATGCAATTCCGAAAAGCAGAGATTCCGATATTTTCTACACTATTTGGGATTGTTACATCTCTCAAACATGTGCAGTCTTCAAAAGCAGAGTTTCCGATACTTTCTACACTATTTGGAATTGTTACACTGGATAACTTACTGCACTTATAAAATGCAAATTTTTTAATATTTGTAATAGAATTAGGAATAGAAATACTAGTAGGTTGAGAACCATTTAAATATAATTCTTTGGAATTTATAACAGGGCTTTCTAACCATTCTGAAAGAGATCCTGAAAAATTTACAATACATGAAGCAGAAAAATAAGGATACTCCTCAATTGTACAAGGAACCGTCACAGCTTTTAGATTTATGCAGTCTGCAAACGAAGCATTTTGAATTGTTGTAACCGTTTTAGGAAGTGAAATCGCATACAATGAATCTAAACCTTCAAACCAATCTTTTTTCCATTCTGTTATGCCAGTTGTATCAGAAAGATCAAGTGCAAAGTTTACACTGTCGTTCACTTGCATTGCAGCCATAACAGTTTTGAGCAATACTGCATTAATTGAACCATTAAATTTGATTGTTGTATCTTCAGTAAGCGAATAGATTTTGTCAGATACTTTTTCTACTGATGTGTCTCCTGAAATACTAATCACATTTTCAAATCCCATAAACAATTTACTGGATTCATTACCAGATTGTTCTGAGCCATCAACTGCCGATGAACACGACACACCCATAATCAAGAAACTAATACCTGCCAATACAGCAAGTATGCCTACACATTTTTTCCTCATACACATCTCCTATGCCTTTTTTATTAAACTGCAAGTTTTACAACACAATATACTTGCATTTTGTTTACATATTATAACATACTATCACCATACTGCTAGTAATAAATTCAAAAATACTTGCGTAAAGTTATATTATGACTGAAGATGAATTACAGACACGGGTTATTTCAAATATCCGTGCTTTACGTAAAAAGGCAGGCCTGTCACAAGAAAAACTTGCTGACAAGGCTGATATTTCACGACAGATGATGAATGATATAGAAGGCCGCAGACGCTGGCTTACAAAAAAGACACTGGTAAAATTAGCAAATGCGCTGGAAGTTGATGTTTATAAACTTTTCCTTCCTTCTGCAACTGAAAATGAGACTACAAAAGGCATTTACGATTATATTACAAAAGAGGTTGTCCTACAGATTAAAGATGCAGTCGATAAAACTCTAGATAATTTTTAACAACAGTCAGCCTTAGCCTTCAGCAAATCTTCCTTAGAAGCAAGGCTTGCTCTTGCCGCAGCATCAGCAATATCATCCAAAGTTAAAGTTCCAGCTTCCCTTGCAGCTGCAAGCTTTTCATCCTTTTTCCAGGCACATAAAATACCGCGCGAACTATTTACCGTACCGCCAGCCTTATCCAAAAGAGTGGCCGCAATTCGGGCAGCACCTCCCTGAGCCCCGTAACCAGGAATCAAAAAGAAAATATCCGGATAAGTATTTCGCAAGATTCGCGCATCACTTTCCTCCGTACAGCCAACAACCGCACCAACCGGAGAACAAGTATAAGCAGCTCCAAGCCCAGAATAAACTTCCTTAAAATCAGCCGAAATCCGCTCAAGCTCCGCCTCTTGTTCCTGATAGAGGCTATCAATCTCGTTCCTCTAGCGGTCGACAGCACTCTGCATGTGCGAAATCTGCCCCTCACGCTTGTCGAGCGACGCGTTTCGCTTGTC
>CADCLG010000003.1 GCA_902802305.1 uncultured Spirochaetaceae bacterium
GTTTTTTATAGAAGAAATGATAAAAGAAAATCCTCTTGAGCTTGTGATTATTGACAGTTTGGAGTATATAAGGGAGCTTGCTTTTGCCGATAAAAATCAGCTTGAAGATTACCAGAGCTGTTTGTAGGAGCCTATGCAAGGTCTTGTAATCTGGCTAAGAAAAATAATATTGTCCTTGTGGTGATTACAGAAGTTCCAGTTTTATCAGAAAATGGTGTAGAAGGTCCAGGTCTCAAGGATTTTAGCAGGGCAATGGCAATTCCGAATGAGGCAGATATGGTTTTGCTTTTGTACAGGAAAGAAGACACTACCGATGTTATAGAAGACCTTGGCTTAACTATTGCAAAAAACAAGAGGGGCGAGCTGGGGGAAATACCAATGAAAAGAAATAATTACACAGGGGAATATTTTTTCTGTGAGAAATAAGTTCTGCCCTAGAGTTCAACATCGGAAAAGGTTCCGTCTGAATATGTTGAATGAATGTGAAGGTCTATGGTTTAAAAAGTTTACAGTTTTTCTAAGCTGTAATTTCTACATCTTGAACTATTTCTTGCATCTTCAATGGCTTTTAGCCTTTTTTAGTAAAAGGTTTTGGTTCCAAACATTTACTGAATATAAAACTGGTCGTTATCAAATAGGACAGTAGTTACAGAACCGTTCTCCATTTTTATGTCTCTGTAATGTTTTTTGCCCATTTTTTGTTTTTTGAGAATATAATTAATCATGATTCGACCGACTGTTTTATGAGTAACTACAACAATGGCAGTAGGATATGGCTTTTGAGATTCATGGAATTTTGCAATTGTTTTGAGAAAGCGTATAATTCTTTTTTCAACTTTTCCAGGAGATTCCTTGCTTCCAGGGAGAGTAAAGTTAGGTTTATCAATATAATCTTTGTATTCCTGATTGTATTGTTTTTCGATATCTTCTCTTTTCATTTTTTCCCATTTACCATAATCCATTTCTCTTAAATCATCTTCTACTTCGATAAATAAATCTGAATCACCTTTAATAGCATTGGCAGTTTGGAGGCATCTCTTTAATGGACTGGAATATATTCGGATAATATTTTTGTCTTTGAAAAATTCTGCTAGTTTTTTTGCCTGACTGATACCTTTTTTATTTAACATTGCTTCTTCATCATCAGTTGATCCAACAAATCTGTCTTCGCCGTTTAATTTTGTTTCACAATGTCGGACAATATAAATAATACATTTATCCATATAACTTTCTCTCAATGTATATTCATCTTGCCATGGCATAGAATTAAAACCTTTTCCTGTTACACCTGAATAATCAAAATGAGAATTAAGTGGCAATTCCTGATAAAAAACACACGATTTCGTTTCAGCTTCAGGATATTTTTTGTTAACCAATTCTTTAGCCATATTCATTGTATCACCGGTGTGACCTTCGCCAGCTACCAATAAAACTTTTTCTGGGGCAATTAAGTTTCCTTCTTTATCAGTAAGAAAACATTCTATATCACCTACGACTTTTGATTTTCGTTGATTATTTTCTATACGGTACTGTCTTTCCAAAATAGCCAACGGAATATTCTTTTTTTTGCCTCTTCTGTCTTTTTTTGCTAATTTATATGATAACATTGCGCCATAAATAGCACCACCTCGACCAATTCCAACAATTAGGTCCGGATTCCATTCATCTTGTCGTATTTGATTTGCAAGATTTATTGCAGATTTTTCGGCAGTTCGCCATCTTAACCTTTTGTATATTTTAAGTCCAAGAAATGATTTGCTGCCATATCGTTTATCAATTGTAAAAACAGGAAATGATTTTACATTTCGAAATAGCCATAACACGAAAGCAAATATAGCATTTCCGACTAAAGACCAGAATAATACGCCCCATAAATTATTTAAGAAAAACTGCCCAAGGTTATTCATACAGACATCCTTTTTTACATAATAAAATGATTATTTTATTTTATATCAGGAGGGATGAGGTTAGCAAGTTGTTATTTCTACGTCACTAACGATTTCTTTTATCTGTTCAATTGTCATACCTAGAGATTTAACAATTAACTCTATAGAAACATCGTTTGCATGTTTTTTGAATAGTTTTATTGTTCTGCTTTTACAGTAATTTGCTCCTGAAGCTCCAATATTTTTTCTTTGGATAGACTTGTTATTTCCGAGATATCACTGATTGGATAGTGTTTTTTTAACATGGTAATGGCACTTTCAACGGCTTTTTCTTGTCTTCCTTCGATTTTTCCAATTTCAATTCCATCTTCACGCCAAGTTCTGTAAGTATCTTCTTCATCAAATTCTGTAAGACTCATACCGATTACCTCCGCCTTCTGATTTTTGAAAAAGCCGTTCAAAAGATTTTCTTTTTCAGCCCAATCAACAGCTTCTTCTATGGCCTGGGTTTTATTCAAGCCTTTGTTCAAGTTGTCACGGATTCTTTGTGTGTACTGAATATAATCATATAACGGTTTGCATTTTTTTTGAAGTGCCAGATTGGAATCTGAAGAAATATTGTATACTGTTGCCGTCCATTCAAATTCATGATGCTCATCTTTTGTTATAAATGCATCTGATAGATAAAGTTTAGATATATCCGGCATTTTTGTCTTCCCATTGTAAAAGACGATAAATTTTGGCGTCGGAATCTTAATAAGTGTTGAACTTAGAATGTTCTTTCTTTGTTTTGTCAGATGCTTTTGATACAGCTGCGAGAAATACATAAATCCGCGTAACGGCATGTTCGGATTGTAGGTTGACTGTTGTTCATAAAGATTCATCTGTGAGTCGACTAGAAATGATACGTCATTGTGCATGGTAATATAGATTACGTTTTCGATTGTGTTTAGTTCCAGAGCATTTGGATCTGTGTAATTAGTGTTATTTAATGCATTATAAAGGTCAAGTCTCCACTGTTTGCTTTGTTCTGTGTCACGTCCGAATATTGCTATAAATAGCCTGTCTTTAAAATTTCGCTGATAAGTAGAATTAATTTCATTCATTTTCTTCCCCTTAAGTATTAATTATTAGTAAAAAAATGAAGATTTCGGACCATTTCGGGAGAAAAAAATTATAAATATTTGTTATTAGGCGTAGATTGTGATAGAAAAATATCAATTTTTTCATATAGCTTTCATAGTTTTAGTAATAAGGATAGTTTATGGAGGTTGTTTATGGTTGTTTTTCGAGTAATTTGTAAAATCTTTTTAATGTATATTTTGATTTGTTTAGTTCTTGCTGTTTTTGATACCTGCAAAACTTTTTACAAAGCAATTAAGAATGAAATAAAAGGAAATGATGATGATGTGGCCATCTTTGGTAAACTTGAGATGATATTTTTCCCGAGCATTTTGATTTATGATGGGATTTTTTCAGCTATAATAAAGATTTTTAATTTACCAGTTGATGATTTTGAAGATTAAGAAGTTTTTGGTGATTAGGATGATTAAAGGGAGTTAAGTTATGAGAAGAAGAATTAATTTCTATGAGCGCCCCAATCCTTTGACTACAGAGTTAATTGAGGCTGTAATAAGTGAATCAAAAGAAAAGGTGGAACAGCTTATTAATCAAGGTGTGGATATAAATGCTACTGATGTACTGGGAATGTCACCTTTAGCTCATGCTGCTGGGCGTAATTTAAAGGAAATTGCAGAATTACTTATAAGCAGAGGTGCAGATGTTAATGGCAGTCCACTTGTGCCTCGTTGGGGGAATCCATTAATTCGTTCTATAAAGGGTTTTTCTTCAGCTGATATTTCTCTGCGTCTTATAGAAAACGGTGCTGATGTTAATGTTATGAATTATGAAAACGAAGAGGCTACAGCATTGATTTTATCAATTGACAGGAATTCAGATTATAGAGTTGTAGAAGCTCTTGTAAATAAAGGAGCTGATATCAATGCTGTCGATAAATATGGAAAATCTGTTTTGGAGTATGCTATTGAACATAAACGTTTAGATGTTATATCTATGCTTTTGGAACATGGTGTTGATATAAATGCAATTGACAGGTCTGGAAATACAGCTTTGACTTATGCAGAAATAAGAGGCTCAAAAGAAATAGTTGATCTGCTTATTAAACATGGAGCGAAGTGACAGAATATAATTGAAAATTATTTGGAATCAAATAATTAGTGATGGAAGAAAGATAAAAAAATGGAAAAGTTGCGAAAAGTGTCAATTTGTTTGCTGCACAAATGTAGTAGAATATATAAAGAAAAAGGAGCGTGAAAATGAAAGCATTTTGTTTATTAAATCATCCTCTTACAGAAAAACAGGAAAACGAACTCTTAAATAAATATAATTGTGATAAAATAATTTACCCGTCAAAAGAATTAGCGGCTGCATGGTCGCAGATTCCTGCTGTGCCAGAAAATGACAGAAGTATTATAAAAGCTGTTACAACCTGGCTTGATTCAGCAGAAGAAAAAGATGTTCTTGTTATTCAAGGGGAGTTTGGCTCAACTTTTATTATGGTTGATTATGCTCTTAAAAATAAATTAATTCCTCTTCATGCAGTTACAAAAAGAGTTGAAAGTGAGCAGAGGGATGGAGAAATTGTTCACAGACAGTATGTTTTTGAACACGTTTGTTTTAGACCTTATGAATATTATTAATTAAAATGTACGAAAATATAATGTACAAAAAATGTGCAAATCTAAAAATCTATGATATATTTTTTATATAAAGAAATATTGTAGAAGAAAGGACGATGATTTGAAAAAAATAATTTACATGCCTATTCCTATGCAGCCAGAATTAAAGGCTTTATATAATCTTTCGGACGAAATCATTAAAGAAAAAAAACTAGATGATTTTGGCAAAATCTATTTTCCGATTAATGCATATATTGCAGACTATCTTTATAGCGAAGATGAAATAAAAGTTTGCTTTATAGAGCTGACTGATGACAAAATGCGTAATGAACTTGAAGCCCGCTATAAGGAAAATGAAAAACTATTTAAGGATGAAATAGAAAAGATTGGAAAGCTTTTTAATGCAAAAATTGAATATGCAACAGTAGAAACCGTCTTTAATGAATCGGTAGATATTTTTGGAAATAGATTTGAAGAGCTTTATAAATGTCTGGAAAAAAATTGTGAGATATATGCAGACATAACTTTTGGTGCAAAAACAAATACTTTAATTATCAACAATGTTTTGACCTTTGCAGAACTTTTTTATGACTGTAATGTAGAAGCAATTGTTTATGGAAAGACTATTTTTGAAAAAAATGTTTCCGGAAAAACTGTTCCGAGCCAGGAGGTTGCAAAAGTATGTGATGTAACTTCTTTATATTATCTGACAAAATTGACTAGTCAAATAAAAGCTTCTTCTCCAGAAGAGGCAATCGCGAAGGTTAAGAAATACTTAAAAATCTAAGCCCATATTTATAAGGTAAAAATGTCCGAAACAGAACAGACACAAAAAGACTATTCTCTCGAAAATGAAGCTGGAAGGCAGCTCGAAAACAAAATCGAAATGCTTTTTCAGCGAAGAGCCCGTTTTTTAAATAATCCGGTTATAGTTGCCGACTACGATTTAAAGATTCAATCACATCTTCTTAACTTAAAGCTTTTACAGAATATATTTTTCAATATGGTTAAGACAGTATTAAATGTAAAAAATTATGAACACTTTAAGGAGTTAAATGAAGAAGTAGGTTTTGGTGTATGTTTTATGGAAACGTATCATAGTGTAATAACAAACTATGTAGCTGGGAAAGGCAGTTTTATAAAATACTTTTCTGCTTCTTTTAAGAAGAATGCATATAAGGCCGCAGTTATATATAAGGAAAAAAATATAAAACATGGCCTTGTAGGAATTGATTCAAAAAATGTATTGGTAAAAAGTCTGGATGCACCATTAAAAGATGATGAAAAACAAACCTTTGGAGATACTCTTTCAGCTAATGATAAATCAGCTGAAAACAATCAGCCAGAAAATGAAATGATTGAAAAGCTTTTTTCTAAAATTGAGAGCATTTATAATGAAACAAAGTCTGGGCAGAAAAATAAATCAATAGCTTATACTTCTAAAGTTATAGATTATTTATTGACCTTATCCAGGGAAAAACTTGAACAGACTGTTGAAAAATACAGTTTTCTAAAGCCTCAAAAAGAAATGATAATGTATTTTTTTCAGGGAACGGAAAATGGAGCAAGACATGTTCCTCAGAAAATGTATGCAAACTTTTGTAATGTCAGAGTTGAAGTCATCTGTCGTCTTAGTTCAGCCCTGGTGGATAAATTAAAAGAGACTTTTAATTTATAGGGATTATCCCGGGGCGAAGATATGTCAAATAATCAAAATATAATCTCAGAGACAGAATCGTTACAGAATTGGAATTATCTTCCTTATGTTTCTATTAAATCCGAAATAATAATGACTATTAAACAGCTTGATTTCTTCTATCGGAACAGAAAGTCTAAGGTTCTTGATTTTTACAAGGGGGAGCTTGTTATTGTTGGTACATATTGTGGTATTGACGGTACAGATTTTGCTCTGAGTCTTTTGAAAAAATTGGGCAAGCAAAAGACATCTGCAGCTTATATATCAACTGGAAGTATGGATTACGAAAGTATCGGGCAAAAGCTGCTCTCTTTTAGTGCCAGCGTAAGCAATAAAAAAATAAAATCGGCAGAAATACGCTCTGATGATTTAAAAAAGATTGAAAAATCTGCTGGTGAGTTGTTTGAATCTCCCCTGCTGATAAAGAGCAGTCCTAATTGCAGTTTAGAAAAGCTTGAGTTGACAGTTTGGAGTATATAAGGGAGCTTGCTTTTGCCGATAAAAATCAACTTGAAGAATATCAGAGCTCTTTGCAGGAGCTTATGCAAGGGCTTAGTAATCTTGCGAAAATGAATAATATTGTCCTTTTGGTGATTACAGAAGTTTCAGTTTTATCAGAAAACGGAATTGAAGGCCCAAGTCTCAAGGCTTTTAGCAGGGCGATGGCAATTCCGAATGAGGCAGATATGGTTTTGCTTTTGTATAGGAAAGAAGACAATACAGATGAAGACTCTATAGATGTTATAGAAGACCTTTGCTTAACTATTGCAAAAAACAAGAGGGGCGGGCTGGGAAAGATTGGTCTCAAAAGAAATAATTACACAGGGGAATATTTTTTCTGTGAGAAATAAGAGATTTTAATTTATAGGGTAGTCTACCGATAAAGATCAGCTATTATTTGTGACGTTTTTCGTATTCTTCGCTGTTTTTATTCAGCCAGTTATTAAAGCCTGAAAAAGCATCTTCGGTAGTAACGATAAGGGATTGCAAAAGCTTTTCTCCAAATTCACCGGTTTTAGAAGCTGCAATTGCTGCCTTGTTGTTGCAAAGCTCAACCGATTTATCTACTGTTGTATCCCAAAGCTCTTTTGTCCAGTTTCCACCGCATTTCTGATAATAATACAGATAGGTTGAATCAATTATATTCTGCTCGTATTTTTCAATTTTATGTCCAAGTTCTTTTTGAACCTGCTTGTAGAGATTATCCGCAGTTGCTTTTTTAGCATTAAAAGCAAATACTTGTGCAGCCATTAAAATAACAAGAAAAAAGCTGATTGATTTTTTCATAACTTTTCCTCCATAGGGTATTATATAGGGATTTCTTCTTTTTTTCTAGAATACAATAAATTAATACAGTAAATTAATTCAAAGTCTGAATCAATCTTTTGTCTGGATTTAATTCCAGACCATAATCTTTCCAGCAGGCAAGTTCAGGAGCCTCTTCTTTGTCGGGGGGAGTGGAAATCAGAACCGGCAGTTATTATCAGGTTTTTAGCCTTTGCAATTTGAGGTTTTCCAACAGAGCCTTTTTTATTCGCAATTATATTTTCAAAGTCGATTTTAAAGCCAAAAGCCATAAACTTGTCGGCAATTTTTTTAGCACGAATCAGACGTTTTGCTTTCTGGTCATCCATTTCCTTTTTAAAAGCTTCATTATCGGGATTAATACCATAGCCTAAAAGATGAAGGCCTTTATTTTTGTTAAGACTTTTGATTTTGTAGCTACAGGAGAGTTCTACACCGGGAATTACTGTAATACCGTATTTTTTGCCTAGGGAGATGCAATCGGGAATCTGTTCGACAGTGTCGTGATCAGTGATGGAGATTGTTGTAAGCCCTATGCTTTTTGCAGATTTAATAATTTCTTCAACCGAAAAGGTTCCGTCTGAATAAGTTGAATGAATGTGAAGGTCTAGGGTTTTCATAATTTCTCCTGATTTCATATTATTTATATTAAATACTATGAAATTAAGAGAAAAAAGTTTACAGTTTTTAGGCTTTTGAGATTTCTTCTGCAAGTTTTTGAACTTCTGCAACAGGAAGATTTACTGCTTGGGCAATCTGTTCGTAGGAACCAAGCTTCATTTTAAGAAGATTTTTTGTAGCTTCAACTGCTTTTGAATGTTCGCCTATTACTTTTCCTTCTTCAATTCCATCTTCGCGCCAGCCTCTGTATGTGTTTTCTTCATCAAACTCTGTAAGAATCATACCGATTACCTCCGCTTTCTGTTCCTTAAAGAAACCCTCCAAAAGCCAGTTCTCTTCTGCCCAGTCCACAGATTCCTGTACGGCTTCTTCCTTGGTCATTCCTTTGTTTAAATTATCAGTAATTCTTTGCGTGTATCGAATATAATCATACAATGCTTTGCAATTTTTTTGAAGTCCTGTGTTGTATTCTGCTCCAATATTGTATACCGTTGCAGACCATTCAAAATCACCTTCTTCTATCTGCCCGGAAAATGCTTCTGATAAACGGAGCTTGAACCTTTCCGGTTTTTTTGTCTTGCCGTTATAAAAAACAATGAATTGTGGTGCCGGAATCTTTATTAAGGTGCTGCGAAGAATACTTTTGTTTTCTTTTGTAAGATACTGCTGATACAACTGTGAAAAATAAAACAAGCCGCGTAAAGGCATGTTTGGATTATAAGTTGACTGCTGTTCATACAAAGTCATCTGTGAATCGACCAGAAATGAAACGTCATTGTGCATTGTGATGTAAATCACATTTTCAATCGTGTTAAGCTCAAGTTCTTCTGGGTTAGTATAATTTGAATTATTCAGGGCATTATATAAATCCAGCCGCCATCGTTTGCTTTGCTCCGTATTCCGACCAAAAATTGCCTTGAAAAGTCTGTCCTTGTATTCTCTTTGATATCCCTTTTCTTCAATTTTAATCTGCATTTTTTCCTCCTATCTATTATTAGAAAAAAACTGAAGATTTCGGACCATTTTCGGTGAAAAAAAATATAAATATTTGTTATTAAAAAATGAGATTTCTCATAGATACGGTACACAAGGCATTTATTTTACTTTGTTTTGTCCTTGCTATTTATGGTAAGCTGGAAATTATTGTAATTTGTGTGTAATTAAAAATCTCTTTTATTCTTGTGTAATAAACATTAGAGAGTAAATGGGTTCCGAACTCAGATTATAGTACAAAATAATTTTTTGTTATAGAATTAAGTTATGAAAAAAATAATTTGTCTTTCTTTTTTATTTTGTTTAGCAGGTGGATTTGCAGCCTTTGCACAATCAGAAGGTGGTTACAAAAAGTTCAATGGCTGGAAAAAAGCAGAAACCGAGCATTTCAATTTTATTTTTGAAGAAGAATCACGTCTTGCCGCAGAAGCTTATTCAGCTTTTGCCGATGATGCCTGGAAAAAAATAGCAAAGATTTACGCTTTTCCTCAGGATAAAACGAATGTTTATGTTTTTGGACGTACAAATACCGTAAACGCCTACACATATTTTGCTCCTACAGAAATTGTAATGTTCAATTCTCCTGTATTGTACCCGGATTTTACCTTCCGCGATGATTGGATGAAGCTCTTCTTTACTCACGAGCTTATTCATGTTGCAAACTGTCGCTTTGAAGACAAAAAGTATCTCCTTCCAACTTTATTTGGGCAATCAATTCTGAATATGAACTTCTGGGATGTTCCTGGTTGGGCATTGGAAGGACTTACAACCGTTCTTGAAACCGAATTGACTGCTGGTGGTCGCGGACGCAGCCCTTATTTTGAGTTGGATTATAAAGCCCCGACTTTGGAAAACAGCTTTATTTCTTATGACGAAATCGGATTAGATAAAGAACCTCCTTATGCCCAAATCTATGTAATGGGTTATCTGATTATGCGTAGTATTGCGGACCGCTGGGGACTTCAGGCACTTGCAGATATTGAACGTAACCGCTCTTTTACCGGCAGTTGGGAAGAAAGCGTTAAGCTTGTTACAGGACAGGAAGCAGCGGATATTTATAAGGATGTAAAAATTGCCCTTGCAAAAAAATATGCTGCCGAACGTGCCATCCCCGAAGGAATTATCATTTCTCCACGCACAACAGGGACTTTTTATTATAAACCTGCAATCGTTTTTGATGATGGAACTCTTATTGGTTTGCGTTCTGCTCCTGGTGAACATGCCGCTGTTGTTAAACTGGATCCATCTCTTGCTTCCGGTCGTAAATATCTTGATGAAACTGACCCCGAAAAAGATTTGAATTCAGTTTTAAATGAAACAGTTCTTTTTACCGGTGATTTTTCGGGTACTGATGCAGTGACAGCTGATTGTAATGGTACTGTTTATGCTTCTATGGGAATTGTCCGCCAGGATAGAAATCCGGGTTTTGAAGTTGAATATGGGCTTTACAAATGGACACAGGAAGATGGAATGCAGCGCCTTACAAGAGACACGTCGCTTTATCAGCCTACAGTTAGCCGGGATGGAAAAACTTTAATTGCAGTTCAGCAGAAGGGCTTGAAAATGCAGCTCGTTAAAGTTGATACAGAAAATGGTGAAATAAGTCCGCTTTTATACGACGAAAAGCTCAGTTTTATTCAGCCAACACTTAATGAAGATGCTTCAAAACTTGCCTTTATGATTTTGAAAAATGACCGGGCTCTTGTTGCTTATGCTGACCTGTCTGGTATTCAGTCTTCAAAAAATGGCTCTGATTCAACTCGTTCTTCTTTAGAATATAAGATTGTCGCAAACAATGGTGAAAAGATTTACGACCCATCTTATCCTTCTTGGAATAGTGATGGCAAATTGACTTTTACCTGCAATTATCGTGGTCGTCTGGAAGTTTTTGAGCTGAATGAAAGCAATGAAATAAATCCTGTAGTTTCTGACCCTGTTGGCGCTCTCTGGTCTTATAAAACTGAACGCGGTATTTATTATTATTCACAATCAAGCACCGGAAGCGTTATAAAAATGAAACCTCTTTCCGAATGGGGAAAAGTTCCTGATTTTGAAGGTCCTTCTCCAGCCGGCGAAATCATTTCTTTTGGTCATCTTGAAAATGATTATCCTGATTTCAAGCCTTACGTGCTTCTTTCGGAAGTTGAGATTCCTGAAGATGAAGAAAATGATGATTCTTCTGATTCCCCAGACAAAGAATCAAAGGTTGAATCAAAAAACGAGACAGAAGACGAAGAAGAAATCCTTCCAAAACCAATTGCTGGAAAACATGTAAAACATCGCTCAAAAGAAAATATTGAAAAGGCAGATGAATTAGTGATAAGTGAATCGAATCAGCAGGAAGCGGCCACTAAATCACTTGCAAAGCTTGAAAATGAAAAATTATACATTCCATTCCCACAGCCTCTCTTATATTTCCCATTTTTTGATGATGTAAAAGTCAATTCAAAAGATTATTTTGGATTAGGTTATGTTTTTATTGCAATGACACCAAGGCTTCAGCTTGCACCTGGAGCAATGTATGCAGATTTATTCTATTATCCTGGCCTCAAAAATCTTACAGCAGATTTTTATTCAGAAATCCCTCTTGGAAACACCCTGCTCGATTTAGGTTTAACAAGACTTTTCCAAAATCCAGTGTGGAATAAGCCTGAAGAAAGTGGTTTTGTCGAAAAAAATATAATTCACCTTGGTGTCACCCAACCAATAATTCATAGAATCCAGCATTTGGATGAAATAGATTTGGCCTTATTTACTTCTGCTAAAATAGTCTTCACTAGAGAAGACGAAAATCCAATTCCAATGAACTCAAAAATTGCCTTTTCAAAGACACTTGAGTTTCAGGCAGGTTTAGATTTTCTTTATTCAAAATCTAATTCTCTAGACCAGCTTAGAAGCTTTGGACTTACAACAATCGGAATAGGAGAGTGGAATCTTGCTATGAAGAGATTTTTTGCCGGTCTTGAGTTTGAAACAGGTTTCCTGTATGAAGGTTCCCTCTTCAATTACGAGCTTTCACTTCGCGGGCGATACAGCGATTATCCTGCTTCAACCGTTATAAGCTTCAGCCGTGCAAGCTATTCTGGTTTTGAACTGGATTGTTCTTATCCAGGTAGGCTTGTTCCTCAGGCTAGTGTGATTATTCCAGATTTTCTTATTGATGGATTGAATTTTAAAACTTTTGGCGAAATGCTCTTCTCTTTTGGAAGCAATAGTGTAGATTTTGAAACGCCTAAAAATAACAATCCTCTAAACTTTACGCTGGATAATACTTTTGCAGCCGGGCTGGAACTCTATATCAAGTCAGGTCGTCAGGAGCTGGGCTTGGGCTATAATTTTGTTTTTGACATAAATAATTTTGAATATATAGATTCTAAACTTTATATGGTTCTCAAATACAACTGGATAAGAAACTAAGCCTTTTTCCGAATTATCCTCCAATGAAATAAAATTAATCTTGCATTTTCACGTGAAAGTAATATAATATCCTTAGTTTGTTTATATCCAAAACAAACTTCCGTGAAGCCATTAGTTAAAATCATTATTTAATATTGGAGGATATTATGAATAGAAAGCCATCTCAGCTTCCGCCAAACGGACTAGATGTAAAAAAAGTTCCACAGCTTATGTCTTTTGCTTTTGATGATAATGCCTATTCAGGTTACGAAGAATCAGGTGCAAAAGGTGGAATGAAGTTCATTTTCGATACTTTTGAAAGTTTTAAGAATCCGCAGGGAAAGGGAAATAAAAATACCTTTGACGGCGAAAAATACAAGGTTACTCTCTATTTTAAGGGTAACAATGCAATCAAAAATGACCGCGAAGATGATTCCCTTGTCAAAAAAATTGTTCATGAAGGTTATGAACGTGGGCACGAAATCGGTTGTCATACTTTTACTCATCCTGAAGGCCTTAAGTTTGACTGGGATACTGAGCCACCACAGAGAATAGACAATCTTTTCCTTGATGACTGGCTCAAAGAAATGAAGGCTTGTATCAATCTTCTTACAAAACCATATAATCCTGATGCAAAAGCTGGTGATACAGATTCAGGAATGGGAATTAAACGTGAAGATATTGTAGGTTTTAGAACTCCTTATCTTTCTTATAATGAATACGTATTTGAGGCTCTAGAACAGTTAAAGTTTAAATATGACGCCACAATCGAAGAAGGCTGGCAAGCTGATCAGGATGGTTCAAACTTTTTGTGGCCGTATACACTTGATGAAGGAAGCCCTGGAGATGAATACGTTGCAAAGGCTCAGTACGGAAGAAATGAAGCATTTGTAAAAAAACACCCTGGATTGTGGGTTTTGCCTTCTTATGTTCTGATTATTCCGCCAGATGACTTGTGCGAAAAATATGGAACAGCAAAAGGTGCAAGAGCTCGTGCTAAAGAAGCCGATGAAAGTCTTGATCTTGCAGATGGAAAAATCACAGGAATGGACTGGAATATTTTCTTTCAGTACTTTATGACAAAAGAAGATGCTCTTGCAACTATGAAATATTCCTTTGATTTACGCTATCACGGTAATCGCTGTCCTTTCACTTTTGGAATGCACACAGATATTTATTCTGATAAATATGATATTTATGACCTTGAAGGTGACGAAAAAGAACGAATCAGGGCAAATGCTGAAGAGCGCCGTTGGGTTGTAGTTGAGTTCTTAAAATATATTTCAACCTTACCTGATTGTCGTGTTACTACAGCAGAAAATGTCATGAAGTATCTGGAAAATCCGACAGAATTGTAGGATTAGGATGTTAAATCTTATGAAAAAAAGCATAAAAACATTTATTGGTTTAATCTGTTTGTTGGGGGCCGGGACTGCTCTATTATTTGCAGAGCCAAACCCTGTGGATCTTGTTTATACAAATCCTGGGCAAGATTGTGCTCACTCTGTAAGACTTTCCTGGCATACAACGGAAGAAAAATCCACGGTATATTATTCAAAAGCTTCGGATAGTGATTTCAAGCATGCAAAAAAGATTACGAGTACAGGCGTATATACTCCTGTTGAGTTTCATGATGGTGAGCAGTATTACCGCCATGAAGCAATTATCAAAGGCTTAAAAAGAGACACTTCATATCACTATAAAATTATTCTTGAGTCAGGATATGAGTCTGGCGAGTATTCTTTTGCAATGGCTGATGATGACGGCGAGTTTGGTTTTCTCTGGACTGGCGATGTTCATACTCATCCTGACATTGCAATTCGTCGGGAATTGTCAGAAAAACTGGCTGAAGTTGCAGAGAAAAATCTTGATAATGATATGGACCTTGTTATCTCTACTGGTGATGAAGTTTGTTACGGTGCTTATTATGATAACTGGCAGGAATGGCAGAAGGGCTACATAAATCGCAAGGTTTGGGCTGGTATTCCGGGAAATCATACTTATTACGATGTTTTTCCTAAAAAAGGGCAGGATACAGTTGATAACCGCTGGTGGTGTGCAACTCAAAATCCACCTGATAACGGACCTGAGGTAATGCGCAGTAATTTCTGGTTCAAATATGATTCAATTCTTTTTATTGGAATTGACAGTATTGATACCTCTTATCTGAACGAACAAAAAAAATGGTTTGAAGAAGTATTGGAACAAAACAAGGGCACTTATCAGTATATTGTCGTTTACCAGCATTATCCTTATATCAGCGGATTTAATGGTGGCTTTGGCGGTACAAATGTTGCTTACTATCTCTGGATGAACTTATTTGATACCTATGGGGTAGATTTGGCACTTTCGGGAGATCATCATGTTTATTTGCAGTCAAATGCGTTGGTGAATAAAAAAACAGCAAAGGACGGTGTATCCGGAACAACTTATTTTGTCTGTCCTCAGATTGGTGACCGAGCCCGCGAAATGCAGGGAACAATAGATCCAAGCATTATCAAGAGCCGAATTACAAGTTCAGATTTAGCTTACGAGAGTGGTTTGAGCTATTTTAAGGTTTCAAAAGAAGGTATTACTCATACGCTTCTTGATGGTAACGGTGATATTGTTGAGTCTCACTTTATCCCGGCAAAACGTCCTTATGTCGAAGCTAAAAACTTGGCATTAGTTTTTGTTTTGATTTTCGCCGGGGCTTTTATTATGATTGCTGCAATTGTATCAGCTATTGTTGTATGCAAAAAAAGGAATAAATAAGCATCTTTGTCGGGCAGTTGGCATTTTCAATCTGGGAATGTCAATGTCCGGCATTGATTTTTGTTACTTTAAAATCAGGTTGATTCTCTTCTTATAACGGTTGGTGAATAGCATAACTGATTCGGATCCAGTTCTTCTTTATTCAAAAGCTTCAAAATGGATAGATATGCATCTTTTCCTACTTGTGACAAAGGCTGTCTTACGGTACTCAAAGAAGGACTTGTGATTGCAGAAGAAATATAATCATCATAACCTATAATAGCTAAATCATCTGGAATGCGTTTGTTGGATTTTTTTGCTTCAAGCATAATACCTGTTGCAACAATATCGCCAGCGGCACAGAAGATTGCATTGATATCAGGAGCAATTCTTTCCATGCGTTTAAATATAATCTGACCTTCTTCAAAATAATAATCAGAAATTGAAAAAATATGTGATTCGTCAAAATCGATGTTATGGTCGGTAAGAGCCTGGATAAATCCGCGTTTTCGTTCATATTGGGAAAGACCAAGCTCTTCATCATCACCAAGAACAAGTCCAAAATTATGTTTGCCGGAGTTAATCAAAAGTTCGGTTGCTTTGTAGGCACCTTCAAAATTGTTTAAACTCATAACAACTGCATCTGGTGCGCTTTCATCAATTACAATCAGCGGGATTTCGGATGTTTTATAAAGTTCGCAGATTTTAGGACTTGGGCTAATGCTTAAAAGAATGACAGCATCGGCACGTTTTTCGTAAATTATGTTTGAAAGTGTCTTTTCGTGTTGTTCAAGAGTAGAAAAAAGGTTGATGGAATAATTTGTTTTACGACTTCTTAATCCCTGCTCAATACCTTTAAGGATTTCCATTTCAAAGTAACTGGAAAAGAAGTTTGCTACTACTGCAATTGTTCCCGTTTTTCCGTTTACCAAACTTCGAGCACTGTAGTTGGGATGATAGTTCAGCTCTTCAATTGCCTTATAAACTTTCTCTTTTGTGGCTGCCGAAATATTAGGGCTGTCGTGGATTGCCCAAGAAACTGTAGTGTGAGATACTCCAGCAAGTCTGGCGACATCATGAATGGTAACGCTCATAGAAACTCCATTTATTAAGTAAAATCCTTTTATTTACCTTTTGATTTTAAGGTAAAAATTTTTTTTTGTCTATTTTCCCGTGAAAAAAAAACAAAAAATAAAGGAAAATTATATTATTTTGCTTTCACGTGAAAGAATTTATTGACGATTCACTTTTCCGATGATAAGATTTTTATAGTTTAGTTTGTACACGACGTGAACAAAATAGGTGATGAGGTATACATTTAATAAACAAGGGTGAAAAAGAATATGATCCATGCATGGTTTATAAAAGAGACAAAAGCTTGTTTGAAGGATAAGCAAATGAAAGATATAATAAAAAGCCTGATTACAATTCTTATATCGGGTTTTCTTCTTGTTGCCTGTGCCTGCAATCCGGTGACTAAGGGAAATCCTCCTGAAAATGAAGGAGATTTTGTGGATACAATAGTTTATGGTGATTCAAAAAAAGTCTGTGCAGCTTATATTGCTCTGTGGGGAGTTTATGATCCAGAAAACAAAAAGCACAGAGCATGGACTGCAGATGATATAAGGGGTGATTTGCTTACCGATTTGATTTTATCCTTTGCAACTTTGAGTGATAAGGATCATGTCAGTCTTGAGCTGGGAGATTATAATTCATATAAATCAAAGGTGGATAAGGTTCATGCCCAGTATAAGGATTTAAGGATTTCACTTGCTATTGGTGGGGCTTCCGAAGGAACAGAGGATTTTTCTAAAATGGCTGCCGATAAATCCTTGCGGGGGAAGTTTGTAGCTAATGTTGAATCTTTCTTAAAAAATAATCCTTCTGTCAGTGGAATTGATATTGACTGGGAATATCCTGGAAATAAACGGGATGCAAAGAAAAATCAGGAGGAAATCAATAATTATATTCAGCTTTTGAAAGAATTAAGGCTAATGATGAATGCTCTTGGTGAGGAAAATGGAAGCTACTACAGGCTTACGACCGCACTTCCTGGGGACAGAAGAAATCTGATTGAAAATATAACAGAAATCCAAAAGTATCTGAATGGGATAAATCTGATGATGTATGATTATCATGGTTCATGGAGTGAAGAAACAGGTCATAATGCACCGCTTAATCGTACCGCAATTGCCCTGAAAAAATATCTGGACGCTGGAGCTCAAGCCGAAAAAATCATTTTTGGTCTCCCTTTTTATGGACAGAGATGGAGAGGTGTAAAAGCTGGAGCTTCTGGCCCACAAAAAAATGGACTAGGTGTAGCTGTTAGTCCAAATTACAGTAGTGATTATGGAATTGCCTATCCGGAAATTCTGGAGCTTATGAAAGATTTTGAGTATCAGCAGTTCTGGGATGAAGAAGCTCAGGCTCCTTATTTGTACAGTGCAAAAGATAAGGTCTTTGTTTCTTACAATGATGAAAGGTCCATAGAAAGTATTTCCAGACTGGTAAAAGAAAATAAGCTTGGTGGAATGATGACCTGGGAATATGGACAGGATATGACGATGACTCTTTTGGAAGTAATGCATAAAAACTGCACCGAGTAAAGAGAAGCAAAAAAGGGAAAAAAGGTATGAATAAGGAAAAACCCCGATTTTTCTGTGAAAGTTCCCGGTGTAAAATTAGATATAAATAAAAAAAAGTTATGTGAAAAGTTGATTTATTCCATGGAAAAAGTTTTTTAATTTCTTCCTAAAACATTCCTAAATTATTTTATTACAGATTTTCTGAATCTAGGTTCAGAAAATCTTTTTTTTGTGCAAAAATGATTTTAGGTCTGCCTCAAAAAGCTTAATCTATTTTTAAGCGATAACTTCAGCAGCTAATTGTTTTACTTCATCAACAGTCAGTCCAGTTCCCTGTGCAATTTGTTCTGGAGTCAAAATATTCATTTTCAGAAAGTTTTTGCGCTTTCGAGAGCATTTTTCTTTTCACCAATTGCAATACCTTTTTCTTGACCAGCATTAAAGTCATAGGTTCTCTGTCGTTCCCAAGTCATATACTGAACCCTCCATTGCATGTTGTGTTTGGCATCATTTACGTATTTATTCAAATCTGATGTGTAATCATTTGATGCCCTGTTCGAGATAAGGAATTCAAAAAAACTTTTGATTTCTTTGTCTTTAATCATTTTAGCACATGTTTTTGCAATGAAAAAGTGTTTTAATGCCCCATCGTCTAATTTTGTTTCACCGTCTTCTTTGCAGGTGTAGTCAAAAGTGTATACCGGTATTCCTCTTTTGAAGATGTCGTCCAGACAGATGAATATTACATGAGAATCCATTAATTCCTTATATTCTTGTCCTGCCTTAAGTGTGTCTAAGTCCATGAGCGCCTGATAGTATCTGGAGCGTTTAGGTAAATCATCTGTATTTGCTGCCTGTATTTCTATGTCATACATTTTGTTGATATCTTTTACGAATACATCAAGACGGATTCCTTTTGCATCATGATCTAAGTCTATTACTTCCTCATTATGCATCTCCATACGTTCAATTTTGATATTTAGCAGCATTTCAATCAAATGTTTACAGGCATCCGGATGATGTCGCATTACTTTATAAAAAATAAAGTTGTTTGCCAGTGTGGCTCTTTCCCATTTTTCTTCTGGTGTTAGCGGACGGTCTTGTTCTGACGTTTTGCTTGTTTGAATCATGTTTCTTTCTCCTACACCTTTTATTAGTCAAAAAATGAAGAAAAAGTGCAGTCTATAACAAAAATTTCTAAAAAAATTTGATGAACTTGAATGTCGTGATTGATAATTCTTTTATCAATATGGGAATCAGCATTTAGGTTCATTAATATGAGAAGCATTAAAAAGTGACTGAATTATTGCAAGCATTCGGTAGACAATTCAACATCAAAATTTCAATATTTTTAACTTTACTTATTAAATTTTGTTATAAATTTACTTTAACTTTTTACGTGAAAATTAAAACACCAGAAAAGCAGTAAAAAAAGCCCGAAAAAGGTAAAATTCTTTAAAAAAATCGTGAATTTCAGAAAAAAAACTTGACAAATCAAAAATTCAGGGCATATTATTATATTGAAAAAGGTTTCACGTGAAAGTTAAAAAATAGGAGG
Source organism: uncultured Spirochaetaceae bacterium (assembly GCA_902802305.1). GTDB lineage: Bacteria > Spirochaetota > Spirochaetia > Treponematales > Treponemataceae > Treponema_D. Next base: position 19,473 of record CADCLG010000003.1, read on the forward strand.
TTATTATGAAACTCACAAAGAAAATATTAATTGGATCGCTTGCAGCTTTTGCAATTGCGATGTTGACTGGATGTCCGGGAGATGGACCTGCACCACTAGGAGATGAACCGTATTATGGTGAAAATAAATACGGAACACCAAGTAAAAATCTTCTTGATAATGGAGATGCTGAAGGAACCGAAGGTGAAATTATGGATGTTGATACATATAATTTTACCAAGGAAACAGTTGATGTTGAAGGCGGACATGCATTCAAGATAACTCAGACAGGAAGTTGGGGCGAATTAATCATTGATTTGACAGATTACTATGCTCCAGGAAAATCATATCTTATTTCTGCAAAAGTAAAAAACAACCCAGATGCTGAAGCTGCTTACAAAGATGCTGCTTTTACAGCTTCATATTGTGTTTATTCAGGTGCTGTAAAGAATTGGGCAATTGCAGAGAAGAAAAGAACAGGTGAAGATATTGAACATTATGATTTTCCTGGTGATATCGAAGGAATTGTAGGTCCTTGGGGTGGTGCAAAAGTTACAACAGGTGCAGATTATGAATGCGAGAATTGGCCTTACACAGACGATGAATTCAATGTTGTAACAGAACTTTCTGATGACTGGGAAGAAATCAAATATATCATTCCGTCTACTGAAATTGAAAGGATGATTAATAATACAGGTCTTTACGTTTTTGAAGTTGAATTCTATGCCGGAGGATCAAATGAATGTCCTGCAGGTTATTCATACCTTATTGATGATATTTCTATTATTGATTTCAACTCAGAAATTAGACGAACTGGAAGAACTTGGAAGGATCCTAATGCAAAAGATCCAAATGAAGAAGAGCCTGAAGAAGGTGAAGACGACTCAGAAGAGTAATCAAAAAAGAAGCGTTGCTTCTTAAAAATATCACGACCTGCTTTTAAGGGGCAGGCGTGGAAGTTTTAGGAGAAATTTATGAAAAAATTAACAAAAATTGCATCAGTATTATTGTTTGCTGCACTTTCAATGGCAGCATTTGGTTGCAAAAAAGGAACAGATGAGCCAGATTCAACACCAGTTCCACCTGTAGAGGAAACTGTTAGCCCAGTAGCATTCAGTGTTGCAGCTGGTGAAGTTGAAAAAGACACAACAGTTGCTCTTTCAACATCTACAGAAGGTGCTGAAATCTATTATTTAGTTGTAAAAGGTGATGATACAGCAACACTTACTGCAGAAAATTATAAAACAGCTGGAAAATATGCTGACCCAATTGCAATTACTGAAGCTGTAAAAATTTATGCTATCGCAGCAAAAGGTGAAAAGGTTTCTGAAGTAACTTCTGCAGCATACACAATCAAAGTTGTAGCTCCAGTAGTTCCAGAAGATGCTATGCGCTTGTGGACAGCAGAATCAACAGCTACTGCTTGGTCTGTGTACAATTATGAAGATCTTGAAAAACTTGCAGAAGTTGTAAATGGCGGAACAGATCTTGCTGGTATTGTAATTACACAGAAAGAAGATATTGCAATCAATGAAGCTGTTCTTGGAGATGGATTTGTAGAACCAGCAGAAGCAGAAGGTGCTGAGCCTAATGCAGATCTCATCAACTTTGCAGGAATTGGTAGCAAGGATAAATCATTTGCCGGAACTTATGATGGAAACGGTAAGAAAATTACTGGTCTTTACATTTATGGTGGACAGCAGGGACTTGGATTTATTGGTGCAGTAAATGGTGCAACAGTAAAGAATGTTATTATTCTTGATGGTTGTGTTATTAACAAGAATGTTTGGGAAGGTCTTGATAGTAAAGGAAATCCTTCTCACGATGGTACAGACGATGACCGCTTTGGTGGACTTATTGGTGTTACAAAAGGTGGTGAAAACACTATTGAAAATTGTATCTTTGTAGGAACAGTTGGTTCAGAGGCTGCAAAAGTACGTGGAGCAGCATATGATGAATCTGATGCAAATCCTTATGAATACATTGGTGGTATCATTGGTCGTGTAGAATCTTCAACAACTGCAAATCTTAAGAACTGTTTCTCTCTTGTAAAACTTTATGGTTCAGCAGCAGCTTTGGTAAAGAAAGTTTCTGGAACAGCAAACTGTACAGATTGTATTGGTGTTAGCTTGGACAAAAAAGTTTACAAAACAAAAGATGCAGAAAGTGCAAAGCTCGATGAAGAAGGCGGAGTTACAAAAGCAGAAGTTATTGAAGCAGTTAAAACAGCAAGTGGAATTGACCTTACAGATTACTTCACAAAAGCAGGACTCTAATAATAATTAAACCTAAAGATGTCTGGGATTCTGGGCTAAATCTGGAAAAACAGACATCTTTTCGAAAAAAATAAGAGGAGAAAATTATGAAAAAGATATCTAAACTTGTAGGACTTACATTGGCAGCTTTGGCAATTATGTTAACTGGATGTAGAAAAAGTACAGGTAGTTCAACACCAATCGAAAAAGAAGAAATCCCTGCAGATGCAATGAGAAACTTTACAGATGATTCAAAAGAATCTGATTGGGGAATTTATGGTGTAGAAGACCTTGAAAAGCTTTCAGAAGTTGTTAATGGTGGAAATAATTTTAAAGGAATGACAGTTACTGTTAAAAAGGACATCGTAATAAACAAGAAAGTTTTGTCAGCTGATTATTTAGAACCTGAAGAAGGTCCAGATGCTACTCCTACCCCAGGCTTGAAGAATCTTAATTCAATCGGAACTGGAAAAACTTTAGTAGACGATGGTGATTCCGCTGAAAAAGACTTCTGTGGAACATTTGATGGAAATGGAAAAATCATTTCTGGTCTTTATATGTATCAGGGACATCAGGGCTTAGGTCTTATTGGTTGTGCAAACGATGCAGTTATTAAGAATGTAATTCTTGTAGATGCATGTGTTATAAATAAAAATGTACAGAGAGATGAAGAAGCAAAATATCCGCCACACGATGGATATGATGATGACCGCTTTGGTGGAATCGTTGGATTGGTAAAAAGTGATGGTGTAACAATTGAAAACTGTCTCTTTGCTGGTGTATTAGGTTCACAGGCTGCAATAAATCATGGAGCAGATTTGGAAAAGAATCCTTATGAATATATTGGTGCTCTTGTTGGACGTTGTACTGCAGAATCTGAAGCAAAAGATAGCTTTGCTTTCGCTCGTATTTATGGAAGTCATGAAAATGTAATTTGTGGTAGAGAATCTGAAAATCTTGAACAAAAGAACGTTACAGGTGTTGAAATAGATTCAAATACTAATTTTGAAGATTTAGCAGCTCAAATCGAAGATGCTATCGCAACAATTAAAGCAAACTTACAGTAATCGTAAATCAACCTTAATAACCCAACCTTAAACAAGGAGACTATTATGAAGAAAATTAAATTATTACTTGCAGCGTTGGCAGTATTTGCTTGCACAGGTTTTGTTTTTGCACAGGAAAACATGATTGCTCATGGCGATTTTGAAGGTGCAGATATAAAAGAATGGATTGCAGAAGGAAGTACAATTACTCTTCCAGCTGGAAAAGGTGTAAACGGCTCTACAGCTCTTTTAGTTCGTGGAAAATACAACTGGAGTGGTGTAGGTAAAGACCTTACAAAAATGAACGTTTGTGATGGTTCAGATTATTATGTTGAAGTTTGGTTCAAGCTTGATCCGGCAGATAAAGGTAAACGCAAATCAGATGTAGCATTGGCAATTCAGCCGGATGATATTTCTGAAGAAGATTATGATAACTTCATCTACATGGGACTTGATCCAGAAGATTCTTATACAGGTTCTTCTGTAGATATTAACAACAAAGAATATGTAAAGGTAAACGGAGTTCTCAAAGGTGATGTAATTCTTGAAGAACTTCATGGAAGAAAGAGTGTTAGCTCAATTATCTACTTCAAAACAGATAATCCTGCACGCCCTTACTACATCGACAACGTAATCATCAAAAAAATTAAATAATTTAAAAATATTCAAGGAGAAACAAAATGAAAAAAAATCTTACTAAAATAACAGGAATTGCTTTGGCTTCTCTGGCATTGTTATTGGTTGGATGTCCAGGTCCAGATACCGAGCCAGATCCAAGTCCACTACCACCACCACCAGAGCCAACAATACTTCCTGATGAAGATGCTGACACTATTCATGCTATGATTCTTCCACACGGTACAGAAGCTGTAATTGCTCCATGGGAAAAAGCATCTAATGCATTGGCAACAGACTTACCTGAATATGTAACAAACTTTTCCGATTTTAAGACTATAAAAATTATTAACGAAAAAGGAAAGGAAGTTGATTATAAAACTCAAGAGCTCAATGAAAAGACTAACAGAACTCCAGAACTTAAAGCAGCTATCCAGAAAGCAATAGATGAAAATCTTTTTGCTGGTAAAACACCAAAGAACATAATCCAGATTTTTGGTGATGGTATGGGTGAAAGCCATATTGTTGCTTCAAGAAAATATTACGGTGATTTGATTATGGATATGCTTCCATATCATGCTCCTGTAAACCATAATTCTTTTCCAAAACCAGGTGAAGGTGATTTATCAAAGAGCGATACAACAACTGACTCTTCTGCAGGTGGTACTGCAGTTGTAACAGGTTTTAAGACACGTTATGGATATATCGGTCTTGATGGAAATGGTACACCTGTAAAAAATCTTGCAGAACTTGCACGTGAGAAAGGAATGATTGTTGGTAATGTAACAAATGATCACATGGGTGATGCTACTCCTGCTGATGTAAGTGTTCATTCTATAAACAGAAATTACCAGAATTCAATTTATGGAAAACTATTCCTTTCTTCTCCTGATATTGCAATGGGTTCTGACTACGGTTATTCAGAATACATTCAGGAAAGTAAGTGGGATGCTGATGGAAGAAAAACAATTGATGAAATTTATGCAGGATTGGATTCAAAAACAAAATCAAAATATTCACTAAAAGAAGGAACAGCCGATTACAATGATGCTATGCTTTCTGTATGGTTTGACACAAATAAAGATACATTGCAGAAGTGGGCTATTGCAATGCTCAATAAGTTTGATGGCAAGAATTTGACAGGTTCTACTTATGACTTCAACAACTGGTACAAAGACAGAAATATGCATTCTTATAAAAAATTCCCTGCCCTTGTTTCTGCTGTTCAGTCTTCTGATTATAAAATTCGCGCTTTCGCAAACTATGAGTATGATGCTGATTACGACGATGATCATGTTTTAAGAACAGCTCCTAAGTTTGGTTATAAACTTGGTTATGGTAAGAAAAACACACAACTTCCAACTTATCCTGAAATGGTTGCAGCTACACTTTCTGTTCTTGACCATAAAGCAAAGGCAAACAATGACTCTGGTTTCTATTGTCTTATTGAAAATACTGTTTCTGACGGTTGGGGACATGCTAAGAGACCTTATGATTGTATGAACGAAATCCAGTGCTTTGATGAAGGTCTTGCAATTGCACTTAAATATGTTCTTGAAAATCCAGATACACTTTTGGTTGTAACTGCTGACCATGAAACAGGTGGACTTGAATACAGATCAAACTGGGAAACAAACTATAAGAGGATTGTATCTACTACTAAAAGTCATTCGCCAAATCCAGTTCCAGTACTTGCATTTGGTGCCGGTGCTGATATATTCCCTAAGAGAGTTGATACAAAAGATTGGACTGCTGATGACTGGGCTACTTATGTAAAAGAAGGAAAGGATAACAAAGGAAACTTGTTAACTATTCAGAACCGAGAAACTGGTATCTTAATTGCTAAGGCAATGGGATATGATCACTTTGGTGACTTGAATGGTAATGGTGTACTTGATCCTGATACTGAATACGATTCTATTGTAAATTACAAAGTCGCTGAATAATCAAAAAAAATAAGGGGGATGACTAATAAGAATGTAAAAAAAACTTATAAGTCATCCCTTTTTTGATTGGAGGAAAAATGAAAAAAATCTTTATGAATAAAAAACTTTTAGGACTTTGTCTTTCTGCGGTAATTTTTGCTTCCTGCAATCATCCAGAAATTGAAAAAGAGCCAGAAATGAATCTAAAAAAAGGAAAACAAACTCTTGCTTTGGATGCTGGAGTTTCTTATAAAACTCCTGATTGGACTAAAAATCCAAAAGGAAATCAGTCTTTGCCAGCTGTAATTGAAAATGGTTCGGCATCAAATGTAAATGCGAAAATAATGACAGGAATAAAAAATCTTCCTGCAAAAGATATACCAGTTAAAAATGTAATTTTTATGCTTTATGAAAATCTTACAGAGGAATTGATTGCTTCTGCAGAAGATAAATATGGTGAATTAATAACTAATGATTTACCACAGAAATTAACTCTTACTTCACAAAAATTGGATGAAAATAAAGATGAGAATAAAGTAATCGGTTTTTATCTTACAGATTCCTGCTATAAAACAATGGCTTATGCTACAACAGATTTGATTACTAATTCTGTGTTCAGACAGTTCAAAGGAACTTATGCATCAAACGAAACAGATTCCAAAATAGTCTATAACATGATTATAGATAATCCTCGTCCTGTACTTATGCTTGCAAAAGATACAAAGAATGAACTGGCAAAAAAGGAATGTTCACTTTCAAGTCAAAGCTATGTAAATGAAATCTATAAATCTTCTTATAAATATGCTCCTAACTTTAAGGAAGCAGTTGATTGCTATAACAATAATGAAGTTTTCTTTGAAGGATTTGATGATTATGCACATAAAGACAAAAAAACAAGAGCCAGTGCTGTTCTTAATATCTTTGATTCTTCTGTAAGTGTTTATCCTTCAGCTGTACAGTCTGTAAAGTTTGGACTTGCCTGGACAGAATCAAAAGCAGAACCAGAGGACGGATTTGCATTTGTATTCTATGATTCAGCAAAACGAGAAGATAAAGAAGCAGCCCTTAAAAACTTTGATGAAAGCGTTGCAGTAGCAGCAAAATATGTTCTAGAAAATCCTGATACAATTCTTATTGTTACCTCTGCTGCTTTGGATGGAAGCACAATTCCAGCCTTTATGTTAGGAAATAACATTGAAAGTGGTAAAGATGCTACAACACTCTTGGATTATGTAAAGACTGTAATTATTCCAGACTAATTGAAGTATTCTTTTGGTTTATAAAAAAACACCTTTTAGGAGTAATATATGATTAAGAAAAAAATATTTTTGGGAATAACTTTTTCACTTTTATTATCATCCCTCTGCATTCTTACTGCTTGTCAGGAGCCAAATAATACAGGCAATAAAAATCCTCCACCTGCAGATGAAATTGATTATAATGAATATGCTCTCCCATCTGGTGCTACCGGAGATATTCCTGCCTGGAAAAAAACAGACACAACCTATTCAATCCCTGATATCAGTCTTCACGGTGAGTCATCCAATGTTACACCAGAATTGAAATCCGCTTTGGCAGATGCAGTTGCAAAAGGAAACTTCTTCAAAAAACCAAAGAATTACATAGTAATGATTGGTGATGGTATGGGCGTTTCTCAAATTATTGCTGCAACAAAATACAGGGGGGACCTTTTGATGAATGAGCTTCCTTACAGAGCAGTTGCAAACTCCTGGTTACGCGGTGAAAATGGCATGGGCGGTGTTGTTACCGATAGTGGTGCTGGTGGAACAAAAATAGCAACAGGCTATAGAACAAATAAAGTTTTTGTTTCTATGGATGCAGAAGGTGATGAATTGATGTCTTTAAGTGAACTTGCCCGCTCTAAAGGTAAAAAGATTGGTGTCGTAACAGATGCTGAATTAGCCGATGCTACACCTGCTGATTTTTCAGTTCATTCAAAGAACAGAAGTCAGGGATGGAATAAAATCTGCCAGATGCAGGTTCTTTTTGGTGCAGATTTGTTTATGGGTGGTTCAGATTCAAGCCTTACAGATGCAATCGCAAGTCTTAAACCTCTTTCTGGTAAGACCATCAAAAAATACACTACACTTGCAAAAATTATACCAGCACTTGATACTATTGGTCCAAATGAATTAATGTGGAATCTCTTCCCTGATGGCGATACAACCTATGCTCGCTGGGATTCTTCTTCTAAAAAATATCCAAGTTTACAGCAGGCAATGGCTGTTTCTTTGACCCATTTGCAGAAAATCAGCGGTGACGAAGGTTTCTTCCTGATGTTTGAAAATACTTACACTGATATTTATGGCCATGCAAATAATGATTTTATGCAAACTACAAAAGTAAGCAATAATATTGCCGGAATTGTAAATGAAGTAAAAAACTTTGATGAAACTGTTGCAATTGCCTTAAAGTTTGTGCTTGAAAATCCTGACACCGTTCTTCTTATCACTGCTGATCATGAAACTGGAGATATGACATTCAGGTCAAATTGGGAAAACCGTGATTTGAAAAATCCAAGAATATCTGCTGGTTCAAAAAACCATTCAAATCAGAATGTTCCAATTTTTGCAATTGGTTATGGTCTTGAAAGCCTTGATACAAAGAAGGGTGAAGCATTTACTATAGAAGATTGTAAACTCCTTGATGGTACAGATGGCAGGAAAGTTCATGATAATACAATCTGTGCTCAGATTCTCGGAAGTCTTATGAATGAAAAAGAAGATTCATTTGGCGGTGATATTGATGTTGATGTAAAAGACAATAGTCAGCGCCTGCAAAAGAAAATCGATAGAGACATCTTTAACATTTGTAGAAAAGATGGCACACCGTCCTCAAAGGATTTTAATTTTACTATAAATGAAAAGACTCTTCCAATCTATAAAAGCGACCTTATTCAGTTTAAGATTGCCCCTGATGTATTTGAAACTATTACAATTACTGATAGCACAGGAAATAAACTTCTTGATAATGTAAAGCTTGCAGATTGCAAGAATGCAGATATTGAAACAGATTCCAAGGGTAATGTTATTACTCCTGTAAGCCAGGCTTATAAGTTTGCTTTTAATGATAAAAGCGAAAAAATGGAAAACTGGTATCAGATTTCTGTAAAAGCTGCTGCAAATACTGATTCACTAAATGTAAGCCTTTCTAAATCTGGTGATGCTGTTGATTCTGTTTGTGTAGCATTTGATGATTTCACTGTTCAGTATGGTTCAACTAGAGGTTATGTAACAATCACTGGTGATTATATTAAAGCAGAGAACATAAAAGACAACATTAATCCTTAGCTGAATTAGCTGAATATTTCTGCAAATTAAGAATATGTGGAGTTTTATATGAAAAAACATTTAGAATTGAAAAGAAATATTATCTGGTCAAGAATGAAATCTGCATTAGTAGCAAATCTATGTATGCTATCTTTTTGTATTTTGTTGATTTCTGCTTCTTTGATTTCCTGTACACCTAAAAATAATGCGAAAAAAGCCTCAGCAAGCAAATATAGGAATGTAATTTATACATATACATTGGGAGATGTCACATATCCCGAAATGTATACTCATGTTATCATTTCTTTCTTTAAAGCTGATAACGTTGGAAACCTTTTTGAAAAAAGCTTCCCTCATACCCCGGAAACTGTAAAAACTTTTAAAAAGAAACATCCAAATGTAAAGGTTTTAGGTGCAATTGGTGGCGGAAGTTACAGTGAGTTCCTTACACCTGTTATGCTGGATGAAGAATACAGAACAAGACTTGCAAAACAACTTTGTGATTTTGTAGCCTCTCATCACCTTGATGGAATTGATTTGGACTGGGAATATTACGAAGATTATCCAGAAAGCAACGCCGCTTATCTTGATTTTGCCCAGCAGCTTAGAAAAAAGCTTCCAAAAAATGCAGTTCTCTCTATGGCCGGACAAAAAGCACCACAGTTTTACAGAGATGAAAGTATCGTAACAATGATGAAAGATGTTCTGGATTTTACAAACGTTATGACTTATGATTTTGACTACGACAACAAAATGAACAGAACAGTTGGTTATAATGGCAGCTTTACAGAAACAAAATTGACTATGAATGATTATGCCAAAGCTTTAGGCGGAGATAAATCAAAATTGAATACAGGGCTTCCTTTCTATGGTTCAAAGTTCAAAATTAAAGATTCAGAAATCCATTTTGAAAACGAGCCGGTTCATTCTTTCAGCAGCGGTTCTAACTATACTGCAACAACAGCAGCCCTTGGTGTAGAAGGTGCAAAAAATCCTCAGGCTTATGATGATGACGATGGTGTTGCAATCAGCGTAAAAGGTCATGATTTATTTGTTTTTGACAACGAAACAACTCTTACAAACAAAGTAAACTGGTCTTGCAGCCAAGGTTTTGGTGGAGTAATGGAATGGGTTGCCAGTGATGATGATGCAGCCTGCACCTTACAAAAAGCCGTTTCAAATGCCTTAAAAGCACAGAAATAATAATACTTTTTTGTTATCTAGGCTCTGATAGCAGCTATAGCACTTCCAATTGTTATGTCGTTTTCGATTTGAACAATCTGGAAGTGCATTTTATTTTCTTTTAAGATAGTTTCAACGTTATCTTTAAGGTTGTGGCATTTCCAGAAGGTTGAGCCGTTACAAACAAGGCAAACTGGATTAGAGTGCTCTTTTCCATTGCTGGCTTTTCTAATTGTTGCTATCAAAATTGCAGCAACAATGGAAGAACTTCGTTCAATAATTCTGTTTATAATTTCTGTTAAGATTTGTTTGTCTGATTCGTTTCCACCTGTCAAACCTGACAATAGCTCTTTTGAATTATCTGGATCATTAAGGAAAATATCCAAATCTACTGATTCGAGTGTTTTGACTTTAGAAAAGGCTTTGGCAAAGGCAGATGAGAAAAGATATTCATCACAGGCTTCCTTTATAATTATCCAGGCAAGCTTTCCCATATAGGCGCCTGAACACATTTTTTCCAGGATAGATTCCCCAGGTGCTGTAGACATTTGGTCTAGTTTAATATCAAACTCACTGGAAAGAATAGGATTATTAAACATACCGCATTCACAAACGACAATATGTTTTTGTGCTTTTGAAGTATTAAGTGAATCTGCTTCCAAAAGCTTTGGAATTGGATTTTTTTCTATATAAGCATTGTTTATTCCAGTTCCAAATACAAATCCGACATAAGAACTGTATTTTGTTTTTGAAGAAGGATTATAAAAGCCGGAAAGAAGGGCCGCAACTGTATCATTTAATAAGACAATTTTTTTTAGGCTATTCCAGCCGCGCTCTTTAAGCACTTTCATAAGTTCTTTTCCAACATAAGTTCCAATAACTTTAGGAGCTTTGATTTCTTTGGAAAATACCATTACTTTGCCGTCACTTTCCTGATTCATTTCCATTGCATAAGAAAAACAAAAACCGATTTTATCAGCTTTGTTTTTCAAATAATCAATTCTGTCTGCAATGGAATTATAAAACTCTTCTTTAGACAATTCTTTTTCTATTCCCGGCATTTTTGTTTTTTTAAGCTCAGAAATAGAAGCATTGCCTTTTGAGTCAAAAGAAACAAGGCAGGAACGGAAATTAGTTCCGCCTGCATCTATAACAAGAATGTTTTGATTTTCCTGTTTTCTTTCTTCTAAAAATCCATATACAGGAATCATCGGTTGAAAAGCTTCAGTTTCTTTTTCCAATCCACGAATCATATCATCGTAAATCAAACCGGCCAGATTTTCGGTTGTGAATCTTACAAAATGATTTTTATTAAAAAAAACTTGAAGCTGATCAATCATAATGACCTCCTGTAAATTAATTTGCAGTTTGCATAGCAAACTGCAAAAGCAGCTAGTAATGATGTATTACAAAATACAAATGTTCAGCTGCTTGTTGATTAAAGATTTTCGTATTCGTCTTTATTCTTTGACTCAATACCCTTAAAGTATTTTACTGTTCCCACTCTAAGTTCATCTGTGCTTTCTTCGTCACAAACAATAATTGCTTTTTTGTGAAGCTGAAGAATGCTTACCGGCCATATATGAGAAATCGGTTCTTCAATTGCGTGGAGCAGGGCTTTTGCTTTGTTATGTCCGTTCATCATAATTACAACTTCCTGGGAATCGGTAATTGTTCCAATACCAACAGTCAATGCAGTCTGAGGAACCTTAGACATATCTCCGCCAAAGAATCGTGAATTAACAATACGTGTATCTTCTGTAAGAGTTTTAACTCTTGTACGTGAACTTAAAGATGAGCCCGGTTCATTGAAGGCAATATGACCGTCAACGCCTGTACCACCTAAAAAGAGTCTAATTCCACCAACTGCCTTGATTTTTTCTTCATATTTATCACATTCTGCCTGCAAATCTTGTGCAGTTCCATCAAGAATATTGATGTTTTCTTTTTTTATATCGATGTGGTCAAAAAAGTTTGTGTGCATAAAATAATGGTAGCTCTGGTCATGATTAGCATCCAAACCGGCATATTCATCCATATTAAATGTGATTACATTTTCAAAAGAAACTACCTTTTTTTTGTTCAATTCTATAAGGCGTTTATAGATTCCAAGTGGAGTACTGCCCGTAGGTAAACCAAGTACATAAGGTTTGTCTTTTGTTGGTGCAAAGTCATTAATAGATTTAGCTATATAATCAGCTGCCCATTTTGCACATGAATCATAATTTTCTTTAATGATAAGTCTCATAATTTAATCTCCTTTTCTTTTTTTTATGGTTTCGTGAAAGTTAAATTTATAATGAAAAACCATCGAGAAAACCTTCATGGCTTTTTATTCTTCTTTAATAATTTTTCCGTTAATCATTACGGTTTTTACGTTAAATTTTTTGTCAAAAATAATGAGGTCAGCGCTGTATCCAGGAGCCAACATACCAATATCTGTGTATTTCATTATTCTTGCCGGATTTGCAGTTGCAAAACGGATTGTATCACATAGAGAGAAGCCGTAAGAGTTTACATTTTTTACAGCCTTCATAAGTGTTAATGCTGAACCTGCAATTACGCCATCAGATTTTCTGCGGAAACATCCACCTTTGAAAACAACTTCTTCGCCGTTTGCATAAAGGGGTTTTGTTTTTTGCTCTGTTGGTGTAAGGGCGTCGGTTATAAGTACAATTTGTTCAACAGATTTATCCCTCTGGAGAAGCTTGAATAAATCTTTATGTACATGAACTCCGTCTGCTATAATTTCGCAGGACATTTCCGGATGAATCAAAACAGCACCAGTTGCTCCAGGGTTTCTGTGATGAAGTGAACTCATTGCATTGTACAAATGTGTAACATGAAGGATTCCAACCTGAATACCTTCTACCATATTTTCATACATCGCATTAGTGTGACCGGCCTGCAGAACAATTCCTTTTTCGGTACAGAAAAGTGCTAGTTCACGCATTCCTTTAAGTTCTGGGGCGACTGTCATATTTACGATGTGGCCTTTGGAAGCATCCCAAAAACGCTGCATTAAAGATATGTCCGGGAGTCTAATATAGTCTGGTTTTTGAACTCCAGGTTTAAAAGGTGAAATGAATGGACCTTCAAGATGGATTCCTTTAATTTTTGCTCCTTCTTCGTATCCCATTGCCGAAACAATTTCTTCAATATTGTGAATCATTTCATCAATAGGACCTGGATAAAGGGTTGGATTAAATGAGGTGATTCCATAAGATGCCAAATCTTTAGACATCTGAAGGATTCCATCTCTAGTGCATACATCGGTTCCGTGACCGTTAAAGCCGTGAATGTGGGTGTCAATCAATCCTGGTGCTATAAAGTTTTTATGGGCATCGATTATCTTGACATCAGAGGAAAAAGTCTTTTTTTTGAATCTTTGCTCACTGAATACGTCATCAATTTTTCCTGAATTATTGATGAGTACTGCACAAAGACCTTCATCAGAAATGCCATTAAGAAGCTTTCCGTTGTGAATACAAATTGCCATGTTTACCTCCTGTTATTAGTCCCCTCCGAGTTTGCCCTTATAATAATTTACATCCATAAAATCAAGTCTAAGTTTATGAGCTTCAAGAGATTTTTTGAATCTAGAGAAATCTTTTTTATCTGCATCTAGCCACATAGATTCCGAAAGTGCACAGAATCTTGGGAACATCATGTATTCTGCAACTTTTGATGCATTCAAATCTTCTGTCCACAAGTTACATTCTGCACCCAGCATGTATTTTTTGTCTTCCTGACTAAAATCTTTTCCTGCCGGTGTAAATCCATAAGCTGTTTTTGTTGTGGTAAAGCTTAATCGTCCAGGTTCTTCAAAAGAATCATAGTTTTTGAAGTTGAGGTAGCATTTGTTTACAGGAGACATAATTGCAAAATGCTTGAGAGAAACTGCTTTTTTTCCGCCACCTTTTTTTCTCCAGGATTGAACAACAGTGTCTTTTGGAAGTGGAATAATTTCAGTATTATCAAGAACTTCGTCCCAACCGATTGGAGTTTTGCCAAGAGATACTACGTATTCAGATATTTCTTTTGTTAGCCAGGATTGAAGTTGTCTTTCTGTAGAAAGATTGAGTTTTGTTTTTAATGCCTGACATTTAGGACAAGTTTTCCAGCGAACAGAAGGACATTCATCACCACCAATATGAATCCACTGACCAGGAAAGAGACGTACAACGGTTCTTAAACAAGCCTGATAGATTTTAGGAAGATTTTCATTTCCGATACAAAGAACGTCATTAAAAATGCCCCAGCGGTTTTCTACTTTGTATGGACCACCTGTACAACCAAACTCCGGATATGAGGCAAGAAGGGCAGAAACATGACCTGTAAGTTCAAGCTCAGGAATGATTATTATATTAAGTTTTTCTGCATATTTGACAATTTCGGTTATTTCTTCATCGGTGTAATAATATGGAAGATTCTTCTTGAAGTCACAGTAATAGTCTTTCATTAAAGGCATAGTGTGAGCGTCGCGGATTGAACCGATTTCTGTTAATAAAGGATATTCAGGTACATGGATTCTCCAGCCCTGGTCATCTGTCAAATGCCAGTGGAAGCGGTTCATTTTGTGGAAAGAAGCCAAATCAAGAACTTTCTTTATAAAATCGATTGAAAAATAGTTGCGGCTGGTGTCCAGCATAAATCCGCGCCATTTGTACTGAGGGAAATCTTTTATTGAAAGGCAAGGTAAAAATCCCTCGTTAGAAAGAATCAACTGTTTTAAAGTCTGGATTGCAAATAAAGCTCCGGCTTTGTCGGCTGCCTGAATAAGAATATCATTATCATTAATGTCGAGAGTATAAGATTCCGGAATAATTTCTGTGGTCTGTGAGAATGAATCAGTTTTTGTGACTTTAATTTGAACAGGTGTACTTGTCTTAGATTTGGAATCGTCGTTTACCTTACATTTCACATTGCATTTCTGAAGTTCCTTACATAAAAAGTCTGTGTAATCATTAAAAAAATCGTCTGATGCAATTGAGAAATTGTTTTTTGTAATTAAAAGGCCGTTTTTTACTGTAATTTCCTGTGGTTCAGGGATTATAGATATAATTGTCTTCATAATTATATGATACAACATAAAAATTAGTTTGTCCATTAAAACAACAAACAAAAAAAGAAAAAAAAATTTTTTCGAAGAAAATTAATCTGTTTAAAGTTCATTAGCAAGTTTATTTATTTCTTCTATAGAAAGACCAGCGGCTTGTGAAATTTGTTCAACTGTCAGTAACTTCATTTTAAGAAGATTTTTTGCGGTTTCTAAAGCTTTTTGATGAGCTCCTTCTTTTTTTGCAGCTCTCTGAATGTCTCTATCGTGTAAGTTCATGGCGGCGTAATCCCTCCTGAATCTGTCGTTTTCTTTTATCTTTTCAACTAGGGCAGAAAGGCGCTTGGAAAAATCATCTTCTCCAGGTTCATTCGTGTATATATAATGAAGAAAGCCTCGTATTTTTTCATCGCTTTCTTTTTCATATGCACTTGAATTATAAATCACCTTAAGGCTTTTGTCATCTAATTTAACTGCTTGATTCTCAAGGCAAATATTTTTAAATGTATAACAGGGGATGCCAAAATGATTTTTACTGTTTTCCTTAAAAGTAAAAGGATCATCCTTACAGATAAATAAAATGTAACTGTCTTTTAATTCTGTATAATCCTGGCCTTTCAAAATACAATCGATATCAACCATGCTTTGGTAATAACGTGTGCGTTTTCCTAGAGCTTCTTGTTTATATGATTGGATTTCTATATCGATTATCTTATCATCATCCTTTACATAAACATCTAGCCTTACCCCCCTTGCTGGAATAGTAAGGTGCTATTTGTTTTTCAAGTTCAGGATAATCTACCTGATTTACTTTGATATGAAGTAATCTTTCGATAAGTTCCGCACATATTTCTGGATTATGTAATACTGCTTGAAACATTCCATCATCGGTGAAGGTTAGTTCGTTAACAGATTTCGGATGATAACTATCATTTTTCATAATAAAACTCCTATAAGTTTAGTATTAATATGCTTACCTTATATTTGTTTTAAAATGTTTTTTTCTGCGGTTTTTTTGAGAAAAAATTATAATTTTCTGTTCTAAGTTGGATTAGGTGATTTATTCTGAAAACTAATTCCTGAACGAATGAATCGGTGCTGGAATACGTCCGCCCCTGTTAATAAAGTCTGCACAACTGAACTTGTTTAC
Organism: uncultured Spirochaetaceae bacterium; assembly: GCA_902802305.1. Classification (GTDB taxonomy): domain Bacteria; phylum Spirochaetota; class Spirochaetia; order Treponematales; family Treponemataceae; genus Treponema_D. Next base: position 35,974 of record CADCLG010000003.1, read on the forward strand.
AGGCATAACAGGGCAACCGCCTAAAAGTCCACCAAACTCAACCCATTCACCGGCTTTTTTGCCAGGAGCAGGAATTAAGCGGCAGGCAGTGGTTTTGTTGTTTACCATACCAATTGCAAACTCATCAGCAAGAATGCCAGAAATTGTAGTAGCCGGTGTATCACCAGGAATGGCAATCATATCAAGACCAACGGAACAAACTGTAGTCATTGCTTCGAGTTTTTCGAGAGTGATGGAGCCTTTTTCAACAGCATTAATCATTCCTTCATCTTCGGAAACCGGAATAAAGGCACCACTTAAACCACCAACGTTAGTTGAAGCCATAACACCGCCTTTTTTTACCATGTCAGTGAGCATTGCAAGGGCGGCAGTTGTACCAGGAGCACCACAGCCTTCAAGACCAATTTCTTCAAGAATACGGGCAACTGAATCTCCAACAGCAGGAGTAGGGGCCAGAGACAAATCAAGAATACCAAAATCAACACCGAGACGCTTTGCTGCTTCACTTCCGACCAGCTGTCCCATTCTTGTGATTTTGAATGCCATCTTTTTTATACCGTCCGCAAGTACGTTAATAGGCTGACCTTTATATTCTCTGGCAGCGGCAAGAATAACTCCAGGACCACTTACGCCAACATTGATTACACAATCTGCTTCTCCAGGTCCGTGGAAAGCACCTGCCATAAAAGGATTATCTTCCGGGGCATTGCAGAATACAACCAGCTTTGCACAACCGTTTACTTCACAGTTTTTAGAAACCTCGGCAGTTTTTGCAATAATTTCGCCCATGAGTTTTACGGCATCCATATTGATTCCAGATTTTGTACTTCCAACATTTACCGAAGAGCAAACAAAATCTGTACTTGCCAGAGCTTCTGGAATTGATTCAATTAAAATGCGGTCAGCAGGAGTGATTCCTTTTTGAACGAGTGCGCTGAATCCGCCGAGGAAGTTTACGCCAAGTTCTTTGGCACATTTATCGAGAGTTTTGCAGTAATCAACGTAAGAGCTTGCACCGCTTGCACCAGCCACAAGAGCGATTGGTGTAACAGAAATACGTTTGTTGATGATAGGTACACCAAACTCCTTTTCAATATCCTGTCCGACTTTTACAAGGTTGCCAGCCTTTTTCATAATCTTATCGTAGATTTTGTCGCACCATTGTAATGCAGCGGATATCCAGCTTTTGGCGCATGAACATGTTTACTGTTTCCTGAATCTCTATAGGTGAAAAAATCATAATTACTCCCATGATGGTTTTGATAAGGGTAATATTTAAAATAAAGCCATCGTATTAAATTATGAGATTATTTTAATGAAAAGAAGGGCCGGTAGCAATAACAAAAAAATGTTACAGTCTGTTAATCTTCTTTGCGGATTTTTATGTAACCCCAGAAATCTTCGGCTTCAAAACCGATTCGCCAGAAGCCAACCTTGTCTATGCCTGCACTTTGGTATATGTCGCATAAGTTCAAAACAGAATAGTTATCATTAAAATAACCAGTAACTTCAACTTCTGTTTTGTATTTGAACATAGGGATGTCGTTTTCGTAATAAACATCCTTAACGCCGTTTTCTATCATGTTTTGCTGTAAGCTTGAAAAGTACCAGGCCTTTGCTGTGTTTTTGTCATTCCAGGTGCGGCCGTAAAAAGGCATTCCCATTATCAGCTTTTCCTGAGGGATTTGTGTAAGGGCAAAATCAACAACTTTTTTGCTCCATTCGGTAGAAGCTACTGGTCCAGGCTGGCTTGTGGCCCAATGTTCATCATAAGCCATTATAAAAACTCTGTCGCAAAGCTTGGCAATTTCTTTGTAGGTAAAAAAGTCGCTTTCGGCATCTTTATAACGTCCAGGAAGACATACAGAAAGCATTTTATTTTTATCACCCTCTTTATTTTGAGCATTGATTTCTTCACGTACTTTCTGAATAAAATCAAGATATTTCTTTTTATCACGGCGGGGAACATATTCAAAATCAAGCTGAATGCCATCAAAAGCTTTGGCTGCTTTTACAATTTCTTTTATGATTCTGTCGCGCAGTCCGTATTCCGGGCTAATAACAAAATGTGTAAGCGAGGTACTCTGGCAGCACATTCCAAAATGAACCCGCGTTCCTTCGTTTACAGTGAGTTTTGCACGATTTGGAATATCAATCAGCTCGCCGTAGCAATTTATATCAGTATAATAGTAGCAAAGATCCGTAACTGGCATTTCTGGCCTGTATTCCTCTTCACGGCCCTGCAAAACAAAACTCCAGGTTTCATTAAACTCCAGAGATTCTTGCGCAGGAGCTCTGAGGGTGTATTCTGCTTCTGATTTTATTTTTTGATTTGTACAGGAAGAAAAATTAAAAATGAGGAATATCAGCAATAAAACGGATATTTCAACAAAAAAATCATTCTTGTGTGAGCTTTCAGATAGATTTTTGGGTAGATTTCTTTTTGTTCTTCTCATGAATATCTCCATTTATTTAACTTCTATCTTATACATTGGATTTTCACCTGGCAAAAGCTGAAGAATATGTTTTTCACACTTTAAAATTTCGGAAGAATCGTGGGTAACATGAAGCATTGTTGTGCTTCCCTCTTCGCCGATTGTTTCCATAAGATTGAGGATTTTATTTCTGTATTGTTCATCCAGGCCGTGACAAGGTTCATCAAGAATAAGGATTTTTGGCGATTTTACGACTGAGCGCAGAATAAGGATTGCCCTTTGTTCGCCATAACTAAGACTTCCAAAAGTTTCCTTTTCGCGGCCTTCAAAACCTCCCAGCTTGAGCCATTTTTTTGCATAATCAATTTCGGTATCGGTCGCCGCTTCATACAATCCGATTGAATCTTTAAAACCAGAGACAATTACGCTTAAAAGATTTGTTCCGCCTAACATTCGGTATTCAACATGAAGTCGGTAGGAGACAATTCCAAGTTGTTTTTTTATATCCCAGATAGTTTCTCCGCTGCCACGTCGTTTTCCAAAAAGTTCAACGTCATTACAGAAAACCTGCATATTATCACCGGTAATCAATTCCAAAAAGGTTGTTTTTCCTGAACCGTTAGGGCCCTGAATCAGCCAGTGCTCGCCCTTATTAAGCGTCCAGTTGAGGTCTCTTAAAACATGATTGTCACCCCAGCCCACGTTTACATTTTTCATTTTTACAAGGGGGGCTTCTTTTTTCTGTGGGACTTTTTGATTTTCTTGCTCCTGCTGATTTGTTTGTTTTGCTTGCTGCAGCTGTTCCGCAAACTGGAGCCTTTCTTCTTTACTGGTTGATTTGTGTAAATCGGAGTCCTGCTGATTTGCAAGATACTGCTCGTAATCAGCTTTTAATCCGCAGAAGGAGATTTTTTTATCCTTAAACTCAAGAACGTGGGTGATTGCATCTGGTATCTCGTGATAACGCTCCATGCCAAGAATGATTGATGGACTTGAACGGGAAGCGATTGTATTAAAAAAGTCCAGCAGAATTGTTCGGCTCTGGACATCCAGCCCTGCAAAAGGATCAGAGAGAATCAGCAGTTTTTTGCCGGAAATAAGAGCGCGTGCAAGAAGTGTACGCCTGATTTCTCCTGTAGACATGTACTTTAATCCGCGGTCGAGAATCTTTTCAACCCCGCAAAGCTTTATCTGAGGATATGCTTCAAGTTTTTTTGCAAAATCGGGAAGTTCATCACCTTTTTTGATTGTTTCTGACAGTGCCTGGGCAATAAAAACCCGTCCTGTTCGTCCGATATCAACGCCACCTTCAATATAATCGCTTTCGTCATTTTCGCGTTCTTCCTGAATAAGGCGGGCGGCTCTTTCCAGAGATACCAGTTCAACTGAGTCTGCAAATTGATTGATATATGAAGATTCTTTTGTAACTGTGGATGAATCGTCGGATATGGCTGTGTTATTAGGAATGATTTTTTGAAGTCCCGCAAGCGCGTTTATAAAATCTGCCTTTCCTCCGCCGTTTGGACCAATAATTAGCCAGGCCTGACCTTTTTTCATATTCCAGTTTATTTGTGGTAAAAGAATGCTGCGTGAGTTTTCGATGCGGCAGTTATTTATAGAAATCAGGTTTTCAGAATCCATTGAGTTTGTGGTGTCGGTTTCAATCATATATTCCTCTTTATCTTGTCGTGTTTGAAGTTGCTTTTGAAGTTGGACTTGAATTGTATAAAATAATTTCCGGGTGATATTCAAAATGCATGTTATCCCAGATTATCCATTTTCCACCGTAAATAAAACCTTCCGATTCAAAAATCTCAATAACTTTTTCGGGTGGTGTCCAGCGACGGTTCAAAGGAAGAAGCATCCAGTCTTTATCAAAATCGCGTCGCCAGGCCCAGTAGACGTTTTTTTGTCCCCAGCCTTTTGGAAGAATATCAAGGGCAATTCCAAGACTATGAAAAGAGCGGTTACCCGAATCCTGAATCTCGCGCCAGTTGTAACAGTCAGCACTTAAAAGATTATCAATAAAAACTTGAATTTCTGGGGTGACTTTTGCTTCATCAAGAATCTTTTTTTCAACCCTCAGCAGAGGCTCTTTTATTCTTTCGTGGATTATGGTGTTTTTTCCTAAAAAAGTATGTTTGATGATGTGTTTTTCCAAGGCAGCCCGGGTTTTGCAGTCATAAATCAAATCATAAAAAAATGGCGGAGTTTTTGCCCCGTTTGTGCGGTTTTCCTTTGAAGAAAAATTGCGGATTCTTTCTATATCTTCTGGAGTAAAATCTTTTGGGTCTGGGATTTTGTCTACATAAGAATAAAGAAGTGTCCAGTAATTTTCTGCGTTCTGGACTTCCTGAGGAGGAAGAAGACTCCCGTTTTGCCAGTAAAAGTCAGCCGTTCTGTCTTCGCAGGTGATTGTGATTAAAAAATCTTTGACTTTTGCATCATAAGTTGATTTAAAGGTGATGTCAGGGTAGGCTCTTCTAAAAAGATTAAGTTCCTTTGGTTCTGGCTGCACGGAAATTGACGGGCTTGCAAAAAGTGTAAATGTTGAAGCGATGATAAAAAAACTAAAAATTGTGCTGAATAATCTTTTGCTCACGTATTTTATATTAGGCTAAATATTGATTTTTAACAATAAAAAAAGGATTATATAAAAAGAATTACATGTGAATAAAATATGAAATATGAGGATGAAAATGAGCGGTTTACTGGAGAAAGCTAAAAAAATGAACAGACGATTTGTCCTTTGTTCTGTTTTGATTATCGTTCTCGGATTGATTGGAATTGCCTATGATGTTTATTTAATTACTTCCTGTCCGGGGACTTTTTGGGATAATGTATTTAGTTTTACGCATATCTGGTCGGCTGCAGGACTTTATTTGATTTTTACGGGGATATATAGACTTGCAAAAAAACGTAGTTTTTGGAGTGTGTGGAAGCGCTGGATTAAAGTGGTCTTTGTACTTCTGCTTATTGCCGGTGGAATTATAAGTGCAATCAGCCTTTATTATATTCTTACTCCGCGTATTGCAGAGGATTCAGAGCAGGTTGATTATGTGATTCTGCTTGGTGGCGGGGTTTCTAAGGATGGTATTTTACCTGATTCCGTTTTGCGACGAGTGGAAAGAACTGCTGAATATCTTAAAAAACATCCGAATGCAGTTTGTGTTGTAAGTGGAGGAACTTTGGATTTTCTGCCGGTTGCAGAGGCTCCTTCCTTAAAGAAATATCTTGTAGAAAATGGTATTGAGCAATCAAAAGTTCTTGTGGAAGATCAGGCTTTAGACACAATTCAGAACTTTGAATATAGCTGCAAAATGCTTTCTGATTATACTGGCCTTCCTCAGTCTAAGATTTTGGAAAGTCCTGTTGCGGTTGTTACAAGCAGATTCCACCTGTGCCGTGCAGAACGTCTTGCAGATAGAATGGGTTTTACGGATATAAAAGGAGTTGCTTCTAAAACACCAGTTTTGAAGATTCCACATGCTTATGTCCGCGAAGTTTGCGCTTACATCAAACTGAACTTAAGGATTTTGCTTACAGGAAAACCAGAGAAGATTAGATAGATTTTGAGCAGAGGTAGAATAGATTTAGCTTTGATTAAAATCGCGAAAAAATAATAAAAAAACCACTGTAGGAATTAGCTTACAGTGGTTCTTTTTAGGGCTCGTGAGCCTGTGAATTATGTGTTGATTACATTATGAATCAAGATTCTGGATTGTGATGAACTCTTTTGCTGCTGCAATTACATCATCGGCAACTTTACCAGAGATTGGGTCATAATGGTCGAATGAAGTTTCAAAGCTTCCGGTACCACTGGTGAGAGAACGCAAGTCGATAGCATAGCGGAGCAATTCAGCCTGAGGAGCCTGTGCTCGGATTTCTTCAATACCGCCACCAATCTCGCTCTGACCAAGGATTCGGCCGCGTTTTCCTGACAAATCAGACATGATATCACCAAGATATTTAGATTCAACCCAAACTGTTATGTTCATAATTGGTTCAAGAAGAATAGGGCCTGCCTGTCGCATTGCTTCGCGGAATGCGTTTCTTGCAGCAATTTTGAATGCAAGTTCAGAAGAGTCTACAGGATGCTCTTTACCATCAACAACTGTAGATGCAACATCTGTTACAGGATAGCCGGCAAGAACACCATTGAGCATAGCTTCTTTGATACCTTTTTCTACGCCAGGAATGTAACCTTTGGAAATTGCACCACCAAAAATTGCATTTGTAAACTTATATTCTTCACCACGTTCAAGAGGTTCAATTGAAAGAACAACGCGGGCATACTGTCCGTGACCGCCAGACTGTTTTTTGTGAGTGTATTCAGCCTGAGCCTTGCGGAGAATTGTTTCGCGGTAAGCAACACGAGGAACGGTTGTTGTGATGTTAATTTTTGTCTGAGCTTTGATTTTATCAAGAATCATATTGATATGGAGTTCACCCATGCCCGAAAGTACATTCTGCTTGGTTTCGATATTGAACTTGTAAGAAAGAGTCTTGTCTTCTTCGGTTGCTTTTGCCAGCATTGCACTGAGCTTGTCTTCTTCTTTTTTGTCGCCGGCAGAAACTGCCATAGAGAATACAGGTTCAGGATGGCGGAGCTTAACAAAGGATGGAGCTGTTTGAACTTCAGAAAGGGTGTCACTTGTCTGTGCAAGCGTAAGCTTAGTAGCGATGATAATATCACCGGCATTTGCAGTTTTGATTTCTTCGAGTTTTTTGCCGACAGCACGATAAAGCTTACCGAGTTTTTCTTTGCGACCTTCGCGAATGTTCCAATATTCTGTTTCGGCGTTGATTTTGCCGGTAACGATTTTGATGTAAGAAAGACGGCCAGAGAACTGATCGCTTGAAGTTTTTACAACAACAGCAGACATTGGAAGTGTAGGGTCAACTTTGATTGTAGAAGTTTCGCCATCAGGAGTTTTTACTGTATCAATAAATCCTTCTGGATTAGGTGCTGTTGATACGATAAAATCAAGCATGGCAGTAAGACCTGAGTTCAAAAGAGCTGAACCTGCAAAGCTTGGAACAATTCTGTTGTTTGCAAAAGCAATTGAAAGTCCGCGTGCGATTTCTTCTGGAGTAAGTTCACCTTCATCAATAAATTTAACCAGTAAGTCATCATCACCTTCTGCAGCTGAACCAGCAAGAACTTCTACGGCTCGTTTGTATTCATCCATGTATTCTGCAGGAATATCAGCTTCTTTTTCTTTTTCACCGGCTGCAGGAATAAAATATGCCTTTCCTTTAAGAACGTCGATTACACCTTTAAAGTCTGCACCGTTTCCCATTGGAATTGTGATAGGACAAACTTCAACATTAAATTTATCGTGAATATCTTTGTTTACGTCTGCTACGTTTGTTCGTTCATCTTCGCACTTGTTGATAAAGATAAAGCGTGGTTTATTGCGTCGGTCCAAATCTCGCCAAAGCTTGATTGTTTCAATCTGGGCACCAGAGCGTCCGTCAATCATCATAAGACACATTTCGCTTGAACGGAATGCGGAAATAACTTCGCCAATAAAGTCAGAAGCTCCCGGAGTATCCCAAAAATTAAGATTGCAATCTTTCCAGGTAATATGTGCAAGTGAAGCGTAGATAGAAATCTTTCGCTCTATTTCTTCTGGTGAATAATCACTTACTGTTTTTCCGGACTCTGTTGTTTCTGCTTTAGAAATTACTCCGCTCAATAAAAGCAAATGTTCCAAGAGAGAGGTCTTACCAGTCTGACCATGACCTGCAATTGCAATGTTTCTTAATTTTGAAGTAGAAAAATCCATGTAGAGCTTCTCCTTTTAAAGATATTAATTTTAAATAGTAAGATAAGAAATAATTAAAATACTACTATATACTATGATATTTTCAAAAATGGAATTGTCAAGTTTTTTTTAATGCTTATGATTATTTTACAAATTGCAAAAATAAGTGAAAAAATATTTTTTGCGAATTCTAACAATCTGTTATAGAATAGTAAATAACAAATTATTATTTATTATTTTATGCAGACCTTATGAGAAAACGTAATTTTATTGATTTTTTTCTGCCGTCAGAACAGGCACTTTCTAAACTGACAACAAAGGAACGTGGACAGATTCCAATTGTTATTTATGGAAATCTGATTTTTATTATTGGCTTTTTTGGCACGACTATTGCAGAGTTATTGCGGGGCACGTATGTGTCAATGTCATTCTCGATTGTTACCCAGCTGACTTTTCTTGTAGCTGCAATTATTATGAAACGCGATAAAATTGAAGTAGCTATGACAATAGATACTTTGGGAATGCTGGTTGCCATAGCTGGCTTTGTCTTTTTTCTTGGAATGGGTAACACTCCGCTTGAGATATACAGGTCGATTTGTTTTATTGTTGTAATGTCAATTTTCAATCAGTTTTTTTCTATAAGGCGCTATCAACTGCGAATCTTTCTTGTAGCGACCATTGGTGTATGGATTGTTGCTGCCATTCTGGAGTTTAGGGCTCTTAAAGATGTTGATTATTTTGAAACTATTTTAGCCCTTGTAATCGGTTCTATTGCCTTGGGAACTTCATTATATGGAATGTACCTTTTGTGGAATCAGAATCAAAAAGTTATGAATGAGGCGGTACAAGGGCGGGAAGCAGCTGATTCTTCTTTGCTTACTATTCGAAACGTTCTTGAACAGAGTTCTGCCGGACTTGAAATTGGAAATCAGCTGAATGAAGAAGTCAGAAATGTAAACAGTAACATAAACAATATAAGTGAACTGTATCAGTATCTTTCAATTGAGTCGGAAAAACTGTCAAATCAGACTGCTCTTGTTAATTCTTCCAGTATGGATGTTATTGCCCAGGTTTCGCGGATGCAGGAAAATGTAAGCAGCCAGAATAAGTCCCTTGTTAGTAACCTTAATGCGATTGGGCAGATTGCAGAGGAGCTTTCAAATATCACTGCAATTGCCGAATCAAAAAAGCTTGCAATGAATGAGCTGATAAATAGTTTTGACCTTCAGCTTACACAAATTAAGGAACTTGTAAACGATGTAAATCTTGTACAGGAATCATCAAATGCTATAAGAAACTTTGTTGATACTGTTAATAAAATTGCAACTCAAACCGGACTTTTGGCTATGAATGCTTCTATCGAGGCTGCTCATGCTGGAGTTCTTGGAAAAGGCTTTTCTGTAATTGCACATGAAATAAGAAATCTTTCGGAGCAGACCGCCTCTAATGCAGCTCGTATTACCGAACAGTTAAATGCAAATGCTGAACTGGTTGAAGGGGTAACTATTTCTGCTAGTAAATGTGAAAGCAATACAAGTAAGGGAAATATGGAACTTCATTCTACAGTAAAAGCTATAGAAGAGATTATTGCCAGCGTAAGTGAAATTAATACTGGTACAAGTGGAATAATGTTTTCATTAAAGGCTCTTGAGGGTGAAGCTGTTGAAACCGATTCGCTTGTAAAAAAATCTGTTGAGCAGATAAAGAATCAGAATATTACTATAGAAAATATTTCTACTTTTGCTGATACACTGAATAAGCGTGTTGATTCTCTGGAAGATGTCCTTGCTAAAATAAAGAGTTCTATGGACAACGTAAATGATGTTGCCCAGAAAAATGCACGGACAAGTGCAGATATAACCAACACACTTAAAGGAATCTAAGCTAAAGATTTAGTAAAGATAATTTTAGAACTATTTTCCTAATTCAATTGAACGGTCGCAGGCAGCGGTTACGGCTTGGATTACGGCATTGCGGAAATTATTTTTTTCGAGGGCAGCGACGCCTTCGATTGTTGTTCCAGCTGGAGAGCAGACCATATCTTTAAGAACTGCCGGGTGTTTTCCACTTTCCAAAACCATTCCAGCTGAACCGTAAACTGTCTGGGCTGCGTAAGTGTAGGCCTGTGAACGTGGCATTCCACAGCGGACTGCGGCATCGGCAAGGGCTTCTATAAACATAAAAACAAAAGCTGGCCCTGAACCGCTTACTGCTGTTACGCAATCCATAAGTTTTTCTGGTACAACTTCTACTTTTCCGGCGGTTGAGAGAATCTCTATTGCGGTTTGTGCTTCTTCTGAGCTGATGTTTGAACCATAAGTTATAGCGGTCATTGCCTGTCCAATCTGAGCGCAAACGTTAGGCATCATGCGGATAAACCGTGCATTCGGCGCCCAATTCTGGAGTTTTTCTATTTTAATACCAGCGGCCATAGAAATGATTACGGCTTTTGATGGAATCTCTTTTGCGATTTCGGCAAATACATCCCCTAAAAATTGAGGTTTTACAGCAAGAAAAATATAGTCACAGTCGAGAACGTCTTTGTTAGAAGCAACAAAGCCTGCACCTGTTTCTGCGGCAAAGGCTTTTCCCATTTGTGTGTTTTTGTCTGTTACTTTGATTTGTTTTACATCATATTTTTTGCAAACGGCACGCATGATTGCTCCGCCCATGGCACCTGTTCCGATACATCCGATTTTCATATTGGCCTCACTATATGTTTTTGATAAATATATATTATTATTTGTTGTGTGTCGAGAAAGAAGTTAAATTGAGAAAAAATTGATACATACATCTTGAAAAAATGCTCCCACAAAGAACCGTGTTTTGTTCCGCCGAGAACGCGATAAGGAAGTTTATAAACTGTCTAAGCCTGCTTTCAGCAGCCTTAGACTTCTCGCGTTCAATGCTACACAAAACACGAACCTTTGTTCCGCATTTTTTCAAATCCCTACATACGTATTTTTATCTTTTTTACTTCTTTATCATAACAAATAATATATATTTATCAAAAACCAAAAATTTTTGTAAAAAGCCAAATATTTTGAAAAATTGGGATTTGGGCTTGTGTTATAGTAGGGGCGAAAAAAATGTTTGATGGGATGTAATGCGTGAGCGCTGGGAGCACCTGCGTAAGCAGTCCACTGGACTGAGCGAGCTGACGGAAGGAAGTGAGCGAGGGAAGCGGATGAGCGGCAGCGAAGTGCGGACATAGCGACCTGCTTTAGCAGGCACGCCCTTAAAAAAAATTATAGAGGTATTTTTATGAAAAAATTTGATGGTTATGTTAAAGGCGTGGATTTTGGGGGATGGCTTTCTCAGTGTTCGGAATATACGGTTGAGCATTACGATGAATTTATAAAGGAGAGTGATTTTGAGGTTGTTGCCAGCTGGGGATGTGACCATGTTCGTTTGCCAGTTGATTATCAGGTTTTTCAGAATGACGACGGAACTTTTATTGAAGGCAGATTTAAGTATCTAGAAAAGGCGATTTTATGGGCCATTAACAACAATCTTAATTTGATTTTGGATTTGCATAAGACTATTGGTTATTCTTTTGATGTTGATGAATCTAAGATTTCCTTTTTTGATGACGAAAAGCTTCAGAATCATTTTTATGCTTTGTGGGAAGAGTTTGCCCGTCGTTTTGCTAAAAATGAAGATATGTTGAGTTTTGAACTTTTGAATGAGGTAACGTCGCCTTCTTATAGTGCTGCCTGGAATAGGATTGCGGGTGAAGCAATTAGAAGAATAAGGGCGATTTCTCCGACGGTAAAGATTCTTGTGGGCGGTTACTGGAATAATTCGATTGATGCCCTCAAGGATTTGGATAAGCCGGCTGATGAAAATATTGTTTATAATTTCCACTGTTATGATCCTCTGCTTTTTACTCATCAGGGAGCAAGGTGGTTGCATGGTATGCCAGAGGGCTTTAGAATTGGGTATCCTTGTTCAATTGCAAAGCTGAATGAAGAGGCTGTAAAAAATGGTATGTCTGATTTTGTTTTCCGTGGTGATACTTTTACTCCAGACCGAAAGACTGACAAGCAGTTTTTTATTGACCGATTTAAGGAAGGTATTAAGATTTGTGAGGAGCGCAATGTTGCCCTTTACTGTGGCGAATATGGTGTAATCAACAAGGCGAATACGGAAGATACTTTACAGTGGTTCAAAGATATTAACGCAGCTTTCAAGGAATGTGGAATCGGTCGCGCCTGCTGGACTTATAAAAGCCACAGCTTTGGTTTGACCGACGAGCACATGAAAGGGGTTGTGAATGAGGTGGTGAAGCTGCTGTAGGAGGTGCGGTTTTTTTATTAACAAAATCCGATTCTTCTTTCTGTATTATTAATCTTTTCGGATTTACAGAGGGCATTTAATTCTTCAAAGTCGGGTTTGTTGCCTGTAAGAACTTCGTCCATTGTGATTTTGCGTACAATGTTATCAATTTGTCCGCCGCTTAGCTCGTAGGCTTGTGCGATTTTTGAAATTGTTTCATCATTCAGCCAATCCAATTTTGATTTCCAGATTTTTTCTTTTGCTTCGATAGTTGGATTTTCGAACTTAATTTTGAACAGAAAGCGGCGTTCAAATGCAGTATCAAGATTTTCTGAAAGGTTTGTCGTACAAATCATAATTCCTTCAAGTGTTTCCATTTCTTCAAGGATGATGTTTTGAATTGTGTTTTCTGTTTGAGTTGTATTTCCGGCAATTGCATCCCTGCGTTTTGAAAGAATACCATCAGCCTCATTAAAAAGTAGAATAGGCATCTTTCCATTTTTTTCTGATTTTGCAGCTTTACATAACTGCCTGTAATCTGTAAAAATCTTTTTTATATTTTTTTCACTTTCACCAAACCAGCAGGATTTTGCACTGCTTATATCAACATGAAGAATCTGCCTTCCCGTCTCTTTTGCAATTTGATAAACCGTTTCTGTTTTTCCAGTTCCCGGTGCCCCGTACAGCAATACAGCAATTCCTTTTGGAAGACCTTTTTCAGAAAGGCGCTCTTGAATTGAACAGAGATTTTCTTCCTGTAAAGATGTTCTTAATCGATGTATCTCCGTTTCATTTTCTGCACTGTAAAACAATGATTTTTGCTTTATAGCTTCTGGATTAATAAGGTTTGTGCCTTTTGTAGATTTCATAAACAATTTAGCTTTTTCACCAAGCAGCATTTCTTTGGCTTTAGGAGTGAGTTCTATCACGGAATCATTGATATTTCCTTTGTTTATAAAATCAATCAAACCATTTGTAAACAGAGCATTTTCTTCATTTAAAAAGGATTCTGCAGCAATAAATCTATATTCTTCTGAATCATAGATATACGATAATGTTGAACATAGATTTGTTTCGTTTCCATTTAGCAAATCAGAGCATGTATCATAAAAAAATAAACGATCATACGAATCTGGGATTACTTGACATACTTTCGAAAAGAAATCTGAGTTTCTATATTTTTTTTCTATACGTGTTATCCACCTGATTTTTAATATTTCCCTTTCATTACTTTCAATCATTTCACCAATTCTTTTTATCAAACTGGTTAATCCATCTTCTTTTTCTTTTTTGGGGGAGAGTGTGATTTTTTTGTTGTGAAGAATACAATGCAACAACTCTGTGGAGAGTTCAAATTCGTTTTTCAACCCGACTTCTTTTTCGTCCAAACCTTTTGTATTTGAAATGTAACCTTTATCGAGTAAGACTTTGATATCATCTTTATAAACAATAACACTCATAATATTAGTATCAAAAAAAGATGAAAGATCATTAAAATTACATGTACAGCCGTGTTCAAAATAATAAGAAATGATTCCACACATCATCCAGGTTCCGTTGCTTGTTGTTTCAAAATAGTTATTAAGCTGTTCCTCTGCTTTTAAAAATTCCTGTGTCTGTTTTATTTTCAGATTTGACCCTGCCAGCTTTTTTGCAATTACAGAAATTGAATCCAAAACCTTAAAATCTACTGTGTCGTTCTTTGTCATATATTTCCTCCTAAAAGAATGTTGGTAATATAATACAAGGGTGCACTATCAAAGCGCGATAATGGAAAAAAGAATTTTTTTTTCTCATTGAATTATTATCCCTTCATGATAAAGTGGGATATATTTAGATTTATCGTAATGTTCATATCCCCAGTCGCTATGCCAGTGACCGAAGAACCATTTCTTGTATGAGATTATTGAGTCGATTTTGTCATTAAAAACTACATTGGAATCGCGATGGAGCTGTTTCAGATTTTCTTCATTGCAGAAGAAATCGTCCGTAAGTGCGATGCCTGCTAACGGACCTGTATGTGAAAGGACGTAATCAAACTTGGCTTCGATTTTTTTGATCTTGTCAAAACAGGCATTCTTCTCTTTTTCATTCCATTCTTCCTGTTCCCACCAGGATTCATGAGGTTTACGCCAGACTTTATCATCACTCATCGCGCCACCAAGAACAAGAAACCGTTTATCTTCAATTAAGTAGATTTCGCCCCGTTTGAGATAGAACACATTGTCACTGATTTTAAGTACTTTAACCCCGAACATTTCAACTTCCGGCAGTTTTTCGATAATGTCGTAATTATCATGATTCCCCAGCACAGCCAAAATCTTGAACGGCTTTTGGTTATACCATTTGAGAAGATACCGGTCAGTATTGTCTGTTGGATGGATTCCATCCTCATCAATTGCACATTCGGAACTCCAGGGAAGTCCAAAGTCACCAAGGACAATGGCAATTGTGATTGCATTAAAATCAGCATTCTGTTCCATACAACAGAGCTTCATATTCTTTGATGAGAGATTCGACATGTCTTCCATGCGGTGGGTATCGCCGGTAATGTATATCATTTTGGAGTCTCCTTAAATAACAATTATTGTCAATCTTTATTGTGGTTTGGAATTACTTTGTTTCTCCTGCATAAAATTTGCATCTGTGTATTTTCAAATACAAATATATCGACGGAGACTATCATTTCACGATATTGGAAAAAAGATAAAAAGATTAATTTCAAACGTGGTTGTGGAAAATAAAATCTTTTAATTTCTATTACTTGGGTTTTGTCTGATAACGAAACACGAAATGAGCTTATTGATACGATTCTTTTTCAAGGTAATGAAGATATAATTATTAAACGTCGTTTGGAAAGAAATGGAAACGAAAGCTTCTTCTTGAATAATATTCAATTATCAGATTTTGAATATTTTTCAAAAGCGATAGTAGCATGTGTAAACTGAAACTATCCTTCTTCCTTAAAAGTCTACATCAGCAAGATATCTTTTTAATAAAAAGGCACAGAAATATGGGAATGTATGAATATTGTTTTCGAAGCCTATATTTCCATGAATAAGTTTGATGCCAGTCGTGATATCAGGATAAGAATCGCTTTTGATAAGAGTTGAGAGTGATTTAGCTTTTCCATTCGTAGATTTTACTTCCACAGGAACAAGAGATTTTTTTGTACGTACGAAGAAATCCTGTTCCAGCGTTGAATTTTCTTTTTTATAATAGAACAATTCATATCCCTGTTTACAAAGAGCTTCTGCAATTACATTTTCGTACAAAGCTCCCTTGTAAACATTCATGTTCTTGTTTGCACGTAAATCATCCTGAGATTCTTCGTCAAGATTTGCAACTAAGAGTCCTGTATCGCGGAAATACAATTTGTATTTATCATCTTCATAATTACCTTTTAATGGTAAATCAGGAGTATGAAGACAATAGCAAATATTAATCATGCCGGCATCATTCAGCCATTCTATGCATCCCCAATAATCCTTAAATTTTGCTCCGTTTGCAACTTTTGAAATCTGAAACTTTTTGCTTTCTTTTGCAAGCTGAACAGGAACATGATTAAATACATTCAAAACACGTGTTTTGTCTATCCCATCTACATATTTCTTAATGTCTTCCTTATAATCTGAAATCAGTTCCTGCTGCAAGGCAAGGCTTCCTTCAAAAGTCCCTTTTTCAATATAGGTAGAAACGACTTTTGGCATTCCCCCTAGAATACAATAGTCAAGAAAGATTTCATCAAAGACTTTCAGTGTAGTCTGATTAAATGCCTCTCCAGATTTCATGTGAGAAAGTAAGTCTTCGATAGTTTCTTCCCCATAACCTTTTGCCCACAAGAATTCCTCAAAATCCAAGGATTGCATGGAAAATTCTGACTTGTAACCAACACTATTGCTCTGGATTTTTTTATAATTAATTCCGAGCATAGAACCGCTGCAGATAACATCAAACCTGCCGTCAATGCAAAAGGATTTTAGGCTTGTTGCAATTTCGGGAAAATCCTGAATTTCATCAAAAAGAATGAGTGTTTTTCCAGATTCAAATTTTTTAGATGGATCAATTCGAGAAATATTTTTTATTATGGACGAAGCATCAAAGCCATTTTCGCATATAGTTAAAAATTTTGTTTCAAGCGCAAAATTAATGCTTACGAAGTTTTCGTAAGTTTCTGCAAAATGCTCAATAGATTTAGTCTTACCTATCTGACGAGCCCCCTTTACAATAAGAGGTTTTTTATCATCAGAAACTTTCCATGAGAGTAAAAAATCATCAATTTTTCTTTTCAAGTACATAGTTATATTATAGCACATTTTTCCTAAAATATGAGCGAATATTTGCTAAAAAAATACTATTTTATGAGGGAATAATCAGTGTCTTTTACTATTTCATGCGAAATTTTTTCTCGCAATGCACCAGTCTATTCCAATTCTGCCCCAACATCATCCAACCACAACTCAATGGCTTTCTTTGTGAACTCTATCATCTGCTCTTCTGATTTTGCATAACGGCAGCCAATAATCCAGGGACGATAAAATGTAAAAGAATTATGATAATGTGGCTGATTTGTTTTTGAATCAAAAAATCCACTCAAATCAAAATATAATTCAATGCCGTTATAAAATGCTTTTATCGTAACTTCTCTATCATATTCACATATTTGTGGATTAGATAAGACACTAACTTTTTTTGCAGCCGGAAGAATTATACTTTGATAAATCCAATCATTTTCAAGCGTTTGTTTTTTCGGCTTTTTATTAGTGATTAAATATCCAACCTTTGATAATTCCCAGGGATTTGAAAAAAGTTCACAATCGGGTCCGAAAACTTTTTCTGACTCATCAAAAAAATCTTTATCTGTAAGAATATTTGATTGTGCATCTTTATCCTTCAGCCATTCTAAAATTGCTTCTTTTGTATATCTAATCATTTGAGCTTCAGAAGTAGCCTCATGACAACCAACAATCCAGCTTTTGTAAAATGTAAAACTATTTTTGTAACTCCATTCGTTTAATTTTGGATTCCAGAACATAGTCAGATTCAACCAATATTCCAGATGCTTGTAAGTGAAAACCGCATAGGAAAAATCAGCTTCCTTATCAAGACGCACATCACTGATTCCTTCAATTTCATTTAACGCTGGAATTACAAAATTTTTTAAAATTCTTAAGTCCGTTTCTGAATCGTGGAAATAATTTTCAATTGTAGACAACATAAATGGATTCGAAAGCAACTCTGCCTCATCACTAAATATTTTTTCTTTTCCGTCCAGTTCCAATTCAAAATTATCAATTTCATCTTTTGAATACAGCGAAAAATATTCAATGTTTTTCTTTTCCGCCTCATCCGCTGACTTATAAAGATAATTCATCAAATCATTCCAATATTCAATTTTCGAGTTCTGATGATTTTTTACAGCTTCTTCAAACTCATCAACAGGATGCTCATTATTCAACAGATAGCAGATAAAAGTTTTCTTTCCCTCTTTTTCCTTTTCTTCCAGCAACTCAAAATATGATGATGTCTGACTTTCCTGAGCTTCTGTAGGATTGTGCACTTTATTTTCAATGATAAAAAAATGATTATGATTTTCGATAAGGATATCCATTCTGCCAAAGTCTTCAAATGGTTCTTCTAATTTTACATTCTCTGGCAAAAATGATGATAAAACTGAAAACTGTTCAATATCGAAAAGCCTGTTTATTGTTTTGTAAAAAAGCCCTTCATTTTCTTTAATAAGGTTTACAAAGTTTTTTGAAACTCTAACTTCGTCTTTTGTATTTGACATAATAACTCCTTCTGCCTGCGGATTGCGTAAACTCGTCTCCGTTGGTATGAGATAAGTTTAGCAGAAGGTGCTATCAAAGTGTGATAATGGGAGATAATTTTAAATATTTTATTTTTTCATCGTGTTATTATTCTTTCATGGTAGAGTGGGATATCTTTAGTTTTTACCATGATTCAATATGTCTTCTAAATTGTGTGACAACTTTTATACAAATTATAAGTTACTTGCTCTGATGTTATTTTGGAATAAATATATCAGGGATGAATATTGTTTTGTAATTTTGATGATAAATAATAGCCCCTTTAAAAACAGTATAAGAAGCCGTTTAAACTAAAAAGTAGATCTATATTTTTTTTCAAGTAAATCAAATTGATCAATAAGTTTGGCAATAAAATCTTCTATTATAATCTTATTATTTTCAATCTTATCAAATTCAATTGCATCTGCTACCCATTGCTCATTACTTGAATCATTACCAAAAATATTAAATAAAATATCACTTTGCACTATAGTTTTCAGTTTTTTAGTTTTCTTATTTGAAATTGATTTTTCTGAATTTGAAACTGTGAAACCATAGGCATAATAATACTCATTTTTTCTAGGAATTCTTCCATTCCAAAAGCCCAAAGAAATATCATCATCCAATTTCTTGAAAACAGTAGTTTCATCTCTCACGATGAAACCTTTGTCTTGCAAAGCTTCGACTATACAATCTGCAAAGATTTTTGTTCGATTATTCCACAATTGTTCCAATGCACATGCTGCTTCTAATTTTTCTTTGTCAGCATTTATGGATTCTATAAGTTTACTATCCGAATTTCTAATACATTCATCTTCACGGTTGTTCCAAATATCCATAAAATCTAAAGCAGTTTCAAGTTTCTCTTTTGAAGAAAAAATATCTCTGATTGTATCTTTATCTGTTTGTGACATATATGCCTCGCCTCCTAAGTGTTTTAATAGCAATCTATATTGTTCAATATAATCATTTGCTGTATTACAAGCTTGTTTTATATCTTTATTATTAGAAATCTCTGATTCTTTCCTTATCCTTTTTTGACAGTTTTGCAAAAAGTTGTTTTCAAGACTTTTAGAGACTTTGTCTGCAACGGCATAAACTTCTTTTAATATGCCATCATTTTTTAACTGATTAGTATACTCTATAAAATCTTTATCATAACTATCTATTGGAGGTCTCTTTGAATCTTCCTCTTTCAATGTCATATATACAACTGTGTAAGTTTTTATTTTTAAAACTTCTTTAACATATTTCATATAGCGGACGAGTTGATTATCCATGTCCGGGGCATAATTTATCTTGTTTTCAACAATAATTGCTTGATTTTTATTTTTGATTAATAAATCAATATAACCTTCCTTTTCACACTTTTTACCATTATTATCAACCCATTTTATTTTACCAGTTGGATTCTCTTTTATTACTTCAAAAGCAGAACAATCGAATTGTTCCGGTTTAAGGCCAAGAAAATTGATAAATTCCTGCATAAAATATTTTCTGCCAATTTCCCTTGTGTTTTGATTTAGTATTACGTCCAGAATATCGCTATGAAATTTTTCCCTATAATACAAGTCCGAAATTGATTCAAAAAAATTAAATTTTTGAGAACTATCAATACTATGTTCTTTATAGATTTTCTTCTTTTTTTCTGAATAACGACAACAGACATTTTTCAGAAAACTATTTAGCTTTCTTATTTTCTTCTTGGTATTTTCTGCAGTTAATTTCAAAATAGAATCAACAGTATCTTTCTGATACTTATTATAGAGAGTCATCTCTTTACATATAATTTGAAAACTATTTTGAGTCATCTTTTTTATGATATCACAATTATTCATTTCAGCAACATAAAAAAACTTATTGATTGATTTTAAAATGATTTTTGTGTTTGATATAATTACTCCTTCTGCCTGTACTTTGTGTAAACTTATCTCTGTTGATATGAAATAAATTTAGCAGAAGAAGACTATCAAAGTGTAATAGAGGGGGATTATTTTTTATTTTTGAATAAAACTTTCATTACAGGATTGTAGTAATAGTTTTTATCCTCTTTGCACGGATGAGAAAAATGATATAAGTCTATAAACTCTATTTCTTTATTACATAATTTATATTTTCCATATTCAGCTGTATTTTCCTTGTTATGAGTTATTGCTTTAAGATTTAATGAATTCTTATTTGGGAGACATAAATCTAAAAAACCCTCATTTATTGTTCCATCCCATAAATTTGCAGTTATTATAATATCTGGACGAAGAAAATCTAATTCGCGTTTAAATAAATGTGTTTTTTCTAATTCAGAATCTTCCAAAAACAAATTAATAAGGTCTTTATTAGATTTCCAATCTTCTGGATGATCATTGCTGTATTTTGAAATATTTATGCAAGCAAATCCGTAATCATTTTTTTCATACATTTCATTTAATATTTTCTGTGCTGTTATTTTTTTAACTTTTTCAAAAGATAATTCTCCGTTATGTCTTATTCCATAAACAATATAAAGAATTCTTCTCCACCAAAGATTATTGTTTACAGTTCTTTCATCGAAACATTCTTTTGTTGTATCTCTAAAATCATAACCGCCTATTCTTCTAGGTTCTCGACCTATAAAAAGAATTTTCTTATTTTTCTTATTAAAATAACCAGGAAAAAAACCATCCTTTGCAAAACATCTTGCAGGGGATCGTTTCGTTTTATTTCCGTTATCTATAGTTTTCTTATTCTTTGTTGAAACTTGTAATATCCAATCATTCATTATTATTTGTAATTCTTCATTCTTCTTTTGTTCAAAATCAGAAAAATCAAATTTATAATTATACATATTTACTCCGTATATTCTCATTATAAAATACACAAAATAATAAAGCAATTTTTTCTTATGCACCATTTTTTGTTATAAAATAGCAACCACAAAAACTCCATCCCCACTAACTGAACAATAACTTTAATCTCATCATCCAAAAACTAAATAATCTCTAACCTAATCTCATTCTAGTAAATTGAAAAAATCTCCCCCCGTTTTTAACTACCATAAATCAATATAACTTTTCACAATCGGATAAATTTCTTTTTTGAACGCTTCTATCTCAACATAATAATCCCAACCTGAGAACTCCTTTATCCAATTTTGATTGTCCGTGTAGATTCCATAAAATTCTTCAATTGCACGAGCAAAAAGTTCGCAAGTTCTACCTCTGTAGTTTGTTCGTTTTTGAGGTACTGGTTTCATTTTAGAACGAAACAGCTCTGCAATAATCCTTTCTTTTGTTCCATGTCTTGATGATGCAAATTTATATCGTGAATATTTGTTTTGCCGTTCATGGTCAATAAAATGAGCTAACTCGTGAACGAAAACGCAATCAAGCCGATTCTCGTTTAATAAAGTTTTTACTTGGTTTAGTGTAATTTCATTTGATTCCGCACAAAATGTTCCAAGTGCTTTTCTTCCTTTTTTATCATTTAAAAGTAAATCTAAATCTGAAGATAAAAGAAGAGTTTTTAATTTTTCTCCATAGAATGAAAGAGCCTTTTTAAAAGCTTGTTCTAGTTCGTTATAACATAATTTTTCTTTTAGCCACTCTGTAATCATAAAACACCTATAATTAATTTGAATGTAATACTTTGCATTATCAAACCACGATAATGTAACAAACAATCTTCATTTTTTTCTAATTTTTCACTTTTTCCCCTCCTCATTATCACAAAATGATAGCCATCCGTGTTATACTATCCTCATGAAAGAACAAACAACAAAACCCAAATCTCGCCAACTAAACAAAAAAATGCTTGAACGACTCATCATCATTCATAACATAATAAAGTCAGGGCTTTATCCAAATGTAAAGCAACTTATGCGACTTTATTGCGAACAGACCGGTTACAGCAAAGTTGGAGAGGCTACCATCAATCGCGATCTAAATACGTTACGCATATATTTTCATGCGCCACTTGAGTTTGACAAACAGAAAGGCGGCTATTATTACATTGATGATAATTTTGATTTTGCTCTGAATAATATTTCTACCGATGATATTTTTTATCTTTCTGCGGCAAAAACGCTTCTTTCAAGCTTTGATGGAAGTCCGGTTTATAAGGCAATTTCTGATGTAATTGATTTTGTAACGGACACGCAATGTGTAGGAAAAAGTAATCTTCTAAAACGGATTGCAGTTCCTCCTGTTCCAAAAGTTGTTACCAATGAAGATGTTTGGAAAAAGATTCTTCATTCGCTACAGGAAAATCTTGTTGTTAAGTTTGATTATAATGGCCGCTGGAATCCCGAAACAACTCACCGTAAGTTTGCCCCATACCAGATTCTTATGGAAAATGGTTACTGCTTTTTGTTCGGTTATGATTTTGACAGAGATAGTGAACGCATTTTCTATTTGAGCCGTGTCAGAAATCTTGAAGTTACCAATGAGCATTTTGATTTACCGGAAGATTTTGAGTTTCATTCTCGCAGCGGTGGCGGAAAGTTTGGCGCATTTATGACAGATGATATAGTAAACTTTGAAATCGATTTTTATGGAGAAGCCCGGCAATATGTAAAAGACTGCATTTGGGCTGACAACCAGGAAATCACAGATATTGAAGAAGAGGAAAAAACACGCATAAAGTTTTCTTCAACTCAATGGCTCAAAGTAAAAGAATGGATTTTAGCCCAGGGTGCAAACGCAATTCCTCGGGGGCCTAAGTGGTTTGTTGATGATTGGAAAAATACAGTGCAGGAGATGATGGAAAACCTAAAAAATATGTGATATTTCATTTTCTTCTTGGGCCATTTTTGGGACGTCTGCCCTTGGCCGACGTCCCAAAAACCGCGCTATCCATACTTCGCCGTCTTTCGCGGCTCATCCACTCGCTACGCTCGGGACTGCCTTCGGCAGGTATTCCTATCGCTTGTCCGAGGACTTCTTGTAATTTTCCTAAAAAATTAAAATATAACAAAAAATTATTCTCTGGAATGGTCCGAAATCTTCATTTTTTTACTAATTATAGGGTGTGAAATAAATGAATTAGAAAGGGGGTGATTCGGATTATGATTATTGAAAAAGAGTGGAAAAGCACAATGACATTTTCAATCTGTTTTTTGTAGGTCGCTGCATTTTTAAACAAAAATTATAGGAGAGAAATAAGTATGCGTTTAAAGATTCACTTACAGCATGATGAATCAGATTGTGCTGCGGCTTGTCTGGCGATGATTCTTGATTATTATGGAAGAGAAGTAAATATTCGTAAACTGAGAATGACTGCCGGTACAGATACGCAGGGGACATCTGGTTTTGGAATTAAAGTCTGTGCAGAGAAATATGGTCTTAATTGCAAGGGATTTTCAATTCCAGAAAAGAATAATCTTGAGAAAATACCTTTCCCTGCAATTTTTCATTTGAGGAAAAACTCGCTTGAACATTATGTTGTAGTTGATTCTGTGAAAAATAAGCGTATTAAGATTTATGATCCTGCTGAAGGCGTTGTCAAAATGCCTGTAAGTGAGTTTGTCGAATTATGGACTGGGATTTTCTTTTTATGTTTTCCAAATGACAGGTTTGAACAGAAAAAAGAAGATAAAACGCCCTTGATAAAGTTTATGACACTTCTAAAACCTCATAAAGTTTTGTTGTCTAAAATAATGGTGGCCAGTTTAATAATTACAATATTCGGCATACTTATTTCTTTCTATTTCAGATTTTTGATTGATGAAGTCTTATATTCGGAGGTAAAAGCAACTTTAAATATCTGTTCAATATGTTATCTGATGATTCTGATTTTTCAGGGACTGCTTTCTTATTGCAGAAATCAGATTTCACTTTATTTAAGTACAAAAATTGATGTATCACTGACCTGTGATTTTTTTTATCACTTATTAAGATTGCCTATGTCTTTTTATACTGCAAGAAAAACAGGGGAAATCCTTTCGAGAATAAGAGATACGGAAACAATAAGAATGACAATTTCTTCTACAACGGTTTCTGTCTTGATGGATTCAATAATGATTCTTCTGGGATGCATATTCTTGAGCAAAATGGGAGCGGGACTTTTGTATGTTTCAATGATTCCTGTTTTTGTTTCGGCAGTAATTGTATGGGGCATTGCAAAACCTTTTAAGCGTTTGATAAAGAATAGATCAATTGCAGAGGCAGAAAAAAATGCATCTATGTATGAAACTATAAATGGAATTGCAACTGTAAAGGCTTTGTCTACTGAAAAGAATGCTTTTCATAGGAATGAAATAAAAATTGTTGAATCGATAAGGCAGGCTGTCAGATTAGATACTTTTGCGAATATCAATAATTCTATTCAAGGTTTTATTTCAAGTCTGGGGACTTTATTGGTCTACTGGGTTGGGAGTTTTAAGATTTTTGAAGGTTCTATGTCTTTGGGACAGTTGATTTCTTTTATTACTTTGTCGGGCTTCTTTCTGGGGCCTTTGGGACGGCTTTTGACTATGCAGCCTAATCTTCAGGAGGCGTTTGTAGCGGCAGAGCGTTTGTCGGATATTATGGATATTTCTGAGGAAGATGATGATGAAAATGATTTGGATTCAATTGATGGATTAATGAAGGAAATAAAATTCGAAAATGTCGGATTTGCTTATGGAACGAGAGGTAGGGCAGTTGACGGAATTAATTTTACGATTGAAAAAGGTCAGAGAATTGCTTTTGTTGGAAAATCCGGTTCTGGAAAATCTACTTTGCTTAAACTGTTGATGAAGTTTTATGCTTGCGAAGAGGGACGAATCTTAATTGATGGAAGTGATATTTCGGAGTTAAGAACTGAGGATTATAGAAGTATTATTGGTTATGTTCCGCAGGAAAGTCTTTTGTTTAGTGGTACGATTGCTGAAAATATTGCATGGGGGATGGATTTTGCTACACCACAGATGATTGTTGCGGCTGCGAAGGCGGCTCAGGCGTTTGATTTTATTATGAGTTTGCCGGATAAGTTTAAGACAATCGTTGGTGAACATGGAGCGACCTTATCTGGTGGAGAGCGGCAGCGAATTGCATTGGCAAGAATCCTTATGCGGAATCCAGAAGTGATTATTTTGGATGAAGCGACTGCAAGTTTGGACAGTATTTCGGAAAAGGCAATTATGGAAACTGTTGATTCTTTACAAGGAAAAACAGTGATTATGGTTGCGCATCGTTTATCGACAGTATGTAATTGTGACAAGATTTTTGTGATAGAGCATGGAAGAATTGTTGAGGAAGGAAATCATGACGAATTGATGGAAATGAATGGTAAATACAAGGAATTATGGAGTGCACAATATGAAAAAAAAGTTTTCGGTGATTGAGCATGGAAATATGATGTATTATTCGCGGGAATTAGTACAGATTGCGCTTCCAAAAGAAATAAATCTTATGTTTTTTACTATTTCTTCATTGGTAGTTTGCATAATTTTGCTTCTGACTGTAGTGAAAATTAATGATGTGGTTAGGGTCAATGGAATCATAAGAACAGAGAAAAATAATTCGACGGTAAAGAATGTTTTGGCAGGTGAAATAGAAGAGATTTATTTTGAAAATGAGCAATATGTTGAAATGGGTGAAGTGCTTTATTCATTGAAGAAAGATTATTCCAAGGCTTTGATTAAGGAACTGGAAAATGAGATTTCAAATGTGAAAGAAGAGCTTTACTGTATTCAGGTATTGTTGGATGGCTATTCTGAAGAGCAGATTGTTATTTCTGCTGAAGAAAATCTCTTTGTTTATTCTAAATTGAAAGAGTATCTGGAAACTATTGATTATTTGAAAAAGGAGATTTCGATTTTGGATTATAAATATCAGAAAGAAAGAAATCGGCCTAATGCTTTATATAATCAAAGGTCTGTAGATGAAGCTCTGATGAGTTATGAATTAAGTTGTCAGGAATTGGAAAAATATAAATCGTCTTTTTTGTCTGAGTTAACTGAAAAAAAGAAAAATTATGAGCTGTCGTTGGAAAAATTGGAACAGGAGTTGTTGCGAACAAAAGAGGAATATACTTTTCTGGATGTTCGTTCTCCGATTTCTGGGTTTGTACAGGAAATATCTTCTTTAAATGCAGGAGATTATCTTTTTGCAAATCAGGAAGTTGTTGTAATTGTTCCTGATGATTCCAGGAATTTTAGAGTTGAACTGTCTGTGCCCACAAAGGACATAGGCGAAATAACGACCGGATTAAGAGTAAAGTATCGTTTGTCTGCTTTTCCTTTCTTTGAATACAAGGGTGCTGAAGGTGAAATTAATTCGATTGATTCAGATGTAAGAAAGAGTTCAGGCAATCAATTGTGTTATCGGGTGTATTCAGATATTGAAAGAACTTCATTTAAAAGCAATAAGGGAATTGAATATCCATTAAGGGCTGGAATTGAAGTCAACGCCAGAATTGTTCTGGAAAAAATATCCGTAATGCATTTTATTCTGCGGAAATTGGATTTTATGCAATGAAGAAAAAAAATAAACTGATACTTATTTTGTATATTTCAGTGAAAATATTTTTATTGTGTAGTCTGATTTTTTTTGTGTCGGGAAGACTGGCTGCGGAAGAAAAGATTTCTGCGCTCGAGCAGATATGGGAAAGAGTTATAAATTATAATTCTGAGGTTTTGTCTGCGAGAAAGAATGAAGAAATTGCAGGGATTAATCGTGATTATTACTGGTTATCTTTTATTCCTTCGGTTTCGATTTCTTCTACACCAGTTTTTTCGGACATTTCTAATGTTTTTTCTCAGCCGCCTGAAAATATTTCCTCTTACATAAGTATTTCTGAGCGACTTCCTGGTGGTTTGTCAATTGGATTTGTACCTAGTGCATCTTTTGATAAGGATATGTCGTTTAGTGATTTTGCAAACAGTTTAAGTTTTTCGCTGTCACTGACACAAAGTTTGGAATCATTCTGGGAGTTATTGTTGGGTGAGAAAGGGGGTAGTGGATTAGGAAATCTTGAAAAGGAGGGGCTATACTTAAAAAAGGAACTTTATTCAGCTTATAAAGATATAATTATTCTTGCTCAAATTGAGGCTGTGACAGACAGGTATATTGCATTGCGCAAGCTTTATAGAAATATTGATTTGCTTGAAAAAAATATAATGATTACAGATGAGATAATTGATTGTATGAAATCTTTATATTCTTTGGGGCAGATTTCATTAACAGAAGTCTTTTTGCAGGAAGAAAATCGTACTGATTATGAGAGAGAACTGCTGGCCTGTAAGGAAAATAAACAGTCTTTAAGTCTGGCTCTTTTAGAAAGCTTGGGATATCCAATCAGTCAGGAGAATAAGGAGGGTAATAAGGAAAAAAGCTTTCTTTCCTTGGATGAAATTGTTCTTTCGGAAATTGAGTTTCCCTGTATTTTTTTAGATTTGAATCAGATAGTGTGCCGAGTTTCGTCTGTAGAATCGATAAATCTGGACAATCCGACTGCAAGATATTTGCAATTGCAAAATAAAATACTTGAAAATAATTACAATCTTACTTGCCAGAACAATTCTCCTTATCTTGCTGTGCAGGGAAACTTTTCTGTGAATAATAAAAATTGGTCTCTAACGGCATCTTTAAATCTTCCTTCGAATGCCTTTACAAGTAAGACAACTTTAAAAAAGGAATTTTTAGAAACAAAAAAAGAGTATGAACAAAAACTCCTCAACAATAAGTATGCCAGGGAATTGGACAGGGAAAGGTATATAAAATTAGTTTCGCTTTATGAGTCAGTCTTGGAAAAGCAGAAGCAGGATTTTGAAAACTATAAGAGGATTTATGATTCAAAGAATCTGTTGTTTTTACAGGGAGAAATTACAAAAATTGAACTTTTGCAGGCAGAAATGGCATACAAGACTGCTGAAATGAATATTAAAAATCAGGAGGATACAATCTGCTTGTACAGATGGATGGCAGAGAATAGAAATTAGTAAAGAAAAATTGCGACGATGCGTGTGCAGAAAATGTTATTCCTGTGCGAGGAAAAGTGTTCCTTTGTTAGTTCCGTTTACAAGATTTTCAAGCGCACCTTGTCCGTTGCCGTTTGCCAACAAAAGAGGGATTCCGTAAACGGTTGTTTTTTCTGCTGCCTGGATTTTTGTTTCAATTCCGCCAGTTCCAAAGGCATTAGTTTCACCGATTGTAATTTGTTTGCGCAATTCAGGAATTGAGTTTACTGTTTCTATCAATTTTGCATTTGGATTTGTTTTTGGATTATCGGTATAAATGCCATCAATATCACTAAAGAGAATCAGCAAATCAGCTGACCAAAGAATTGTTGTGAGGGCAGAAAGGTTGTCGTTATCACCAATAGAAAACTCATCGATGGAAACGGAGTCATTTTCGTTTATGATTGGAACGACGCCTTCATCAACGAGTGTAAAAAGTGTATTGCGGATGTTGAGACTGCGGTGGTCATTTTCAAAATCTTCTTTTGTAAAAAGCAGCTGACCGATATGCAAATCCTGAGTAGCGAATGCCTTCCTCCACTGAGCCATGAGTTCAACCTGTCCGATTGCACACAAGGCCTGCCTAAAATGAACGTCCTTCTTTCGCGCCCATTCCTTTAAGGTTGAAACGCCGGAAACCTGTGCCCCGGAAGAAACCAGAACAATCTGCTTTCCACAATCGATGAGAGTTTTACACTGGCGGGCAAAATCTTTCATAAAATCGGTATTCTGCGTGCCATCAGGTTTTGCCAATGTATTTGAACCGATTTTTATAACAATCTTTCTGGATTGTTTGATTATATTTGAAATTGTTTCACTCATTTTTTTGCCCCCATAGTTGAACTTTTTAATCAATAAAATTGCACATCAAAAGTAAACATCAGATTATCGAATCTGGCCGTCGCCGTCAATCAGATATTTTGTTGTAGTTAAAGCCCGTATTCCCATTGGGCCCCTTACATGAAGCTTCTGAGTACTTATTCCAAGTTCTGCCCCGAATCCAAACTCACCGCCGTCTGTAAAACGTGTGCTTGCATTTACATACACACAAGCTGCATCTACCCGTTGTTGGAAAGTACGTGCTTTTGCGCGGTCATTAGTGATTATAGCCTCTGAATGTTTTGTATTATGTGTATTGATGTAACGAATGGCCTCATCAAGATTTTCGACAGTCTTAATTGCACATATATAATCCAGAAACTCAAAGCCAAAATCCTCATCGCTGGCATGGACAAGGCGTGATGCACCTGCTGCTTCCAGAATAGGATAAGAAGCTTCATCGGCACGGATTTCAACCCGGTTGCCAAAACGTTCTGCAAGTCGTGGAAGAAAATCTGCTGCAATCTTTTTGTTTACAAGAATACATTCAATTGCATTACAAACGCCAGGACGCTGGATTTTTGCATTTTCTGCAATATTAACCGCCATGTTCAAATCAGCATCTTCTTCTATATAAAGGTGGCAGATTCCAGCTCCAGTTTCAATTACAGGAACTTTTGCTGTTTGAACTACTGTCTGAATCAAACGGGCACTTCCACGTGGGAGAGCCATATCAATATCACCGACCGCTGTAAGAATCTGTGTAACTTCATCATGACTTTCACAAGGTGCAAGCTCAATTGCTTCTGGAATACCAAAGCCGCCTGCTGCAGAAGAAGAAAGCCCATCCTTAATAGCTTTTACAAGAGCACGGTTTGAATTGATTGCAGAAGAAGAACCACGGAGTAAAATTGCATTACCGCTTTTATAAGCAAGACAAAAAGCGTCTACAGTTACGTTCGGGCGACTTTCATAAATGACTGCAACTACTCCAAGTGGAACACGAACCTGTCTTATTTGAATTGCATTAGGAGTTTTCCAGCCTGAAATCTCTTCGCCAATGGGGTCTGTCTGCGCGATAATTTCACGGATACTTGCGAGTATACCGTCAATTTTTTTATCATCGAGAGAAAGACGGTCAACCAGAGCTTCTGTCATGCCTCCGTCACGTGCATTTTTTACGTCGATTGCGTTGACTGCAAAAATTGCCTTGCGCTGATTGTCAATTTCAGCAACGACCGCTGCCAGAGCCATATTTTTTTGATTTGCATTCTGAACAGCAAGTTTATTTGAGCCTTCGCGTAAGTTTGCGCAGATTTTTTTCAGATCCATTTTTTTCTCCATTTCTCCGTTTGGGATTGGTATGGGTATTGTATCATACTATTAAATGTTGAGAAAGGGCAGGCTTTATGCTATATTGCATACCATGAAAAATACAGGAAAAATAGATTCAATTATTTTAGACGTTGACGGCACCATCTGGAATACTACCGATATTGTCGCAGAAGCCTGGAATCTTGCTATTGATAAGCTTTATCCTCAGGTTGCGCATGTTACGGGGCAGATTTTGAAAGGCCAGTTTGGAAAGACCATGGATGTTATTGCTGATAATCTGTTTTCTCCTTTGGATGATGAAGGGAAATCAATTTTAATAAAAGAATGTTGTGTTCAAGAGCAGATTGCGCTGGAGTCAAATACAAAGGACATCACTTATCCCGGAGTTGTTGAAACGATAGCCACGCTTTCTAAACACATTCCGCTTTTTATTGTGAGTAACTGCCAGTCGGGTTATATTGAACTTGTCATCAGAAAAAATAAGATTGAACAATACATCACAGATTTTGAATGCTACGGAAATACCGGAAAGGGTAAGGCTGAAAATATCCGTCTGCTTTGTGAACGAAATAATTTGAAATCTCCGATTTACGTTGGTGATACCCAGGGAGATTACGAAGCTTGTAAGACTGCTGGCCTTCCTTTTGTGTGGGCGTCTTATGGGTTTGGAAAAACGGATGATGATGGGTATTTTGCAAAGATTGAGGATTTTGCAGAATTAGGGAAGCTATGTTATAATAATTAAAGTTTTTAAAAGGAGGTGCTTTTTATGACAATGACAGAAGTTTCTATAAGTGTTCCGCAGATGATGGCAGAATATGCGGTTTCTAACGATGAAAAGACAAATCTTATCAGAAACGCAATGATTCTTTTTCCATATATACAGAATGAAACAATTTCTCATGGTAAAGCTGCTCAGATTCTTGGCATTCATAAAATGGATTTAATTGCATTGTACAGCAATCTGGGACTCCCATATCTTGACCAAACAAGCGATGAATTAGAAAGTGATGTTGCCACATTAAAAGAACTCCGGAGAAAAGCTGTATGACAATCGTTTCAGATACAACTCCGATTATTTCTCTTATCAAAATAAACCGTCTAGATTTGCTAGAAAAATTATTTCAGGAAGTTTTGATTCCTGATGCAGTTTATCACGAATTAACAACAAATCAGACTTTTTCATCTGAAGCCGAAGAAGTTAAGAAAGCAGCTTTCTTGAAAGTTTCCCCTGTTCAGAATAAACAGTCCATTCAAATCTTACAGGCTGTAAGCGGACTTGATGATGGTGAAAGTGAAGCAATCGTTCTTGCCGGTGAAAAACAATCTGATGTATTGATTATTGATGAACGCCGTGGAAGAAAAGTTGCCCAGCAGCTTGGAATTACAATTACCGGAACCGTTGGTGTTTTAGTCCAGGCTAACAATGAAGGTATGCTTTCAAAAGCCGATGCAAAGATTTGTCTTGATTTTTTAAAACAAAGCAATATTCGTCTTAGTGAAACTCTTATCCAAGATGCATTAAATATGATGAAATAAAAAACTGGTTACGTTAAAAAAAGTCCGCGTTCCTATTGGTACAAAGCACCCACTGTATAAGTAGGAGAAGGATTTCCGCGGCTCATGATTAAAATATATTAGTTTTATGAACTAATATCTAAATTCTAGCAAGCAATTCAGCATTAATCAAAATTGCAGCTGTTCTTGAAATTGAAGTATATCAATTATTTATCCCTCACGATTTGAGTAATATAAAAATTGATGAAACTGATGAAAATATAAAAATCCGTGCAAAAATAAAAGAACAAGTAGTTTCTGATTTTCGGAATTCTATAAATAAAATGCTTGATAAATGGGAAAAGACAGATTCATAAAAAAAGGCTGCCCTTCACAGACAGCCTAATAATTTACAACAAAAAAATATTTTTCGATGTTCCGAATAATCGCTCTGGTTACCCGGATTACTTTACTATTCTCTGTTTACTCGTTTGATGAAGCAAGGTCCATCTGGAGTTGCAGCACCTGGATCATACTGGATGATTACGGTTACTTTCTGAACAGCATTTACTGTTACAGGGATGTCCAAGTCAACGTCGAATACTTCGCCAGCCTTGATGTTTTCGATGTATGGAGCATTGTCGATGTCGCTCAAAGGCATCCACCAGGCGCATTTTTCTGAATTGTCGATTAAGTAGAAGCAGATTTTAGAAATATCTTTGTCTGCTTTTGCGTGCCAGATGATGTGAACTTTATCGCCAACTACAGGAAGGTCATCACCAAAGTAATTTGTTACTTCTGGGCGGCACTTGTAATTTTCAACTACAGACATATCCTGAACACCATTGATCCAAGGATATTCAGTTGCCATTTCACAGAAGGCAGCAGCATCGTTCAAGTCGATTGTAACATACGGATTATGTGGAACTACAGGAGCTCCGATTCTTGTATCTGTTGATTCGCAAACACGTTCAAATGTAAGCTTTGCAGGTTTATTGATTAATGGCTGAGGCTGATCAACTGTATCATACTGAATCATGAAAGTGAACTCAGCAATTGGAGCTGCTGTAAGAACAAAAGTTAAATCCAAATCAAAAGGAACACCGGCAACTACATCTTCTGCAATTGTTGTGTATTCTTCAAGCTGTTTCCAATATCCTGCCTGCTGACTTGGGTCAACTAAACAACCAAAAAGAACTGGTAAATCTGTATCAGATACAGCACGTGCTTTGATGTAAACTGTATCACCGGCCTGAGGCTTATCTTTTTTTACGAATGATGTAAAATCGCATTTTGCCTGATAGTTAGGTCCATACTGGTTGAATACGATGTCGCAAACTTCACCTGAATCAATTAAGTCAAAAGTGTAATCACGTGGATGAACTGATTCAGCTACTGCACCTTTTGTAGAAGCACAACTTGCAAATAATAAACCAAAGAGAGCAAATGCTACTATGGCTTTTCCAAATAATTTCTTCATTTTGTTTCCTCCAAATCTCAATTATTTTAAATTGCTTTTGATGTCTTAATTATTGGAGAAAAAAAATGAGGAAAATATCAAAAAAATCGTATTTATGGAAAATTATTTGGAAATTATAAGGAGTTTCCTTTATAGGTGGGATATTTTGTAATCAAACATTGGAAAAAAAATGTCGGGTCAAGCTGGCCCGACATTGATAGTGATTTATAATGCCAAAAGTTTATTCTTCTGGATCGTAAATATTTATGTGCAAATCCTTCAACTGCTGCTCGTCAACCGGACTAGGACATTCATTGGGCTTGCATTATGTCGCCTATTACTCTTTTTCTACACACTTAATATGTAATTCATCAAGTTGTTTTTGTTCAACTGCACTTGGACAATCATCCATAGGCGACATTGCCAAATTATTCTTAGGGAAGGCAATAACCTCGTGGATAGATTCCTCGTGGCACATAAGCATTACAAGGCGGTCAAGACCAGGAGCAATTCCTCCGTGTGGTGGCGCACCAAACTTAAAGGCCTGTACAAGGAAGCCAAAGGCTTTTTCTGCACGTTCACGGCTGTAACCAACAATTTCAAAAATGCGTTCCTGTAAAGCCGGGTCGTTAATACGCATAGAACCAGAAGCCAACTCATAGCCGTTGAGAACCAAGTCGTAGAGGTCACCCTTTACTGCACCAGGATCCTGTTCCAATGTGTCCCAATACTGCTTCTGAGGAAGAGTGAACATGTGGTGCTCTGTTTCCCAGTGATTTTCTTCTTCGTTCCAGGCAAAATATGGGAAGTCGATAATCCAGGCAAAATGGAACTCATCAGCAGGATTATAAAGGTTCAAATCTTTTCCAAGCTGTTTGCGAACTGCACCAAGAGCGGTACATGCAAGCTGCCAGTTTTCATCACTTACAAACAAAAGAAGGTCGTTTTTCTCAGCACCAAGCTTACTGCAAATCTCACTTTCGTGGCCAGCATAGAACTTAGAGATTCCGCCTTCGAACTTGCCTTCTGCATCAACCTTCATCCAGGCAAGACCCTTTGCATGGTTGATTTTTGCAATTGCTTCCAAAGCTTCAATATTTTTGCGGCTGTACTTGTCTGCAACGTTTTTAACAACAAGTGCTTTAAGTCCACTTCTCTTATGACGCTGGATATCGCGGCCCGCATTAGCAGCCCCTGCCTTAAAGGCGTTAAAATCTGCAAGACCTGCCATAAAGGCGGCATCCTGCATCTTCATATCAAATCGCAAATCTGGCTTGTCGCTGCCATAAAGATCAAAAGCATCTTCCCAGGCAATTCGGTCAAACTTAGCTGGAAGTTCATAATTCAGTGTCTTTTTGAAGATATACTGCATCATTCCTTCTGTTGTGCTAAGAACTTCTTCGCGGTTTGTAAAGGACATTTCCATATCAATCTGGGTGAACTCAGGCTGACGGTCGCCGCGGGCATCTTCATCACGGTAACAGCGGGCAATCTGGAAGTATTTATCAAAGCCAGAAACCATTAAAAGCTGCTTGTAAAGCTGAGGGCTCTGTGGCAAAGAATAGAACTTTCCAGGATGAACGCGGCTTGGAACCAGGTAGTCACGGGCTCCTTCCGGTGTAGATTTGATGAAGGTTGGAGTTTCAATTTCCAAAAAGCCTTTGCCTGTCAAATATTCGCGGGTAGCAAAAGCAACCTGTGAACGCAAAATAATGTTGTGCTGCATTGGTTCGCGGCGCAAATCAAGGTAGCGGTATTTCAAACGCAAATCTTCGTTAGCAACAACAAGACTTCCATCCTTCTGACGAACTTCTTCAATACTAAACGGCAATTCCTGTGAAGTTGTGAAAACAAAAATATCAGTGGCTTCAACTTCAATTTCACCAGTTGCCATATCAGGATTTATATCTTTATCAGCACGGGCAGCAACAAGGCCTTCTACTGCAATACAATATTCGCTTTTAAGGGATGCAGCAATTTTCTTAACATCATCGCTTGCATTATCGCCAACCATAACCTGAGTAATTCCGTAGCGATCGCGCAGACGAATAAAAATCAAACCGCCCAAATCTCGGGTGCGGCTTACCCAACCATTCAAAACAACTTTCTTACCAACGTCACTCTTGCGCAAATCTCCGCAAGTGACAGTACGCTTTGTATTTTCCATAATAGAATTATTTTAGCGATATGGAGGAGTTTGAGCAAGAATGATGATTTTGTTATGTTGATTTTGTTAATTAGTAATTTGCCAAAAAGAACATGCCAACCAGCATAGCGGCACGACATTTTGATTCGGACCAACTCGGTTTTGATGGGAGATTTGAGATGTACCACCAGAAAATACCGAACTCAGGGTCGATTCTGAGAGAGTAGTCTGCAAAATCTGGGGTGTCTGGCTTTTGACCGAACATTAAGAAAACGGCGTCGTTAATTAACTGTAGGAAGAGTGAGTAATTATCTTTCCAGCCGTCTTTTTCTAAAAAGAGATTTAATTGATATAAAAGTTTGTCTTTTAAGGCGATGTCAGATTTTTCAACCCAGGTTTTCTGGATTAAAAGTGTAAGATTATTCTTAAAACTTGTTTCAAGCTTTGAAACCTCTTCATCAGAGATTTTTGTAAACTCTTTTTTGGCACCGAAGGCCAAAGCAATCATGTCTGCAGAAGATTCGTATTCTTCTTTGCTGTCTAAGAATTTTGAAAGTGCATTTATTGTATCGGAATCCAAAAATTCCGCAAGAAATTCTGATTGTTTCACCATGAATAGATATTAAAAAATTATTGGACTTTGGTCAATAATACAATGCACAATCATAATTCACAATGCAAAATACATTGTTATTGACAAGAGACTTTTTTTTTACGAAACTTTCAGTTATGAAAAAATTATTCGCAAAACTATATTTTTTATGTTCAGTTGCAGTTTTTGCTGTAGCTTTATTTACAGGTTGTGCTTCAACTCCTAATAAAAAAGAATCTACACCTGTTCAATTGGATTCTCGCATAAAACAAGGTCTTCTTCAAAACGGAATGACCTATTTTGTCCAGAATAATAGTGAACCAACAAACAGAATCTTACTGAGGCTTGTTGTAAAAGCCGGTTCCTGTATGGAAGAAGATGATCAGAAAGGTGTTGCACATTTTATAGAACATCTTGCTTTCAACGGCACTGAGCATTTTGAAAAATCTGCCATTGTTGATTATTTTGAAAAAATCGGAATGAACTTTGGTGCTGATTTGAATGCATATACTTCTTTTGAAGAAACTGTTTATAAGCTTGAAATCCCCGCCGATGATCCTGCAATGCTGGAAACAGCCCTTTTAATTCTTCACGATTGGGCTTGTGCAATTACTTTCCCTCAGGAAGAAATTGACAAAGAACGTGGTGTTGTTACCGAAGAGTGGAGACTTAGACAGGGGCTTGACGGACGAGTCTCAGATGTCCAGGTTCCTTTCCTTCTTGAAGGCTCTCGTTTTGAAGACCGCTTACCAATAGGTGATATGGATGTTATTAGGACTATTTCCCGAGACCGTATTCTTGATTTTTACAAAAAATGGTATCGACCGGAACTTATGTCTGTAATTGTTGTCGGTGATCAGGAGGTTGACCTTCTTGAAAAAGCCATTATATCAACAATGGAGACAATTCCTTCATCTGCTGAAAAAATAACAACTTCTCCTTTTACAGTTCCATACAATGAAGATAAAAAGATTCTTGTATTTCAGGACCCTGAGCAAAAATACACAGTAATGAATATTCTTAATCAGATTCAGGATTGGAAACCACGAGCAACTGAAGAAGAATTAAAGCAGAGTATAATAGATGAAATTGCTTCTGATATTTTTAATCAGAGACTAGGTGAAATTACAAATGCAGCTGATTCAACCTGGCTTGATGCTGGTGTTGGCCTTTTTTCCTTTACCAATTTTACAAAATTTCATTATTTAGGCATTGTTCCCAAAACAGATCTTTTTACCCAGTGCTTTAAGGCTTTTCTTGATGAATGTGACCGAATCCTGACTTTTGGTATTACTGAGTCTGAGCTTAAACGTCAGAAAGAATCTTATCTTTCATCAGCTGAACAAGATTTTATAAATAAGGATAAAATTGCTTCGGAATATAGGGCAAACTATCTGATAAATTATGTAACTCTAAATCAAGTTGTTATTTCAGAAGAATATTATTATGATTTTGCAAAAAAGGTTCTCCCTCAAATCACCGTGGAAGATATAAATACTACTATGAGAAATATGTTTATTAACCGCGGAACCAAGCTGATGATAATTGCTCCAGATTCAGTAACAGATATTCCTTCAGAAGCAGAACTTATGGAAATCTGGACAAAGTACACTAATTCGCAGATTTCTGAGTATCAGGATGATGTTGATGATGATATTCTGATGGAACGCCCATCTTCAAAAGGTAAAATCGTAAGCCAAAAAGAAATACCTGAACTTGGTGCGAAAGAATATGAGTTTGAAAACGGAATGAAAATCATCACAAAGAAAACAGATTTTGAAACTAACAGAATTAAGCTTTCTTTTGAAAGTAAAGGCGGCTTGTTCCAGGTTGATGATGATGATATTCCATCTGCCAAGGTTTGTGTAAATTATGCAATTCTTTCGGGAATTAACGGAATGACTTACAGCCAGCTGCTCAAAAAAATCACAGCAAAACAGGTAAGTTTGGGTGTTAATATAAGGAATACTAGTGAAAATTTTTCTGGTTCCTGTAAATCTGATGATTTTGAAACTTTGACTCAGCTTTTAACTTTATTTGTAACTCAGCCTCAGTTTACTCCAGAAGCCTGGCAAACTCTTATTCAAAGTCAGACAGAAACTGCAAAAAATCATGGAGCTCAACCGGGAGATGTAATGAACGACAAAGTCATGGAGATTCTCTACAACGATATCCGTCATGCCCCATTTGATTTGGATTTTGTTTCAAAAATGAATCCGGAAACTGCAGAAAAAGTTTACAGACAGCGTTTTGCTAATCCTGCCGATTTTACAGTTTCAATTGTCGGTGATTTTGATGAAGAAAAGCTTTTGGAAATCTGTTCTTATTATTTTGGAAGTATGAAAACTACAGCAGACCGTGAGCAGACAAAATACATTTATTACGATTTCCCTAAAGGAAAAACTTCTGCAAGTGTAAAAAAAGGTCTGGACCAGCAGGGAGAAGTATTTATTGCTTTTGGTGGCGAATTGCCTCCTTCATCGGGAATTGAAGAAACCTTTGAAGATATCGAACTTATGAACCAGCTTTCTTCTCTTGTAGATATCCGTTTGCGCGAAACTATCCGCGAAGATAAAGGCGGTTCTTATAATGTCTGGGTAAATGGAAATGTTGACGGTTATCCAAAGCGTTATTATCGTTTTACAATTGATTTTGGCTGTGAACCTGGAAGAAGTCAGGAACTTACCGATGAAGTAATTGTTCAACTGGAAAACTTGCAGAAAGAAGCTGTTTCTAAAGATTATATTGATAAGCTACAGGAGAGCTACCGCAGAAATATTGAAACAAACCTTCGCAATAATGACTGGTGGCTAAATCGCATAAATGCAGAATTAGTTTATACCTACGAGCCTCTCTGGTTTACTTCTGAATCTGACAGAATTGTAAAAAAGATTACAGCAGAAAATCTTCAGGCTTTGGCTAAAAAGTATTTTGATACAAATAATTTTGTGAGTGTATTCCTTCTTCCTGAAAAATAAAAGGAAATAACTCAAGAACAAAAAATTACCTCCCTTAGATTTCTGTGTTATAATTTTATAAAAGTATGACCGATTTTTGAGCGGAGGTATTTTTTTGAAAAAATCCATTTTTTCCCTTTCATCTCTTTTTCATGTCTTTCTTTTTTTCTCAATTTTCTTGTTTTCTGGATGCAAGATTTCGGCATCTGGTGAAGGTTTGAAGACAATCAAAGCCTTTGCACTTCCTGAAGACCCAATTCAAGAACCAGTTGAAGATTTTGTCATTGATTTTTCAACAATTAGCTTTTGGGATACAGATACCGGCTCTGGAATCCCTTGCGGTTCTTATGACTCTGATTCCAAGTTTTTAAGAATTAATACACAATGGAAGGCAGGCGTTTTTTATTTAAATCATTTTGATGCCTCAAATTACAGATACCTTTGTCTGGAATATGAGCCGGTAAAAAAAGAAGGAGAAGAAAATCTGAATCTTCCTTTTAGAATAAGAGTTGTGTATGGTGATGGTTCTGCTGATGTACAAATCTGCGAAAGAAAAAGAAGAAAATGCTATTACAGATTAAAGTCGGATTCAAAAAATGACATTTCTTCAATTCAGGTATGGTGCATTACAGATAGGCCGATTGAATATAAAATCAATTCTCTATATTTTACACAGACTAAAACTTTTACTGAGGAATCTTTAAAAGCAATCACAGATTCAGAAAATAAAGCTTTTTTTGATGGAGAGTCTAAAAGTGCAAAAGAAGTTGTAAGCGAAATGGGAGTTGGCTGGAATCTTGGCAATACTTTTGATGCTCATTCCTATAACTGGCAGGAAAATTATTGGGAGCGGGGACTCGAAGCTGAGTTTGATTGGGAAAAAACTGAAACAAGCAGAGAATTGCTCGCTTTTGTAAAAAATTATTTTCCTGATGGAAAAGGCTATAGAACAATCCGTATTCCAGTTACCTGGTACTGCCACATTATAGATGACAAATATACAATTGATCCGGATTGGCTTGCACGCGTAAAAGAGGTTGTTGATATGGCTCTGGAGGAAGGCTATTTTGTCATTCTCAATGAACATCATTCTGTTCATGGTGATATGGTTACCACATATAAAACGCAGGAAGGAAAAACTGATGAGTATGATAAAAGAAGAATGCCGTCTCCTTTAGGATATGCAGATGGCTATATTGTTAGTACAAATCCAC
The DNA here is from genome assembly GCA_902802305.1 of uncultured Spirochaetaceae bacterium. GTDB lineage: Bacteria > Spirochaetota > Spirochaetia > Treponematales > Treponemataceae > Treponema_D. The sequence goes on from CADCLG010000003.1 coordinate 76,200, forward strand.
AGGATCAGACGGAATCAAAGGCTTTTCTAAAGGCAATTTGGACGCAAATAGCAAGGGCTTTTAATAATGGTTATGATTATCATCTGATTTTTGAAACAATGAATGAGCCTCGTAATACTCGTGATTATCATGAAAATGAAAAATCCCATGAATGGCAGCCGGCTTTAAAACTTGCCTGGTATAAAAAAGATGGAGAAACAATCGGTGGTTACTGGTGCGATAACAGAAATTGTCAGACTTGCATAGAGGAATATGAAGTTTTAAATGAATATAATCAGATTTGCCTTGAAACAATTAGGGAAAGCGGTGGCAACAATGAAAAACGTTTTGTAATGATTCCGGGACTTTGCACAGGTGTAGAAACCCTTCTTCCTTTTATTGAAAATGAAAGTACTGGTGTATATGCGCCAGGCCTTTTTAAAATGCCAAAAAATCACGGACAGGATGATGAAAATCTGATTTTTACAATTCATAAATATCCTCAGTGGAAAATAGATGAAAATCTGGAAAAAAAGTTCCAGAAGAGAATGGAAAATGATATTACAAATCTTTTTGAGGAGCTTGATAAGGCTTTTATTCAAAAGGGCATTCCTATTGTAATTGGCGAAACTGGAACCGGCCGTTCTCCTATTTCATACGAGGAAAGAATAAAATGGATTAACCATCTTGCTAAAAAGGCTCATTATTATGGCATGAGCATGCTTTGGTGGGATGCTGGAAATCAAGAAGAATCAAGTGCTTTGATTGACCGCGAAAATCGCCAGTTTTATGAACCAAGCTTTGTAGAGACTATGATGTCTGCCTATTATGATTCACCATGTAAATAAAATATACTATAATTGATTTATAGACGGTTTTATATGGCAGACGAAAATAATACAATTAATAAAAATGCTGATTCACAATACAACAAGATGGTGAACACTCCTGTGTGGAAGCTTGTCACCACTCTTGCAATTCCGACGGTAATCTCCATGCTTATAACTTCAATTTATAACATGGCAGATACTTTTTTTGTTTCGCAGATAAGTACGCAGGCAAGTGCGGCGGTTGGAATTGTTTTTCCGATTATGAGTATTATTCAGGCCTGCGGATTTACCCTTGGTATGGGCAGCGGGAGTCTTGTTTCCATTAAGCTGGGACAAAAGCATAATGATGAAGCTTCGGAACTTTCCTCGACCGCCTTTTTCACCGCCTTCGGGTTCGGCGTCCTTATTACAATTTTTGGAAATCTCTTTGCAAGCGGCCTGTTAAGTCTGGTCGGGGCTTCTTCTACCGTTCTTCCTTATGCGCGCGATTACGCAAGGTTCATCTTTTGGGGCGCGCCTTTTATGTGCGCTTCCTTTGTTTTAAATAATGATTTACGTTCTGAAGGAAAAGCCTTTTTCAGTATGATTGCCCTTTCTGCAGGCGGCATATTGAATATTATCTTGGATCCGATTTTTATTTTTGACGAACTGAAGCTTTTTGGTCATGTTATTGGAGCAGGTACTGGTTTTCACGGTTTTGGTCTGGGAATAAGTGGTGCGGCAATTGCAACTTTAATAAGTCAGTTTGTAAGCTTCTGTATTCTCTTCTCCTTTTATCTGCGAAAAAAATCCATCTGTCAGATAAAACCCAGGCTTTATACAAAAGACATTCGTGTTTTGGGAAGAATTATTTCTACAGGCTTTCCGTCGCTGGCAAGACAGGGCTTAGCCAGTATAGCAAGTATTCTTTTGAATACGAATGCAGCGCTTTATGGAGATTCTGCGGTTGCGGCAATGACAATCACTCAAAAAATAATTATGTTCATTGCCAGTATGATTATTGGAATTGGTCAGGGCTTTAGTCCGGTAAGCGGTTATAATTACGGGGCAAAACGCTACGACCGCGTAAAAAAGGCCTGGCTATTTATGGTTTTAAGTTCTGCTGCCTTTATGGCGGTTTTATCTTCCCTCTGTATTATTTTTGCTCCTCAAGTTATAAGGGCTTTCCGGGATGATGCAGATGTAATTGCAATTGGAACTGTTGCTTTAAGATGGCAGGCTGCCTTTATTCCCCTCCATCCACTGATTATTGGTACGAATATGCTGATGCAGTCCACACGCCATATTAAGCCGGCAACTTTCCTTTCAATGAACAGGCAGGGCGTTTATTTTATTCCTGCAATTTTAATTCTTCCGCGAGTCTTTGGTCTTTTTGGTGTAGAAATCAGTCAGGCGGTTGCCGATTTGCTGAGTACCTTTACGGCAATTCCTTATTTGATTTGGTTTTTCAGGAAGTTAAAAAGTGGTGAAAAAGAAAAAAAATAAAAGTAGATAATTATTAATTTGATTCTATTCCAACCAATGTAGGGCTTTTTCCAGAATTTTATTATACCATTCTTGTTCATTAAGGCTTGTTGAAGCCACTGCACGCGAATACTCAAAAAAAGATTTTACATGTTCTGGATTTGGAATATAGGAGGCTTTAAAAGAGTCTTCTAGCATCTTTTTAAAGATGTTTAATGGCAATGGAACAATTACAGATTTTCCGCCATAATATGAAATATTCAAATTATGTAAACCATAAAAATGAGCAATACATGCCTCATTTATAGTCGGAGCAACGAATAAACAGTACGCTTCTTTCCCTGTTTCTTTTTTGAATTTTGCCAAATGTCTTGAAACTGATTCGCCTTCCATTTCATATTGTTTCTGACCACTTGCCATAGTAACTTCTACTGTTAAACCGAAGTTCTCGTAATCGCAGACAATATCTGCCATATTTCCTTGCGCAGTAGACATAGGTTTTCCAAAATCATCAAATTTTAAATTGGCCTTTATGTTTCCACCGTCAAGCATTGTCATACCACGCCAAACATTCCACTCTAAAATTAATGAAGGATCATATATATCATTTTCTTCGATTTGAATAAAAGTATTTTGAATATCATCATATTCTTTATAATCTTTAATTTCTGCAATTTGAGATTGAATGATTGCTTCTTTTTTAGTAATAATCAAATCATCAAGTTTTTCTTTAAGTTCTTGTATTGTTGCTGATCCAATAACTTTTTCGGCAGGGTTTTCTTTAGTTATTTTTTGAATCAAAGCTGATTTATCGTCGGTAAGAAGTTTTGGAAGTTCAGGATTTCCTAAATAAGCCAGATATTTTTCTTTGTCATCAACAAAAATTGGTTCACGAGAAATATTTTTCAAAATGAATTCAACATCTGCTTTTTTCTCGGGAAGAATGGAAAGTGAGCGTCCTATGTGAGAAATAGAAACAAGACCTGTAGCTCTTAAATAACGAATACATGCATCTGCATAATCATGCATATTACTTGCTTTAGTTTGCAAGAATTTCTTTATAGTTGCGACATTACTTTCTCGTGTTGAAGTTTCACCTTTTGATAGTTCTGAACTGTAGATCTCCTGTAATTCGTTCATTTGAGAGAAATATTTGAACTCTCGGTATTTCTTTGGAGTTTTTTCGCGGTCGATTCGAAATTTTTCTATTTTCTTAACAATAGTTTTAAACTCACGATAATCTGTAAGCTGTAATCCAAAAATCATGAGTTCATCAAATTTGAGTGTTCCAAGCGTATAAATCAATCTTAAGATTTCTAGATATGGTTTTACATAGAAATTAGCAGCTTTATCACTTGGTGCATGATACGGTGAAGGAATTTGAAATTTAAGAAGCTGACGTAAGAACACTTCTTCTTTACGTTTTGCAGAAACTAAAGTTTTTCCCACAGCGGTGACTATGATTTCTGGTTCTTTTGTTATAAAGCCTAAAGCAATGGGAACATCTTGTAATTTTCTTCTTAACGCATAGTATTCATCATCTTCTTTTTCAAAAAGACATGATGGAGAATAAGTACCTTCCCAATATTCTATAAATTCATCTGGATTCATTTGAACAGTTTACTCTCCAGTTTGTTAACTTTTGCTGTATTCTCATATAATTCAGTTATTTCTTCATAGTTTATGAATGTAAAACGCTCTTTGTTGATATTGTACGGAGCAAGGTCAATTGTCTGATTATATTTTGCTCGATGCTTTTCGGGTGCCACGATAAAAAACTCTGTTCTAAAATCCTGCAATTGTAAACTGCGATTGAACGCACCGTTTAGCGTTCCAATAGAATCGACAACCTCAAATACTTTTTGTGGAAACTTGTAGCCTTTTGCATTGAACCAAATTACATCTATCCGTTTTGCCTCCTGTATAATTTCTGGATAGGAAAAAAGCGGAAGTTCTTTCATCGTGGCAATCTGATTTAGGTGAATATTATCGCGATATAAAACGGATGAATCTGCGGTATATGTCTGAAAGTCTTTGAAATTGCCAAGTTCTAAGCAAATTCCCTCGATGAAAGAGTGCATTCTGATTTTATCTTTTTCTTGCGGTTTCTTCTCTGCTTTGTAATCGTTAAGTGCATAAATGCTCAAGCCGATTTTCTTGAATCCTTTTTTTTCTCGAATCTCACGGTATAGTACACCACGAATTCCTGCTTCCCATTGTTCAGAAGATTTTGCCTCAGGATAATATTTTTCGATGTTATTATATATTTCTGCCAGCGTTGCAGTTCCATTATTATCTTCAAGAACTTTTTTGATAGCTTCAACTTTTGTCATACGGCAACCCTATTCTTATCCTCTACATGTTCTGTAGGATGAAGTTTTTTAAGCTCATCAAAATCATGTCGGTTTTCTTCATATATTTTTTCTACTTTATCTAGTTCTTTGCGAAGATTAGGATAATCGCTCTTAACACCATTATAGAAATCTATGAGTTTTGTGTTTATATCGTTAATAATCGCGTCTTTAGGTTCTAGATGAAAATATAAAGCACCGCCACCCAAAAACGGCTCAATATATCTTCCATAAAATCGAGGAATATGCTTTTCTATATTTGGAATCTCCCTTGATTTGCCACCACGATACTTTATCAACGGTTTCATGAAAGAAATATATCATAAAATAATATTTAGTTTAAGTGTTTATCTCCAGCTTATTTGGAATAATTTAATAATTAAACCGTTCTTCCATCCCATTCTGCTGAATGAGCGCGTTCGTAGGCGATGGCGGCATCAAAATCTGCCATTGGCGAACAGTTGCGTTCAATGTTCAAGGCGGTTTCGTGCAGGCGGCGGATGCAGTCGGACTTGTCTTTATATCCTAATTTTGATTTTTCTATACTGTCACGAAGAACTCGGATTGATTCGTCGTAGATTTTGAGTGGAACGGGGAAGGGGTGTCCGTCTTTTCCGCCGTGAGCAAAACTGAATCGTGCCGGGTCGTTGAAACGGGTTGGCGTTCCGTAGATTACTTCGCTAACGAGGGCGAGGGATTGCAAGGTTCTTGGGCCCAGTCCTGGAGTGAGTAAGAGAGATTCAAAATCTTTTGGTTGATTTTCATAGGCGGTTGCAAGGACGCCACCCAGTCGTTTTAAGTCGACGTCTTCGGCGCGGACTTCATGCCGAACCGGGGCGTTGTAATTGCGATTCAGCGCTGAGTTGGTATTCGCCCCGGTTGCAGTTTTGATTCCAAAACTGCACGCATTGGTACCAATATTCTGGTAGTTGCGATTCAGCGATTCTTCAAATAACTCAGGAAATAATAACCCCTGTTCCGGGGCGTTGCGGGTACTCCCGCTGGAAGGGGTAGCGAGCAATGAAGTGCGAGCGAGGGGAAGGCTTTCCCCTCCTAGATTACTTACTTTTCCACCCTGCATAAGAATTATCTGATTTGCGGGGCGGTCAATCTGAAGGATTTCATTGATAACTCGGTCGGGATTTTCGTGCGACATTTCAAGAATTGACGAACGGGCACCTGCTGCATTTGTGTCGGTAAGATTCAGGATTTTGCCACGGTTATCGCCAACTACGCCTGTGTGAGGATTTTCAACAAAACTTCGCAAATCAGATGAGCACCAGTGGTAACGGCGGGCGGTACGGGTATTTGCATTCATTCCCTGCTGAACAACTGTCCAATTTCCACTGGAAGTCAAAATAAAATTGTGCTGATAGAGCTGGAATCCGTCCTGAACTGCATTATTATCAACTTTAGCAACAAGCCGGCTGTTTTTTATAAGTTCATCGGAATTAAGTCCAGTTTGAGTGGCAATCTGCAGCAATTCATCGGGTGTCTGGCGCGAATATTTTCCACGACCACCACAAACATAAATGCCTAATTCTTTTGCACGTGGATTTAACCCGCGTTTCAGGGCATACATGACGCTTGTTGTAATTCCCGAAGAATGCCAATCCATCCCCATAACTGCTCCAAAGGACTGGAACCACAAGGGATCACTCAAACGCACAAGAACTTCATCCGGGCCATAATTAAGAACGAGTGATTCAACTATAAGCGCACCTAAATCGCGCATACGGTCGGCAAGCCAGCGAGGTACGGTTCCTGTATGAAGAGGTAAATCTGCATGTCCTGAATTACGTGGCATACTTGTATTATAGCAGACTTGGTATAAAAAAAAAGAGGCTGCCTTCAAACCTTTTCTAAGCGTATCTTAGAATTCACCAGAATGATGATTTGCAGGCAGCCCAAATGGAGGAGGGCGATTAAGATTTACTTTTTTAAATGGATTAAAGATTATTTTCTATGGTAGGAGTCATTCTGGTTACATATTAATTTTTCCTTCACTAATGCGTGAAATGCTGATTCAATTATTCCTGAATCAAAAGCGGAATCCAAATCTGCCTTTACGGCAAATCCTTTTTTATCGATAGTTTCCATGATTTTATTTTCACAGATAACTTCTTCTCGCGTATTGTCCTTCATGTTTTTGCAATGCTGAAGACTCAGTTCGTTTGCAAGTGGTAAAAAGCGGTCTTCAAAGCCTTTGCGGCATTTTAAGTAAACTGCATTTTTATCTTCTGTTCCCGAGTTTCTGCTGAACAAGAGGGCGCAGATTTTTCCCTGGTAAATAATATTGAAAACGAGTACGTTCGCATCTTTCATCTGGATTTGTTTGAGACTGAGTGTTTTATCACAAGCGATTGTTTCTTTAATCAGTGCTTCGTCTTTTTTCCAAAGGTTGCTTCCATTGTAGAAAAGGTTTTTGTTTACAAAATAAGTGTAGAAAGTATTTGAATAACCTTTTTCAAATGGAAGATTTCCTTTTTGTAATGAAATGATTGTCATAAAGGCTGTCAAAAGTCCGTTTCCTGAAAGCAAAGTTTTATTTGATGAAAGTGAATTATTTGGTGTAATTGTACATGGAATTATTACGTGACCAGAAGATTCAAATCCAATCGACATTTCTTCAGGATTCTGGCAGCAAATCCATTTATCACCTACGTCAACCATTTTTGGTGTAAGCTTGAACTTTTCCTGCATTTCCAGGCTAACCATTAAATCTGATTCGATTGTGAATATGGCTTGTTTGCTGTCAGAAGCGTTTGCACCTCTTGATTTTGCAAGGCTGGCAATTAAATATGCTTCTGCATCGCCGTCATAAACGATAACTCCGTCTTTTTCTGTGTCGTATTTTAATACAAAACCGCGGTCTCCGTCGCCGTCAACAGCGATTCCGTAAACTGCTGCAACAGAGTTTTTTCCTTCTTCATAAACCAGCTGAATTATTTCTGGTGAAGAAATCAAATCTTCTTTTGCGAAGAAAGAGTGTCCTTCGATTTCAGCTACACCACAATTGTGGTTTATGTTTTCGCCTTTAGGCTCGCAATTGATTATTTTTGCGTTTAGTTTATTTTGTGAGACAAACTTGACAGCACATTCCGACCAGGCTCCGTTTGCTGTGTCGATAATTATTCTGCATTTTGCAAGTTCTGCAATATTTTGCGAAACGATTGTGTTTTCCAGAAATTTAACTGCCTGGTCGGAATAGTTGAGAGTTGTGACACGTGAAGATGGAGAAATTGAAGTTGTAGAAGCTTCTGATGGATAAACCTCTGATGGATTTGGAAACCCAATCGAATCTGTCAGATTTAATGCGGCTTCATACATATAAGCCGACAAAATATAATCTCCATGTTCACCGTCACTTAAAAGCTTTTTGCCGTCAAGAAAATATTTAATTCCATTTTGGTTAGATGGATTGTGACTGGCCGTAAGTACCGCACCGCCTTTTATATCGTTGCAGAGCATATAGTGCGGTACATAGGGAGTTGGGATTACGTCAAGGTTTATAACTTCTACGCCATTTTTTGCAAAAACATCAATCAGACTGTCTCTTAAAATCCAGTCGGTTGCTTTATCGCGGCTGTCGTTTCCAAAGCAGATTTTGAGACTTTCATTTTGACTTTTATCCAGGTCTTCCGTCTGTTCCTTGTTGTATTCTTTCAGCATTCTGATAAAGGCAAGAGCCGAAAGTTCAAGTAAAGAAACTGAAATCAGATTTTCACCAAGATATTTTTTGAGTGTTTCAATGCCTTCAAATCTTTGCGTGCAGACTTTTCCTCTCATTCCGTCTGTACCCATAAAAGAAAAGAGTGAAAGCTTGAATACTTTTGCACAATCTTCTTCTGTGGCATTTTCTGGCAAAAGGGTAATTACTTTATCTGCGTCCAACAAGGCAGGGAACTTGTATTCTTTAAAAGCCTTGCTGGAAGATAACTGCCTGATTGCTTTGTGAGAGACTTTTTCTTCTATTTTGCAAAAATCACGAGTTATAAACCTAATCATTTTTTTATTTTCCCATTTCTACAATTACCTGATGTTTCTTACCGTCAAACCATTCGCTTGTAATGCAGTTTGATTCCAAAGTTTTTCCGTCAACAGTAATAGTTTTTACTCCTTTCTGAACTTTGTTTTTGTTTACGAAAGTGATTTCAAACTTAGTATTTCTGAAGATTCGGAATGCTTTGAAGTTTTCCCAGCATGGCACACAAGGATCGATAATCAATCCTTCGTAAGCAGGCTGTAAACCGAAGATATTTTCTGCAATTACGCGCTGTCTTGTTGGAGCTGTACCTGTAAGCCAGGTGTGTCCGGCTCTTCCATAATCCTGACTTGATGGACCACACGCATATTCTGGATAAACAAATGGTTCTGCTGAGTAAGCTGGAGTATCTGCATAGCAAACTGCTGGCAATGTATCATACAAAAGCTTCCAGGCTTTCTTACCTTCACCATATTTACAGTAAGAAGCGATAACCCAGGATTCCAGATGTCGGAAGAAGCTTCCATTCTCTTTTTTACCAGGTGCATTTTTTACGTAAGCACTGTTTGATGCTGGAAGTTTTCCTTCTGATAATGATGTATCTGGAGTACAAACGCAGATTCCGCCTTTTGCAGCAAGTTTTTTATCCATCTGTTCAGCTGATTTTAAGAACTGCTTTTTAGTGGCAATTTCACTGAAGCCTGCCCAGGCTGTTGGCTCAAGGAACATAATTCCGTCTGTATCGCTTGAACCGATATTCTTTGAAGCGTCTTTACCTGGTCCTAAAAGTCGGATGTAAGCGCCTGTTGAATCGATACAGTATTTGTTTACTGTTGCCTTGATTTTTTCTGCACGTTCTTTGCACAATTCTCCGTATTTCTTTTCTTCCTCTGAATCAAGGTGATTGCAGAGTTCTTCGTAATCTTTAAGGGCTTTGTACATCATTTCTGCAGCCATTACAGAAAGGTGATTTTCATAACCGCTCAAGTCGTCGTTCCAGTCAGCATCAAACATCTGTGGAATTCCGTCTGTTGAATATTTCCATACGCGGTTAAGGGCTGCTTTACAATGCTCAATGATTGTTCCCGATTTTGGTTCGAGTTTTTCTTTTTCGTCTGCAAAATTTACTCTTTCATAAAGGAAATCAAAATCATTAGTTTCTTTTATGTATTCGCATACTGCATAAATCAACCAGATTGGATCGTCACAAGCTTTGAAATCTCTTGTTCCAGGTGCCGAAACATAGAAGTTGTGGTAAACAGAACCGTCTGAGAACATTTGTTCTGCTGTGTAAAGGAGGAAGTCGCGGGTACGTTTTGTATCATAAGGGAGAAGGGCGAGCATATCCTGTAAAATATCGCGGAAACCGAAGCCATATTCAAAACCTGAATGGAAGCGGGACTTCATGCGGTTAAGGCAGCATACCATTGCACACTGATACTGAAGCCATTTGAAAGAATGGTCGAAAAGATCTTCTCCACTTACCTTTAACTGAAGTTTTGAAAGTTCGTCATTCCAGTCTTTACTTACTTCATCATAAAGTTTGTGAACTTTTTCTGGTGTAGAAATCATTTTCATTACATTTTTGATTTCTTTCTTATTGTTGCAGTAATAATCTTCTGTACTTACAGCTACAAGTGAGAATACGATTTCTTTTGTTTCGCCTGCTGCAAGTTCTATATCATTTGCAAGAACAGAAAGTGCACTGCACATTTCTTCAGATGATGTTTCTGCAAGCTTATCAGCAAGTAAGCCGGCCGGATTTGCCATTGTATTTGTGTAATGACCTACAAAATCCTTGTAGCGGGAAGAATATGTAGACAATTTTTCTGAAGAAATATGAACTAATACTTTTCCAAAAAGTCCTTTGATTTTATCTTCATCGCAATCAAAAGAAATACCATAGTTATTTCGCCATACAAATCCGCTCAATTCTTTATCAAAATATCCACCGGCCATCATCATTGAGTTAAAGCCTGAGAACTGTAGACCTCTTGCATCACCGATATTTATGCTTTCTGTTGAGAATACTCTGAGTTTTCTTGCTCTGCTGGTTGTATTTGTAATTTTTACACACTGAACTAATCCGTAGAATTCATTAGGAATGAACTTTGTAATTTCAACATCGATTCCTAAATAGGAAGTTTTTGTTGTTACTGAACCAAACTTGAATAATGTTTCAAGCTTTTGGTTTTTATTCATTACAGGATACCAGCAACCAGAGAAATATTTTTTTTCTTCTAAATCTGTTATATAAATGTAGGACCCCAACATTCTGGTTTTATATGGATCTTCATGTACAAAACCATTCAGTAAGTCTCCTTCCTGTGTTCCAATTCTTGCAAAGTCAGAACCATTATTAGTAATACCCCAGCAAAGTGTATCTGTAAGGGATTTATTGCGGCTTGCTTCAAGCATGAGCCATGGTTCTTTAGTTTTGTTTTTAATATTCTCTTTTATCTGAACCGTGCTGTCCGTTAGAAAAGAAAATATCGGTTCTTTTTTAGACATTTTTGCCTCCTTACTCCGCTTCGGCACCCGTAGTTGATTACGTTTGCGTCAGCAACAAATTTATTTTTATACTTTCACGTGAAAACTTTAACACGGGATATTCAGTCTGTCAACTTAAATTTTTCATGAAAATTTAAGAAAAATTGCACAAATTTCTAAAATTTGGCATAAATTTACTTTCACGAGAAAAATTTTTCTTGACAACGTAGTATTTTGTGCTAATAATTAAAGCATAAACTGCCCTTTCGGGTGAAAAATAAGGAGATTTAAGAATGAAAAGACTTTTACGTAAAAGTGCATTGCTGGGAATCGCAGCATTACTGGTATTCACTGGCTGTTCAAAAACAAAAGGACCTGCCAGAGATAAAATTCAAGTTATGGTTGGTTTTGGTACAGGTACAGATCCTTCACAGATTGCAGTTCATGAGGCACTTCAGAAAGAATTCAACGATACCATTGGTAAAGAGAAGGGAATTGAGTTGGAATTCCTTACCGTTCAGTATGCAGACTCTGAACAGAAATTCACTACACTTGTAGCTGGAAATATGACACCAGATATTTGTGGTCCTGTTGGAGTAATGGGAGTTGGCAAATTTATTGATGAATGGATGGATATTACTCCTTATCTGGAAAAAGATGGAATTAATTTGAATGATTATGATGATCAGCTTGTTGACAGTATGAGATACAACATCAACGGAGAAAACAAGCTTGTTGGTCTTCCAATCGGATATTATCCATCAGTTCTTTACTATAACGAAGATATTTTTGACCGTGCAGGAATTGATTACCCTCCAACAACATGGGGAACAAAAGACTGGACTTATGAAAAACTTATCGACATTGCTCGCAAAATGACATTGGATAAGAACGACAACAATACATACTCTCCAGATTTCAACATGGAATATGTAACACAGTTCGGATATGACGGAACAGACTGGGCTCCATGGCGTGCTTGGATTGGAAAATACTTTGACAAGAAGGGAAACCCTGTTTCTCTTGGTGTTTCAGCAGATTATAAAACTGCTCAGATGAACTCACCAGAATGGAAGAAAGCATTCAAAGATTTACAGGATCAGATTTATACATACAAAGTTAGACCAAGTTCAGATTCAGCTGCTGGTGCTGCTTTGTTTGGTGATAACGACCCTCTTGGTTCAAACAAGTGTGCTATGTGGGAAGTATTCTCTTGGATGAGCTATGCTTACGAAGGTTGGGATGCTAACTTCAAGTGGAACATTGCTCCAATTCCTTCTTTGGATGGACACATTGTTTCTGCAACAAATATCGATACATTCGTTATGTGTAAGAGTGCAAAGAACCACGACAAAGCTTGGGAAGTTTACAAATGGCTCTTCAAACCAGAGAACTACATCAGACTTAACAAGAACTATGGTGGAATTCCTGCTATGAAACAGTTCCAGAAATCATGGATTGATGAAAGAAAGAACGGTGTTGTTGATGAAAATGGCGAAGTTATTGAAGAAGGTCGTCCAAATATCAACTGGCAGGTTCTTATTGATGCTGGTGCTTATGCTGATAATCCAAACAATGAAGCATGGGTTCCTAACTTCGGTAAAGTTTGGGATGCAATGGAAGGTGCTATGGCAAATGTAATTTCTGGTCTTTCAGAAGATACAGACGAAGTTGCAGAAGAGCTTAATAAAGAAGTTCAGGGGTACCTTGACGAATATTGGGCAAGCCATAAGTAATACCTTAAATTAACCAAAAAAAAACGGATGAGTGCCTTAGTTATTGCGAAGGTACTTATCCGGATAACAAAACTTTTTTTATTAAAAAAAGGAGGATACTATGTCAGAAAAAATACATAGAATAAACCAGAAGAGAAATAATAATATTCTGGGCTATGCGTTTATAAGCCCATGGCTTATAGGATTCATAGTGTTTACTGCAGGTCCAATGATTGCTTCGTTAATCCTTTCGTTTACAAGATATGATGGTCGTAACCCGGCTGAATTTATTGGATTCAGTAATTTTACAGGGCTTATCCATGATAAATACGTATGGAATTCACTGAAAGTTACTTTTAAATTTGCATTTTTGTCTATCCCGATTGGAATTGTTTGCGGATTTTTACTTGCTTACATGCTTAACATGAATGTTCCTGGAATGAAAGGCTGGAGAACTCTTTATTATTTACCATCCCTTATTTCCGGAGTTGTAGTTGCCATGTTGTGGCGCGGTCTTTTTGATGACCAATATGGTGTTATAAACTTTTTAATCAGACAATTCGGAGGCTCAGCGCCAAAATGGCTGCTGGATCCAAAATATACGCTTTATTGTTTCCTTTTCCTGTCCGTTTGGGGATGTGGTGGAGGAATGATTATTTACCTTTCTGGACTTCAGGGGATTCCTACAGAACTTTATGAAGCAGCAGAGCTTGATGGTTGTAACAGATGGCAGCAGTTGTGGCATGTAACAATTCCACAGATGACACCAATCCTCTTCTATCAGCTTATTATGGGAATTATCGGAACCTTCCAGTACTTTGCTGAACCAATGGTTTTGACAAAAGGTGGACCTGCACATTCAACCGAGTTCTTCAACCTCTATCTTTACAACAACGCATTTAAGTATCAGAAGATGGGATATGCCTCTGCACTTGCCTGGATTCTTTTCGTAATCATTCTTCTTCTTACCATGCTTGTATTCAAGAGTTCAGATATGTGGGTATTCTACGATAATGAGGTGAAAAAATGAGGACAATAGAATCACTTGAACGCCGCAGAAAAATTATAGCATTAATAATTTTAGCTTTGGGTAGTATTTTTATCCTTTATCCTGTAGCGGGAATGCTTTGTAATTCATTTTCATCAAAAACTGTAATTAAGACAGTTCCTGCCTCTTTAATTCCTATCGAAGGAAAACAGGTATCTGTTCCAAATTACGGAACTCCAGGAAAAAAATATTTCTTGTATAACGTAGAAGTTAATGGTCAGAAGAGACAGCTTGCTTATGTGGATAAGGAAGATAAAATGTGGAAATATGTAAATCCTGATAATCCATCAGAGTTTTATCTTCTTCCTCCTGCAACACCTGATATGCGTGTAAGAACAGTTAAGTTCAATTGGCCTAACTATTCAGAAGCTTTAAAGAAATCTCCATTCCCTCGTTATATTCTTAATACATTGTTCATTCTTATCATAGCAACAGTAGGTGCCGTTCTTTCTGCAACTCTTGTTGCCTATGGTTTTGCAAGATTTAAGTTTAAGGGAAGAAACACCTTGTTTATCCTCTTGCTTTCTACAATGATGCTTCCGTCTCAGGTTACTCTCATTCCAAGCTTTGTAATGTACAACTGGTTGGGCTGGTACAATACTTATCTTCCACTTACAGTTCCTGCCTTCTTTGCTTGTAGTGCCATGAACGTTTTCCTTGTACGCCAGTTTATGATGGGGCTTCCTCTTGAACTTGATGAAGCTGCAAAAATAGACGGATGTGGACCTCTCAGAATCCTCTGGAGTGTAATTGTACCTCAGGCAAAACCGGTATTACTTACAATTGGTCTTAACACTGCAATTTTCTGGTGGAATGATTATTACTATGCCCTTATTTATATTCAGGACAAGATGAAGTACACAGTTTCATTGGGACTTCAGTCATTCAATGCACTTTATTTTAATAACAGCGGACTTATGGCAGCAGCTACAATCATGATGATGATTCCACCTGTTATTATCTTCTTTGCATTCCAGAAGTACTTTATTCAAGGTACCGTTATTTCCGGCGTTAAGGGATAATTAAGAAAGTAATAAGGATGATTTTATGTATGGAGTCAAACTTTACCTAGTTCCAGAGAATCTGGATAAAACAATAGAAAAGTGGCATCAACTCGGATTTGATACCTTGTTTATTGGGCAGTCATGCAAACATGATACAGATTTTCTGGAAAGACTCCAGAAAGAAAAGTTTTTTGTTAATCTTATTGAACCGGTTTTTCTGGCAGAAAATAATATTAACAAAAAATACCTTGCAATAAAAAAGGACGGAACTCAGGCAGTAGACAGCTGGGTAAGATTTATCTGTCCTTCAAATAGAAAAATGATGTCTGCTTTTTACAGGCGGATTAAAAAAGATGCATGTCTGCCTGTAAACAGTTTAAGTCTGGATTTTATCCGCTTTTTCCAGTTTTGGGAAATGATGAATCCTCAGCAGGAGCACCCGGATTTAGTTCAGACTTGTTACTGCAAAAAATGTCAGAAAGCGCAAAAAAAGTTCCCCTCTGTAGAAGAGTGGCGGTGTTCAGTAGTCAGCTCGGTAGTAGAGAATAGCGAAAAAATCATTAAAAACAAATGCAGCTCTAAGCTTATAGGATTGCACCTTGTTCCATGGACAAAAGATACTTTTGGAAATGCACGCCAGGAAATCCTGGGGCAAAACTTAAAAATGTTAAAGTCGCATGTTTCTTTCTTTACGCCAATGCTTTACCATCACATGCTTCATCAGAAGCCTGCTTATGTTCTCCAGACGCTGGAATTGCTGGAAAAAGAAGTTGATGGCAAGGTTCCCTTTATTCCGTCAATTCAGGCAAAAGAATATTACAGACAGGACACTTTGACTGTTGAAGAAATAACAGAAACTGCCAGACTCTGTTTGAATCGTGAAGATAACAAAAAAAATCTTGTTTACTTTCAGTGGACTGATATAGAAGAAAATCCAAAATTATATAATTCACTTGTGCAGCTGAACTGCGAATTAGGAGAAAAAAATGAAAAAAACTAAAATTATTCTAACAGCATTAAGTATGACTTGTATTCTTTTAAACCTTTCCTGTAAAAAAAGCACGCCAAAGCAGCCAAAAACTGCGCCTGTTTCTTTTGCAGGCGTACGAGCATCAAATTATGGAATTAAACCATTCCCAAGTGTAAAAGAATGGTCTGCTTATGCAGAAAAAGTAAGCGAAAGCTTCCCAGGTAGTGCTCCAGCATTTGTATGGATTGTAGGGCATGTTGAAGGTAATGGTATTCAGAAAAACTGCATGGTAAACTTTCCTCTTGAAAAACCAATTGAATATGTAAACGATTTCCCTGTTGATGAAAACGAAGACTTCTTAAAGGTTTGTGATGAAAAAGGCTATAAAGTTTGGCTGCAGGTAGAACCAGGTGATGCTGATTTGGTTTCTCTTGCTTATCAGACAATGAAACATTATAAAAACCATCCTAGCGTACAGGGCTTTGGTGTAGATGTTGAATGGTACCGTTCTGGCGGAACAGACGGATATGGAACACCACTTACTGATGACCTTGCAAAAAAGATTGATAAGGCAATTAAAAAAGTCGACCCAAGATTCAATTATTTTGTAAAGCACTGGGATTCTGAATGGCTTCCACCTACATATCGTTCAGACATTATTTTTGTAAACGATAGTCAGGGACACGGTTCTTTAAAGGCTATGACAAAATCATTTAAAGAATGGGCAGAGTATTATTCACCAAATACTGTAGTTTATCAGATTGGTTATGAATCTGATTATAAAATCTGGTCTCAGTATGCAAATCCAGTTCAGGAAATTGGCTCAGTTTTGGCAGAAGGTTGTTCAGAAGACCAGCACTGCGGAATTATTTGGGTTGATTTCACACTTAAAAAGATGATTAACAAATTAAAATAAAACAGGTAATTAAATGGGAAGATTAAAAAATAAAAGTATTGCAAAATTACATAGAAGAATATTATCAATTACAGGAGTTCTTTTTCTTATGACAACTGGTATTTCCTGCTATTCATGCGCAAGTGACGGTGGCTCAAGTGTAAATGCTCAAGCAAAATGGGCAGGCTGCAGAAGCTCTGAATATGGAATTAAACCTTTTCCAACTTCAAGTGAATGGAAAACTTATGTAAATAAAATGACATCCTATTACAAAGGAAGTACTGGGGCTCTAGTGTGGATTGTAGGAGGTGTTACCGAGTATTCTTCAAAACATCCAGAAATGAGTTGGACTTGTCATCTTAACTTTCCTGTAACTGATTCAGAACTTGCTGAAATTGGTTTATCAAAAAGCAGCAGCAGTCTTGAAGGAATAAGATTTGCTGAGGAAGATGAATATGAAGAATATTTTACAGCCTTTGATAAAGCAGGCTATGATGTATGGCTTCAGGTTGAATCTGGAAAATGCGATTTGGAAACACTTGCTAAAATCGTAATGAATCATTATAAAAAGCATCCGTGCGTTAAAGGCTTTGGTATAGATGTTGAATGGTATAATCCAGGTAATTATAAAAATAATGATGGCGGTAAAGGTACAAGGTTCAAAGGATATGGAACTCAATTGACTGGTGAAGTTGCAAAAAAAATAGACGCAACTGTAAAAGCAATAAAACCAAGCTATAATGTGTTTGTTAAACATTGGGATCCAAAATGGCTTCCTGAAACTTTCCCTGCTGATATGATTTTTGTAAGCGATAGTCAGATGCATGAATCTCTTGAAGCAATGCAGCAACATTTTCAATATTGGGCTGAATTATATTATCCAAATAATGTATTCTTCCAGATTGGTTATGATGAAGATGAAGATTTATGGGGTTCATACAAAAATCCTGCAAAAGAATTGGGTGCATATCTTTTGAATGGTATAAAAGACCCTAATAAATGTGGAATCATCTGGGTAGACTTTACCCTCAAAAGTGTTTTGTAATATTTTTTGATTTCTTACAATTACTCTTACAATTATAATTATAATCTGCAGTTCTAATAATTTGCTTTGTGTAACTGGAGATGCTTAAGTCCTTTTTCCTGCAATTCAAAGGCGGCATCCCAGTCAAAGCATTTTATCCAGGACTGATTATCGGTTTCCATTACAACGAACATCCGCTGTAAGTATTTAAATGCCGCTCCTTCTGCAATTTCGTATTCATTGTTTTTACAAATATCTAAAGTTACGTTGAACTTTTCTAAAGCTTTGTTAAACTGAGGCACTTTGTCGGCAATTGTTGCAAGAATAAAATCTTTTTTACTGTCTTCCTGCCCATAAAAAAGGATTTTTGAAGGGCCCAATAGCGGAATAAAAACTGTAAGCGTTTTGAATAAATCTGCAATCCACAAGGAATAGGCTTCATCATCTTTTAGAAGAGAATCAATTACAGAATCTGGTAAACCTGTTTGAACAGAAGATTGTCCCTTCCACGAGGTTGAAATATATTCACCGGCAGAAAAATTGCTTCCATGAATGATATTTCCTTTTATAGCTATTGAAATACCGACACCTATTCCTTTTTGATTTTCATTGAGGAAAGCTTTTTTACCTTCCATATTTTTGGTCAGAACGCAGATAAAATCTTCTTTTTCGTTATTAGCAAACTGCTTCCATGAAAGACAGCGGGCATCGTTTTCGGGAATGCAGGGGATACCATAACGGTCATAAAAAGCTTCAGAAAAGTTAAAATCGTGCAGCCCAAAAACCTCTGATGATTTGATTATTCCTCTGTCTACATCTACAATACCAGGAATACTTACGCACAGACCAATAACCGGAATATTAAGCTTTTCTACCGGCTCAATCAGACTTTCAATAATTGAATCCATTGCATAAATAAAGTTTTTTTCAGGGCTTGTTTGTGGCTGCTCTATAGCTGGTGTGTCAGCACTGGTTTTATAAAGAATTGAACCGTCAATTGAAAGTACGACAACAGAATATTTTTCGTACTGTAATTCAATTCCTATGACACAGGCGAAATCTTTGTTTATTGAAAGAAAAATTGGTTTTCGGCCACCACGACTGGTTGAGTTTCCGCTGGTTCCTTCTTTTACAAGACCTTTTTCAATTAATGAAGAAATTATATTTGTGATTGTAGACCTGTATAAATCAAGTTTTTTAGAGATGGCAATTCTTGAAATATTTTTACTTCTCCAGACACTCTCAAAAACCGACGAAATATTTGTGTTTTTCTGATACTGGTTGTTACTGATATACATAAAATATAATTTCCTTTCTTTTAAAAGTTATAATCTAATCGAGTTATTGTCAATAAAGGTGTAATGTGGTCAATAAATGTGTAATAAATGAAAGAAGGCCGCCTTTTTAAGACGACCTTCTTTTTTTACCATAGAAAGTTTAAATCAGCTTATTTCCAAGCATTGTACTGTTTCTGAGCTTCTGCAAGAACTTTCTGGTAGCCTGCTTCATCAAGCTTTGCCTGATATGTTGCGATTGTTTTTTCAACATCAGCAGGAGCAATACCACCGTTTTCGAGGATAAATCCATATTCCTCGAATACAGTTTGGCAAGTTGCATATTCAGCAGCTACAGGAGTTGAGTCAAAGCGGAATCCAGAAGCGCAAGATGACAATGAAGAGTTATTGAACTTGCTGTACAATTCAACTTTGTCAGCTGGTTCACCGTCTTCAAGAGAGAGACAGAGAACAGAAGCAGATTCCCACATAGAGTGATTGTATTTTCCACCCTGTTTCTTTACAGCACCAGATGCAGTTCTTGTGTAGTCTGTTCCTTCAATACCATAAGTATAGAGGTCAGCAAGTTCTTTGTCTGTGTAAAGCTTTCCGAGGAAGTCAATACAAGCTTTTGCTTCGTCTTCTGTACAGTTAGCTGCAATTGCGAAACAAGAACCAAGAGTTGTTGTTGAATGAGAGTATTTGTTTGTAACAGAAATTGTTTCTACAGACTGACCATAGCGGCTGTCAGCTTCTTCATCATTAGGAACACAAGTCCACCAAGAGAAACCCCAGTCCTGTGTCTGAGTTGTTGTATCTGTTGTCTGTTTTGTAGGATCATCTTCGTGGATGTATCCTTTTGCATGCCAGTTACCCATCAATTTACAGAAATCAGCATATTCTGGAGTAAGGATAGCATCTACAACAGTGTTTGTATCGCGGTCAACAGCAATGAATGAATCCTGACTGAAGAAGTCAAAGTCATTCAAATACCATCTGTGGAACATAGCTGTTTTCTGTGTAAGGTAAGGATATTTAAGTCCTTCTGCTTTACAGTCAGCAAGCATAGGTTCAATGTCTTTAAGAGTTTTGATTGAGTTCAAGTTCCAGTTGTATTTTTTTGCAAGATCAGAACGAACCATTACATCATAACCTTCTGCAGATTCCTTGTAACATGGAACATAGTAAGTTTTTCCTGCATAAGCAGAAGCTGGCCATACCCATGAAGGAAGTGCTTTTTCCAGATCAGTTCCCTTGATAAGGTTTGTAATATCATAAGCAGAGTTTTCTTTCCACAAATCGTTTGTACCGATTGTGCTTTCCCATGAAGCTGTCCAGAGAAGATTAACTTCGCCGCCTTTAAGTGCAAGGTTTGCCTTGTCTGTGTATTCACCTGAACCAATATCATTCAGTTCAACTGTGTAATCAGCACCTTTTTTTGCAAGGTAAGCGTTGATTGCATCCTGAACCTTCTGAACTTCTGTTGCATCAGGTGAAGCAAGGTTAAAAGTACATCTGTAAATTGAGATTACTTTTTTTGATTCTTTCTTGCCACAAGCTGTAAATGAGCCAACCATAGCAAGAACCGCTAACAATGTAAGAGCCTTTGAAAGAACTTTTTTCATTGTTTCCTCCTCATAATGGTTTTTAAAATTTATTTATATTGATTAAATGTGGTTTAATGACCTGCATTTACAATATCCAATTTATTATCCTTTTACCGAACCTACGGTTAATCCTTTGACAAAATATTTCTGGAAGAAAGGATATGCAATAATGATTGGTCCAATTACAACGATAACGGTAGACATGATTGCCGATTCGTTTGGAATTGTACCGCCCATTGCTGCCTTTGCCGCAGACGGAATGTCCTTTGATGTTAACAGGAACTCAATACTTTTTTGAATATTGATAAGAAGTAACTGGAGTGGAGTTAGGTCTGCTTTTTTATTGATAAAGAGCAGGGCTGTCTGCCAGTCGTTCCAGTATTGAGTTGCAAGCATAAATCCAACTGCTGCCATGGCCGGTTTCATCAGTGGGAATACAATCTGCCAGAAAACCCTCTGTTCGGAAGCACCGTCAATTTTTGCAGATTCCATAAGTTCTTCTGGAATGCTTGACTGAATGTAGGTTCTTAAGATGATTACATTCATCGTAGAAATACAGATTGGAAGAATAAGAATGATGAATGTATCTTTTAAATGGTAAACAGAACTGAAAATAATGTAGCTTGCTACCTGTCCACCAGAAAAAAGCATAGGAATGAGCAGATAGATTGAAAGAAACTTGCGCATCTTAAAATCTTTGCGGCTTAATCCGTAAGCAAAAAGTGCCATTACAATAAGTCCAAGAGCTGTACCAAGTACTGTAACGGAAATTGTTACGCCATAAGCTTTGAAAAGTTTGTTTCCGTATCTGAGGATTGCATTCATACCGTTCATAGACCATTTTTGCGGGAAAAAACTGAAACCATTTGAAGCCAGAGTTTTTTCATCGGTAAATGCAATAATTACAACCAGCAGAAGCGGCAGAAAACAGAACAATGTATATAGAACGAGACAGGTTGTAAGTATGATTTGTCCTAATCCTATATTTGATTTTTTATTTAATTTTGTTTGTGGTAATTTTTTAGCAGTATTATCAGCCATTTTTTTTCTCCATATTTTCCATAAATTAAAAGTCAACTAGAATAATGAATCTTCTGGTGATATTTTCTTTACAGTAAAGTTTGCAATTAAAATCAGAACTAAACCTACAACCGACTGGAAGAGGGAAGCTGCCATAGAATAGCCAAGCTTTGGTTCTGTTTTAATAGAATGGAGAACGTAGGAATCTATTACCTGCGTAGTAGAATACAGACCGCCGGTATTTCTTGTTACCTGATAGAAAAGACCTGTATCAGAACGCATAATGCCTCCAACACTGAGCAGAAGCATAATTGTAATCATAGGAATTAATGAAGGGATTGTAATGTGCCAGATTTGCTGCCATTTGTTTGCACCGTCAATTTGTGCGGCTTCATAAAGCTGGGTATCAATTCCTGCAAGAACTGACATGTAAAGAACAGAGCCATAACCAACACTGTTCCAGATTTTTACAATCGTAAGAATTGTTGTCCAGTATTTTGGTGAAGTGTACCAGGAAATCGATTCTCCTCCAAAACGGGTGATGATATGGTTAACAATACCGCCGGAGCTTAAAAAGGCGTTTACAATGAAGGTAACTGCTGCAAATGAAACAAATACTGGAATAATCATAATGCTCTGCATTACTTTTCCTAATCTTTTGAACATAAGCTGATCAATCGAAATTGCGAGAACAATGTTCAGGAAAGTACCCAGAATTGTAAAGATAAAATAGTATTTTAAAGTGTTCAGAGTTATTCGCTTGAAAATACTTCCAGATGCAATTAAAAACTTAAAGTTTTCAAATCCGCACCAGGGACTGTTCCAAAGACCAAGCTTTGTCTTAAAATCCTTGAAGGCTCCCATAAGTCCGAAAATCGGCATGTAACTGAATAAAAACAGAATTAATACAGCTGGAATACACATGAGCAGATGTGACCTGTGCTTCCAAGTGTTTGATAGAAAAGAATCTTTTTTCAAAATATAACCTCATAAAAGAATGGCTTTTTTAAACGTATTCTTAAAGTCTATCACGGAAATCTTAAAAGTCAATCATGAATCATAAAATTTCAAAAAAACAATCAGATACTTTACCTATATTTTACTTATGATTTGTCATATATCCAATTTTAAGTTTTTGGGGTAAAATATCTTTATGATTTATAATTATAATTTTGCAATTGCAAGTATAATCATTATAATAAGTGTAATTTCTGTTCACAGTCTTTTTTATAAAACAAAAACTAATGCAAACAGACTGTATACTCTTTTGTCCTGGCTGGCACTTCTGGCAACTGTTCTGGATATAATTACAGGGAAAACAATTACCTATGCTTCACGGGTACCTTTAGGGCTGAATTATATTCTTCACTTTATGTATCATTTTAGTACGGTTTCAATTTCCTATTTAAGTGCGGCTTATATTTATTCCTGTATCGACTGGAAGGCAAAGTTCAGCACTTATTTAAATATAGTATATGCTGCAATTTTTGCAATTCTGGCAATCATCAATCCTTTTACGGGAATTGTCTATTCCTTTGTAGACGGAGAATATATTCACGGTCCGCTTTTTATCTGCAATTATATTATCTGTTTTCTGTTTATAATTCAGGCAACTGTCATTCTTTCCATCAACAGAAAAAAATACAAAAGACGCAGAGTTCTTGTTCTTCATATTGCCTTTGTTGTGCTTAATGTAGTAGGTGCAATTATACAGATTTTTAAGCCGACCCTTCTTCTTACTGACTTTACAATTTCCGTTTCGCTTCTGCTTATGATGTTTACTCTGGAAACAACGGATTATCAGTCATTACAGAAGGTTCTGGAGGATTTAAAAAAATCTCAAAAAGCGGAACAGAAGGCAAAGCAGGAAGCAATTTCGGCTAACAAGGCAAAAACAAACTTTCTTACAAAGATGTCTCATGAAATCAGGACTCCAATCAACACGGTTATGGGCTTGAATGATATGATTTTGCGTGAGAGTACCGACCAGCAGATTGTTGAATACGCTGGAAAAATCAAAACTGCAAGTAAGTCCCTTCTGGAAGCTATAAATGACATTCTGGATTTGGCAAAAATAGAATCTGGTAAAATGAACTTAAATATAGAGGAATATTTCCTGGCTGATTTGATTGAGTCAATTACCAGCATGATTAAAATCCGTGCAGAATCAAAGGGGCTAAAGTTTATTCTTTCTGTTGATGATAAAATCCCTCTTTATCTTTATGGCGATGAAGCAAGAATAAAACAGATAATCCTTAATCTTCTTACTAACGCAGTAAAATATACTCAGACAGGACAGATAGAGCTTGTTATTGGCGGAAATATCCGTAAAGAAAATGTTATTCTTCATGTTGAAGTAAAAGATACTGGTGTTGGAATCAAAAAAGAAAATCTGGATAAGCTTTTTGGTGTTTTTGAGAGAATTGAAGATACTCAAAATAAGGGAATTGAAGGTTCAGGGCTTGGAATCAGTATTGTTCAGCAGCTGCTTGGTTTGATGGATTCTTCTCTTAAAGTAAAGAGTCTTTATGGTCAGGGCTCGACTTTTTCTTTTGATTTAAAGCAGCGGTATAAGAACCACGAAGTAATTGGTAATATAAATGCCCAGATTTCAGAAACAGTCCGAGAGTATGATTATCAGGTTAGTTTTATTGCTCCAGATGCGCATATTCTTATTGTTGATGATACAGATATTAATCTTTATGTTGTCCAGAATCTTTTGAAGGAAACTGAGATTCAAATTACAACTGCGACAAGCGGAGCTGAATGTCTGGAACTGGTTAAAAATAATCATTTTGATTTGATTTTCCTTGATCACATGATGCCTGGCATGGATGGCATTGAAACCCTTCATCATATTAAAGAAGAAGAAAATCTCTGCCAGAATACTCCTGTTGTTGCTTTGACTGCTAATGCTGTTGCCGGAATAGAAGATGTTTATCAAAAAGAAGGATTTGAAGGTTATATTCCTAAGCCAATTGATCAGAAAAAAATAGAAGAAGTTATTTCATCCCTGCTTCCTAAAGTCTTTATAAAAGATGCTCCAGTCAGAAAGAGAAGACAGGCAAAGGTGGAGATCAATATTCCTGAAATTGAGGGAATGGATAGCGCTTATGCTATGAGCCACTTTTACAGTGCAGATGTTTTTATTGATGTTCTTCAGAACTTTTTTATTACGCTTTCGCAAAATACGGATTATATAGAGCAACTGGTTCAGGATTTGGACAATGAGCAGACAGAAATTGGTTCAACTATCAAGAGTTATCAGATTGCAGTTCATACAATGAAAAGTTCTTCTGCTCTGGTGGGTATGGCTCAGATATCGGGACTTTCCAAGGTCGCAGAGGATGCGGCTAGGGCAGAAGATATTAATCAAATCAAAGTCCTTACTCCTTTACTTACAGGGGAACTTAGAAAAATGCAGGCACGTTTACAGGCTGTATTTATAAAGGAAGAAACCAAAGCTTTGATTGAATGTAATATTTTGAAGGCTTATCTTTCTCAGTTGGAAAAAGCTTTTCATAAAATGGATATTGATAAGATGGATTCAATTATTGCCAGTCTTGATAATTATTCCTACACTGATGATGTTAAAGGTTTAATAGAAATGTTAAAAATTTCTGTTAGTGGTCTTGACGAAAAAGAAGGAATAAAACATATTAATGAAATAAAAAATGTTCTGGAGAAATCTATAAAGGGAGTTTAATTTTGAAGAATATTTTACTTATTGGCAAAGAAAACACTTCTACTCAGGAACTCGGTTCTGTTCTTGGCGAGTTCTTTGAAGTTACCACAGATTTCGGAGATGCAGGTCTTATTGACGGTTTGCTTCGTATTTCAATTCCAGACTTGGTTATTATTAATTTAGACGGTGTTCACCTTGAATGTCGGGATATTTGCAGGCTTTTAGCTGAATCTTTTTCAAAGATACCTGTTATTTTGATTGGTAATCAGGCAATATGTCTTTCTTATTCTTCTTTTTTACATCAGGAGCAATTCTCTCAGCTTAATATTTCTGTTATTGATAATACTGTTGTAAGAGCCTGCTGTCGTATTATGAAAATAAGTTATGCAGAAACTTTGAATGCTAAAAAATCTGGTTTTGAATCAAACAGCAAGCAGACAATTCTTCTTGTTGATGACAGTGCCCTTCAAAATCGTATTTCAAAGAATATCCTGGATTCTAAATATAATGTAAAGGTCACAATGTCGGCAAATCAGGCTCTGGAGGTTATTGCTCAAGGTAAGCCGGATTTAATTGTCCTTGATTATGATATGCCTGATTTTGATGGTTATCACTTCCTTCGTGTTTTGCGAGAGGAACCTGCAACTGCTGATATTCCTGTTATTTTCCTGACAGGGATTGTTGATAAGGAACACGTTTCAAAGGTAATTCCTCTTAAACCAGATGGATATTTATTAAAGCCTGTTTCTGCCGAAAAGTTATTAGCAAGGGTAAAAAGTTTGCTGGAAGGGTAAACAATAAGAATTATTTAGTTACAGATTTTGATTTTTGTTTTATAAAATCATGAATATCAGACATTGTATATTCAAGGCCTGTTGTATGTAATGCTCCAAAATTATTTAAAATATAAAGATCCGCACCACTTTTAGAGAATAATTCTTGCGTAGCTGTTCCTGAAAGTAAATAAGTGTTTTTATACATTTCAATGCAATAAACAAGAAAATCTGTTTGTTCTTTTGAAAACTGATTAAAATTGTTCATGCAGCTTCCTCTGGAAAGTCAATTTTTCCAGTTTTACATTCTGATTCATACATTTTAAAAAGTGTTAAAGCACTGTAATGCCACATTTTTGTATTTTCATCTTCCAAAAGTTTATAAACATTTGAGTGATAAAACTTGTTTATTGTATCCAGCGTAGGTTCTTTTGTATTCATCTGAATCTGATTTATTACAGGAGGAACTACTGCACATGCCAAAAAAGCAGCAAATTGATTTTTATCCATTTTTGACCTCATAACTTATTTTAAACTTTAAATATAATAATGCTTTTTCTGAAGCAAAAACAATCTGATTGTAAAGTTTTTTTACCTTTAATGCTTTCAATGTTGAAGTTCGAGACAGTAAACCAGATAAATAAAGAGTCACAGTTCTATAAACATCGTCATTTGCTACTGGGCCTTTTATTAAATCATATTTTGGGCCCTTATAAGTGCCATTGCGGTTTTTGCATACAAAATCCAGCCATGCTCCGTTTGGAGATTTGAATTCTAACACTGAACAATCTGACAATGCTTTTTCATCAAACAGATATACATTTACAATGGGAGTTCCTTTTCCTTGCCTTATTACTACTTTTTGAGCAAAATCCTGAGCCTGATTTTCGTTAAGTGTTGTATAAAAACCATAACCAAAATCAAGTGTATGATTTTGAGTAATAAGAGCTGGTTTTCCTACTATCTGATTACTTCCATGATACAAATGTAATTCGGACATAGAAATATTATAGCATATCTATTAAAAAAGAGTGTAGATTTATTTTGCTCAATTGTTAAGTACAGCCTTATGTAATTTCTCAGGTTCGGTTAATCATTCAATTTTTTCCGTATTTAGAGGACAGTCTAGAAATATTTGATTTCTTTTGACTGTCCCCTTTTTTGTTTTATTCTAGATTAAGGTTTTTTGTAAAAATAAAATGTGTAATTCCAAAGCAGCCTGTACAGAGTACAAAGTTTACTGCTGTAGAAATCCATAAGGTTTTGATAAATCCTAAATCTTCACCTGTAAAGCGGAAGACTAACTGGTCTGCTTTTGAGGCAATTATAATCAGGACAACTGCCGAAATTATTTTTGTTAAGGTCTGATGTTTTGGATTAATGTGAGCAATGCTGTTTATGCTGAACACGAACAAAATTATTAGCGAGCTGTTAACCAGGTAACTCAGAGCCATCTGGAAATAAAAGAGCACAGGTGAATAATTGTTCTCTTTAATCATGTAATTTAATTTGCTCAATCCATCGGTTATCCAAGGCAAGGAATGGTTTCTTATCAGACATAAGGAGAAGCTTGCTGTAAATACCAGAAAGCAGATAAAAATCCAGGCCAAATCTGATAAAAATCTTCCCCATAGGTGTTCGCCAATGGTAACCGGCAGAGTGAGATTAAGATAGGCTTCATCTTCCAGCATAGATTTTTTGAATCTTCTTGCAAGTACAACGATTGTGATGATAAAGATAGCCGTTGCAAAAATTGTAAAGGCAATTGTAAGTCCAACAAGAATTACAGATTTTTTTATGGCTAGATTTTGTTCGGGAGTTGCAGTTCTGCTGTCGTAATTAAACTCGTAGTGGAAGCTGTTTTCTTCGTCAAAAATATTATTTGTGTATTGAGACAGCGGATTAGAAAGAAGTCCAATCAGCAGGCCTAAAAGCAGGAGAACAGCATATAAAGGAATCAAAGTTTTGGAAGCATGGATAAATTCGTACTTAAAAACTTTGCCGATTCTTTCAAAAGGATTTCGTTTAAAATTTTCTGTGTTTTCAATAATTTCTTCGTTTAACATCTGAATTCCTCCCTGAAAAGTGCATCGATAGATTTTCCTGTTGATTCGCGGATATCATCTACATCTCCCTGACGAACAATTCTTCCATTTTTTAAGAAGATAATGTGATTCAAAACTGATTCAATATCAGAAATAAGGTGAGTGGAAAGAACAACCGTTGAATCTTCCTTGTAGTTTGAAATGATTGTGTTGAGGATATAATCGCGTGCTGCTGGGTCAACACCGCCAATCGGTTCATCCAAAAGGTAGAGGGGAACTTCGCGGCTCATTGTAATGATAAGCTGCACTTTTTCCTTAGTTCCTTTTGACATGGTTTTAAGTTTGTCCTTAGGATTTATGTTTAGGTTAGCCAGCATATCCAGTGCTTTATCACGATTAAAATTGCTGTAAAAATCGCACATCATATCCATAAGATTATTTACATTCATCCAGTCGTTCAGATAAACCTTATCCGGCTGATAGGCAACGTAATCTTTAGAAATTGCGCTTGGTCTTAATCCGCATACTTTTATTTCTCCTGAAGACGGCTTTAGCAAACCAGCTGCCAGTTTTAATAAAGTAGTTTTTCCACTGCCGTTTGGTCCCAAAAGTCCGATAATTGCTCCCTTAGGCAGACTAAAGTTTAAATCGTCCAATGCAGTTTTGGTGATATATTTTTTTGTCAAATTAGAACATTCCAAAACGTTTTCCATTATTCTTGGCCTCCATCCATAATTTTTATGATTTCACTTTTGTCAAAGCCCATAGATTTCATTTTTATAAGAAACTTATCAATTTCTGCTTTGACCAGTTCATTTTTCTTAGCATTTATTAAATCTTCATCTTCGGTAATGTATCGACCCGAAGTTCTTTCTGTCCTGACAAGACCTATTCTTTCCAACTCTGAAAGTGCTTTTTGCATTGTATTGGGATTAACTTTTGCTTTAATTGCCAGATCTCTTACAGATTCAAGTCTTTCGCCTTTTTGAAGTTCCCCCGAAACAATGTCGATTATGAACATTTCCATCAGCTGGAGATAAATAGGTTTATCATTTGTAAACTGATATTCCATTTATCCTCCTTTTGTCGTTTTTTTTTGTTTGCTGTATTAAGATAATAATACAATAGTACAATAATACAGTTTTGTCAACAAAAAAAATGAAGAAAATCAACCTGGCCGTAATTGCGGTTACAGGGGTTGCGATTATGATAGGGATATAAGTGATTCGTATTTTTTATTAAAATGTGATAAAATTAGTTTATGCAGATTGTTACAGCAACAGAAAATCAATTTTCCCTAATTGAAGCCTTTCTTGCTCCCTATGAGTATTACTGTGTCCAGCTTGCTGCAATTATCCGTAAAAAAACAGAAAAAATCGAAGTCCTTGTAAAAAATGATTCGCTGGAAAAGGGAGATGATATACTGGGGCTTTTTTATTTTGATAAAATATTGTTGCATTGTCTTCCTTTTGCCATTAAAAAAGCTAAGGGAATAATTTGTCTGCCAGATTTCAGACCTCCTGAGTTTGAACTCTCTGATTTTGAAGCTTTGATTGCAAATTATTTTAAAGGAAGTAATGTGCGTTGTATAAGTGGAGAAAAAAATTCTACAGACTTGTTTTTGAAGATTTTTAAAAATCTCCAGCTGGAACCTTATTATACAAATACTTACAAATTAATGACTCTTTATAATCAGCCTTTTGAACCGCCAGAGCCCCTTAGTTGTGATGATGAAATCCGCCGCTGCTATACTCAGGATTATGACAGTCTTTTTGACTTGCAGAAAAAATACATAATCAAGGAAGTTGCTCCTGCCGGCAAGCAAGTCTCAGATGCCGAATGTGCAATTTCCCTTAAAAAAATCCTTAAAGAACAGCTCTGTTTTGCCCTTTTTTCTGATGAAGAAGTTGTCGCAAAGGCTAATACAAATGCAATCGGAATAAACTGGGTTCAAATTGGCGGAGTTTATACACATCCTCTCTATCGAAGAAATTATTATGCCTGGAACCTTGTGAGAGCAGTTTGTCAGAGGATTTTAAAAACCAACCGCAAAGTCTGCCTTTATGTAAAAGAGAAAAATAATCCGGCTCATATTTTGTATCAACATATTGGTTTTTCTGAAAGCGGCATGTATGAAATCTGCTATTTTAATTAGATTTAATTAGATTTAATTAGCGGCTTTTATCGGATGAACTTCATAAATTCCTGAGCTGGTAAGGGTTCGGAATAATAAAAGCCCTGAAAAAAGTTGCAGCCCATTTTTATAAGTTCTATAGCCTGTTCGTGGGATTCTATTCCTTCTGCAACAACATCCATACCAAAATTTTTAATCATTGAAATTGTTTCCCTCAGAATGATTTTGGATTTTTCATCTGAATTAAGAGACCAAACCATCTGCCTGTCGATTTTTACTGCATAAAATGGAAATTGAGTTATGCTGATTATGTTTTTAGTTTTTTTTCCGTATGAATCAAGGAAAAAGTTTATATTATGCTTTCTCAGATTCTTCATATTTTCCAGGATTGCCTGATTTTGTAGTGGAGAGGAACTGTTTATAATCTCAAAGTTCACATACTGGGGCGAAATATTATAATTCTGCATAATCTGTAGATATTCCTGCATGAATTGTGGTTGTATTGCCTGAATGGGTGAAAGGTTCACGTTAATGTATTCTATTCCGTAATTCCAAGGCTTATTTTTTACAAGAAAATTACAGAATAGATTAAAAATAATTCTGCCAATTTGAGTAATCATGCCATATTTTTCTGCAAAAGGAATAAAAACTTCAGGCTCCAAATCTATGGAAGTATAATTTGTCTTTTTTAGGCGGACTAAGGCTTCTGCCGAAGTAAACTTGTGCTTAGAAATATTATAAATTGGCTGAAAATACAGTTCAAAACCATTTTCTGATATTGCCTTATCCAAAATATCAATGATTTCTGTTTCTTTAAGCTGGTTCCCGATAATAGTCTCTATGCTCTTTTCATCATCACTTTCAAGGGCTATGGCATTTGAAATTATTTTGTTAAAACGTCTCAGCAATTCATCCAGATTGGCGGCATCATGAGGAATATCATAAATATTAAAAGTAAATGAAATTGTAAGCTCTGTTTGACCGCATTTAAAAGGAGAATTAAATCTTTTTTGAATCTGAATAATTTCATTATTTCTTTTTTCATGGTCATTACTCAGAAAAATCAGAAGGGTATTCTCATCATATTTGTATATTTCATTTTTGCTGAATATTGACTTAAAGAAATCAGAAATATTATTAGTAAGCTCGCTGTAAGTATTGTCGCCCAGATAATCACCAAAATATTCAAGATTTGCAAAATTAAACTTCATTAAATAAAATGGAGTTTTTGAATCAAAGCGATCTTTTGCTTTTATAATAAAGGCATCCTTGTTATATAATTTTAAGTCCTTGTCTTCAAACTTTGCCGGATTTTCAAGTGCCATGTAAGAAATTAAAACAGCAATTGCTAAAATCAGATTAATAATGCGGATATTTTGAATTGTAAATTGTATGAGAACAGAAATAAAAATTATAATACAATATGAAACAATCGTAATTACCTGGTATATTGGGAAGTTTTTTCGCTTTTTGATAAAATAAAAGAGGGAAAAAAGGATATAACCAAAGGCTTCAATATAAAGATAAAAACACAAGGGGCCGTGATGATAAACATTGTTTTCGTCAAAATAAAAAAGCTTATGAACAAAAATATTAAAAATCACCAGCAGCATTGAGATATAAAAAGGAATATTATAAAGAATGGCATCTCTTCTGGTTGGACGGTTGTTTTTTTGGGCTGTAAAATAAATACAGTAAAAGAAAGAAACCGGAACGCTATGGTAGGCAAGCTGATAAAGAGTTTTATTGGCAAATAAGAGTATTCTGCTGTGATTCATAGGATTGGTCTGTAAAATACAGGCCGCCAAATCAAATATACTGGTAAGGGTTGTAAATATAAGCAGAAGGTAAAAGGTTCGTGAAAAATTAGTTCGAATGGTTCTTATTCTTAAAACACTGTATAAAATTGAGAGTGTTAAAATAATTGCTGCTACATCAAATTGATATATGTATTTCATTATTTTTTGCCCCCATTGCTTTCATTTTTGTCTAGTAATTCCAAAAATTCATTTTCATCCAAAAGTTCAGAAAAATACTTTCCTTCAACATAGTCACATTCAAACTTTTTTATAAGGTCTAACTGCTCTTTTGTTTCTATTCCGCTTGCTAAAATCTTTATTTTCAGTGCCTTAATGACTTTTATCAGGGATTTTAGCAGATTTTTTGATTTATCATTGAATATGGCATCAGAAATGATTTTATTACTTAGTCTTATAACATTAAAAGGATATTTTATAAGGTCAAAAGTATAAGAATCAAAGTCTCCAAAGTTTTCCAGTGAAATGCCCGCGCCACTATTTACTATGGCATCAATATTTTCTTTTATCTGTGATTCTGTGTAATTACTTGTTATTTCTTCTGATTGGGCAGTAAAAACAAAATTAAGTAAGTTAGGTTTAATACTACTTGTGATTCTGTTGAGTACATTTAAAGTCATTTGTTTTTGAAGAAACTGAATTGGAGAAAGCGTTACATACAAGGATTGTATTTTTCTTTCTATTTCGAAATTACTCTGCAGAAAGTTGCAGATTTTATTTATGATTAAGTCATCAATTTGAAGAATAAAATCATTCTTTTCTGCAATGCTGATTATTTCTTTTGATTTAAGGTTTCTTAATTCTGTTTCCATAAAGCGAATCTCAGTGTCCGCCGCAACAAGCTTCATATCTTTAACTGAAAAAATCGGTTTATAAACTACTTCCAAACCATCTTTTTTGCAGGCCTGCTGCAATTTACTTGATATATATTTTTCGTGATATTTGATTTGCAGTAAATATTTATCTGTCTGCTGAACACTTGTTATGTTTTTTTTCATTAAATCTGCAAGGGAATATTCAATCAAATCCATTACGCTTTCTGTTGTATCTGCGGCTTCCGGGCAGGTAAAATATATTATCTTTGTTGTAAGATGGAAGGAAGAATCGTTTATGCGGATTGGCTCTTCAAAAAGGATTTTTATGAGTTCTATTGTATTTTCAAGTTTATTTTTATCATTTTTTAAAATTACGACAAAATTATTGTTTGCGAATCTGTAGATATTTTTCTTGCCACAGCTTATCTGTAAAATCTCAGAAAGACGGTTATAAAGCTGGATTTTTATTGATTCATCAAAAACATTTGAAAGATAGCCTAAACCCAGAACTGTAAATCCAATTACAGAAAACTCTTTTTTGTCTTCAAACTGTTGATTAACAAAGGAGGAAAGGGCAAGGCGGTTATACATGTTCATTTCTTTATCAATATAGTTATCTGGATTTTCAAGGTACATGTAGATTGAAAAGATTGCTACTGTTTCAAGAAAACCAAGTATTATAACTGCAGGATAAATAATTTGAATTGCCAAACCTATAAGGCAGACTGTTACAAAGAAATAGAAAACTCCTTTTTGTGTTTTGGAAAGAGATTTTCCATGAACAGTTGAAACAATAATTGACAGAAGAATATAAAAAGCACTTGCAACATAGAGCAGGATAAAGAAAAATCCGTGGTGGTAAACCAGGTTTTCATCGAAATAAAATGTCGTTTTTGTAAAGGGTGAAATTAAAATCAACAGGATTTCAACAAAATATGGAATAAAAATAATTGCCATGCGGGGGATTTTTTTCTTATATAGGCCAGTAGCGTACACTAAGGCAATATAACCTGTGAGTGGAATTGCAGTAAATATTATAAAGTAGAGGCAGAGGAGAATATAATTGAGCCATAAAGGAACAATCTGGCTGTATTCAATTGATAGGGATGAAGCTATATCTATGACGCAGGCTATTCCGACCAACACAAGCAGATTGGTAAAGATTTTAGTTGTTTTTGTCATGAAAATCTTTTTTCGATGAAGGTTAACTAAAATCGCAAAAACAGTAAGTACTGCTGCTATGTCGTATTCGTAAATAAAAGTCATTAATACATTTTACAACATTTTTTTAAATAAACAAGGTTAAATAAAAAAAGGAAACCGAGTTGAATTTCAAACAGGGTTTCCTTTTTTTATGCTTAGTTTACCAGCACAAATGTGCCTGTCAGACTAGTTGTTTTTTGCTTTAATAACAGCCTGAGCACCAGCAAGACGAGCAAGTGGTACACGGAATGGTGAACAAGATACATAGTTCAAACCAATCTTGTAGCAGAGAGCGATAGAAGCTGGGTCTCCACCATGCTCACCACAGATACCAAGGTGAAGGTTCTTCTTAACTGAACGTCCCTTAGCTTCTGCAATTTCCATAAGAGCACCTGGACCATCTGGATCAAGTGTAGCAAATGGATCGTCTTCCAAGATTCTCTGATCGAGGTAAGATTCGATGAACTTACCATAGTCATCACGTGAGAAGCCGAATGTTGTCTGTGAAAGGTCGTTTGTACCGAATGAGAAGAAGTCAGCGAACTGAGCAACTTTGTCAGCGATAAGAGCAGTTCTTGGGAATTCAACCATAGAACCGATAGCAAACTTGAGTTTTGTTCCACACTCTTTGTTTACGTTAGCAATTACAGCTTCTGCCTGTCCACGGATCTGTTCAACTTCGCGGTAAGAAACAACGTTAGGAATCATAATCTGAACTTCGTGAGCAACGCCTTCCTTGTCCAACTGAGCTGTTGCACGAGCAATAGCTTCAACCTGCATTTCGTAGATTTCTGGATATGTAATAGCAAGACGACATCCGCGGTGTCCGAGCATTGGGTTGTGTTCATCAAGAGCAGCAACTTTAGCAGCGAGAACAGCTGGTTTCATTTCAAGTTTTTCAGCAAGAGCTTTGAGCTGGTCTTTTGATTCAGCCTGAATGAATTCGTTAAGAGGAGGGTCCAAGAGACGGATAGTTACTGGATATCCCTTCATAGCCTTAATGATTTCATAGAAGTCTTTCTGCTGATATGGAAGAATCTTAGCAAGGTTAGCCTTGCGGTCTTCTGTATTTTCAGAAACAATCATCTTCTGGAATGCAGTAAGTTTTGGTTCGTCGAAGAACATGTGTTCTGTACGACAAAGACCAATACCTTTTGCACCGAAGCGGAATGCATCTTCTGCATTCTTTGGTGTATCACCGTTTGCATATACGTCAAATCCTTTAACTTTCTGTCCAGAAGGAGTTGTACGTGTAGATTTAGCGCGAACTTCATCAGCCCAGCCAAGGAATGTTTCGAGGTCGCCAGAAATTGTAGCAGGTTTAACTGCAACCTGTCCTTCGTAAACTTTACCTGTAGCACCGTCGATTGTAAGGAAGTCACCCTGTTTGTATTCTTTTCCTTTTACAACGATTGTGTTAGCGTCTTTGAATGCAACATCAGCACATCCACAAACACAAGGAGTTCCCATACCACGAGCAACTACAGCAGCGTGAGATGTACGTCCACCTGTTGATGTAAGGATACCCTGAGCAACAGCCATACCTGCAATGTCATCAGGAGATGTTTCTTTACGAACGAGGAGAACCTTCTTTCCTTCTTTTGCCCAAGCTTCTGCATCGTCAGCTGTGAATACAATCTGACCACATCCAGCTCCAGGAGAAGCGTTAAGACCAGCAGCGATTTCTGTAGCCTTCTTTACAGCGTCCTTGTCCAACTGTGGGAGAAGAAGCTGGTTGAGCTGTTCTGGTTCTACGCGGAGAAGAGCCTGTTCTTTTGTGATGAGCTTTTCAGCAACCATATCAACTGCCATTTTAACAGCAGCTGCACCAGTTCTCTTACCATTGCGGCACTGGAGCATATAGAGTTTACCTTCTTCAACTGTGAACTCCATATCCTGCATATCGTGATAGTGTTTTTCAAGACGAGAACGGATTTTGCAAAGCTGGTCGTATACTTTTGGATTTTCTTTTTCAAGCTGAGAAAGTTTCTGTGGAGTACGGATACCTGCAACAACGTCTTCACCCTGAGCGTTCATAAGGTATTCACCCATGAATACGTTTTCACCAGTTGAAGGGTCGCGAGAGAAACATACACCAGTACCAGAAGTATTACCCTTGTTACCGAATACCATTGCCATTACAGAAACGGCTGTACCTTTAAGAGCACCTTCCTTGATGTTGTTGAGCTTGCGGTATTTAATAGCACGTGGGTTCATCCAAGAACCGAATACAGCTCCGATAGCACCCCACATCTGTACTTTAGCATCCTGAGGGAAATCTTCTCCCTTTTCTTTCTTGTACATTGCCTTGTATTTTTCAACAATCATCTTAAGTTCTTCAACGTTCAAATCTGGATCATCTTTGATACCGCGAATTGCTTTTACTTCGTCAATGATTGCTTCGAATTTGTCATGGTCAACACCCATTGCAACATCACCATACATCTGGATGAAGCGGCGGTAAGCATCCCATGCAAAGCGTTCGTTACCAGTTTTTTCAGCAAGACCAAGAACTGCCTTGTCGTTAAGACCGAGGTTAAGGATTGTATCCATCATACCTGGCATAGAGATTGCAGCACCTGAACGTACTGATACGAGAAGAGGATCCTTCTCATCACCAAGCTTCTTGCCCATAACAGCTTCGAGCTTAGCAAGATATTCATCAACTTCTGCCTTCAAACCTGTTGGATATTTACGACCAAGTTTGTAGAATTCCTGACATACATCTGTTGTGATTGTAAATCCAGGTGGAACTGGAAGACTTAAAGGCTTCTTAGCCATCTGAGCAAGGTTTGCTCCCTTGCCACCGAGTTCAGCGCGCATTGACTCATCGCCGTCTGCGTCGCCGTTACCGAAAAAGTAAACATACTTTGTAGCCATTGATTTTACTCCATATTAATAAAATAGTTTGCTGAGTTAAATATTAAAATCATTTTATAGTTAAATATAGTAACAGTCAAGAATACCATAATACAATTCATAATGCATAATGCAGAATTAAGAATGCGTAATCAGCGAATGTAGAATTAAAAACGCGTAATCAGGTAGAATTTGGCGGTATATTGATTTATGCAGTTTGATTACCCAGTTGCTGGATGGCCTTCATTACCTGCTCTGTACCGTTCTTGAGTTTTCTTGCAACATTGGTAACAGATTCTTCGGATTGCTGCAGGTTTCTGATAGCTTCTATCAGCTGCCTTCCGCTGGAACTTTCCTGTTCAACGGCAGTTTTTACCTGCAATTCCTGATTCCTTACCTGATCTGTCAGATTTACGATGTGTTCAAACTCTTTCTGGGTATTTACAGTTTTTCCGTAGGCGTTATCAATAAGAAGCTTAATCTTCTTTAATACTTCATTGATGTTTTTTGCCTGTTTGTTGGAATCTTCTGCAAGTTTACGAATTTCGTCTGCAACTACAGCAAAACCTTTTCCAAAATCACCAGCGTGGGCGGCTTCGATTGCAGCGTTCATTGCAAGGAGGTTGGTCTGACTTGCAATCTGCTGGATAAGGTTACTCATTTCTACGAGACCAGCTGAATTCTGTTCGATTTCGGAAACAAGAACAGAAACTGCTTCCAGATTTGTTTTTCCTTCTGTAGTTGCGTTTCCAAGAGATTCAACGGCGATTGCATTTGTTTCTAGAATATTATTGATTGCAGTGATTTTCTCAATCATCATTTTTACGGCTTCGGAAGAAGTAGAAACTGCACCGCTCATTTTTTCTGTATTTCTTACAAGTGAACTTACGTCTTTTTGCGATTCTTTAAGCTCGTTTATGCTGGAATTGGTAACATGCTGTACGGAATATTGCAATTTTTCTTTTAATTCATCTTCATGCTTTCGGATATTTTCGCTGAGAAGATAGTGGTGGCAGTTTTCGTATCGGTTTATTCCATTGTAAAGGGCAATTGCCATTTCTTCACATGAATGATATCCACAGGCACCGCAATTTAAGAAGTCGGCTTTTTTTGTTTTACCCATTTTAAGGTAAATATCCTGCAGCTGGTTTTCTGTAGGGTAGCTTATTATTGAATTAAAGGTGGCACTTCGATTTGTGTAGCGGCGGTTGTAGATTCCCGGCTTCCAATACTGGTTTATTGTTTTATCCAACTTTCTCAAACCTAAGCGGGATTTAGTTTTCAACTGTTTTTTACGTTCTTCGCTTCGGGTTTCAATAAATCTTTCCAGCTCATCCAAAGGCATTTTTTGATTAACAGTTCCAGCCCCGCAGTTGCAACCTCGTTCACAGTTAAGGCAGTCTATAAGCTGGTAGTTGCTTTCTCGTCCTTTTCGGAGGGTTGCTGACAGCTCTGTAAAATATTCAGTCATTGTTGGCTGGCCTTCAATTTTACGGGTTTTCTGACTGATTCCCGGAACAAAACGTTCTGCTGTTCTGAGAAGTCCACCTGGTGTTGAGTATAAAACAGCCCTTTCTGCAGGCGGATTGTCATAAGGTGTTTTAGGATATTTGGACAAGTCTATATTGTTTGCTTCAAAATATGCGCTGATTGAAGCCATAGTTACGTTAAAATCACCAAGTCCGTTTTCATCAAATTCATGGCGTTTTGCATAACAAGGTGAAATTGCTGCCATTTTATAATCTTTATATTGAGGATAAAAATTCTTTATTAAGGAAAAAGTATGTGCCATTGGTGAGTCGGCAGGAGCAAGATAAGGAATTAAATCTGGCTTATAAAGTTCAATCCAGCTGACAAGGGCAGGACAAGGCTGGCTGATTACCAGTTTTGGATTGTTCATTTTAAGATGTTCGACGTAAGATTTTGTTGTAAGCTCTGCTCCAAATGAAACGTCAAAAACTGCTTTTACACCTATTGATTTAAGCCAACCATTAAGTTCCAAATCTTTACCACGGAAATTTGCAGCGGCGGCAGGAGCAACAATTGCAAGTATGTTTTCATGACGTTTTAAGGCATCCATGAAATCATTAAAATCATCAAGTCCTTTACGGGCATCATGATCACAGGCCGCTATACAACGTCCGCAGCCTATACAGAGTTCGGCGTTTACTTTGACATAACTGCCTGAAGCGTCATTACAAAATTTAGACGGACATACTGCAACACAGCGATGACAGTTCACACATTTTTCGGGGTCAACAAAAATAACAGGTTTCAAGCCTTGCATAATTCTTATCCTGATAAAAAAAGTATAGCCAGTAGAACTTTTTAAAAACCGAACGTAGAATTAAATGACTTTTTTTGTAATTTTAGTATACCACCATTAATTTATATGTGCTAGAATTATTTTAGAGGTTTTTATGAAAAAAATTATTTTGTCCTTATTCTGTCTTTCATTTTTTGCTATTTTTAATCTTTTTGGTCAGACGGTTGCCGTTTTGAATGGTCCTTCGGCAATTCCCTGTGCATATTTAATGGAA
Source organism: uncultured Spirochaetaceae bacterium (assembly GCA_902802305.1). Classification (GTDB taxonomy): domain Bacteria; phylum Spirochaetota; class Spirochaetia; order Treponematales; family Treponemataceae; genus Treponema_D. Next base: position 115,727 of record CADCLG010000003.1, read on the forward strand.
GAAAATCCTGAATATAATTATTTATCCTGTGCTTCGGCTCAAATTGCCCTGCCTAAACTGATAAAGGGTGAAGCAGATATCGGTTTTTTACCGCCCAACCTTGCTGCCAAAGTTTACACTGACAACAATTCTGCCCTGCTGTGTCTTGGAATCTGTGGAAACGGAAATCTTTTCCTTATTACTAAAAATAAAGATTATACTGATTTAAGCCAGCTAAAGGGAAAGAACGTTGCCTGTGCAGGGCAGGGAGCGACTCCTGAATACATAATGAATTATATCCTCAATAAAAAGGGAATTACTGATGTTACCCTGGATTTTTCAACTCCAAATCCACAGATTGCGGCAATGGTCCTTTCCAATAAATTTGAATATGCAGTTGCCCCTGAACCCTTTGCTTCTGTTGCAAAGGAAAAGGATTCAAGTGTAAGGCTGATTAGCATAAGCAAGGAATTTTCTGCTGTTACCGAAGGACGAGATTTTCCTATGACACTTCTGGTTGTGAATAAAAAGTATGCTGAAAATCATAAAAAAGAAATTTCAAAATTCATAAGCCTCTACGAAAAGGCAGTTAAAAGAACTTTAAAAACTCCATGGGAAGCAGCAGAACTTGCAGAAAAGCATGAACTGGGATTAAAAGCAGAAGTCGCTCAGAAAGCAATTCCAAATTGTGCCTTTACCTGGAAGAATTCTAAAAAATCAAAAGAAGAAATAGAAATGCTTCTGGCTCTTTTTAATCAGACTTTACCTGACGACGGCTTTTATTACTAGCGGATTCAATTATGAAAAAAATCCTGCTTGGTGCTGCTTCTGTATTATCAATTATAATAATATGGCAAATAATTGCAGAACTTATAAATAGTCCTCTGATTTTACCTTCATTTTTTAAGGTCTTGCAGGATTTTTTTTCGCTGCTGGGAAGAAAAGTCTTTTACAGACAGCTTTTTGCAACTTTTTTGCGGGTGCTTGCTTCTTTTTCTATTTCAATTCTTGCAGGTCTGCTTATCGGCTTTTTTTCAGGCAGATTTGAAAGCGTAAAGAATTTTATTTCATTCCCTCTGTCTGTTCTTCGCGTTACTCCTGTAGTTGCACTGATTTTAATTCTTGTTTTTTCTATGTCATCATCGCTGGTTCCTCTTGTAGCCGGTCTGCTGATGACTCTGCCAATGGTTGTTACCAATATAAGTGAAGGCGTCGAACATTCCATAAAAGATTCAAAGATGAATGAAATGACCCGAATCTTTGAGTTCACGAAAAAACAGAAAATAAAATACATTCTGATTCCTCAATTAAAACCTTATTTAAAAAGTGCCCTTGTTTCAAGTTTTGGAATGAGCTGGAAGGTTGTTGCCGCTGGTGAAGTTCTCAGTCTTCCTCGTTATGCTTTGGGAAGTGCTCTTGCAGAAGCTCAAGTTCATCTGGAAACTTCCATTGTACTTGCTTATACACTGGCCTTAATTTTGCTGAGTTATTTTTTTGAAATGATTTTGAAGTTTTTATGCCGTGGAAAAAATGCTGATAATCCGGCTGATAGTCCAGCTGATAGTCCAGTGAAAAAAGAAAATCATAATGGAAGACCTGACCCGAAAAAATACATGCCGGAAATCATAGAAAACGAAAAGCTGGCCCTGATTGCTCCCAGCGGATTTGGCAAAACGACACTTTTGGACTATATTTCCCAGACTTTTGGTCAGGTTTCCTATTGCTTTCAGGAAAATCGGCTGATGAATGAATGTACGGTTTTTGAGAATATCTTAATTCCCCTTTTGAATAAATACGATGAAAATACTGCCCGTCAGAAAGCCCAGCTTTGGCTGGATAAAATCTTTCTTTCAGAAAAAAAAGACACCAGGGTTAAGTTTTTAAGTGGCGGACAAAAGCAGAGGGTAGCATTGGCAAGAGCTCTGGTCTTTCCTTCCCAGATTCTGCTTTTGGACGAAAGCTTTAATGCCCAGGACTATAAATTAAAGCTTCGTTTGATGGATTTTATAAAGGAAGAACTGACTGCTAATCCAAGAACCCTGATTTTTGTTACCCATGATGAAAGGGACGGAAAATATCTCTGCGACAGAATCCTTTATCTGGATGAAGTTGCAAGGTCCTGATTGCGTTGCCAGTAGTTTTTCTCAGATTATTCGTTTTTTTTACAAAATATTCGTTTTTTCGTATTATTTGCATTTTTTTTATATAATTTTTCAATTAAAAAAAGCAGGGAAATATTATATTATTGACCAAATAAATAATAATTAGAGGAATGTATGGCGGTAAGCAAGGTTTTGTTACAGAAGGCGGGGTGTGCGTTAGATTTAGGCGATGGAAGCGAACGTGGACTTTATGTAAATCAGGATTATATCCTTCAGAAATTAAGAAAAATACATCGTGGAATAAGTTTGATGTATACCTATTATCCTAATGATAAAGGTTGGCCTGGACGTGCCAGTGTAGTTCATAAACAGGATACGCCGTCTGGTGCCTGGAATTATCCTTATGAAGATTATTTTCCTTATCGCGGTGGACGTGAAGGCTTGCGTGATGATGAACCTTTTAAGTTTATGAAAGAAATCCGTCAGCGGGGAATGGATGTAGTTCTTACCCTGACTATGGATCCAGAGCTTAAACGCGAAGATTTGATTCAGGTTGCAAAAGATTTGCGTCCTTATGGAAGAGTTCTGCTTAGAGTAAATCATGAATGTACAGGAAGCTGGTTCTGTTTTAATAAGCGTGCTTCCTATCAGCAGCTGGCTGATTTTTTTGTTCTTGTTTGTGATGTAATGCACGAATATGCTCCAAATGTAAAAATGATTTTATGTGCCGGAATGTATCAGAAAGAAAGCGGAAAGCTCGAAATGGAAGATATTTTCTTAGAAGCTCATAAAGCCGCTGATATCTGGTCTGGTGATCAGTATCTTTCTCTGCACTGGGGCTGGCCTGTTGATGTTGCAACAAAAGAAAATGCAAATTATGCCTGCTATGATGTTGATGATGTTTACGACAAGGCAAAAGCAACTTACCTTCGCTTAAAGGAAATTACGGGGCAAGATAAGCCTATGGTTCTTAGTGAATTAAATGGCGATGGTGATGTGACCGGTGCTTACGAGCAGGCAAATATGATGCGTCATTTTATGGAACGCCTTGAAGCTGATGAAGATGAATGGTTGAGTGGATTTACTCTGTATCAGTTCCGTGATGATGGTCGACTTGGTCTTGAAATTACGGACCCTAATAACAGCGATGTTGGAATTGAGCAGCCCTTACTTGGCGTTTACAAAAAACAGCTTCACAAGCCTTTCTTCAGCCAGAAGATTGTGAATGTTTCGGAAGGTGAAACTGCAAAAGCGGGCTCTGGTACATCGGGCAGTGTAAAGTTCCCTGTAAAAATGCGCTGGGGTAATTCAGAAGATTCTGAAGGCCTGGAAATGGATTTTGATGTAGAAAAAGATCCTTGCTTTGCAGAGCTTTATTTTGATTCCCCAGAACTGCTTGCGGCAAATCTTATGTTTGAACTTAACGGCTGGTGGTTCTACAAAGCACCAGGAACAAAATGCATAGATTTGATGAGCTACTTCTTTGAGAATAAGATTGCTGCTCCTCAGAAAATGAAGCTTCGTATTTTTGCACCACCTGCTGACGGCTTAAATCATCCTTTTGATGGTTCTGACCCATTTACAGCAGGCGATGGCGACTGGATGAATAATTATTATTATGAATTGCCAGAGCTGCCAAGACTCAGAATTGAATATGAGCCTGTAGCCCTGTCAAAGCATTACGACTAATTATGAAAAAAGCAAACTGGTAGACAGTCTTCTGTTTACCAGTTTTTTAATGCCTGGGCCAGAAGTTCTGCGGCTTTTTTGTGGGTAGCAGCACTTGGATGCCAGTCTGTTGCAATTCCATCAGCTTCATTCTGAACTGGGAATTGAAGAGCCTTTACCTTTACTGCCGGAAAATCCTTTGCAAATAAAGTTACCGCTTCTTCTACAGACGGACATAATTCCTGTCCCATGATTCCAAGACAACAGCAGATTTTTGCTTTTGGTGAGCGGCGGTGAACTGCTTCTATAAGCTGGCGTAATCCGCTTACATAAGAAAGCCTTCTGTCTTCGATTGAGCGAACCCAGCTTGCATCATTAGTTCCAAGATGAATTACAACAATATCAGGGCTGAACTTAGCTTCATCCCAAACCTCAGGTTCAATTCCCAAACGAAGACTTAAGGATTTGTCTGTGTATGGCCATAAAGCCGGCATTAACCAGTGTGTATCCGGAAGATTGACGGTGGCAGGATCTACATAATTTGAAATTATTCCGATTCCGCTCCAGGAACAATATTGAAAATCAGCCTTTAGGATTTTTGCAGTTTGGAAAGCGTAGGATAAATCGGCGCGTTCCTGTTTTGTTGTGAATACATCCTTTTCCCAAACTCCTTCAATTCCGTAACCACAGGTAATACTGTCACCTATGAACTCGATTTTTGTGTTTTTGCTTTCTTCTGTGCAAGAATGCATGACACCTTCAATTTCAAGAGATTTTAAGCCGGCATAACCAAAGGCTGCTTCACTTATCTTTATTACTTTTATTACAACTGTTTTAGGACTTTCACTTTCAAAAAGAGTTCTGACGTTTGTTGTGCTTGTAAGGTAGATTTTTACAGGTTGAGAATCTGCTTCTGGAAAATGCTCCCAAAAGGAAGAGCCTGTATATTCTTCTGGTGAATTGAGTTCTTTTGTAAAAATACCGATAACTCCTTTTGTGTTGTCATCCCAGCTTTGAGGATCACTGACAAAATCAGCAAGAGCTTTTGTGCCTGTAAAACAGAACTCAAATCCGCTGGCTGAGTAATCAAAATAACGGATTTTATCGTTATCTAAAGTGCGGCCGTACCATTTTAGGGAATTGAAGGATTCATAAGGGATAATCATAATTTGCTCCTTTTTTTTATTTGTTTTTTTAGAAATTATTTTTTTTGAAGTTTTTATTTTCTTTAGAGGCGGTAAACCTTAGAGTTTCTTTTTTCTGACCATTTTTTGCGGCGCTCTTCCGGAATGGAATCAATGGTAGATTCTTTAAATCCGAGTTTTTCGAACCAGTCGGCGGCCTGGGTGGTCATAATGAAAACTGATTTTGATCCCTGCGATTTAGCCTTTGCAATCAGGGCTTTTATCAGTTTTGGGCCGATTCCCATGTGAGAAAAGGCTTCGTCTACGGCAACAGCGGCAATTTCGGATTGACCGTCTTTATACATAAAAAGCGATGAGCAGGCGTGGATTGCACTGTCAATTTCGTAGACTATATAATTGGTGAAGGTGTTTTTAAGTTCCTGCTCGGTGCGCGGTAGAAGCTTTCCCTTTTCTACAAAAGGGCGCATTATGGCGAGTACGGATGGAATATCATTCTGTTCCATCTGACGTATTTTTCCATAATTGCTTGTGTAAATCATTGTGCCTGAACCAAGATTTGAGAAGATTTCAGTCGGGAGAACGCCATCGATTTTTCCGTCAACAAGATGAACTCGGGTAACGCCCTTTTGGCAGGCATTTTTTGCAAGATTAAGCAGATTAACAACTTCTGCAGAGCTTTTATTTTCAGAGGATTTATCCTCTGTGTGATTGTTGAGTTTACCGGCATTTAGCATTATAAAAGTATCAACCTGCTCTAAATCCATGGCAGCAATTTCGCCTGTTTCGTCTAAAGCTACACCGTCTGGAACTTTGTAAGTGCTTGAATTGAGATTTACATCGTCCATGACAAAGAAAAGCTTGTCAGCTTTAAGTTCTATAGCAATCTGCTGGGCGAGTGTGACGGAAGAAATGTTGTAGGGATGGCCCGCTGAGTTCCAGCCGATGCAAGGGAAAATAGGAATAAAGCCTTCGTTTAAAACTGTTTTGAGAGAGCTTGTGTCCAGCTTATCAATTTCTCCAGCGTTTCCATAATCAAAACCATCGATGATGCCCTTTCCACGGGCTCTTACCCAGTTTCCGATTATTGCAGTTATGTTGTTGGCCGCAAGACTTGTCATAACAGTGTTTGAAACGTCAAAGGCGGCCATTTTTATAAAAGGCATTGCTTCTGGTGGACAGATTCTGGAATTATCTTTATAGGTCCAGCTGATATTTGCAGAGGAAAGCACCTGGTCAATTCGTGAACGGGCGCCTGGGATAATCAAAACTTGAAGACCAGCCTGGTGCAAAAGAGCTATGTCGCGGATATGCGAAGAAAATAGGGGAGATGCAATTGTTTTTTCGTCAAGATAAATTACGGTTAACGCATTCTTGAACTTTTGCAAATAGTGAATTACATCTCTGATACTTTCTGCCTTTTTTGTTGTGGATAACATAACTTATTTTATCAATAAAAATGGGCGGTGTAAATGCAGAGGCTGAAGACTGTTATATCTTCAGCTATTCTATGCCAATCCCTATGTTCTAAAAACGATGATATCCTTGTCGTCTGTGAACTTTTTCCATTCTGGGAGGTTGCTGCCGTCGCAATCTTTGCCGTTTGGATTTCCGCATTTTATAAAGTTGCAGAGATAATTGCACATCTGGCGGGAAACATCATAATATTTTCCTGTGAAAGGACGCCAGCATTTTGCAAGAGTTTCAAACCAGAACCACAAATCTACGGAATGGAATTTTCCAGGATTATCCCAACCCGGAATGTCAACGTCAAACTGATAGCAGTAAGTTTCTTCTTTTGAACCATTTTTGGCTGTGATGTTGCGGTACATGTCTATGGCAGTTTTTACAGCATTGATTTTTGGTCCGCCTTCTTTTGGAGCAAAGGTGAATTCATCGGTTGTATAGCCAATCATCATTGGGAGGGTTTTGACTTGATTTTTTTGCAGGGCAGAGAAGAATTCATCTTTTATAAAAAGGTCATCTTTTACCGGCAGCCAGGTTTGAATTGATTTATCGTGACCGCCGTATTCATCCCATTTCTGCCTTAATTCAGCAGTGGTGAATTTCCTCATGTCAGCAAGATTTTTTGCCCCGCAGAAGTTGAAAAAATCTTCGCCAAGTTTTTCCGCTTCTTTTAAGGTGCGTGGAGTCATTATGTTGTTACCAGGCATATAGAACATTCCGCTGTTGCAAACTGCTCTTTTATAAATTCCCTGAGTTCCAAAGAGAATCTGATTTAAAACGCTTCCACCGCCGGCAGACTGACCGCCGATTGTAATATTGTCAGAATCGCCACCAAAAGCTTCAATATTATCTTTGACCCACTGCATAGCCATTCTCTGGTCTAAAAGTCCGTGATTTGCAGGGGCTGATGGATTTTCTTTTGTAATTTCGGGATGGCACATAAATCCAAACATGTTAAGTCGGTAGGCTACAGTGACAACGACAATTCCACGTCGGGCAATTCTCTCACCGTCAAATTCCATTTCGGCAGTAAAGCCCGTCTGGAATCCGCCGCCATGAATCCAAACATAAACAGGAAGTTTTTCCTCGGCGGATTTAGCTGGAGTCCATACATTCAAATAAAGGCAATCTTCGCTCATTGGAATATCTTTGTCAACGGACCATTCGCGGCAATATAAATCATCCGGATTATAATAAGGAGTTGGCTGAACTGCGATTGGTGCAAAATTCCAGGCTTTTAAAGTTCCTTCCCATTTTTCTACGGGAACAGGTGCATGAAAACGCAAGTCTCCAACCGGAGCTTTTGCAAATGGAATTCCTTTGAATGCTGTAATTCTTGGGTCAGCAGCTGGGATTCCTTCAATTTTTCCAAGTTTTGTGTTTACAATTCTAAGCATAATCTATTTTCTCCTTTTTTTATTGAATTTTATTAAATTTTATTGAATTAAGTGTCTTCCGTCGCTTACGATTTCCAGGGCTGGTGCTGCAAGGCTTCCTGGATTTCTGTCAAAACGAAGGGTTGTGATTCCTGTAAAAGGAAAATGCAGCAAGGCACATAAATGAGGAAAAGGTATATTCAGCACGCGTGATAAAAATGCTGTTGATGAACCGCCGTGACAGAAAAGTACATAGGTATGTTTTTCATCATTTTTGCAGATATTGCGGTAGTAAAGACCTTCGCGTTTATATCCCAGAGATTCAAGCCATTTATCTGACTCTGTCATTATTTTTTTGACATCAATAGTTGCTGTGTTTTCCTGAAAATCTGGAAAAGCTTCCCAGTTTGAATCCTGAAGATTGGAACCTTCTTTCATCATCAGATTTGCTATTTCCCAGGGATTATATTTATCATCTATATAGAGGGCATCTTCCAGGCCGTAGCGGATTTCTTTCATAAAATCGACAATTTCAATTTGTTTTAAGCCAGAAGCTTCTGAAAATGCCTGCGCTGTCTGATATGCCCGTCCCAAGGGAGATGAAAATATTTTTTCAATTCCTTCATTCATTAATCTTTTTGCTGCAATTTTTGCCTGCTTATGTCCAAGCTCAGTAAGACAATCCAAATCGTAATTTGGTTCGCCATGTCGTACAAAAATAAGTCTCATATATACTCCTGATTTTTTTTAAACGGTGATTTTCCCGCTTAATATAGATTTATAATCTGCCAGATTTTTTTGCAAAAGCTGAGGAATGTTTAATTCGTAAGGACAACGTTTTAAGCAAGCCCCGCAGTTCATGCATTTTTCGATTTTAAGCATTTCTTCCTGCCAGTAGGGAGTCAGCCAGTTTTTAGAAGGCGCCCGTCTAATCATCTGGCTCATTCTTGCACACTGATTGATTGTGATTCCCACTGTACACGGCGAACAGTAACCGCAGCCACGGCAGAAGTCTCCTAAAAGTTCATTGCGGTCTTTCTGGATGATTTCCTGGATTTGTGGTGTAAGTTTCGGCTCTTTTTGGAAGAAGGATAACCATTCTTCAAGCTCGCTCATCTTTTGAATTCCCCAGATTGGAAGCACTTGATACTGACTCATAAAAGCCATACAAGCCCAAGAGTTTGTGAGAAGTCCACCCGATAATCCCTTCATAGCGAGGAATCCGACATTATTTTTGCGGCAACTTTCTACAAGTGCAATGTCACGGTCGGTGGCAAGATAAGAAAAAGGAAATTGAAGAGTTTCGTAGAGTCCGCTTTGGGCAATTTCTTCTGCAATTCCGATTTTATGAGCAGTAATTCCAATGTGGCGGATTTTTCCTTCTTTTTTTGCCTGTTCAAGAGCTTCATAAAGTCCTGTTCCATCTCCAGGCCGATAGCATTGTTTGACGCAGTGCAGCTGGTAAATATCAATGTAATCGGTTTTAAGATTATTAAGAGAAGTTTCAAGGTCAGATTTAAGTTTTTCGCGAGTTTCGGCTGTTGTTTTTGTTGCAATGAAAATCTTTTGGCGGATTGACGGATTCCCGAATGCTTTTCCAAGTTTTTCTTCGCTGTCGGAGTAGGCTCGGGCGGTATCAAAAAAAATCATTCCGCCGTCGTAGGCTCTATGTAAGATATTTACGGCATTTTCCATGTCGACACGCTGTATTGGAAGTGCCCCAAAGGCATTCTGCGGACTTGTGATTCCTGTTGAACCAAGGGTAATTTTTTTCATGATTATATTATAGCATATTTTTGTGGACTATTTTATTAATTTTAAGCGCTTTTTGGGAAAAAACACAAGAGTCCTAGATTTTCTCACGCTTTTCTTCTATCATCCAACAGAGGCCACTAATGACAAAATCATTTTCTTCAATAATTCTATTTCTTTTTCTTTCCCTCTTGATATCCTGCAGGTCAAATCCAAAACTAGAAAAAGAAGCTGATGAAATCCCCTGCAATGACTATCGCCAGGCCATGCGAGATTTTGTTATCAATATTTCAGAAACTGCCCGCGAGACAAATCCTGCCTTTATTGTAATTCCGCAAAATGGACAGAATGTTGCATGGGATGATGATGACTCAGATGATATTTTACCCGACCAAAAATTTTTCAATGCTATCAACGGAACTGGTCGCGAAGATATTTTTTATGGAATGAATGCTTCCTATGATATTGCTGATGGAACTTTGACTCCGCCAAACCTTTCTAAAGAAATGCAGGACCTTTGTGATGTTTATACTGCTGCAGGACTTTCTGTTCTTGCCATTGACTACACAAAATCAGATAAAAGTAAAATAAAGGATTCATTTTCTAAGAATGCTGCAAGGGGGTACATTTCATTTGCCGCAACAAAGCGTGATTTGAGCGTTATTCCTATTTATGAGCCTTACAACAAAAATGCTGAAAACATCAATAAATTAAGTAACGCAAAAAACTTTCTTTATCTGATTAATCCTAATCAAAAAGATTTTCCAACAAAAGAAGCTTTTATTTCAGCCCTTGAACAGACAGATTATGATTTATTCGTAATTGACTTATTCTCTTGTGATCAGGCACTTTCAGCAAATGATATTGGCAGGTTAAAGATTAAGAAAAATGGAGCCCGGCGTCTGGTTATCTGTTACATGAGTATTGGAGAAGCTGAAGATTACCGCTGGTACTGGCAGAAGCAATGGAATAGTAACCCACCAGACTTTTTATGCTCAGAAAATCCCGAATGGAAAGGCAATTATAAAGTAAAATACTGGTATCCAGACTGGCAGACAATTATTTGTGGTGAAGACAGTTATCTTTCCAAAATAATTCAGGCTGATTTTGATGGCGTTTATCTGGATATTATCGATGCCTTTGAATATTTTGAAGAAGAATGAAGATTATTTTCTTTGTTGAGCAGGCTGTTTCCCTTCAAAATGATTCTCCAACTATACACAAAGATTTTGTTTTCGTGGTAAAATAATTCTATGTCAAAGTTAAAAAATCCTTTCGTAATCAAAGCTAAACCCTGCTACAAGCTTTCTGAATGTCTTACATTGTATTCAAAAACTCAATTAGGTATTCTTTTAGATAGCCTGAATCTTGATGAGCCTTTAGATACTGCTGCTAAAAATACAAAATCTGGGTTTGTTTCGTTTCTGACTGATAAGATTTTGGAACGACTTGATTATCTTTTCCGTTATTTGGATGGTTATGATTTTATTATAACGGCGGCTTACTGTAAGGATGATGATGCTGACAAAGGGCGTTTACTTGAAATCTTTATGAAGTCATTTGGAGAAGGTGCAGAAGACAGGATTTTACAGGCTAACATGACGGCTTTTGAAAATGGTCTATTTTTTTTATTTGCAGAGGATAAAGAAAATCCTGTTCTTGTTGTTCCAGATGAAGTAAAGGCAAAGGTTCGGGAGCTTGTGGAACTGGCTAAAGAAGATAAGTTTGAACCTGGTGATTTGCATGATTTTATGGAATATGGAGAGGTTCTTTCTGCACTGTATGGGCTTTGTCCAACTGACGTTTTTATGCAGATTTATGAGCGTGATTATCCTGAAAGCAAAATCAATAAAAAAAACAAGAAGGATTTGAATCTGTATTTTGAACGGGCAGCTTTGATTTCCGGCATATTTATCTATAAAAACAATATGCTGAAAGATTTTTCAGTTAGCAAACATTTTGAAGAATATATTATTAAAGATCGTAAGCAGTTTAAACCTTATATGCCAAGCAAAGATGAGATTTTTGAGCATACAGGTTTTTCTGATTATGATGAAGACAATCCTGCTTTTAAAAAGTTTATAAAGTTTTTACGTAAAGAATTAAAGGGTAGAGATTATGCTGAAGATGCTGCGTATGACATTATTCCTTTAATTAAGGTTAGATATTCTCTTCAAGAAATTGTGGATTATATTCAAAAGGAATACGAAATCCTTACTGAAGAAAAATCTTTTAAGGAGTTCTGTTCTATTTATCAGGATTTGAATAATACTTGTCATCTTTGGTCAAACTGGGGACATTCGCCGGAATCTTTGCGCGATGAATACGGTGATACTGTAAAAACTGCATTTAGCGATGACTTTCTGGAGGAGTTAAAAAAGGAAAGAGAGAATCGTCCGCATATTGAACTTCCAGAAAGTTGTATTGTTCCGAGTGATGAAGAAATTGCAAGGGTTCGAGCGGAGTTTGACGAATATTGGGGAAATCATAAAACGGAGCCAGTCTGGCATAAGAATGGTGAAAAAATTATGAATCGGATTATGAAGGAAATAAAAGCAAATATGAATATACTTTCCCAAATACCTGAGCGTTCTATGAATATGTTTTTTGACCAATGGCTTGCGAGTGTTTATCATACAAATGCGAATAGAGAGGGAAGCTTTGGAGACCGAGTCTGGAACTTTTATGCTTTTGATATTGCAGAAAAACTCCGTGATAATCTGTTTACCTGTCTTTTGCCGGATGGTTCGCCTATTGTGGTAGCATCTCCTTCTTTGAATAAGCTTTTTGATGAAGATAATATTTCCTGTCTTACTGTTCTTGTGGATATGGGTGGCTGGTTTATTGCTTACGGTCCACAAATGGGTTGGAAAGGTTTACATGCAAGGGATATTGAAGTTTTAGCTTGTTTTGTTGCAGGTCAGACTTTTGAATTGAAGGGGCTTACTGGAGTTATTCATTTTAATCCTGTTCCATTTTGGTGCGCACAGACAATCGCTAACATTCCGCCGATTTCTCACAAAGGAAAACTTGTTACTCAGTGTTTTGCTGAAACGAGATTTTTGGAAAATCTAAAATGCTTGAAGGATTCTAATGAAGCTGCCATTGATTTTCCGCCTGAATGGGCACGCAAAAAGGGAAACGAGTGGATTCATGAGGTTTCGGAAAAAAACTCTGGTAAAATTGAACGCTGGATTTTTAACAAGGATGATTATTTAGGAAGCAGCGCGGTTTATCATGATATAAAAACTGGTACAGTACTGTTGTATTCGTGTGATGAAGAGTTGTTCGACAAGGCCTTGGAAAAGTTCAGCCCATTTTTTGACCAAAAGCATTGCGATGTAATAAAGATGTCTATGTCCCTTGCTCCACTGATTAAGAACAATAAGAAAGAAAAGCTGCTGGAACGGTTTGAGAAAGGGTTTTAAAGGCTGGAAATTGCAAAATAATTTCTAAGAGCAATAATTACAAATTCCGAACTATTTTTATTTATATAATCTACTATATCGTCAGAAAGCCCATAAGCAGGTTTTGGTTCAGAAATACTCAGAGTAATTGATTGAGGATTTTGCATATTAAAGACTTGTTGGAGTTCAGAAATAGAAATCTTCTGATTTTCTCTAATATCTTTTAAATTCTTAGATGTTTCAGCAACATCAATTATTGGAACTGTAAATCCTGCAAATCTTTGTTTGATTTTTTTGATGATTGGATTTTAATTAAGGCTGATTCAAAACGTAAAAATGTTAAAAAGATTATTGTAAAGGAAAAAGAAGAAAAACATATAGAAACAATATTCTGGAAATAAAAACAACTAACATTTTTACAAAAGGTTTACGCAGGTTCTTAATAATGTCTATTTATGAACCTACGTAATTTTTTATGCCAGTTTGCTTAAAAGATCTTTAGTATCCTTTACTTCTTCTATAAAACCAAACCAAGTAACTTCTCCATTGCAAGCTACAGCAACAGGGTTTTCAGGAGAAGCTTCTTCTTCAGAATCTTCTCCATATTCATCAAAAAACTCTTTTATTAGTTCCTCAGTTCTCTTCTTAGCTTGCTCAAAAGTTTTAAAAAACTCTACTCCTTTCAATTTTGGATCATAACCATCTGGAAGACATAATAATTTAACTAAACAAAACATAATTTAACTCCTTTTATATATAACATTATGAAAAGTATACAACGGTAAGTAACAAAAAGAATTAAGTTACTAGTTTAATGAATTTTATTTTAAATGGGTTATACTATATTTCAAGAACTTAAGGAGTGAAAAATGGCAAAAATCACGGTTGAAAATACGGAAATTACAGTAATTCATATAAATGATGAAGATTATCTTTGTCTTACAGATATGCTCAAGGCAAAAGATGGTGAGTTTTTCATAACTGACTGGCTTAGAAATCGCAATACGCTTGAATATATTGGCATTTGGGAAAAAGTTTATAATCCTACTTTTAATTATGGCGAATTCGCCACAATTAAAAATCAATCGGGGTTGAACAGCTTCAAAATCAGCGTGAAAGAATTTGTTGAGCGTACAAATGCAATCAGTTTACAAGCAAAAGCCGGAAGGTACGGCGGAACTTATGCGCACAAGGATATCGCGTTTGAGTTCGCAATGTGGATAAGTCCTGAATTTAAGATTTATATCGTAAAGGAATTTCAGCGACTTAAAGCCGAAGAACAATCTCAGCTCGGATGGAGTGCCAAGCGTGAACTTGCAAAAATCAACTACCGAATCCATACTGATGCAATAAAACAGAATCTTATTCCTCCAGAGCTTACTCCTGCTCAAAAATCCTTTGTATACGCAGATGAAGCCGATATACTTAATGTTGCAATGTTCGGTTTAACTGCTGTAGAATGGCGAATGGCTAATCCCGATCTAAAGGGTAATATTCGCGATTATGCTACCATCAATCAGTTGATTTGCTTAAGTAATATGGAAAACCTGAATAAAATTGCAATTCATCAAATGCAGGTCTTGGAAAACATTGAGGATAGAAAACTGCTGAAGGAATAGACGTTTATCTCTGATATTTGCGAAATATGTTAGATAAATTTTCTTTTATTTTGATTCAAAAAAAATGCTTTTTAAATACATTAAAGGCGTTGAGACTATTCTTTCTTTTTCTTTAGAACATCTACCATTGCCTTGATGGCAGAAAGTTCATCTTTTTCCAAATCTATCATATTCTGGGCTATTTTGAAAACTTCAATTGGAAATGGACTTTTTTGCTGAATTGAAGATTCTGTTTTTGTATCAAATCCGTTTACTAAAAAATCAACACTTACATCTAAAGCCTTTGCAAGTTTGAGGGCTTTATCGGCAGGAGGCATAGAGCCTTTTGTTTTGAGATAGTTGCTTATTGTTCCTGAATTAATGTCTGCCAATGCAGCGAGTTGTACTGTTGTTAAATTTTTACAATACATTGCCTCTTTTAAATTCTCATTAAAACTCATATTCTCATAATATGATAGGAACTTTTTACTATGCTTGAAGTTAAAATAGACAGATATGCCTATGTGATATATAATTAGTTTTATAAACTAGGTATGATAAAATAAAGTATTATTTACTAGACAATAAAAATAAGGAGATTTTATGGGATTTAAACAAGGAAAACGGAGTGGAGGATTTTGGAACGATATTATTTATATTGATAATCTTCTAAAAAAAGGAAACAACGGAAACATAATGAACATAAATGGGGATGATGAAAAGGCTTTTGAAAATAGACTTTCATCGATTCTTGATGCAAAACAAGAAGTATTTAGTGACAAAATCATAACACAACAAAATAAGGAAACAACTGTACAGTCTGTGTTTTGTTTTGGAAAAAAGCATCGCCCTGATATGACAATAGGCGATGATGGTATTGCTATTGAAGTTAAGTATATTAGCGGAACAAATGGATTAAACGGAATCAAAATGGCACTTGGTCAAAGTCTTATGTACCGTTTACGATATCGTTTTGTAATCAATTTGATAGTAGTCTCTGAAGATTATCGTGATGTATATGATAATCTTTTGGAGGGTGGAGAAAAAGATTTTGAAGATATTCTAAAACTTCTTTCTGATGATATGAACATTTTTACTTATATTGTTCCAAGTTTTAAATTAAAAAATGGTCAAAAACTTTCATTTGAAGTGAATGGAATAAAATAATAAAAAAAAGGAGTGTATTTATTATGAAAAAGAAATTTATTTTCTGGATAACAATCATTATATTATTTTCAAATGTTTTTGCTGAGAATTATAAAACTCTTCTTGAAAAAGGAGAAAAATATGAATCAAACAAAGAATATGCTTATGCAATGGGCTATTATTATGATGCAATGAAAAGTGAGAATGCAGGAGTTGAAGCAAAGCAGAGACTCGATTCATTGAGTAGTAAATTAAAAAAAGGCACTGAAGGGCTAGATCTTTCTCTTTGGGATAATCCTAAGGAACATTGGGAAAAAGTTTTAATGAACTTTTATAAGTATTTTACTGAATTTCCACCTTATGAATTCTATTATAATGATATTTTAAAACGTGGAGAATTAAATTACGAAAATAAAACAGCTACATATTTAATGGAATGTGATTGTAAACTCACAGAAAAGTTTAAAATGATATCAGATGTTTTCTTTACAGGTGAGAAAGTGGATAACTATTATACAGTTCTAGACGATAGACGTATTCCTTACCTTAATATTTTTGTAGGTTCTGATAATTTCAAAAATGCAATAAAAAACATTGAAAATTGGAAAGAACAAGAAGAAAGCAAAATAGATATGTATGATTTTTCGAAATTAGAAGAACTATTAAAAATAGAAGAAAAATATCAAGGAAAAAGAAATAAAATAATTAATGAATATGAAAATGAATTAAGAAATGAAATTACAAAGTATTACCAGCAGTCAGGTATCGCTCTTTCAACTGATTCTTGCGTGAATTATTATATACCTGCCTGTTTTGTTTCTTTTGATATCTTCTTTTGGAAATGGAAAATATATTCCGTATGATTTGCAGTTTGGTATTTATGATAAAACCAATAAATTGTTAATGCAAGGAAACAGGCAGAGTATTTTTGGTGTAAAGTCTGGAGAAGAAAAATATGAATACAAATTTGCAGGTGCAACAGAAGATATTATAAATTCAATTGATGCTAATGAAATCACAGTAAAACCTGTTGGTGTTTATTTAAATTACGGGCTTTATAAAACTACTGGCTATAAAGAAAGTGATTCTGATTATGATAAAATGCGTTCTTTTATAAAAAAAGCTGCTGAAATACAGATTCTTGTTGATAAGGTTAAATTTTTTTCACAAACAGAATTACAGGCGGAAAAAGATCGTATAGAAAAAGAAAGTCGTAACAAAGAAAAGAAAGAGCAACAAAAAAGAGAGCAAAATTATATAGACAATTATGCTCTTTTGGAAAATATTTTGGATGAATATATTGAAAATTTTGTTTCATTGGGATTTTCAATAAAGAATTTTGCAGGATCATCAATGGTGTATGCTGTTGATGAAGTTCAAACTGGCAGTACAGCAGCTAAGAAGGGAATAAAGAAAAATGATCAAATCTATATAGAACAATATAATAGTTATGATTATTCTGATAATTTCGATGAAATATATATTATTCAAAGTTGTAAACTAGAAACTGTATTTTATGAACGACTTCTTCAAAAAGAAGAATTGAAATCATATATAACGAATTTGTTAATTAATAGACAATACGTTTGCAATGTAAGAGACAAGAAAATAATAATGCCGTTGGAAAAGGGTGAAATGTATACTTTTTATTTTAGTGGAACACCGTCACGAAGAACAATTAATCTGATAGTTCCAGAAAGAAACTGAGGTTATATAACAATAATGAGTTTTATAAAAGTAGTGATAAGAGATATAGATTTTCAACCTATTGCCCGAAAATCCGATTTTTGATATAGAACTGTTTCAGTATGAAAACTGAAGTTTGTTTTGAAATGTCAATTCTCATGGTTAATAAAAGTGTTCATACTTTTTTTATTTTGTGATTTCAATGGCGAGTTTCTTTTTTAGGGACTCGCTTTTTTTTACCCGCGTGGTTTTATAGGAGTTATATAGAATATGAAGAGAACAGACATCAAAAAGGTTTTGATTATTGGTTCGGGGCCGATTGTGATTGGTCAGGCGTGCGAGTTTGATTATTCGGGAACTCAGGCTTGTAAGGCGCTGCGGGAATTGGGTTATAAGATTGTGCTTGTAAACTCGATTCCGGCAACTATTATGACTGACCCGGTTATGGCTGATGCTACTTATATTGAGCCGCTGAACGTTGAGCGTTTGAGTCAGATTATTGAAAAGGAGCGTCCTGATGCCGGAGCGTCCTGATGCCCTGCTGCCGAATCTTGGTGGTCAGACTGGTTTGAATATGGCTATGGAATTGAACAAGGCCGGCGTTCTTGATAAATACGGTGTAAAAGTTATTGGTGTAAACCTTGATGCTATTGAGCGCGGGGAGGACCGTGAGATTTTTAAGGAGACAATGAAGGACCTTGGTATTGATACTCCTCGCTCTGATATTTGTCACACGGTTGAAGGTGCAGAAAAGATTGCTGAAGAAATTGGTTACCCACTTGTTGTTCGACCGGCTTACACTATGGGTGGTGCTGGCGGCGGTTTCTGCTACAATGTTGAAGAGCTGCGCACTATTGTTGCAAATGGTTTGGATTTATCTTTGACACACCAGTGTTTGATTGAAGAGTCTATTCTTGGTTGGGAAGAGCTTGAGTACGAGGTTGTTCGCGACTCTAAAAACCAGATGGTTGCAATTTGTTCTATTGAAAATATTGATGCGGTTGGTGTTCACACTGGCGACTCTTTCTGTGCCGCTCCGTTTATGACGATTGATAAGGATTTGGACAAGCGTCTTAAGGAAATGGCCTTTAGGATTGTTGAAAAAATTGGTGTAATTGGCGGTACTAACGTTCAGTTTGCTCATAATCCTAAGACTGGCCGTGTTGTTATTATTGAAATTAACCCTAGAACTTCGCGCTCATCAGCTTTGGCTTCTAAGGCTACAGGCTTCCCAATCGCGCTGATTTCTGCAAAATTGGCAAGCGGTTTGACCCTGGACGAGATTCCTTACTGGCGAGACGGCACTCTTGATAAATATACTTTGGGTGGCGCTCCTGATGGCGATTATGTTGTTCTTAAGTTTGCTCGCTGGGCTTTTGAAAAGTTCCGCGGTGCTAAGGATGAGTTGGGAACTTCAATGAAGGCTGTTGGCGAGGTTATGGCTATTGGTAAAACCTTCAAAGAAACTTTCCAGAAGGCTATTCGTGGTCTTGAAAATGGTCGCAGCGGTCTTGGTTTTGCTAAGGACTTTAATAAGAAAAGCGCCGAAGAATTGTGCGAAATGCTTAAGACTGCTTCGAGCGAGCGCTACTTCCAGCTTTACGAAGCAATCCGTAAGGGTGTTCCTCTGACAAAATTGTCAGAAATAACTTATGTTAAGGAGTTCTTCCTGCAGCAGATGAAAGAGCTTGTTGATCTTGAAGAGGAAATGCTTAAGAACCCTGGCCGTGTTCCTGCTGATGATTTGCTGATTCGTGCTAAAAAAGATGGTTTCAGCGACAAGTATTTGTCAAAGATTTTGAAGGTTTCTGAAAAGGATATCCGTAACCGCCGCAAGGAGCTTGGTATTAAAGAAGCTTGGCTGCGTGTTCCTGTAAGCGGTGTTGAAAATGCCTGCTACTACTATTCAACCTACAACGCCGAAAAAGACACTTCTGTTGCAACAGACAACAAGAAGAAGATTATGATTTTGGGCGGTGGTCCTAACAGAATTGGTCAGGGTATTGAGTTTGACTACTGC